>NZ_CP141588.1:721250-1442500 GCF_035594035.1 Sphingomonas sp. LY54
TCAAGGGCGACGACACGTTCGAGGCCGGCATCCCCGAGAGCTTCAACGTGCTCGTGAAGGAAATGCGCTCGCTGGGCCTCAACGTCGAACTGAACACGGTGGCCGACACCGACGACGACACCCAGGCGATCGCGGCGGAATGATGAGCGCGGGCGCCGCTTCGCGCGGCGCCCCCTCCTCTTCGCCACGCACTAGAATTCTCCCCGGGAAGGGAAAAACTGATGAATGAACTGAGCAACTTCGCCAATCCGGTCGCCAAACCCGAGACGTTCGACCAGATCCAGATCGGCATCGCCTCGCCCGAGCGCATCCGCAGCTGGTCGTTCGGCGAGATCAAGAAGCCCGAGACCATCAACTATCGCACGTTCAAGCCCGAGCGTGACGGCCTGTTCTGCGCGCGCATCTTCGGCCCGATCAAGGATTACGAGTGCCTGTGCGGCAAGTACAAGCGCATGAAGTACAAGGGCATCGTCTGCGAAAAGTGCGGCGTGGAAGTGACCGTTTCGAAGGTCCGCCGCGAGCGCATGGGCCATATCGAGCTGGCCGCCCCGGTCGCCCACATCTGGTTCCTGAAGTCGCTGCCGAGCCGCATCGGCCTGCTGCTCGACATGCAGCTGAAGCAGCTCGAGCGCGTCCTTTACTTCGAGGCCTATATCGTGATCGAGCCGGGCCTCACCCCGCTCGAAAAGTATCAGCTCCTCACCGAGGATGAGCTGATCGAGGCCCAGGACGAATATGGCGAGGACGCCTTTTCCGCCGGCATCGGCGCCGAGGCCGTGCGCGTCATGCTCGAGAATCTCGACCTCGAGGGCGAGAAGCAGGATCTCCTCAAGGAGCTCGCCGAGACCAAGTCGGAGCTGAAGCCCAAGAAGATCATCAAGCGCCTCAAGGTCGTCGAGAGCTTCCTCGAATCGGGCAATCGCCCGGAATGGATGATCCTCGAGGTGATCCCGGTGATCCCGCCCGAGCTGCGCCCGCTGGTGCCGCTCGACGGCGGCCGCTTCGCGACGTCGGACCTGAACGATCTCTATCGCCGCGTGATCAACCGCAACAACCGCCTGAAGCGCCTGATGGAGCTGCGTGCGCCGGACATCATCGTCCGCAACGAAAAGCGCATGCTGCAGGAATCGGTCGACGCCCTGTTCGATAACGGCCGCCGCGGCCGCACGATCACGGGCGCCAACAAGCGTCCGCTGAAGTCGCTGTCCGACATGCTCAAGGGCAAGCAGGGCCGCTTCCGTCAGAACCTTCTCGGCAAACGCGTCGACTATTCGGGCCGTTCGGTCATCGTCACCGGTCCGGAATTGAAGCTCCACCAGTGCGGCCTGCCGAAGAAGATGGCGCTCGAGCTCTTCAAGCCGTTCATCTACTCGCGCCTCGATGCCAAGGGTCTCTCGATGACCCTCAAGCAGGCCAAGAAGTGGGTCGAGAAGGAGCGCAAGGAAGTCTGGGACATCCTCGACGAAGTCATTCGCGAGCACCCGGTCCTCCTCAACCGCGCGCCGACGCTCCACCGTCTCGGCATCCAGGCGTTCGAGCCGGTGCTGATCGAGGGCAAGGCGATCCAGCTTCACCCGCTGGTCTGCGCCGCGTTCAACGCCGACTTCGACGGCGACCAGATGGCCGTCCACGTCCCGCTGAGCCTCGAAGCGCAGCTGGAAGCGCGCGTGCTGATGATGTCGACCAACAACATCCTCTCGCCCGCCAACGGCAAGCCGATCATCGTGCCCTCGCAGGACATGGTGCTGGGTCTCTATTATCTGTCGATGGAGCGTGAAGGCGAGCCTGGCGAAGGCTCGATGATCAGCGACATGTCGGAGGTGCACCAGGCGCTCAACGCCAAGGCGGTGACGCTCCACACCAAGATCACCAGCCGCGTCCCGCAGACGGACGAGCAGGGCACCACCTACATGAAGCGCTTCGAGACGACGCCGGGCCGCATGCTGCTCGGCGAGACGCTCCCGAAGACGCACAAGGTGCCCTTCGAGACCGTCAACCGCCTCCTCACCAAGAAGGAGATCGCGGACGTCATCGACACCGTCTACCGCCACACCGGCCAGAAAGAGACGGTCCTGTTCGCCGACGCGATCATGGGCCTCGGGTTCAAGCACGCCTTCCAGGCTGGCATCTCGTTCGGCAAGGACGACATGATCATCCCGCACGAGAAGGTGCAGCTCGTCGACGACACCCGCAGCCTCGTGAAGGATTACGAGCAGCAGTATCAGGACGGCCTGATCACCCAGCAGGAAAAGTACAACAAGGTGATCGACGCCTGGAGCCGTTGCGGCGACCAGGTGGCGAACGCCATGATGGAAAAGATCAAGGCCCAGCCCAAGGACGAGAATGGCCGCATGGCCCCGATCAACTCCATCTACATGATGGCGCATTCGGGTGCCCGTGGTTCGCAGGCGCAGATGAAGCAGCTCGCCGGCATGCGCGGCCTGATGGCCAAGCCGTCGGGCGAGATCATCGAGACTCCGATCATCTCGAACTTCAAGGAAGGCCTCACCGTCCTTGAATATTTCAACTCGACCCACGGCGCCCGCAAGGGTCTCGCCGACACCGCGCTCAAGACGGCCAACTCGGGTTACCTGACCCGCCGCCTCGTCGACGTGTCGCAGGACTGCGTGATCGTCGAGGAGGACTGCAAGACGTCCAACTCGCTCGACATGCGGGCGATCGTCCAGGGCGGCGCGACCATCGCCTCGCTCGGCGAGCGCATCCTGGGCCGCACTCCGGCCGAGGACATCGTCGACACCAAGACGAACACCGTGCTGGCCAAGGAAGGCGAGCTCATCGACGAGCCCGCCGCCGCGCGCATCGACGAGATGGGCATCCAGTCGGTCAACATCCGTTCGCCGCTGGTCTGCGAAAGCGAGCATGGCGTCTGCGGCAAGTGCTACGGCCGCGATCTCGCCCGCGGTACGCCGGTCAACATCGGCGAAGCGGTCGGCGTCATCGCCGCCCAGTCGATCGGTGAGCCCGGCACGCAGCTGACTATGCGTACCTTCCACATCGGCGGCGCCGCCCAGCTTAACGAAACGTCGAGCCTGGAAGCGGTTGCCGACGGCACGATCGAGTTCCGCGATCTGCCGACGATCGTCGACGCCCGCGGCCGCCGCGTGGCGATGGCCCGCAACGGCGAGCTGGCGATCGTGGACATGGACGGCCGCGAGCGTGCCAGCCACCGCATCCCCTACGGCGCGCACCTGATGGTCGACCACGGCCACATCGCGACCAAGGGCGAGCGCCTGGCCGAGTGGGATCCGTTCATGATGCCGGTCATCACCGAAAAGGGCGGCATCGTGAAGTTCCAGGATCTGGTCGAGAGCAAGACGCTCACCGAGCAGACCGACGAAGCGACCGGCATCGCCCAGCGCGTCGTCACCGAGTTCCGCGGCTCGGCTCGTACGAAGGAGGATCTGCGTCCGCGCATCACCCTGCTCGACGAGAATAGCGGCGAAGCGGCCCGCTACATGCTGGCGTCGGGCGCGATGCTCTCGGTCGAGGACGGCCAGACGGTGGCCGCGGGCGAGGTTCTCGCCCGTGTCTCCCGCGAGGCAGCCAAGACCCGCGACATCACCGGCGGTCTGCCGCGCGTCGCCGAGCTGTTCGAGGCCCGCAAGCCGAAGGAAAATGCAATCATCGCCAAGGTCTCGGGCCGTGTCGAATTCGGCAAGGACTACAAGGCCAAACGCAAGATCGGCATTCGTCCGGAGGACGGCGGCGAACTCGTCGAATATCTGGTGCCGAAGTCGAAGGTCATCGACGTGCAGGAAGGCGACTTCGTCAAGCGCGGCGACAATCTGATCGGCGGCAGCCCGGATCCGCACGACATCCTCGAGGTGCTCGGCGTCAAGGCGCTGGCCGAGTATCTCGTCGCGGAAATCCAGGAGGTCTATCGACTGCAGGGCGTGAAGATCAACGACAAGCACATCGAGGTGATCGTTCGCCAGATGCTGCAGAAGGTCGAGATCATCGAGTCCGGCGACACCACCTTGCTGGTGGGCGAGCAGATCGACCACCAGGAGATGCGCGAGATCAATGCCAAGCTCACCAAGAACCAGCAGCCCGCCCAGGGCAAGCCGGTCCTGCTCGGCATCACCAAGGCGTCGCTGCAGACCCGCAGCTTCATCTCGGCGGCCTCGTTCCAGGAGACGACCCGCGTCCTCACCGAGGCTTCGGTGCAGGGCAAGATCGACACCCTCGATGGCCTCAAGGAGAATGTCATCGTCGGCCGCCTGATCCCGGCGGGTACCGGCGCGGGCATGAACCGTATGCGCATCGCGGCCACCAGCCGCGACGCCGCGCTGCGGGCCCAGCACAAGAAGCTGCAGGAATCGCTCATCGCAGCCAATTCGGCTGAGGAAGAGCATGCGGCGGAGCTGGCTCAGGGTCCGGAAGCGGCGATCGGCGACGATCCGCTCGGCGCGGTGGCCCCGGAAGGCCACGGCACCGACGCCGATGCCGGCGAGTATCTGCAGGACTAAGGCGCACAGCCTCTGACCAACAAAACGCCCCGTCGGATCGGATCCGGCGGGGCGTTTTGCTTTGGGCGGCGGGGCGCTATGGCGAGCCCATGAAGAATCTCATCGCGATGCTGGCCCTGGCTTTGCTGGTGCTGCCGATGCTGGCGGGCATCGCCCGGATGCGGCGGATGCCGCGCAAGCGCGACGAGGACGCGCCGAACGACTGAAGGTCTCGCTCGCCGCACGCCGCACCCTGTCGGGAGAACCCGGAGTTGGACTTTGCGATTCCAGCCGCTATCGGGGCCGACGATGGATGTTACCGATCTCCGCATCGCCCTCTTCAGCGGCAATTACAATTATGTCCGCGACGGCGCCAACCAGGCGCTCAACCGCCTCGTCGGTTATTTGCTGAAGCAGGGCGCGCAGGTCCGTATCTATTCGCCGACCGTGGACGAGCCGGCCCTGCCGCCGCTAGGCGACATCGTCAGCATCCCGTCGGTCGCCTTTCCCGGGCGCGGCGAATATCGGCTCGCGACCCGCATCCCTGCGGCGGTGAAGCGCGACATCAAGGCGTTCGCGCCCAATATCCTCCACGTGGCGAGCCCCGACCTTCTCGGCCATCGCGCGATCACGCTGGCGCACCGGATGGACCGGCCGGTCATCGCCTCGGTCCACACCCGCTTCGAGACCTATCCGCGCTATTACGGCCTCGCCTTCCTAGAGCCGGTAGCGCTGGCGATCCTGCGCCGCTTCTACCGCCGCTGCGACGCCATCTTCGCACCCTCGGAATCGATGGCGCAATTGCTGCGCGACCAGCGCATGAATTACGATGTCGGCATCTGGACGCGCGGCATCGACCGCACGATCTTCCACACCGACGCCCGCGACCTCGCCTGGCGACGCGGCCTCGGCATCGCCGACGACGTTCCGGTGATCGGCTTCGTCGGCCGGCTGGTGATGGAGAAGGGCCTCGACGTCTTTTCCGACACGATCGACCATCTCGAGAAGCGCCAGGTGCGGCACAAGGTGCTGATCGTCGGCGACGGCCCCGCCCGCGACTGGTTCGAGAAGAGGCTGCCCAACGCCGTCTTCGCCGGCTTCCAGGCCGGGCCCGACCTCGGCCGCGCCGTCGCATCGATGGACATGCTGTTCAATCCGTCGGTGACCGAGACGTTCGGCAATGTCACGCTCGAGGCGATGGCGTCCGGGCTGCCGGTGGTCGCGGCGATCGCGACCGGAAGCGAAAGCCTCGTCACCGACCGCGTCACCGGGCGGCTGATCCGCCCCGGCGCGATCGACGCCTTTGCCGAGGCGCTCACTTTCTATTGCCGCAACGAGGAAGCGCGCGCCGCCGCGGGCAAGGCCGGGCAGGAGTTCAGCGCCCATTATGGCTGGGACGAGGTCAACCAGGCCCTGGTCGATTCCTACCTGCGCATCGTCCGCCAGCGCGCCGCCGGCGGCCACCTGCCGCCGCGCAGCCCGGTCCCCTGATCCGGCTCAGGCCGGCTGCCAGTCGAACGGCAACGGCGCCTCGCGAAAGGCGAAGCGGTCGAGATGGCGGGCGACGACCTCCTTCAGCCCGTCCATATGGTCCGGCGACGACGCGTCGATCCGCACCTCGAGGCTGTCCGCCGATGCGGTGAAGGTGGCGCGGCCGTCGCCCGGATGGTCGGCGCCGCGCAGATCGCGCGGGAAGACCACGGTGCCGCGCTCGGCCGTATAGTCGACCGCCAGGTTGTGCGACCAATGTTTGCACAATTGCTGAAGATATCGGCTGCCGTTCGGCGTCGGCACGCGGGCGACGGCGGACGTCATTTCAGCCGCTCGATCTTCTGCGCGGCCTCGTCAAGGATCGCCGCGATCTCGTGGAGCTTGGATTCCTCCATCTCGTCCTGGGCGACCCGGTGCCACAAGGCTGAGAGCAAATTCGCGACGGCCCGCTTGATCGGCGGCGCGCCGTGGCGCTGCCGGTCCGGCGCCATCTCGCCCAGCCGCTCGAACAGGGCCTCGACCTCGTCGGCCTTGGCTTCGAGCTCGGCTTTCCCCTCCGCGGTGGCGGCGAAGGCCTTGCGCGCGCCCTCCGCGCTCGCTTCCTCGATCAGCCCCATATCCTGGAGCATGGTGAGGGTCGGATAGACGACGCCGGGGCTCGGCGCATAGGCGCCGCCGGTCATTTCCTCGATCGCGCGGATAAGGTCGTAGCCGTGGCGCGGCTGGTCGGCGATCAGCTTCAGAAGGACCAGCCGCAACTCGCCGGATTCGAACATCCGCCGCCGCTGCCCGCGCCGCCCGCCGCGGCCGCCGCCGAATTCGAAGTTGAAACCGCCCGGCCCCCACGAGCCGCCCCAGCCGCGGCCGGCGCCCGCAGCGAGGATCGCCTCCGGGATCTTGTCGAACCCGCGCGGACCGCAATCGCCCCAATTGAACCGGATGGACATAGACCGACTCCTTCTTCCAAGACTCGTCTAAGATATATCTTAGACACCTCGAAATCAATCGCACCCGATGCGAGACGATTGCTGGAAAACAAGGCGATTTTGGCTAGGGTGGCGCCGTGGCCGATCTATTTGCAGACCAGGAACCGTCCCGCCCCGAAGCCCCGCCGTCGGACAATGCGCCGCTGGCCGACCGACTGCGCCCGCAGCGGCTGGACGAGGTCGTGGGCCAGGACCATCTGACCGGACCCGAGGGCGCGATCGGGCGGATGGTCGCCGCCGGCAAGCTCGCTTCGATCATCCTGTGGGGGCCGCCCGGCACCGGCAAGACCACGATCGCGCGGCTGCTCGCCGACGCGGTCGGCATGCGCTTCGTCGCCATTTCCGCGGTCTTCTCGGGCGTGGCGGATTTGAAGAAGGTGTTCGCCGAAGCCAAAGACCATGCCCGCCTCGGCCGGACGACCTTGCTGTTCGTGGACGAGATCCACCGATTCAACCGCGCCCAGCAGGACGGCTTCCTCCCCTTCGTCGAGGACGGCACTGTCGTGCTGGTCGGCGCGACCACCGAGAACCCGTCGTTCGAGCTCAACTCGGCCTTGCTGTCGCGCACCCAGGTGCTGATCCTCAACCGCCTCGACGCGACGGCGCTCGGCCAGCTGCTCGACCGCGCCGAGGCGCTGGTGGAGCGGCCGCTGCCGCTGACCGCCGAGGCGCGCGACGCGTTGGTCGCCACCGCCGACGGCGACGGCCGCTTCCTGCTCAACCAGGTCGAGACCTTGTTCTCGATCGAGCTCGACGAGCCGCTCGATCCCTCCGCCTTGTCGGCATTGCTGCACCGGCGGATGGCGGTCTACGACAAGGACCGCGAGGGTCATTACAACCTGATCTCCGCGCTACACAAAGCGGTGCGCGGGTCTGATCCGCAGGCGGCGCTTTATTATCTGGCGCGCATGCTCGTCGCCGGCGAGGAACCGCTCTACCTGCTGCGGCGGCTGGTGCGGATGGCGGTCGAGGATATCGGCCTCGCCGACCCGCAGGCGCTGGTCCAGTGCCTCGCCGCCAAGGACGCCTATGATTTCCTAGGCTCGCCCGAAGGCGAACTGGCGATCGTTCAGGCGCTGCTCTACCTCGCCACCGCGCCCAAATCGAACGCCGCCTATATCGCGCAGAAAGCCGCCTGGCGCTCGGCCAAGGATACCGGCTCGCTGATGCCGCCCAAGAACATCCTCAACGCGCCGACCAAGCTGATGAAGCAGGTCGGCTACGGCAAGGGCTATCAATATGACCATGACGCGCCCGAAGGCTTTTCCGGCGACAATTATTGGCCCGAGGAGATGGAGCCGCAGGCCTTCTACCAGCCCGTCGACCGCGGCTTCGAAAAGCGCATCGCCGAGCGCATCGCCTGGTGGGAAGAACGCCGCGCCGAGCTTCGCAAGTAGGTTGTTCTCCGGCCCAAGCCGGAGCCTAGTCCGGTGGGCCCCGGCTTTCGGCGGGGCACTTATTCTCGCCAGCCCCGCCGCCGCGCAGGACCAGGGCCGCTACACGCGCGCGCTGGCAGCCGGGTACAAAGCGAGCTTCCTGTGCAGCGACATCTTCAACGCCCGGCAGAGCGAGACGGTGATCGCGAAGGACGATCTCAAGCGCGTCTATCCCGAGCTGGAGCCGATCATTCCCGGCCTTGCCACCACGATCGACCGCGAGGCCAAAACGGTCAGCGTCGCCTTCGACGAGGCCCTGCCGCCCCGCATTGCTGCGTGGCGCCCGAACCTCGGCTGTGCGCAGCTGCCGATCGGGGCGGCGGCCGAGGCGGTCGCGCAACTGCCACGCTTCGATCAAGCGGCGCCCAGGCTCGACGCCCAGCCCTGGCCGATGGGCGACCGCAATGCCGCCGGCCGCGCGTCCGGCGACGCCAAGGCGCTGGCGCGGACGGTCGCCGCCGCCTTCGATCGCCGCACCTATGCGCAGGGCAGCGAGACGACCGCCGTGCTGGTGGTCCAGAACGGCAGGATCGTCGCCGAACGCTATCGCGACGATTTCAATATGCACATGCCGCAGCGCACCTGGTCGGTCGGCAAGAGCATCGCCGGGACGATCCTTGGCGCGGCGCAGCAGCAAGGCCTGATCGACGTCCAGGCCCCTGCCCCCGTGCCCGAATGGCAGAGCCCGGGCGACCCGCGTCGCGCGATCACCACCGATCATCTGCTGCGCATGGCGAGCGGCCTCCACAGCGACCATGCTGGCAACCGCACCGACGCGATCTATTTCGGCGGCACCGCAGTGACCGAGCAGGCGACCGGATGGCCGCTCGAGGCCGCGCCCAACAGCCGCTTCCGCTACGCCAATAACGACACTTTGCTGGCCGTGCGGGGGCTGCAGGCGAAGCTTGGCGACAAGGCGCTGAGCTTCCCGTTCACCGATCTCCTGTGGAAGATCGGCATGACCCGCACCATGCCCGAGACCGACTGGAAGGGCGGCTTCATCCTTTCGAGCCAGGTCTGGACCACGGCGCGCGACCTCGCCCGGCTCGGCCTTCTCTACATGTACGACGGCGTCTGGCAGGGCGAACGCCTGCTCCCGACGGGCTGGCGCGATTATGTCCGCAGCCATGGGCCCGCTCAGCCGCCGAGCGGCTACGGCTATGGCGCCACCTTCTGGACTTTTCCCAGGAACAGCGGTCTTCCGCAGGACGCCTTGGTAATGCGCGGCAATCGCGGCCAATATGTCGCGGTCATCCCATCTCGCAGCCTCGTCATCGTCCGCCGTGGCTATGACGGCGCCGGCGCCAATTTCGATCTCGACGCGTTCACCCGCGACATTCTGGCGGCGCTTGGCGAGCGGGGGAACTAGCCAAAAGCTGATACATTTCTTACGGCGGCGACACGAAACAGCGAAAATACGGGGAGCGACAATGTACGGAGCCGATCCAGACACGGTTTACTGGCAGCAGCAGGCCTATGAATGGGTGCCTCGCATCCTCGGCGCGATCGCCATCCTGGTCATCGCCTACATTCTCGCCCGCGCCGCCAAATGGGCGGTCGCCAAGATGGTCGACCGCATTCCGGCCCTGCAGCGCCATAACGAAGCCGAGCCCGGCAAGACGCTCGGCAGCCTGATCGGCGACGTCGCCTTCTGGCTGATCCTGCTGGTCGGCATCCTGCTCGCCTTGCAGCCTCTGGGTCTCAGCCAGGTGCTGGAGCCGGTGCGCGAGCTCACCACCAACACCTTCGCCTTCATTCCGAACGTGGTCGCGGCTGGCCTCATCTTCTTTATCGGCCTCGTCATCGCCAAGATCGCGCGCCGCATCGTCGAGGGCTCTTTGCTAGCCGCCAATGCCGACGGCTGGCTGCGCCGCACCGGCTTGGTCGAGACGGCCGGCACCGCCCCCGCCGCCCCGGCGGGCGCGCCTACCGCGGTCACCACCGGCCGTGCGTCGATCAGCCGTTCGGTCGGCATGGTCGTCTTCTTCCTGATCATGATCCCGGTCACGATCGCCGCTCTCGAGGCGCTGAAGATCGCGGCCATCTCCGAGCCGGCGACCGAGATGCTGCGCACGATCCTCGACGCCATCCCCAACGTGCTCGGCGCCGCGATCCTGATCGCGATCGGCTTCTTCCTCGGCAAGCTGGCCAAGCAGGCGGTCGAGCAATTGCTGCCCTCGCTGGGCTTCGACCGCGCGATCAGCGCGCTCGGCTTCTCGGCCGAAAGCACGACTCCGTCGCGCACGGTCGGCACCATCGTGCTGTTCGCAATCCTGATCTTCTTCGCGATCAAGGCGGCCGAACTGCTCGATTCCGCGATCATCGCAATGATGCTCGCCCAGGTGCTGGAGCTTGGCAGCCGCATCCTGTTCGGCACCGGCATCATCCTCGGCGGCGTGATCATCGCCCGCATCGTATCCAACCTCGTCAGCGGCGCGGGCACGGAAGGCTGGCTGCCGGCGATCCTCAAATGGTCGATCATCGCGCTCGCCGTCGCCATGGGCCTCCGCTTCATGGGCCTCGCCAACGAGATCGTGATCATCGCCTTCGGCTCGATCATCGGCTCGGCCGCGGTGGCCTGCGCCCTCGCCTTCGGCCTCGGCGGGCGCCCGACCGCGCACAAATTGCTCGAGCGCTGGACCGAGCAGAACCACGCCCCGGCCGCACCGCGGAGGCCGCGCACGCCCACGGCGCCTGCGCCGGACGACCTGCAGCCGCCTTTGGTCTGAGCAGCAGGAAAGAGGGCGTGCTCCACCCAGGGCACGCCCTTTTCTTATGAGCCGCTTCCAACGCTTCGCCGCGATCGACTGGTCGGGCGCCAAGGGCAAGAGGCACAAGGGCATCGCCGTGGCGATCTGCGAGGCCGGCGACGCCCCGCCGATCCTAGTGGTGCGCGACAAGCCCTGGTCGCGAACCGAAGTGCTCGAATGGCTGCTGGAGACGGCGGCCGAGGCCTCCACCCTCTTCGGCTTCGATTTCAGCTACGCCCCGCCGATCGTCGAGCGCGGCGCCTACCTCCCCGGCGCCGTCACAGCCGAGGACGCGAAGAGCTTCTGGGCTTACGTTGACGCTTTGTGCGACGACGAGGATATCGGCGCCGCGAGCTTCCTCGAGCAGCACCACCGCCCCCATTTCTATTTCGGCGCGGCCGACGGCGTGAAGGCGGACTTCCTCCATCACCGCGTCTGCGAACATGCGTTCAACGCGATGGGCGGCGGCAAGGCCTCGACCCTCTACGACGCGATCGGCGCGAGCCAGGTCGCCAAGGCGAGCTATGCCGGCATGCGGCTGCTCCACCGGCTGGAGGGCAAGGTCCCGGTCTGGCCGATGGACGAAAGACCTGAAACAGGGAGCCTGGTGGTCGAGATCTACACGCGCGTCTTCATCCGCCTCGCCGGCCTCAGCGGCCGCAAGGTGCGCAGCAGCGCGCAGCTCGACGAGGCCCTGGCCGGGCTCGGCAGCCGCCCGGCGCGTCTCGCCCACGATCCCAACGACCACGAAACCGACGTCCTGATCGCCGCCGCCGGCCTGCGCGCGATTGCCGGCGACGAGCGCTACTGGAACCCGCCTGCCCTCACCCCCGCCATCGCCCGCTCGGAGGGCTGGACGTTCGGCGTCCCTTGAAGCATGGAGGCGGCAAGCCGGGTTAGCTCAGCTGGTAGAGCAACCGCCTTGTAAGCGGTAGGTCGTCGGTTCGAGTCCGACACCCGGCACCATCCTGAAGCCGTCGCGGCCGGCCCGTTCCTCGAAGGCCTGGATCGCGGCTTCGCTCTGGAGCGTGAGCGCGATCTCGTCCTGGCCGTGCATCAGGCAGTCGCGCCGGAACGGGTCAAGCGCGAAGGGGAACGCATCGCCGAGCGGCGTGCTCACGATCATGCTTTCCAGGTCAACGCGGATCGGATGGGCTCGCGCCACCTTCAGCAGGCGATCCACCTGTGCTTGGGCGAGGGCGACCGCGACGATGCCGTTCTTGAAGGCGTTGCCGGCGAAAATGTCCGAGAAGCTCGGCGCGATCACCGCCGCGATGCCGAGATCGGCCAGCGCCCAGGCGGCATGCTCGCGGCTCGATCCGCAGCCGAAATTGTCGCCGGCGATCAGGATCGGCGCGCCGGCATAAGCGGGCGCGTCGAACACGTTGCCGGGCTCGCGACGGATCGTCTCGAACGCATGGCGGCCGAGGCCGGCGCGGGTGATCGTCTTGAGATGTTCGGCGCCGATGATGACGTCGGTGTCGATATTGGCGCGGCCGAGCGGGTAGGCGCGGCCGTGGACGCAGCGGACCGCCTTCATGCCATCAACTCCCTGACGTCGGCGAGGCGGCCGGTCACCGCCGCCGCTGCCGCCATGGCCGGCGAGAGCAGGTGGGTGCGTGCGCCCGGCCCCTGCCGGCCGACGAAATTACGGTTGGACGTCGAGGCGCAGCGGCCCTGCGGCGGCACCTTGTCCGGGTTCATTGCCAGGCACATCGAGCAGCCCGGCTCGCGCCATTCGAAGCCGGCTTCGGCGAAGATGCGGTCGAGCCCCTCCGCCTCGGCCTGGCGCTTGACCAGCCCCGAGCCCGGCACGACCAGGGCCTGCCGGATCCCGCTGCTGACCTTCCGCCCCTGCACGACGGCGGCCGCCTGGCGCAGATCCTCGATGCGGCTGTTGGTGCAGCTGCCGATGAAGACATGCTCGATCGCCACGTCCTGCAGCCGCGTGCCGGCGGCGAGGCCCATATAATCGAGCGCGCTGCGGGCGGCGGCGCGCTTGCCCGCATCGGCGAAGCTGTCGGGATCGGGCACCGAGCCGGTGATCGGCAGAACGTCCTCGGGGCTGGTGCCCCAGGTGACGCTCGGCGCGATGTCCTGCGCTTCCATGCGCACGCTTCGGTCGAAGCTCGCCCCCTCGTCGGTGGCAAGGTCCTTCGAGCGCGCAACGAGCTTTTCCCAATCCTCGCCGGCCGGCGCCATCGGCCGGCCCTTGAGATAAGCGAGCGTCGCCGCGTCGGGCGCGAACAGGCCCGAGCGCGCACCCGCCTCGATCGACATGTTGGCGACGGTGAGGCGGCTCTCGACGCTCATGGCGCGGAAGGTGTCGCCGCGATATTCGATGATATGGCCGGTGCCGCCGGCGACGCCGATCCGGCCGATGATCGCCAGGATCACGTCCTTGGCCGACACCCCGAAGCCGAGGCTGCCCTCGACCCGCACTTCGAGCGTCCGCGACGGCTTCAGCAGCAAGGTCTGGGTCGCCAGCACATGCTCCACCTCGCTGGTGCCGATGCCGAAGGCGAGCGCGCCCAAAGCGCCATGGGCGGCGGTATGGCTGTCGCCGCAGACGACGGTGGTACCGGGAAGCGTGAAGCCCTGTTCGGGGCCGACGACGTGGACGATCCCCTGCGCCGCGTCGGTCGCCTCGATATAGGGAATGCCGAATTCGGCGACGTTGCGTTCGAGCGCCGCCAATTGTCCGGCGCTGGCCGCGTCTGCGATCGGCAGCCGCGCGCCATCCGCACCGACACGCGCGGTGGTGGGCAGATTATGGTCGGCGACGGCGAGCGTCAGGTCCGGCCGCCGCACTGCCCGTCCCGCCACGCGCAACCCCTCGAAGGCCTGCGGCGAGGTCACTTCGTGGACCAGATGGCGGTCGATATAGATCAGGCACGTTCCGTCTTCGCGCCGCTCGACGACATGGGCGTCCCAAATCTTCTCGTACAAAGTCCGCGGTCGCTCGCTCATGCGCAGCAGCCCCGGTTCATCTGGATGAGCTGCAGCAATGCGACATGCTTCATCAGCCGCTGCTGCAAGATCTCGCGCACGCGCTCCCCGAACGCCGCGCATCCGAGCGCGCCGTCGAGGTCGACCGTGCGGCAGCCCTCCAGAAGGGCCTGTTCGAGCGCGTTGCTCAGCATCTGCGCCTGGGCGGGAAGGCCGAGGCCCTGGTCGAGCAGCATGACGGCGCTGGCGATCGCGCCCGCCGGGTTGGCGATGTCGCGGCCGGCGATGTCGGGCGCGGAGCCGTGGATCGGCTCGAACATCGAGGGGCCGTCGGCGCCGGTGCTGGCCGAGGCCATCAGGCCGATCGACCCGCCGATCACCGACAATTCGTCGGACAGGATGTCGCCGAATAGATTCTCGGTCAGGATGACGTCGAAGCGCGTCGGCGACGTGACCAGCGCCATCGCCGCGGCGTCGACATAGAGATGGTCGAGGCGGACGTCGGGATAGAAAGCCGAGACAGCCTCGACCGTGCTGCGCCACAGCTTGGAGGTCGCCAGCACATTGGCCTTGTCGACCGAGGTCACCTTGCCGCTGCGCTCGCGCGCGGCGCGGAAGGCGACATGGGCGATGCGCTCCACTTCCTCGCGCGAATAGCTGCAGAGGTCCGACGCTGCGTCCGCGCTGTGGGTCCGCTCGCCGAAATAGAGGCCGCCGGTGAGCTCGCGCACGACCAGCACGTCGGCGCCCGCGGCAACGTCGGCCTTGAGCGGCGAGAAGGCCTCGAGGCCCGCGATCACCCGCGCCGGACGCAGATTGGCGAACAGGCCGAGCGTCATGCGCAGCTTGAGCAGGCCGGCTTCGGGCCGCTCCGCGCTCGTGTCCCAGCGCGGCCCGCCGACCGCGCCGAGCAGGATCGCGTCGGCGCCCTGGCAGGCCGCCAGCGTTGCGTCGGGCAGTGGCACGCCGTGCGCGTCGATCGCGGCGCCGCCGAAATCATGCTCCTCGAAGGTGAAATCGAGGCCGCAATGATCGGACAGCATGGCGAGGCATTTCACCGCTTCCGAAGAGACTTCCGGGCCGATCCCGTCGCCGGGCAACACTACGATCTTGGTCATGGATTCGTCCTCGATTTTCAGGCAGCGCGGGCGGCGGCTTCGCGCGTCCCGCGCAGGCGGCGGACCGCCTCGGCGTTGCTGGCGGCGTCGATATAGGCGGAGACGCAGCAGGGCAGGATGTCGCGGGCGCGGGCGCGGCCGGCGAAGATTTCCCCTTCCACGTCGATCGCAATCTCTACGAGCACGTTGGCGCCCTGTCCGTCCTCGGCGGGCTCGTCCGGGTCGGCCGCGATATATTGCATCTCGAGCGTATCGACCCGTCCCGGCACGCCCATGATCTGGCCGACGGCGGTGAAGGCGGCATCGAGCCCCCCTGACGCCGAAGCGATGTCGGTGACTCGGCCGCGCTCGCCATGCTGCAGCTCGACCCGCGCCACCGGCCAGGCATTGGCCGAGACGGGCGCGCGAATGTCGACCTTGCCCAGCGACCACAGCCGTTCGGCACGGCCGCTTTCCTGGCCCGACAGGAGCGCGACGAGGCGCGCCGTATCGACGATGCCGATCTCGTCGGCGACCTCCTTGAACGCGGCGAAGGCGCGATCGAGCTTCTCGCCTTCGAGGACGTAGCCGAGCGCCAGCGCACGCGCGACAAGCGCGTGCCGGCCCGAATGCTTGCCGAGGACGATGCCGTCGGTGGCAAGCCCGATATCTTCGGGTTTCATGATCTCGTACGTTTCCCGGTTCTGGAGAATGCCGTGCTGGTGGATGCCGGCCTCGTGGGCGAAGGCGTTGGCGCCGACGATCGCCTTGTTGCGCGGCGGCGGCGAGTTGGTGACCTGCGCCAGCGTGCGGCTCGCGGCCATGATGCGGGTCGTGTCGATCCCGGTCGCCACGCCGAACGCGTCGGCGCGGGTCTTCAATGCCATCACCACGTCCTCGAGCGCGCAATTGCCGGCGCGCTCGCCGATGCCGTTGACGGCGCACTCAACCTGCCGCGCACCGCCGCGCACAGCCGCCAGCGAATTGGCGACGGCCATGCCGAGATCGTCATGGCAATGGGCCGAAAAGATCGTGCCCTGCGGGCGGTCGACCTGCGCCGTCAGGAAGCGGAACAGGTCGTAGATCTCGTCCGGCGTCGTATAGCCTACCGTGTCGGGTACGTTGAGCGTCGTCGCGCCTTCGGCGGCGGCGACCGACAGGCATTCGACGAGGAAATCGCGCTCGGTGCGGATCGCGTCCTCGGCCGAGAATTCGACGTCATCGAACAGGCTGCGCGCCTCGGCGACCGAAATGCGGATCGACTCCACCACCTGCTCCCGGCTCATGTGGAGCTTGGCATCGCGGTGGATCGGGCTGGTGCCGAGGAAGACGTGGATGCGGCGGCGCGGGGCCTCCCGGAGCGCGGCGGCCGCGGCTGCGATATCGCCGCGCGTCGCCCGCGCCAGCGAGCAGATGACCGGGCCCTCGATCCGCGCGGCGATGGCGGCAATGGCGCGCGCGTCACCGGGCGAGGCGGCGGCGAAGCCGGCCTCGATCACGTCGACCTTCAGCGCGGCGAGCGCCCGTGCCATGCGGAGCTTGCCGTCCTCGGTCATCGAGAAGCCGGGCGCCTGCTCACCGTCGCGCAGGGTGGTGTCGAAAATGCGGACTTGGTCGATACTCATCACAAGGAACCCATCGAAGCAGGAAACAAAAAGACTTTGCGGACTTCGGCGAGCCGCCGGAGCTGGAGGTCGAGCACGTCGAGTCGGCGCGCGGGATCGCGCGCCTCGACATCGAGCGTGACGCAGCCGGATGCACCCTCCTGGCGCATTTCGAGGCCGCACACGCGGAAGCCGCGGCGCTCGACCAGGCCGAGCATGCGGATCATGGCCCCCTCCACGATCGAGAAATCGACGATGACGCGGCCGTTCATTCGGGTTTCTCCATCATTTGCACGTTCGAGCTGTTGGGCGGGACGAGCGGCCAGACATTGGCGCGCGGATCGATGCGGACGTGGCACAGGATCGGGCCGACGGTGCCGAGCAGCCGCTCGATCGCGCCCTCGACTTCGGACCGGTGGTCGATCGTGAAGGCCTCGATGCCGAAGGCGCGTGCGACCTCGGCGAAATCGGGATTGTCGCTGAGGTCGATCTCCGAGAAGTTCTCGTCGAAGAACAATTCCTGCCACTGGCGAACCATGCCGAGCTGGCTGTTGTCGATCAGCACGATCTTGAGCGGCAGTCGATAGCGCCGCACCGTCGCGAGCTCCTGGATGTTCATCATGATCGATCCGTCGCCGGAAACGGTGATGACGGTCGCGTCGGGCTCGGCCAGCAGCGCGCCGACCCCGGCCGGGACGCCGTAGCCCATCGTGCCCAGACCGGCGCTGGTGAGGTGCGCCTGCGGCCGGACGAAGCGGCAGTGCTGCGCCACCCACATCTGGTGCTGGCCGACGTCGCAGGTGAAGATGGCCTTGTCGCCCGCGGCCTCGGACAGGCGCTTGAGCAAAGCGGGCGCATAGATGCCGCTGCCCGGCGCGTCGTAGGACATCGCCCACAGCTCCTTCTGCGCCGCGCATTGCTCCCGCCACGGCGCGGCATTATCCGGCGCGGCCGTCAGCAGGCCGAGTATCTCGTTGAGGTCGCCGGCGATCGCAACTTCGGCGCGCCGCAGCTTGCCGATCTCGGCCGGGTCGCCGTCGATATGGATCACCTTCGCGCGCGGCGCGAACGTGTCGAGCTTGCCGGTCGCGCGGTCGTCGAAGCGTGCGCCGACGCAGATCAGCAGGTCGCAACTGTCGATCGCCACGTTCGCCGCGCGCATGCCGTGCATGCCGAGCATGCCGAGGAAGTTCGGAGCGTCGGTCGGGATCGCGCCCAGCCCCTTCAGCGTGGCGACCGACGGCATTGCGGTCCGCTCCGCGAAATCGCGCAGTGCCTGCTCCGCCCGGGCGATGGCAATGCCGCCGCCGAAATAGAGGATCGGCGCACGCGCCGCCGCGATCAGGGCGTTGGCGCGCGCGATCGCGTCGGCGTCGATCGCCACATTTTCGCTCGTCGGCTGTTCAAACGGCTCGGGCACCGCCGTCATCGTCGCCACGTCCTTGGGCAGGTCGATCAGCACCGGGCCGGGCCGGCCCGACCGCGCGATCGCGAAGGCTTCGGCGAAGATGCGCGGAATGTCGGCCGTCCGGCGAACGATATAGCTGTGCTTCACGATCGGCAGCGTGATGCCGAAGATGTCGACTTCTTGGAACGCGTCGGTGCCGATCAGCGGCGAGCCGACTTGGCCGGTGATCGCGACCATCGGCACGCTGTCGAGGAAGGCGTTGGCGATCCCGGTGACGAGATTGGTCGCCCCCGGCCCGGAGGTGGCGATGCACACTCCGGGCTCGCCGGTGACGCGACCATAAGCGTCGGCGGCCAAAGCCGCCGCCTGCTCATGGCGGACCAGGATATGTTGAAGCTTCGATCCCGGCAGAGCGTCGTAGAGCGGCATGATCGCGCCGCCCGGATAGCCGAAGACATGGCGGACGCCCTCGCGCTCGAGCGCTTCGACGACCAGCCGTGCCCCGGTGGCGGGGGCTTGCCCCGGCTCCGGGGCGGCTTTCTGGGCGGCGCTGGCCATGTCAGGCCGCCTCGGTTTGGGGTTGGTCGTGCAGCCACGCCATGTGCCGGCGCAGGCGCTCGCCGACCTTCTCGATCGGCCGGTCGATATCGGCGGCGAACATCGCGTCGTAATTCTGCTTGCCGTTTTCGTTCTCGCGGATCCAGTCGTTGGCGAACTTGCCGGTCTGGATGTCGCGCAGCACCTCGCGCATGCGGTCCTTGGTCTCGGCGTTGATGACGCGCGGACCGGAGACGAAGTCGCCATATTTGGCTGTTTCGGACACGAAGTGGAGCATCTTGGCGAGCCCGCCCTCGTAGAGCAGGTCGACGATCAGCTTGAGCTCGTGGAGACATTCGAAATAGGCGACCTCGGGCTTGTAGCCCGCCTCGACCAGCGTCTCGAAGCCTGCCGTGATCAGTTCGCTGACGCCGCCGCAGAGCACGGCCTGCTCGCCGAACAGGTCGGTTTCGGTCTCTTCGGGGAAGGTCGTCTCGATCGCGCCGGCGGCGGTGCCGCCGATCCCCGAGGCGTAGGCCAGTGCCTTGTCGCGCGCGCCGCCGCTGGCGTCCTGCTGGACCGCGAACAGGCACGGCACGCCGCGGCCGATCTCATATTCGCGGCGGACGAGATCGCCCGGGCCCTTGGGCGCGACCAGGACGACGTCGATGTCCTTGCGCGGGATGATCTCGCCATAATGGACCGAGAAGCCGTGTGCGACGAGCAAAGCGTCGCCGGGCTTCAGGTTGGGGGCGATGTCGTGCGCATAGACCGAGCGGTGGCTCATGTCGGGCGTCAGCAAGGCGATCAGCGAAGCTTCACGCGCCGCCTCGGCCGGGGTGGCCGTGCGGAAGCCGTCGCCCTTGGCCTTGCGCTCCGCCGCGCCGCCGGGGCGGGCGCCGACGATCACGTCGAAGCCGCTGTCCCTGAGGTTGCGGGCATGCGAGCGGCCCTGGCTGCCATAGCCGACGATCGCGATCGTCTCCCGCTTCAGCTGGGCCGTGTTGACGTCCTGGTCGGTGTAGATTTTTTCCATTGGGATTCTCCTTCGTCGCGCAAAAGAAAACCCCCGCTCCAGGGGGAGCGGGGGTTCTGAGTTCCAGTCCTTATCGGACCATCATCCAGAGCCGGTCGCTCCCCGATGTGAGGTGATAAGTACGAGGCCAATAATAAGGGTCGCGGCGACGCCGAGCGCCCCCGTGTTCGTTTCGTCGATCAGCTTGATGTGCAGCTGCACGAAGTCTTCCCAACCCAAGGGATCCCGTGGTTGGGATCCTGTCGAACCAGACATATGCTGCATTGCAACGGGCACGCAAGCGGAAAAGCGACTTGTTCCCCCGAATTAGGCGATTATGCTGATATGAAGCCAGACCGGTCGGTCGGCTAATGTATCCCAAAACAGGAATTAAGATGCCCGCTCCCCATCTGCCGTCGCGCGATCTCGTCGAGGGGCCGGCGCGCGCCCCCGCCCGCGCCATGCTCCGCGCCGCGGGCTATGACGACGCGGCCATGGCCAAGCCGATGATCGCGATCGTCAACAGCTGGTCGACGGTGACGCCGTGTAACATGCATCTGCGCGATCTCGCCGATCATGTCCGCCGCGGCATCGAGGAAGCGGGCGGCACCGCCGTCGATTTCAACACGATCGTCGTCACCGACGGCATTTCGATGGGCACGCCCGGCATGCGCGCCTCGCTGATGAGCCGCGAGGTGATCGCCGATTCGGCCGAGCTCGCGGTGCGCGGCCATTCGCTCGACGGCGTGCTCTTCCTGGTCGGTTGCGACAAGACCATCCCCGCCGCCGCAATGGCCGCGGCGCGGCTCGATCTGCCCAGCGTCATCCTCTACGGCGGGTCCATCCTGCCCGGCCGGCTCGGCGACAAAGCGATCACCATCCAGGACGTGTTCGAGGCGGTCGGCGCCCACAGCGCCGGCACGATCGACGATGGCGAGCTGGCGCGCGTCGAGAAGGCCGCCTGCCCCGGCGCCGGCGCCTGCGGCGGCCAGTTTACCGCCAACACGATGGCGCTGGCGCTGACCTTTCTCGGCCTGTCCCCGATCGGTCTCAACGACGTGCCGGCGGTTGATCCCGGCAAACCCGAGGCGGCACGCGCCGCCGGAGCCGCCGTGGTCGAGGCGGTGCGCGAGGGCCGCAACGCGCGCAGCCTGATCACGCCGCAGAGTCTGCGCAACGCCGCCGTCGCCGGCACCGCCACCGCCGGCTCGACCAACCTCGTCCTCCACTTGCTCGCCATCGCCCGCGAGGCGGGCATTCCGGAGAGCGCGTTCAACATCGACCTGTTCGACGAGGTCTCGCGCGCCACGCCGGTGATCGCCGACCTGAAGCCCGGCGGCCGCTTCATGGCGCCGGACATGACCGCCGCCGGCGGCTCGGCCCTGCTCGGGCGGCGGCTGATGGAGGCCGGCCTGATCGCCGACACGCCGACCGTCACCGGCCGCAATCTCTTCTCCTATTTCGTCGACGCGGGCGAGGCCGCGGGCCAGCAAGTGATCGTCCCCGCCGACGCGCCGCTCAAGGCGCGCGGCGGCTTCGGCATCCTTTACGGCAACCTCGCGCCGGAAGGCTGCGTGGTGAAGCTCGCCGGCCATGACCGGCTCCGCTTCGAGGGCCCGGCCAAGGTCTTTGACGGCGAGGAAGCCTGCTTCGAGGCGCTCACCCATGGCGGCATCGTGGCTGGCGACATCGTCGTCATCCGCGGCGAAGGCCCGGCCGGCGGCCCGGGCATGCGCGAGATGCTGGCGATCACCGCGGCGATCCAGGGCCGCGGCCTCGGCAACGATGTCGCGCTCGTCACCGACGGCCGCTTCTCGGGCGCGACCTACGGCTTCATGGTCGGCCACGTCACGCCCGAGGCGGCGCGCGGCGGCCCGATCGCCCTGCTCCGCAGCGGCGACCGCGTCGTCATCGACGTCGAGGGACGCGTGATCGAGACCGACGCCGACCTCGCCGCGCGCGGCCCGGCGCCGGTGCTTCCCTTGAAGGCGGGCGTGACCGGGGCCTATGCCAAATATGCGCGGCTGGTCGGCTCGGCCTCGCACGGCGCGGTGACCAGCGGCGCCGACCTCTAGGGCTCAATCGGGGCGCAGCTGCCCGCGGCCGCGCACCTGATATTTGAAGCTGGTCAGCTGCTCGGGTCCGACCGGCCCGCGCGCGTGCAGCTTGCCGGTGGCGATGCCGATCTCGGCGCCGAAGCCGAACTCGCCGCCGTCGGCGAACTGGGTCGAGGCGTTCCAGATGACGATCGCCGAGTCGACGCGGGCGAGGAAATCCTCGGCCACTTTTTCGTCCTCGCAGACGATCGCCTCGGTGTGGCCAGTGCCGTAGCGCGCGATATGCGCGATCGCCGCGTCCGGCCCGTCGACCGTCCGCACCGACAGCACCGGCGCGAGATATTCGGTCGACCAGTCCGCTTCGTCGGCCGCTAGCATCGGCACGTAGCACCTGCTCTCCGCGTCGCCGCGCAACTCGCAGCCGTCCAGCGCGGCGGCGATCGCCGGCAGCAAATCGGCGGCGGCGGCGCGGTCGATCAGCAGCGTCTCGGTGGCGCCGCAGATCGACACGCGGCGCATCTTGGCATTGCGCACGATCGCCACCGCTTTGTCGGGATCGGCCGAACGATGGACATAGGTATGGCAGATTCCCTCGAGATGGCCGAGCGTCGCCACCCGCGCCTCGGCCGAGACCCGCTCCACCAAAGCCTTGCCGCCGCGCGGAATGATGAGGTCGATCGTGCCTCCCAGTCCCTCCAGCATCAGGCCGACGGCCTCCCGATCGGCGGTGTCGACCATCTGCACGCAGGCGCGCGGCAGCCCCACATCTTCGAGCCCGGATGCCAGCGCCTCGTGGATCGCGACGGCGCTGCGCAACGCTTCGGAGCCCGAGCGCAGGATCACCGCATTGCCCGAGCGCAGGCAGATTGCGGCGGCGTCGGCGGTGACGTTGGGCCGGCTTTCGTAGATCATGCCGATCACGCCGATCGGAGTGCGCACGCGGGCGATGTCGAGGCCGTTGGGGCGGGTCCAGCGGGCGATCTCCGCGCCGACCGGATCGGGCAGGGAAGCGACCTCCTCGAGCGACCGGGCGATGGCCTCGACCCGCGCTTCGTCCAGCCGCAGCCGGTCGACCATCCCGCTCGCTTGCGCGACATCGGCGGCATTGGCGGCGAGCACGTGCGCTTTGTTTTCGCGCAGGCGCCTGGCCATCGCCACGATCGCCGCGCTACGCGTGTCCGCCGCGCCGGTGCGCAGCTGCGCGGCCGCGTCGCGCGCTTCCCGGCCCATCGCCTCCATCCTTGCGCGCAGGCTCACAGCATCACCATGTCGTCGCGGTGGATGAGTTCGTCGGGCCCACTATAGCCGAGCCGCTCGGCTATGCGGTCGCTGCCGCAGCCGGTAATGGCGCCCGCCTCGGCCGAGGAATAAGCGGTGATGCCGCGCGCCACCTCCCGCCCCGCTCCGTCCACCACGCGCAGGCAGACGCCGCGCTCGAACCGGCCGGTCACCTCGGTCACCCCGGCCGGGAGCAGGCTCTTGCCGGCCGCCAGCGCTTTCGCGGCGCCATCGTCGATCGCCACCACCCCGGCCGGTGCGAGCGCGCCCGCAATCCATTGCTTGTAGGCGCTGGCCGGCGACATGCCGGCGGCGATGACGGTCGCTTTGGCGCCTTCGAGCAGGCGCCGGATGGGGTGCGGATCGCGGCCGCAGGCGATCAGTGTCGAGCAGCCGGCGGCGCGCGCGATCCGCGCGGCGGCGAGTTTGGTACGCATGCCGCCCGTGCCCGGTCCGGCCGCGACGGGGCCGGAGGCCCATCCCTCGATCTCGGGAGTCAATTCGTCAACGAACGGGATGTGGCGGGCGGCCGGATTGCTCGCCGGATCGGCCGTGTAAAGCCCGTCGACGTCGGAGAGAAGGATCAGCATGTCGCTGCGGATCATCTGCGCCGCCCGCGCCGACAGCCGGTCGTTGTCACCGTAGCGCAGCTCGTCGGTCGCGACGCTGTCATTCTCGTTGATCACCGGCAGCGCGCCTTGAGCGAGCAGCACCTCCATCGTCGCGCGCGCATTCAGCCAGCGCCGCCTTTGCTCGGTATCGTCGAGGGTCAGCAGCAATTGCGCGGTGGCAATCCCGTGCGGCGCCAGCGCCGTCTCCCAGGCCTGCATCAGCAGGGACTGGCCGGCGGCGGCGGCCGCCTGCTTGTTGGCAAGCCGCGGCGAGCGGCCGAGGCCGATCTTGCGTCGCCCGAGCGCGACAGCGCCCGACGACACCACGATCACCTGCCGCCCCTCGGCCCGAAGCGCAGCGATATCCTCGCCCAAGCTGGCCAGCCAGTCGCGGCGCACGCCGCTGCCTTCGCCGTCGACGAGCAGCGACGATCCGATCTTGATCGTGACCCGCCGCGCAGCGCCGATCAGGCTCGCCGCCGACTGCGCATATTGTCCATGCTTCTGTGCCATCGGCCGACGCTAGGACAGCCTGCTGCGCTGCACAATCGCGGATCGGAGCCTACCCTATGCCCAGATCGGTTATATTTGCCTGTGGTCGGGTCGGCCGTCGTAACGTAGGTTCGTGGACTGGCCGGGAGCGCCGGCCGCCTCCAGCTGGGGCCTGCCATGGCGGACAAGATCGGGGACGGGGACGACACGGCCGGATCGCGCGGCGCCGCCCAGCAGGCCGCGATGGAGTCCGCTCCCGGCGGCGCGCCGACGCTGCACCACGCCGTACTCGATCAGGATTTCCTCCACGGCGATGTGCTGTTCCGCGGCTCGCAATGCCGGCGCTACCGCCGCATGGACGGCGACCCGCTCTATCGACCCTTACGCATCTACAGCTCGGATCCGATGCGCTCGCGCTACGAGGGCGCGGAGATGGTCGTCTCGGTCCCCTATGAGGCGCTCGAAAAGCGCCCCGACGTACCCGACAAGGCGCTGCCGGCGGGTTCGATGGTCGAAGTGGTCGAAGATGTCGATCCGCTGGAGGGAACGCCGCTCTTCCCGCTCGTCGACCTCGATGACCGCGCCCTGCTGCTGACCCAGGGTCTGCCGCCCTCGGCGAGCGACCCGCGCTTCCACCAGCAGATGGTCTATGCGGTGGCGATGGACGTGGTCGCCCAGTTCGAGGTCGCGCTCGGGCGCGAGCCCTGCTGGGGCTTCAATCCTTCCGCAGAGGGGCGCCGGCTGCGCCTGCGGCCGCACGGCGGCGAGGAACAGAATGCTTATTATTCGAAGGCCAAGGGCGAGATCGCGTTCGGCCAATTCGCAGCGACCCACGATGCCGACGGCCAGGTGTTGCCCGGCGGCACGATCTACACCTGCCTCTCGCAGGACATCATCGCCCACGAAATGGCGCATGCCCTGCTCGACGGGATGCGCGCCCGCTTTGACGAGGACACCAATCCCGACGTGCTCGCCTTCCACGAGGCCTTCGCAGACCTCGTCGCCGTGCTCCACCATTTCTCCCATGCCGAGAGCGTCCGCCGCGAGATCGCCCGGGGCGCGGGCACGCTCACCGGCGGCAAGGGCATCTTCACGATCGCCCGCCAGTTCGGCGCGGCGACCGGCCGGCCCGGCCCGCTCCGGGTGCTGCTGACGGAGGGCGGCGGCACGCGCTTCTACGGCACCACCGAGGAACCGCACGAGCTAGGCGCGGTGCTGGTCGAGGCGGTGCTCGACGCGTTCAATACCATCTTCGAACGGCGCGTGGCCCAACTCCGCACGATCTACGGCCTCTCGGTCCTCGAAGGCCGGCCTCTGCACCCGGCTTTCATCGACATGCTGGCCAAGGATGCGGCGCGGATCGGCGGCCAGTTCCTGTTCCTGTGCATCCGCGCGATCGATTATTGCCCGCCGATCGATATCACCTTCGGCGAATATCTGCGTGCTCTGGTCACGGCCGACCGCGATCTCGTCGAGAACGACCCCTGGGGCTATCGCGAGAGCCTGATCGCCGCGTTCGGACGCAAGCGCATCTTCCCGCCCAACGTCACCGACCTCAGCGAGGATGCCCTCCTGTGGCGCACGCCCCGCATCGAGATGCCCAAGATCGTGGACCTGTCGCTGCGCAAGCTGCAGCTGGGCGACGATCCCGCCTTGGCGCCGGAGACGTCTGAGGTCCGGCGGCAGGCGCAGGCACTGGCCGATCTGATTTGCGTCCACGAATTCGCCCGAGAGTTCGGAATCGCGCCGGTCGGAACCGGGGCGGACGAGGCCCGCAATCCGCCGATCATCGAATCGATCCGCACGATCCGCCGCGTCGGCCCCGACCGCCAAGTCCGGTTCGGGCTCGTCGCCGAGATCCTCCAGAATTACGACGAGCGGCGCCATCCCGGACGCTGGGGCGGCAGCACCGTCATCCTCGGCGGCTCGGGCGAGGTCCGCTACGTGATCGGCCGCAGCCCGCCCAAGCCGGGCGAGAAAAGATGGAAACGCGCGGGGTCCGCCGCGCGCAACCTCACCGCCGACCGGAAGGAACCGTGGAAGGCGCTCCACTCACTCGATGCGGCCTCGTCGGCTACGCCGAATAAGGGCTAGGCGACGGCGAACGGCTTCTGGTTCACGAATGCGGCATCGACGGTGCCGACCTTCGAGACTTGCGGCGACTGGCTCATCGGCATCTGCGCGGCGATCTGCTGATGGAACTTGCCGTAGCCGCCCTTGAAGGCGCCGTTCTTCCAGACCTTCTTGAGCTTCTCGGTGAACAGCCCGTTCTTCGTTCCGTCGAGCGAGACCTGCGTGTCCTTGCAGCCGGACAGCAGGATCACGCCCGCCGGGATCGGCGCCGCGCTCGCCCCCGCCGAAGCGATCTGCAGCGGCAGATAGGTGGAGGCATGCTTCTCGAACACCGAGCGCGTGAGGTCGATGTCGGCGAGGCGGGAGACGAACTCGCCAATATCCTCGGTCGTCCCCTCCTGCTCGCGCAGCTTGTTGACGGAGCCGCTGTGGCAGCTGTCGGAGATGATGCTGATCCGCACGCCCGGCTTGAACAGGCCGTACATCCGGTAAAGCTCGTCATCGATCACCATGCGATCGTAGAGCAGCCAGGTCTCGTCCAACTTGTCTTCCTCGTCGCCGGTATCATCGTCGACCTGGCCGCCATGGCCGGCATAAGTGAGCAGCAAGATGTCGCCCGCGACCAGCTTCTTCGAATAATCGAGCAAGGCGCCGAGCAAGGCCTGCGAGGTCGCCTGCTTGGTGAGCAGCACCTGCGATTCCTGATAGCCGAGCGACTTGGCGATCGCGTGCATGTCGTTGGCGTCGAACTCGCACGCCCGGAGCTGCCCGCTCCAGGCGTCATAATGGGCGGGATCGACCGAATTCAGGCCTAGGTGCAACGAATAGCCTTTTGCCATGCCAACCTCCCTGCCCCATCTCGCAATTGCGGCCACGCGTAGGCTCGGGCGCGGCACGACCGGGCGCACGAATGGCAAGACGGCAGGCTATCACCTCCCGACGAGAGGAGCACGATTATTTCGGCGGATTTATATCCACTTTGACCGGTCTTTCCGCATTACTTCACGGCCGCGTTGCGCTTGCCAACGGCAAGTGCGAGCATGGACCGCCCGACTGACACGGAACTTCGGGCTCAGCCTCGGGAGGGTCGCACATGAAAGCGCCGTTCGTCCCCGCCGCCGCCCTTGCGGCCAGCGCCTCGTTGGTTCTCCTCGTCGCCTGCACCGGCAACGGCCCGGACACGCCCCCGCAATCGGCCAGCTACCAGAATTGGGACAGCCAGGAGCAGGCGTGGTGGTATGAATCGACGCAAGGGTCGCGGCTGATGCCCTATGCCTGGTTCCAGGCGCTCGAGCAGCCCGGCAGCGACCAGCCTTTCCTTGCCGACGACCATATGAAGGGCTTCCGCTTCGTGCCGCGGACGACCTCGTTCAACGTGCGCCTCCCGGTCGGCTTCGCGATCGACCGCACCCGCGACGAAATCCTGCACGAGACCAGCCCGACCCGGCTGCGCTGGTTCGCCGACCAGCCCAGCAACGAGCCGTGGATCGGCCTCAATTGCTCGGCCTGCCACACCGCCGTCCTCAACCATCAGGGCCGCTCGCTGGTGGTCGACGGCGGGCCCAGCCTGGTCGATTTCCAGAGCTTCACCGAGGCCGTCGACGCGGCCCTGGTCGCGACCCGCGACGACCCGGCCAAATGGGAGCGCTTCGCCGGGCGCGTGCTGACCGGCAAGGACACGCCCGCCAATCGCGACATGCTGCGCGCCGCCTTGGGCCGCCTGATCGCGTGGGAGGAAGCGGCCGAGCGCCTCAACGAGACGCCGCTGCGCTACGGCTTCGCCCGCGTCGACGCGTTCGGGCACATCTACAACAAGGTCGCTCTGTTCACCGGCGCCGAGAATCCCGAGATCAATCCCGCCGACGCACCGGTCAGCTATCCCTTCCTGTGGGACATCTACCGCCACGACCGGCTGCAGTGGAACGGCATCGCCGGCAGCGCCCGCATCAAGCTCGGCGATTCCTATCTCGATTACGGCGCGATGGGCCGCAACACCGGCGAGGTGCTCGGCGTGTTCGGCGACATCGTCGTCAAGGACCAGCTCAACCTGTCCGGCTATCCCTCGACCGTACGCACCGACAATCTCAATCGGCTCGAGATGCTGCTGGCGAAGCTGCGCCGCCCGGCCTGGCCGACCGACCTGCTCGGCGCGACCGACCCGGCCAAGGTCCAGGCGGGCCAGCAACTCTACGAGGCCAAATGCCAGGGCTGCCACGCAATCCAGCCCGGCACCGAGCCTTATAAGGTGAAGATGGTTCCGCTGACGGGGGCGGAGGAGAACCGGACCGATCCGTGGATGGCGTGCAACGCCTTCAGCTACCAGACCGCCAGCGGTCGGCTCGAGAACCAGCGCAGCAACATCGTCGCCGGCGCGCGCATTTCCGATCCGGCGCCGCTCTCCACCCTGCTGGCGACCACGGTCAAAGGCGCGCTGGCCGCCCAGAAGGGCCGCATCCTGGCCGAGGCCGCCAACACCTGGCTCGGCGTCGATCGCCCCCCGCGGGTCGTCACCCGCGCTCGGCAAACCGCGGCGGAGCGGCGCGCCGAACGGCTGCAGCATTGCCTCGACCAAGGCGGGGAATTGATGGCCTACAAGTCGCGCCCGCTTGACGGCATCTGGGCCACCGCCCCCTATCTGCACAATGGCTCGGTGCCGACGCTCTACGATCTGCTGCTGCCCGCCGCCCAGCGCCCGGCCCGGTTCCGCGTCGGCACCCGCGACTATGATCCGGTGCGGGTCGGCTATGTCACGGGCGACGCGACCGGCAACAGCTTCGTCTTCGACACCAGCCTCACCGGCAACTCCAATGCCGGTCACGATTACCGTGTCGGCGAACTCACCGACGCGCAGCGCTGGGCCTTGGTCGAATATCTGAAGACGCTTTAGGCACTTGGCAGGTGCATTGCGGACGCCGAGTCGCTAGCCAGAAGGCGTGAGGATCGCGACCTTCAACGTCAACGGCATCAACGGCCGGCTCGAGCGCCTGCTCGAATGGCTGGAGGAAACGCAGCCCGACGTCGCCTGCCTGCAGGAGCTAAAAGCCCCGCAGGACAATTTCCCCGAAGCCGCGATCGCCAAGGCCGGATACGGCGCGATCTGGCACGGCCAGAGCCGCTGGAACGGTGTCGCCATCCTGGCGCGCGGCTGCGATCCGGTCGAGACGCGGCGCGGCCTGCCCGGCGACCCGGAGGATCTGCACTCGCGCTATATCGAGGCGGCGGTGAACGGCGTCCTCATCGGCTGCCTCTATCTGCCGAACGGCAACCCCCGGCCCGGCCCCAAGTTCGACTATAAGCTCAAATGGTTCGAGCGATTGAACGCTCACGCCGCCGAACTGGTCGCGACCGGCCTGCCCGTCATCCTCGCCGGCGACTACAATGTCGTGCCCACCGATTTCGACATCTACAACACGCGCAGCTGGAAGGACGACGCTTTGCTCCAGCCCGAGCCGCGCGCCGCTTATGTTGAGCTGCTCGCGCAGGGCTGGACCGACGCGATCCGCGCGCTCCACCCCGACGAACCGATCTACACATTCTGGGATTATTTCCGGAACGCCTGGAGCCGCAACGCCGGCCTCCGCATCGACCATCTCCTGCTCAGCCCGGTCGCGGCCGGGCGGCTCCGCGCTGCCGGGGTCGACCGCGAGGTGCGCGGCCGCGAGAAAGCGAGTGACCACGCCCCCGCCTGGGTCGAGCTTGCCGACGCATGAGGAAAAGCTCGTTCGCGCCGTTCACGGACGCGCGCACCCGCCTCCTCGTCCTCGGCAGCCTGCCCGGCGAGATGTCGCTGGCGGCGCAGCGTTACTACGCCAATCCGCGCAACCAGTTCTGGCGGCTGATCGGCGCCGTGATCGACGTGGACCTCGTCCCGCTCTCCTATGAGGAACGCTTGGCCACCCTGCTCCGCCACCGGGTCGGCCTGTGGGATGTGGTCGGCTCGGCGCTGCGTCCCGGCAGCCTCGACGGCGCGATCCGCGAGCACGAGGCGAACCCGCTTGCCGAACTCGCCGCCGGCCTGCCGGACCTGCGCGCCGTCGCCTTCAACGGCGGCACCTCGGCGCGGCTCGGCATGAAGGAGCTGGGCGCCGACACGCCCTTCGCGCTCGTGCCACTGCCGTCGAGCAGTCCCGCCTTCACTCTGGCGTTCGAAATCAAGCTGGAGCGCTGGCTGACGCTGCGCGCGTTCCTGGCCTAAGGCTGACTCAGGAACAGGCCGATCGCGAGGCCGATCCCGAGCAAGACGATGCCGACTTTGAGCACGGTTTCGTTGACGCGGCGCAGTAGCCATACGCCCCACAGCCCGCCGGCAACCGCGCCTGATCCGAGCACCGCGACCTGGAGCAAAGGCACCCGCGTCGCATAGAGGAAGATCAGCACCGCCGAGGCATTGATGAGGCCGGCCAGCACGTTCTTAGCAGCACCGGCGCCGCGCACCTTCATGCCCGCCATCGTCATCACCGCCATCATCAGGAAGCCGATGCCGCCGCTATAATAGCCGCCATAGACCGCCACCGCGCCCTGCATCGCCGCCGCCGTCTGCGGCCCGAGATGCGCCGCCGCCGGCTTGCGCCCGAAATTGCCCCACGCGAACACCGCCGTCGCGAACAGGACCAACCACGGCACCAGCCGCGCGAACGACGCCGCCGAGGTAGCGAGCAGCAGAAAGGCGCCGAACGCCCCGCCGACCAGGCTGATCCAGGCCAAAGTGCGGAAGCGCAGCCCGGGCATGTCCTCGATCATCGAGCGTCCGGCGATCCCGCTCACCACCTGGCCGGGAAACATCGCGATGGTCGAGGCGATATTGGCGAGCCGCGCGTCGAGCCCCGCCAGCATCAGGGCCGGCAACGTCACGAACGAACCGCCGCCGGCGAGCGCATTCTGGGCGCCGGCCCAGATCCCGGCGGCGAACAGCAGCAACAAGGTCAGCAACGAATATCCTCCCGCACGGACGTCCGCGCGGGACCTCGATAGAAAGGCTTCTGCGGCCCGCCAAGCTCCTCTATGCCGGGCACGAGGGAGGACGCCTGCTCATGGATATATTGGTCAGCACCGACGGCCCGGTCATGGAGATCCGGCTCAACCGTCCGGACAAGAAGAATGCGATCACCGTGGCGATGTACGCCGCGCTCGCCGATGCGCTCGCCCGGGCGGCCGAGGATCCGGCCGTGCGCGTCGTCACCATCTCGGGCAATGGCGGCCTGTTTACCTCCGGCAACGACATCAAGGACTTCATGGCCGAGCGCCCGTCGGGCACCGACATGCCGGTCTTCCGCTTCCTGCGCACGATCGCCGCCTTCCCCAAGGTCGTCGTCGCCGGGGTCGAAGGCTCGGCGATCGGCATCGGCACCACGATGCTGCTCCATTGCGACCTCGTGGTCGCCACCACCAGCGCCAGCTTCGTGATGCCGTTCGTCGATCTCGCTCTGGTCCCCGAGGCAGCAAGCTCGCTGATCCTGCCGCGCCAGATCGGCCGCCAGCGCGCCGCCAAGCACCTCATCCTCGCCGAGCCGTTCGATGCCGAGACCGCCTTCGAATATGGCATCGTCACGCATCTCGTCGGAAACGACGAGCTGGAGGCGCAGCTGCGCGCGCTCGCTCTGCGCGTCGCCGCCAAGCCGCCCGAGGCGGTGCAGCTTACCAAGCAATTGCTCAACGCCCCGCCCTGCTCGATCGAAGAGAGGATTGCAGCCGAAGGCGCCCTGTTCGGCGATCGGCTGCGCTCGGCCGAGGCGATCGAGGCCTTCACCGCCTTCTTCGAAAAACGCCCCCCGCGCTTCGGCCCTCGGCCCGAATAGGGGGCGCCGCGTCATTAAACTGTCACCCCCGGCTGCTGAATGGTGCGCTGGGGGAAGAGCGGATGACGAAAGGTGCGCGCGAGCTCGAGCTCAAGCTGGAAACCGATGCCGACGCGGCGGAAGCGCTCGGATCGCACCCGCTGCTCAAAGACGTCCCGTCCCGCGCCCGGCGTGCAGTCTCCATCTATTACGACACCGGGAATGCTGCGCTGCGCGCGGCGGGGCTGACATTGCGGGTGCGGCAGGCGGACGGCCGCCACGTCCAGACGCTCAAGGGCAGCCGGAAGGGAGCGGCCGGACTCCACGACCGCACGGAATGGGAATGGCCCGTCGACGGGCCCGAGCCCGACGTCGGCCTTGCCGCCGACACGCCGCTCGCCGGCCTGCTCGCAGGTCCGGCCGATGCGCTGCGCGCCGCCTTCCGCACGATCATGATCCGCCGCTCTTGGGAAGTGGATCACCACGGCGGGCGGATCGAGGTCATTCACGACCGCGCCCGCGTCATTGCCGACGGGCGGCGCCAGTCGTTCGCCGAGGTCGAGCTGGAACTGCTCGGCGGCCAGCAGGACGCGCTGTTCGCAATGGCCCGCGCGCTCCACGCCAGCGTGCCCCTGCGTCTCGGCGTGCTCACCAAGAGCGACCGCGGCCGCCTCATGCTCGGCGGGCGGGTCGACGCCGTCGTCCGCGGGCAACGGGCCGGCGACCTGGCTTGCGCTCCGGGCGACCCGTCATGGCCCGCCGTCGCGCTCGCCTGCCTGCGCCACTTCCGCTGTAACGAGCCCTTGCTCGCCCAGCGCTCGCCCCCTGCCCTGCGCGAATGCCGGATCGCCTTGCGCCGCCTCGGCCTGGCGCTGCGCAGCGCGGCCGGACCGGACGCCGCGCGCTTCCAGCGCGCGATAGGCGACGCCGAACGGTTGCTCGCAAGCGGCCACTGGGAGCGCGTCGGCCATCTCCTCGACCAGCGCGCCTTCCAGGCGACGATGATCGACATCCTGCACTGGATCGTCTGCGAGCAAAGTTCCGAGCCTGTCGCAGCCTAATCGGACCCGCGTCATCGAACGGTCACCATCCTGTCACGCGGGGCTGCTGAAACGGACCCAGATAAGAACTACAGGGAAGAGAGCTGCGGGTGTCCAAAACGCGATTGCTCCTGGTCGAGGACGACCCCGCCATCGTCGAGCTGCTCGCCTACCGGTTTGAGAGCGAGGACTTCCACGTCCAGCATACCGGCAATGGGGAGGAAGCGCTCAGCCTGGCGGCTGCGACGACGCCCGACGTAATCCTGCTCGACTGGATGCTCGAGGAGCTTTCCGGGATCGAGGTGTGCCGCCGGCTGCGGGCCGTGCAGGAGACCCGCAACGTGCCGATCATCATGCTCACCGCGCGCGGCGAGGAATCCGATCGAGTGCGCGGCCTCGAGACCGGCGCCGACGATTATGTGACCAAGCCGTTCAGCCCGCGCGAGTTGGTCGCGCGCGTGCGCGCCGTGATGCGCCGGGCGCGCCCCGCCTTGGTCGGCGAGATGCTCCATTTCGCCGACGTCGAGATGGACGTGACCAGCCACAAGGTGAAAAGGCGCGGCACGACGGTAAGCCTCGGCCCGACCGAATTCCGGCTGCTGCGCTATTTCATGGAAAATCCGCGCCGCGTCTTCTCCCGCCAGCGGCTGCTGAGCGCGGTCTGGGGCCACGATCCCGACATCGATTCGCGCACCGTCGACGTCCATATCCGGCGTCTGCGCCGCGCCCTTAACGCGGACGGCCGGCCGGATCTGCTGCGCACCGTCCGCTCGGCCGGCTACGCACTCGACCAGTTCGACTAGGCTCAGAGCGCGCCCGCGGCCTCCAGCACATAGCCGGTGGCGGTCAGCCGGAAGCCCGCGGCGAGCAACGCGTCGCGCATGCCGTCGTCGGCCGGTCGGATCGCCAGCGCGACCTCGTAGCGGCCGTCGTCGAACAGGCGCAGGTTGAGCGATTCCATCCCGCTCTGGCTGGCCAGCGGCAGCAGCAATGCGCCTTGGTCGCAGCGGGCATTGCCGCTGAGCGCGGAGGGCAAGGGCAGGCCGCCCGCCTCGCCCGCGACGTCGGCCTTCACCCGGCCCTCGGCGCTGCTGCACATGCCGTCGGTGAAGTGGGCGCTGACGTCCTCGAAGGCGAGCTTGCCGATCGGCAGGGGCGCCAGCGCGCCGCCGATCGCGAGCGGCCCGGTCATGTCGTCGATCAAGAACCGATTGCGCGACAGCGTGACCGACGCCTGGAACGGCTCCGTGTCGTCGTCGCGGACCAGATCGACGCGCGCGCGTCCGACGAACAAGGGCAAGGTCCGCAGGCTCGCGCGCAGGTCGCCCAATGCCACCGAGCCGAACTGCGCTTCGCTGAGCGCGCCTAGCCACAAACTCCCCTTCGCCTCGCGCGCGGCGAAACCGCGTTCGTCGAGCGCCAGCCAGTCGAGCGCCAACCGCAGCGGCAACAGCGCCACGATCGCGAACAGGAAAGCCGACACAAGAAAGAGCGTGCGGCCCAGCGGCAATCGGATACGCATTACAGGGCCCTCGCTCGGAACGTGGCCTCGATGGCGAGGGTCTGGTCGCTGTTCGCGGTCGCCTTCAGCCGCTCCACCAGCAGCCCTTCCTGATTCTCCATCCGGTCCACCCACTGGAAGAAGGCCTGCGGTCGCGCCGCCTCGATCGCGATCGTCGCCCGGGCCGAGCCCGCACTGTCCACGCGCGCAACCTTGAACCCGGTCTCGTTCGCGGTCCGCATCAGCAGCGCATCGACCGGACCCGATGCGCGGGGTGCCACCTCACCCTGCAATTGGGTCACCAGCTTGGCCTGCGCGCGCGCCTGGGCCAGCGCCACCACCGCCTCGCCGTGCCGCTCCCGGGCCGACGAGAGCGCATCCGACAAGGGCCGCACGATCAGCAGCCAGGAGAGAAGGATCGCGGCGAGCGCCGCCATCACGAGCAGCAGCCTCTGCTCGCGCAAGGTGCGGCTGCGCCACCAGGCTTTGAGGCTCGCATTCATCGCGCGCGCACCGTCATTTCCATCATCGGCCTCCCGCCGGCGCTCTGTGTCTGTCCGGCCTGGGTCGCGAAGCCGGCCGCCTCGATCCGCTGCTGCAGCAAGGCGACGTTCGCCGGCGTGTCGGCGAGCACTGCGACGCGCAGGCTGCCGTCCCGCTCGAAGGTGAATGCGCCGAGCTCGACTCCGGCGGTGGCGCGCACCGCGGCGAACAAGGCCGAGGTGATCGCAGTATAGCCCGCGCCGCTGCCGCGCAGGTCGGCGACACGTTCGGCGAGGCGCCGGGCCGGATCGCTGGCATTCGTACCGGGCGGAAGCACGCTTGCCGCGACCGCCTGCGTCTCGGCTTCGAGCGCATCGGCGGCATGGGTGTAGCGCAGGATGGAGGCGAGCTGGATCGCCAGCGTCACCGCCAGCAGGGCGATGGCGAGCGCCGCGATCCGCCGTACCCAAGGCCATTCGATCTTCCAGCGCCGCCTTTTGGCGAACGCGCCCTGGCGCAGGTCGACCGGCATCGCGGCAAGCGCGGCGGCGAGCCCCTCCTCGAACGCAGCCCGGTCCAGATCCGTCACCGGCGCGTCGCCGACGATCACGCCGGCCAATTCAGGTTCGATGCTAAACGCTTCGGTGGCGCCGCGGTAGAGCGGCGCGTCGCCGCGCGCGAAGCGGGCAAAGCCCTGCTCGGGCGGCACCAGCAGCAGCGGCTTGGGCACGATCGCGTCGGGGTCTAGCCCGTGCGCCTGGAGCTGCTCGATCCAGCGCGTCATGCGCAGCACCGGCGTGAGCGCGACCGCGCGAAGGCCGCCGCCTTCCGCCTCGCCGCCGACCGCGACATGGAGATCGGCCAGCCCTTCCGCGCTGACGTCCGCCGCGGCCATCCGCCCGGCGACGAGCGCCTGCGCGGGGGCGAGGCCGGCGGGCAGCTCGAGCCAGTGCACGGTCACTTCCTCGCCGGGCACCACCGTGACGATGCGCAGCGGGTCGCCGCTCCCCGGGTCCGCGAGCAGCGGCAGCCCGTCAAGCCCGTCGCCGCGCCGCGCGACGCGGTCGCCTTCGACCAGCAGCCAGCCTTCGGCCTCGCCCAGCGGACCTACGAAGACCAGGAGACTATCCACGCCGCTCAATCCACTTCCCCCCATGTGCGGGCGACGATGCGGGCGCCCCCCTGGCGCGCATCGACGAGCGCCGATTCCTGCAGTTCCGCTTCCCGCAACGCAATGCGCAGATCGATGCGGAACCAGCTAGTCTTCACTTGCGGCTGGCCGAGGATGTCGCCGGGAATCTGCACCTCGGCGAGCCCCGGCGTCCGGTAGAATTCGCCCAGGTCGCTCCATCCGGCCACCGGCCGCGAGGCGATCACCTGCCGCGCCGCATCGAGGCTGATCTGGTCGGGCGCAAGCATCGCGATCAGCGGCGCCTGCTCGGGCGTCAGCGTATTGACGTTGATCGGCGAAAGCTCGGCCGCCGGAAGCGCGCACAGAAACGGCCGCACCCGTTCGTAAATCTCCGCGGTCATGCCGCTCAGCGCGCGCAGTTCGCTGACGTCGGCGAACAAGGTGTTGCCGGTGCGGTAGGGCTGCTCGCGCTCGGCATAAGCCGAATCCTCGGCGCCCTGCTGGCTGGGAACGTCGTCGCCGTCGATCCAGTCGCCCGCCGCTTCGGCGACGCGCCGCGCCGACCCTTCCGGGATCTCGAGCGCCCGCATCAGGCCGACGAACTGGGCGATGCCGGACGGACGCGGCGCGAGCGCGGTCGGGATGTCGCCCTCGCCGAGGCTGTTGATATTGAAGCAATTGCCGCCGTCGCGCACAGTGGCGCGGGCGATCCCGCCGCCGGGCAAGGGAATTTGCCGCTCGGCGCCGTTCCAGCCGCCCATGAGCGTCGTCTTCTCCGGGCTGGCGGCGAGGATGTCGTCGACCCGCAAAGTAAGCAGCGATTCGATCCCGGTCGCGAAAGCACGCGCCTGTTCGAGCGCCGCGGAATTGGCGGCGAGCGCGGTCGACAGGCGTAATTTCTCGAAGGCGGCAGCCGCGAGCGCGCCCATCACCGCGACCAGCAACAGCACCGTCAGCAGGGCAGCGCCCTGCTCGCCGGGAGGCACCTGGCGCTTCACGAGGGCGCGCCCACGGCGAAAAGCTGGCGGACCGTGCCTTCGTTCTCGCTGTCGACGACCAGTTCGACCGCGCTGGGCAGATCGGTGATCCGGGTCGGGTCCCAGCGGTCGCGCCAGGCGCCTTCCGCGTCGCGATAGCGCAGGCCCATCCGCCGCACGCCGGTCAGCAAAGTCACGCTCTCCAGCGGCTGCGCGCCGTCGACATGGAAATAGCCGCGCCGCTCGAGCCGGTCGCCGAGCAGCCGATATTCGACCTTCTGCAGCGAGGGCCGCGGCGCGCCGTCGAAATTCTCCCAGCCACGCCGGACCAGCATCAGCGAATCAGCCGCCCCGTCGAAGGCGGGGCGGACCGCACCCGCCTCGTCGCGGCTGATCCGCGGCGTCGCCTGGGCCAGATCGGCGCCGATCAGCGCGTTCGCTCGCCGCAGCGCCGACAGCGCGTCGAGCCGGGTGTCGGCCGCGTCCTGCGCGCGCACGCTGAACGAGAGCAAGGCGACGCCGGCCGCCGACAGCAGCCCGAAGATGAACAGGGCGACGAGCAACTCGACCAATGTGAAACCGGCTTCCTGCGGGCGAGTCATTGTTCGGCCCGCCGGAACAGAGTGAGCGTCGCGCCGCCGGCCGCGCCTTCGACCGAGACGGTGATCATCTGGATGCGCGGTTCGGGCGACAGCGCGGTCACCCGCTTCCACGCCCAGCGGCGGCCGCCGTTCACCGTCTCGCCGCGTTCCTCGCCCAGGGCCGGCGCGCGCGGGTCGGTCATCGTCTCGACGGCGATGTTGCGCGCGACGATCTGGGCGATCGCCTGCTCGTCGAGCCGCGTTGTGTTGGCGAGCGTCGCGCCTTCGAGCCGCAGCAAGGCGAGCGCGGCGAGGCTGAAGATCGCGAGCGCGACCAGCATCTCGACGAGCGTGAAGCCCTGTTCGCTGGGGTCAGCCGCCGACACGGACATTCCCGTCGGCGCCGATCTCGACCGCCACCTGTTCGCCAGCGCGCTGCAGCACGATCCGCGCCGGCACGGCGATGCCGGTCGGGTCGAGCGTGATCCGCACGATCCCCTCGCCGCCGACGCCGGCCGTCACGCCTTCGCTCCACGCCTGGTCGACGAACGGCTTGCGGTCGAGCGGACGCCATGCGCCGGCCTCGCGCACGTCGAAGCCGTAGCCGGCGGCGCCGACCCGGACCGCCATCGCGCGGGCGTCGGTGATCGCTTTCTCCTGGGCCGCGGCGGTGCGGGCGGCGAAGCGCTCGGCCTCGGCCACCAGCGCGCCGCGCGGGTCGGGCATCGCCACGATCACCGCGGCCGACATCAGGCCGAGCAGCACCAGCACGACCAGCAGCTCGATGAGCGTGAAGCCCTGCTCGCCGCGATCGCACCGGGGCCGGATGTCAGCTCTTCCAGTTGCCGATGTCCGCATCGTCGCCTTCGCCGCCCTCGCGCCCGTCCGCGCCATAGCTGTAGATGTCGAAGGCGCGCCCCTCGCCCCCGGGAGCGGCATAATGATAGGGATTGCCCCAGGGATCGTCGGGCAGTCGCTTGACGAAGCCTTCGCTGACCAACGCCTGCAGCCCCTGCCCGCCCGCCGGATAATCGAGCTTGTTCAGCCGGTACATTTCGGCGGCCTGCTCGAGCAGAGCGATATCGGCCTCGGCCTTCTTGACCCGCGCGGTATCCTGCGCCGGCATGACGTTGATCACGACCACGGTCGCGAGCAGCCCCATGATGACGATCACGACCATCAGTTCGACCAGGGTGAAGCCCTGTTCGGCGCGCCGGCGGCGCAGCCTCCGCCAGGCCTTCAGACGCGTCACGACTTTCTGCATTCTAACCCCCTGCCAGCGTATCGAGCTGGAGAATCGGGAGCAGGATCGACAGCACGATCAGCGCCACGACCACTCCCATGACAATGATGATCGCCGGCTCGAGCAGGGCCAGCGCCGTTGCGGTGAAGCCGTCGAATTCGCGTTCCAGATAATCGGCGGCGCGCTCGAGCATCGTGTCGAGCTTGCCGCTCGCCTCGCCGCTCGCCGCCAGATAGACGAGCAAGGGCGGGAACACGCCGGTTCGCTTCAGCGCCGCCGACAGGCTGCCGCCGGTGCGCACCGCCTCGGTGATGTCGGTCGAGGCCTTGCGCAGCACGCGGTTATGGACCGTTTCGGTGGTGAGCTTCAGCCCCTCCAGCAGCGGCAGCCGGCTCGCGACCATCGTCGACAGGGTCCGCGCCATGCGCGCCGCATTGAGGTCGCGGATCAGCCGGCCGATCAGCGGCAGTCGCAGCAGCCCGGCATCGAACCGCAGCCGCAGCGCCTCGTCGCGCAAGGCGCGCGCGCTGAGCAGGGCGATGCCGACAAGGGCGGCGAGCAGCAGCCACCACCAGGCGGCGAGAAATTCCGAAAGCGCAATCACGATCCGCGTCAGCAGCGGCAATTGCTGGCCGACGCCGTCAAATTGTTCGACCACTTTGGGCACAACGAACACCATCAGCGCCATCACGACGAAGCTGGCGACGAACGCGAGCACGACCGGGTAGGCGAGCGCGCTCAGCACCTTGCCCCGGACCAGCGCCTGCCGCTCGAGCAGGTCCGACAGCCGCTCCAGGATGTGCGCCAGCGTGCCCGAGGCTTCGCCGGCCGAGATCATGGCGCGGTAGAGCGGCGGGAAGCTCGCCGGCTCGCGGGCCATCGCCTGCGACAGCCGCCGCCCCTCCAGCACCGCGGCGTGGACGGCGATCAGGATGCGGCGGACATGCTCCTGCTCCGCCTGCCGCCCGATCGTGCGCAACGCCTCCTCGAGCGGGCTGACCTGAACCAGGGTGGCGAGCTGGCGCGTGAACAGGGTCAATTGCTTGGCGGAAAGCTTGCGCCGCCGGCCTAGGCCCAGCCCGGCCGAAAGCAGCGGCCGCTCGCTCCTGGCGGTGCCGGGCGCCAGGCGGACGACGAACAGGCTGCGCGCCGACAGAAGGTCGCGCGCCTCGTCGATGCCCGGCGCGCTCACGCTGCCGCGGCGCTCGCGCCCGGCCGTGTCGACTGCCAGATAGTCGAAGCTAGACATTTTCGGCCTCGCGCCGCGAGATCCGGATCGCTTCCTCGGCGGTGGTCACGCCCTGCTCCACCAAGGCCCGCGCCGCCGACCCCAGATTCTGCGCGTTGCGGAAGGCATGGCTGGAGATCACGGCCTCGTCGGCTCCGGAGTTGATCAGGCGGCGGATCGTGTCGTCGATGCGGACGGCCTCGAACACGCCGATGCGGCCCTTATACCCGCTATTTCCGCACTCGGCGCAACCCCGGGCTTCGTGAATTACGGTACCGCTGTCGAAGCCGAGCAGAGCGCAAACCGAGCCGGAGGCCGCCACCGGCACCTGGCAGCTTGGGCAGAGTCTTCTGACCAGTCTTTGGGCGATGACGGCTCTGAGGGAGGAAGCGAGGAGGAAGGGTTCGATTTTCATGTCGCGCAGGCGGGTGATGGCGCCGATCGCGTCGTTGGTGTGGACGGTGGAGAGGACGAGGTGGCCGGTCAAGGAGGCCTGGACGGCGATGTCGGCGGTCTCGCGGTCGCGGATCTCGCCGACCATGACGACGTCGGGGTCCTGGCGCAGGATCGCGCGCAGCCCGCTGGCGAAGGTGAAGCCGACCTTGGCGTTGACCTGGGTCTGGCCGACGCCGTCGACCGCATATTCGACCGGGTCCTCGACGGTGAGGATGTTGCGCGCGCCGTCGTTCAGTTGCTTGAGGCCCGCATAGAGCGTGGTGGTCTTGCCCGATCCGGTCGGGCCGGTGACGAGCACGATGCCGTTGGGCTCGGCGAGAGCGGCGCGGTAGAGCTGGTCGATCGCCGGCGGCATGCCGAGCAGTTCGAGCGATATGCCGGCCTTGTCCTTGTCGAGGATGCGCAGCACGACCCGCTCGCCGGCCCGGCTCGGCAGCGTCGAGACGCGCACGTCGAGAAGCTTGCCGCCGAGGCTGAGGCCGATGCGGCCGTCCTGGGGCACGCGCCGCTCGGCGATGTCGAGGCGCGCCATCACCTTGATGCGGCTGACGATCACCGGCGCGACATGGGGCGGCATGCGCAAAGTCTCGCGCAGCACGCCGTCGATCCGCATCCGCACGACGAGCCCGGTCTCATAGGGCTCGACATGGATGTCGGAGACGCCCTGGCGGGCGGCGTCGGCGATGATGCCGTTGATGAGGCGGATGGCGGGCGCGTCGTCGGCGCTGTCGAGCAAATCGTCGGCACTGGGAAGGTCGCCGGCGATGAGGCCGAGCTCGTCGCCAAGGCCGAGCGATCCCGCCGCATGCGCCGCCGCTTCGCCGTCCATCGCATAGCGCTCGGAGAGGATGCGGTCGAACGCCTCTTCCGCCACGAACGCGAGGTCGAACGACCGCGCCAGATAGCGCCGCACCTCGATCAAGGCGCGCGGATCGCCGCCTTGGCGCAGCGCCACCTGGAGCCGCCCGTCCTGCTCGCCGGTCAGAGCGACGCCGAAGCGCTTGGCAAAGCCGTAGGGAATGTTGATCGGCAGCGGGGTCGATGGGCCCGCAATTTCCTCGCTCATCGCGCGCCCTCTGCGGCCGGCGTTACGGCCGGCGCGTAGAGCGCGGGATCGAGCGGCGCCGGCACGGCCGGCGGCTGCCCGGGCGGGGTGACGCCCATATATTCGCGCAAAAGCTCGTCGAGGCTCGGCTCGGCATCCGGGTTCTGCAGATATTGGCGGCCGCGTATGTAGCCGTAGCGGCGGTCGGTCATCGCCCGCGCGTCGGCCGCCGAGCGCAGGATGGTCGGCCGGATGAACACCATCAGGTTCGTCTTGGCGCGCGCCTTGCCCTTGGATTTGAACAAATTGCCGAGCACCGGCAGGTCGCCGAGGAACGGGATCTTCTCGATCGTGCGCCGCTCATTGTCGTCGAGCAGCCCGCCAATGCCGACGATCTCGCCATCATCGACCGTGATCGTCGTCTCGATCTCGCGCTTGTTGAGGATCAGATCGGAAAAATCGCGCGACACCGGCCCGGCGATCGAGCTCACCTCTTGCCTCAGGTCGAGCTTGATCGTGCCGCCGGCATTGATCTGCGGTTTGACCTCCAGCGAGATGCCGACATTCTGGCGCTGGACGGTGCGGAAGGCGTTGTCGAAATTGTCCGACAAGGCCTCGCCGGTCGTGATCGGGATCTCCTGGCCGACCAGGATCCGCGCCTCCTGATTGTCGAGCGTCATGATCGAGGGCGTCGAGAGGATGTTCGACTGGTTGTCGGACTGGACCGCGTTGATGATCGCCCCGAATATCTCGCGGCCGCTGCGCAAGGCGAAGCCGCCGAGGCCGCCGGTCGCGCCGAGCAGCTCGGCCGCCGCCGCCTGCTGCAGCGTGTCGGCGAGCCCGCTATTCTGGGTGGTGGTGACGACCTGGCCGTTGACCGTGGTCGTCGTCCGCCGCAGCCGCTCGGCCGCCACCGCGCCCGCGATCGGCAGGATGTTGGGCGAGGCGTTGGAATAATTGGTGACCGCGAACGGGATGTTGCTCCCCTCCAGCCCCGCCATCAGCAATTGCACGCCAAGCTGCTTGGCGGCCGTGTCGGAAATCTCGACGATGATCGCCTCGACCAGCACCTGCGCGCGGCGCGTGTCCAGCTGGCGGATGACCGCGCCCAATTGCCGCTGGACGTCGGCCGGGGCGGCGATGACGATCGCATTGGCGCCCTCGAACCGCGTCACCACCGTAGTCTTGTTGCCGAACACGCTCGCCCCGCTCGCCGCGGCGGCAGCCGCCGCGGGCGGAGGCGGCGGCGGCGACGTGCCGCCGCTGCGGGAATTGTTGGCATTGCCGCTGGTCCGCGCCAGCCCCTGCGAGCGCGCCGGGGTCGGCGCCTGGCCGAGCAATTGCTGGATCACCGGCAGCAATTGCTCGGCGTCGGCATGTTCGAGGAACACCACGCGCAATTCGGTGCCGCTGGCCGCGCGCGCGTCGAGGTCGCGCGCCATCTCGACGAGCCGCGCCACGGTGGCCGCATCGCCCCTGAGCGCGATCGCATTGGCGCTGTCGACCGCCACCACCGACACCTTGGCATCGGGCCCGACCAGCGCGCCCAGCGCCTCGGCGATCTCGCGCGCGCCGGCATTGTCCAGCGCCAGCGTTCGCGTTGACGCAGTGTCGCGGTCGATCCCGGCCAATATGCCGCGGATGCGCGCGATATTGTCGGCAAAGTCGGCCACCACCAGCGAATTGCGGTTGGCGGTCACCGAGCCGTCCTTGCTGACCAGAGGCCGCACCGTCTCGGCCGCCGAAGCGGCATCGATATGGCGCAGCCGGAAAATCTCGGTGACGAAGCTGCTCGGGCTCGCCGCCCGCCGCCCGGCCGAGCCCGACGAGGCAGCGCCGGCCGCCGGCTGGACGCGAAGCCCGCCGCCCGCAATCGGCACCGCCACCAGCCCGTTGGCGCGCAGGGTCGACAGGAACAACTCGAAATATTCCGAGCGCGACAAGGGCCGCTGCGTCACCACCGACACCTTGCCCTGCACCCCGCCGTCGATCACGATCGCCCGACCCGTCACCCGCGCCGCATCCTCGATGAACGCCCGAATGTCCGCATCGCGCAGGTTCAAAACATATTGCGACCACGCCGGCGAAACCGGCGCCGCAACCAGCGCCAACGCCACAAACCAACCACGAAACTTCATTGCGGGGCACCATCCTTGGCAGCGGCCGGGGCCGTAACGGGCGCCGCAGGCGCGGACGCGGGCACGCCGACGACCACGGGCGCGGACGAAGATTGATCGAGGAACAGGCGCTCGGGCGTGCCGCCGCGCGAAACGACGACATGATCGAAGCCGACCGCGGTCAAAGTCGCGCCGGGAGCGATCTCGTCGCCGATCGCGAAGCTGCGCTGAGCGCCGTCCGGCGTGGCGATGATCGCCGAGCCGCCGCCCGACGCGCGATTCTCGCTGACGCCGTGGAGCTTGAGATCGAGCGCGGTGACCGCGACCGGGCCGGCTTCGGCGAGGCGGAAGAACGGATCGAACCCGGTCGTCGCACCCGCGACGGCCGGTGCGGGCTTGGCAACGCCTTCCGCCTGCCAAGCGCCGACCGGCCCGACTGGCGCCAGCGCCGTCCATACCAGGCGGGCGCATTGCAGCGCGATCAGCGCCAGGAGCAGCAGCTCGAGCGCGGAATAGGCCGTCTGGTGGGGGACCCGACGCAACAGGCGGCGGGCGACCGGATTGAGAGCGATACGCATGAAGTCTCCTGGACGGCCTGCGATTAGGCCGCGTGGATGACGGTTCGATGCTAATCTTGTGACAGGTCCGTGACAGCCCGTCCGTGCCGCCGATCGGCCCGTACCGATCCGCGCCAAACGAAAAAGCCGCGCACCCCGGATCCGGGACGCGCGGCCGCGATATGCACGGGAAATCCGGGCGGCGCACTGGGGGGCGCCGCCCGGACCTTACCCGCTAGAACCTCAAGCCGAGGCCGAGCGAGAAGCTGGTGCCGAGATCATATTCGTTGTTGGTGATCCGGATTTCGTCCTGCTGATATTCCGAGAATTTCGTGCCGAGCAGGTTGCGCGCCTCGAACTTCAGCTCGAGTTCCGCGCCGAACAGCTCGATCCCCTCGCGGGCGACGAAGTCGAGCCGCAGGCCCGGCTTCTCGACGATGTCGGCCTGACGGATCGAACCGAGCACCGGGCCGCGATTGGTGACGCGGTTGCTGGCATAGGTGACCAGTAAGGTCTGCTGCGACAGGCGGTCGGTATTCTCGAGGCCGAACTGGAGGTTGGCGATATGCTTGGACTGGCCGGTCAGCGGATCGCCGTCGCCGAACACTTCCGACGCCGGGCGGAAGCCGCGATTGTCGTTGAGCAGCGTCTGGTCGCCGTCCTTCACCTTCAGCTTGGAGTCGCTGTAGGTATAGTTGGCGATCGCCACCGCCCGCCGCGCCGCGAAGAAGTCCCCGCCGAGGCCCTCGAGCGGGAAATATTTCTGAAGCTCGACCTCGACGCCGTAGAGATCGGCCTTGGGCGCGTTGGCGAAGGTCGTCTGAAGCGTGCCGCCGCCGGCGAAGGCCGCGACCGCCTCGATCGGATTGTCGATCCGCTTGAAGAAGCCGGCGACGCTGAAGCGCTGGTCGCGGCCGAAATACCATTCGTAGCGGGCTTCGGCGTTGAGCAATTCGCTGTCGATCAGGAACGGATTGCCGACGAACTGGCGGTCCGAATCGATGTCGAGATAGATTTGCGGCGCCAGCTCGCGGAACTGCGGCCGGGCCAGCGTCTTCGACGCGTTGAAGCGCAGCTGCATGTCCTCGGCGAAGTTCCAGGTCACGGTCGCCGCGGGCAGGAAGTAGCTCTTATGCAGCGGCCGCGTCTGGACGAGACCGCCCTGGTTGAACAGGTCGATCTGGGTAACGCCCTGGACGCCGTCCTCGTAGCGCACGCCGCCGCTGAAGCGGACGCCGTCGACCGGCTCGGCGGTGAGCTGGAGGTAGGTGCCGAACACCTCGAGATCCGCTTCATAGGCGGCGGCCCCGGCGAGCGCCGAGGTCTCCACCATCAGGATGTCGTAGGTGTAGATATTGTAGTCGGACAGCAGGTAATCGGGGCGCTGCTGCGAGACCGCGAGGTTCAGCGTGTTGGCCGGGCGGAACGCGAAGTCGCGCCGCGACGAGGTGCGCTTGGTGTTGAGGTAGGCGAGGCCGAAGCCGAGGCTGGCGTCGAACGGCGTCGGCAGATCGTAGCTGAAATCGGCGCCGAGATTGTAGACGTCCTCGTTGAGGTCACTGAACGAGATGCTCGCCGACTGGCCGGTCGCGGTCAGGTTGTTGACGTAGTCGTTGGCGTCGGTGCTGTAGGCGTAGCTGAACTCGCGCTCGTACGGGGACTCCCGCTGCGAGTTCGCATAGCCCGCGCGGATGTCCATCTTGACGAGGTCGAAGTCGAACTCGCCGACGAACTGGGTGTTGATCAGCTGGCGCTCGAACCAGGCGCTGCCCTGGCGGATGAGCTGCGGCGGCAGCGCCGGATCGGGGTCGCCGACCGACAGGCTGTAGCCCGAGGAAAGCCGCGCCTGCTTCAGCGTGTCGCGGATATAGAGGTTGGTCCAGCGCAGCTTGTGCTCGCCGATCTCGGCGCCGAGGCCGATCAGGCCGTTGACGACGATGCGGTTGTCCGAGCGCACCGAGCGGAAGTCGGTGGCGACCGTGTTGAGGCCGCCGGTCTGCTGGATCGCGTCGCGGGTGCGCCAGCTGTTGTTATAGCCGAAGCTGGCGATCAGGCCGACGCGGCTGTCGCCGATGTCCCACGATTTGCCGCCGCTGATATCGCCGGAGAAATTGGCCGGGATGTTCTTGTTGCGCTGAATGAGCGAGGTCGAGGCGTTGGCAAGGCCCGCCGCCATGTCCTGGATGTCGCGGCGGCTGAAGGTGGCGCCTTCGTTGATCAAGGTACCGCTGTTCATCGCCTGCTTGAGCAACGGCGGAATGTCGCGCGAACCGTCGTCGAAGCCGGTCCAGTCGGTGTCGCTGCCATAATAAGTGTAGCCGAGCTGGCCGGTGGTCTCGGTGTCGCCGCTGATGCTGCCGCCGATCGAGAGGAACGAATCCTCGGGGATCGCCGAGGTGGTGAGATTGATGACGCCGCCGCCGAACTCGCCGGGATAATTGACCGAATAGCTCTTCTGCACGACCGCGCTGGCGAGCACGCTGGTCGGGAAGATGTCGAGCGGGACGACGCGGCGCAGCGGCTCGGGCGACGGCAGAGCGAGGCCGTTGAGCAAAGCCAGCGAATAGCGGTCGCCGAGGCCGCGGACATAGACGTAGCCGTTGCCGACGACGCTGAGGCCGGTGACGCGCTGCAGCGCGCCGGCAATGTCGCCGTCGCCGGTGCGGGCGATATCCTCGGTCGACAGGACCGAGATGACCTGGGGCGTGGCGCGGACCGGCTGGGGGATGTAGCGGCCGGTGACGACGATGTCCTCGCCGCCGTCCATGCCGGGCGCGGAGATGTCGACCGACTCGTCCACCGGCTCCTGCGCCTGGGCGAGCGCGTCGCCGGTATCGGGCAGGCCCTGCTCGGCGACGTCCTGCGCGAGCGCGGCCGGCGTCCACAAGGCGGTGGTCAGGAGCAGCAAACTCCCCAGAGTAAGCGGCTTCGGCATTTTATCCCCCAAATCTCAAAGAACAAAGGAAGGGGGCGGCGGCCGAAGCCGCCGCCCGGAGCAAGGCAGATCGATCAGCTGGCGGTGTTGGCGGGAATGGCGGTGCAGGACGCGCCGCTGCCGAAATTGGCGTAGCCCGAGTCGCAGGTCCAGCCGCGATACCAGGTGTCGGAAGCGTCGCGGACGGCGCCGACATAGTTGGTGTTGGTGAAGAAGCCGCTGATCGACGACAGGTTGGTCACCGCCGGCCGAGCGGCTTCGCCGGCGCCGTTGACGAACAGGTTGGTCAGCGTCGAGACGAAGTTGGCGGCGTTGTTGGTACCGGCGTTGAAGGTCGGCGCCTCGAAATCGTCCGAGTCCGGATCGAACGCGGTCGGGCAGGAGAAGAGGACCGAGCTGAACACCGGTGCGCCGGCTTCGTCCTTGGCCGGATCGGCAGCCTGCACCGTCTGCGCCGTGTCGATATCGAGGCAGTTGGTCGGGCCGACGACGACGCCGTTGTACAAAGCGTAATCGGTGCCGCCGCGCAGCAGGATCGCGCTGCGGCCGGTGCGGCGCTGGATGAAGGTGAAGTTGGCGAGGCGGGTGTTCTGGCGCGGAGTCGCGTCGAACAGGCCGTCGTCGGTCGAGTCGGCCTCGATCATCGTGTCGCCGCTGGCGCCGGCCGCCTGGTCGCGCTGGATGGCGATGACGTACTGGATGAAGCCCTTGTAGCCGAAATCGGTGTCGAGGCTGTCATCGTCGGCGCCGGTGATGACGATGTTCTTCATATTGTGGCGACCGCCGAAAATCTCGATGCCGTCGTCGCCGCTGTTGTGGACCTGGAGGTACTGGATGTTGGTGCCCGAGCCGACGCCGCCGGTGGTGAGGCCCTGCAGCTCGTTGCCTTCGATCAGCGAGAAGCCGGTATAGCGGATCTGGACGTAGCGCAGCGAGCCGCTGCTGTCGGTCGGCACGTCGCCGCCGTAGAAGGCGTTGGCGCCCGGGCCCTCGACCAGCTTCTGGCAGCCGGCAGTGCCGCCGGCGACGCCGCCGTCGCAATTGCTGATCGGTGCGCGGCCGAGCATGACGATGCCGCCCCACTGGTTGCTGCTGGCGTCGGTCGCCGTGCCTTCGATGTTCTGGCGCGAGGTGAAGACGATCGGCTTGGTGGCGGTGCCTTCGGCGATCAGCTGCGAGCCGCGGTTGACGACGAGGAAGTCGGCGCCCGACGAGGCGAACACGACGACGCCCGGATCGACGGTCAGCGTGGCGGACGCGCCGCCCGCTGCGTTGCCGGCGCCGCCGATGTCGACGCCGACGTTCACGCGGCCGGCGATCGAGTAGATCGTGCCGGCAAGGTTGCGGAGCGAGAGGTTGCCACTGATCTGGTTGGGCAGGCGGCAGTTGCGGCGGTCGGCGATCACGCCGGCGTCGGTGGTGCCGTTCGGGCAGCTCGCGGCCGGGCCGGTCGGGGTCGGGTTGGGATTGGGGTTCGGGTTCGGATTGGGGTTAGCGCCGGGGCCGGGAACGACGATCACGCCTTCTCCGGGTGAAGCGACATCGTCCGCGCCGCAAGCGGCAAGCGGAATGACCGAGCTGATCAGAAGGATATTGCGGAGAAGAGACATCGGTAACCCCCTTGTGGAAACAAGTGTGAGACTCGGGCCGCGAAGGCGGCGCCGTTCCAGGGCGGAGCTAGGCCGATTCGATGATAGTATTGTTACAGATTCATATTCGATTTGATGGTGTCTAAAGAAACACGGGTCAGTAACAGTGGCGACTTATTCTTGTCACGGAACTGTTACAGTCGTTAATTCTTGAAACGGACCTTGGCTTTCATCCGTTGTCCGCCGCGTTCGAACTCGATTTCCGAGGTTTCGACGCTGGCGAGTTCCTCCGACATTCCGAACAGCCGCTCCTCGCCGTCCAGCGCCTGGCCGTTGACCGCAAGCAGCACGTCGCCTGGCCGGAGGCCGGCCTGGCCGAGGATCGGGAGGCGCGCGCCGGGCTTCACCACATAGCCGGTGACGTTGCCGCCGGCCTTGCGCGCCGCCATGCCGAGCCGGAAGGCGGTGGTGGCCTGGCGATGCGCCGCCGGGTTCGCGGGGACGGCCTGGGCGGCAGGTGCCGCGACCGGCGTCGCGCCGGCGGCGGGCGCGGCCCCGGCAAAGCGGTTGAGGTCGAGCCGGAGGTCGCCGCCCGGGCTGGCGAGCACGACATGGTCGACCGCCACCGACTTGAGGGTGAGCCCGGGCTGGAATTCGCGCCCGACCGGGACGGTGCGCTGGCTGCCGTCGGGCATGGCCAGGATCGCCGATCGGGCGAGCACGCCGCGCAGGACGAACGCATTGGCCGGTGCGGGCGCGGTGGCGGGCGGCAGCGGTCCGGAGGGTGGCGACGCGACGGGCAGCGGCGGGGCGGATGAGCCTGCGGCGCGGCTAGGATCGCCAAGCTCGACCGGCGCCATGTCCTCCGCCTCGTCCGCGCCGCCCGAAAGAATCGCCGCGAAGGCAAGGACGGCAGCCGCGCCGGCGCCGACGAAGAGTCGCTCGCGCGGCTGCAGGGCGGCGAAGCGCGCGCGGAGAAGGCGGGGGCCGGCCGGTCCAGTCATGGGGCCCGGCTAGGCCGACAGCATGACAAAGATGTGACTCGCCGGTCGGGCCGGCGCGGGCCGAGCGTCAATAGCGGGCGAGCAACCGCCGGGCGAGCGCATCGGTGGAGACGACCTCGCCGCTCCCGGTCTCCACCACGAAGTGGCGCGGCGACGCCAAAGCGAGCTGCCACGCGGCCCGGGCCTCCTCCCTGCGCCCCGTCTCCATATAGACGCGGCCCAGGTTGATCAGCCGGGCGGGATCGTCGGCCCGCACCGCGGCCGTGCGCATCAGCCCCTTCTCCGCGGTCGCCCAATCGTGTCGCGCGATCGCCGCGACGCCGAGCGTGCCGCGTTCGTAACCCTGCTCGACGAGCGAGGCCGACGGACTGGTCGCGCAGGCGGAAAGAGCCAATGTGGCGGCGGAAACGAGGATCGCAGGACGCATGGCGGACCCCTCAGGCAAAACGAACCAATTCTAGCGCCCAAGGTTACAGCAATATGACGGTACCGGCAAATAACGCCCGCCCCGCAAACGAAAAGGGGCGGCGAGCCTCGCGGCCGCCGCCCCCTTCCTTCGGGCGTCCTGTTCAGCGTGTGACGGCGACGCTTACAGGCGGACAGATGCGCCGATGTAGAAGGTTCGGCCGTAGCGCTCGTTCTGGGTCACCCAGTCGCGCACCCCGCCCTGATATTGCCGGGTCGGCTCGTCGGTCAGGTTCTGGCCTTCGGCGAAGAGGCGCAGATTGGGGGTGACGTCGAAGCCGATCTTGGCGTCGAGCCGGCGCAGATCGTCATTGTAGGCGTCGGTCAGCGCCTCGTCGCCGGCCGAGATCAGCGCGCGGCCGGTATGGTGGTAGGCGACCGACGCCTCGATCGGGCCCTTCTGGTAGAAAAGCTGGGCGCCCCACAGCAGCTTCGACTGCTCGGGGAAGTCGGTCGATCCGCGGTCGGGGCTGCGCAGATTGCCGTCGAGCAAGGTCAGGTTGAGGTTGAGGCCCAGCCCCGACAGCAGGCCCGGCAGGAAGGTGAATTGCTGCTGATAGGCCGCTTCCAGGCCGACGATGTCGCCCTTGTCCGCGTTCAGCGTCTGGCTGAAGTTGATGATGTCGTACGTCTCGCCGCCGAAGCTGCCGCCGTTGATCGTATAGCTCTGGCCGAAGATCGGGTTTTTGATGAACTTGGCGAAGGCGCCGAGCGTCAGCATGCCGCCGCGCGTGAAATACCATTCGCCCGAGACGTCGAACGCGTCGGCGACATAGGGCTTCAGCGCAGGGTTGCCGGTGCTGACGTTGAGTTCGCCGTCGCCGTCCACCGACACGCGGCCGCCGGGCGACAGGTCGGAATATTGCGGACGGCCGACGCTGCGCGAATAAGCGACGCGGAAGACGGTGTCGTCGGACGGGGTCATCCGCACCACCAGGCTCGGCAGAAAGTCGGTGTAGCTGCGCTTGCCGCTGGTCGGAGTCACGACGTCGCCCTCCAGCAGATAGCCGGTGATGCCGAGCTTGCTGTGCTCGACGCGCAGGCCCGCGGTCACGGCGACTTCGCCGAAGTCGAGATTGGCCATGGCGTAGCCGGCATAGACATCCTCATCGAGGATGAAGTCGCCGAGCGTGTCGTTGGCGAGCGTGGCGCTCCGGTCGAGCACGAACTGCGGCCCGCCCAGCCGGCCGTCGGTATAGGCGCGGATCAGGTCGGCATCGATCGAGGGCGAGAGGAAATAGGTGCGGCCGTCGCCAAGGTCGACGGTCACGTCGCCGCCGGAGAGCCCGGCCATGGTGAAGCGGTTGGCGGCGCTGCCGCGGCCATAGCTCGCGCTGGCGGAATCGAAGCTCTTGTCGGTGGTGCGGACGTTGCCGCCGACCTTGACGAAGCTGTCGCGGCCGAGGCCAAGCTTGCGGGTGAGGTCGACCCGGCCCTGCCAGCTCTTCTCCAGCCCGTATTCATCCTGCACGCCATGGGTGCGGAAACCGAGACCGTCGGGTCCGAGATAGCCGTTCACCGGCGTGACCGAATAGAGCTTCTCGGTGAAATCGACCGCGAGCGGGCCCGGCGAATTGCGGAACTGCCAGCTCTGGTTGGGCTCGATGACCTCGTTGCGGGTCCGCGCGACGCCGTAATCCACCGTCCAGTCGTCGCCGATCTCGCTGGTGCCGCCGGCCATCAGCGACAGCACCGATTTCTCCTTATATTCCAGCCGCAGGTCGTTGCGCTGGTCGGTCGTCGCCGCGACGCCGGTCACGCCGGCAGCGTCCCAGGCGATGTTGGAGAAATCGAGCCGCATGCGCTGGCGATATTCGTCCTCGGCGAACTTCGAATAGACGCCGCGCAGATAGAGCTGGGTCGCGTCGCCGCGCCAGTCGAGCGAGCCCGCCGCGCCGATCCGCTCGCGGCTCAGGCGATAGTCGGTATATTTGAGATTGGCCGGCACGCCGCCGCGCGCCGCCCGGGCGTCGGGCACCCAGTCGTCGGGATAGATGCCGTGGCTGGTGAAGGTGCGGTCGGCATAGCTCGCGCCGAGCAGGATGCCGAATTGCTCGTCGGCGCCGAAGCGGCCGCCGACGGTAATGTCGCCGCGGATCGGCTGGTCGCCCTTGCGCATCTCCTGATAGCCGATCTGGCCGTTCGCCTGGAGCGTGAAGGGCTTGGCGAAATCGAAGGCGGTCTGGGTGACGAGGTTGATCGCCGCGCCGATGCCCTGGCCGGGCAGGTCAGCGGTCTTGACCTTCGACACCTCGACCCGGTTGAGCAACTGGCCCGACAGGATGTCGAGCGGCAGCGCGCGCGTATTGCCGTCCGGGTTGCCGATCTCGAAGCCGTTCAGCGTGTAGCCGTTGAGGCTCGACGGAATGCCGCGCACGGCGACGTAGCGCCCCTCGCCCTGGTCATATTGCACGCCGACGCCGGGCAGGCGCTCGATCACCTCGGCGACGTTCTTGTCGGGCAGCTGGCCGATTTCGTCGGCGGCGGCGACGTCCATCAGGCCCAGCGCCTTGCGCTTCAGGTCGATCGACCGCTCCTGCTGGGCGCGCTGGCCGCTGATGACGATGTCCTCGCCAGCATCCAATTCGACGGGCGTCTGGGCCTGGGCGGCTTGGGCGATGAACAAAGCGGTGAAACTGGCGGTGGTAAGCAACAAACGCGACATGATGGACTTCCTTTCGTACTCGAGGGAGCCGATAGGACGCGCCCATGACGGATCGGTGACGGTGCCGCGACTTTCCCCCTTGAACGAAATCTATCGCGAGGCGATAAAACCGGCCCACTCAATGGCGCGACCGCACCGCTCATGACCAAGCCTCCCGCGCTCAGCGACAGCGACTATCGGATCCTCGCATCGGTGCGGGCGGAGCTGCGCAGCTTCGCGCATTTCACGGAGGAGGCGACGAGCCGGGTCGGCCTCACGCCGCAGCAGCACCAAATCCTGCTCGCGTTGCGCGCCGCCGAAGATGGCGCGCTCACTGTCGGCGAGCTCGCCGAGACCATGTTCCTGAAGCCGCACAGCGTTTCCGGAATGGCCGATCGGCTGGAGGCGGCGGGGCTGCTCGAGCGGGTGCGCGGCGAACAGGATCGCCGCCGCATCAGCCTCCGTCCCACCGCCGCCGCGCAAGACCTGCTCGCCTCGCTCGGCCAGGCGCACCGCGCCGAGCTGAAGCGCATCCGCCCGCTGCTCATCTCGCTCCTGTCGCAGCTCGAATAAGACTGGCGCCTACGCTCTCGGGTAGGTGAGCACGTCCCCCTCGGCCTTCGCGCCCGGCGTCATCTTGGCCGGCTCGACGCGGTCCTTGCCCATCAGGTGCAGGACCTCGTGGCCGCGGAGAAGGAGATAGTCGGCGATGATGCGCCGATGGCAGCGCCACCACACCGCCTCCGAGCACATGATTGCGCACGGCGCTTCGGCGCTCAGCGCGACGAGCCGGTCCAGCCCGGCGCGATAGTCGTCGGACAGCGCGTAATCGGCGTAATTGTGGAAGCTCTGATTGTCCCAGAAGCCATTGACCGCCGGATCGACCTGCTTCTCCCGCGCGCGCCGCCCGCCAAGCTCGGGAATGATCGTGTGGCGGATCTGCCAGTCCGCCAGCGTGTCCGGCAAGGTGTCGAGATTATATTGGGGATTGGTCCGCGACCGCGGGATGCTGCGGACGTCGACCAGATGCCGGACAGGGCCGGCGCGCAGCAATTCGACGAACTCCTCGATGCTCCGCGTCGAATGGCCGATCGTGTAGATCGGATTCTCTCCATCCCTCATCGGCTCGCCCCTTCGAGCGCGCGTCGCACCAGTCGTCGCAGCTCTGGAAGCACCTCGTCCTCGAACCACGGATTGTTCGCGGCCCAGATCCGCGAGCGCCACGACGGGTGCGGCAGCGGGAAATAGTCCGGCAGATAGGTTCGGAAATCCCGTACCCGATCGGTCATCCTGCCCGGCCCCAGCACCGCTTCCTGGGCGTAGGTCCCGACGAGAAGGGAGAGGCGGAGCGCAGGCATCTGCGCCAGCAGCTCCGGCCGCCACAGCCGCGCGCATTCCGGGCGCGGCGGGGCGTCGCCGCTCTGGCCGCGGCCGGGATAGCAGAAGCCCATCGGCAGGATGGCAATCCGCGCACTGTCGTAGAAGGTCGCCTCATCGATCCCCATCCATTCGCGTAGCCGATCGCCGGACGGGTCGGAGAAGGGCAGGCCCGAAGCGTGGACCTTGGTCCCCGGCGCCTGGCTCGCCACCAGCAAGCGCGCCGTCGGCGAGACCTGGAAGACCGGGCGCGGCCCGAGCGGCAGGTCGTCCGCGCACACGCGACAGGCGCGGACCTGCGCGACCAGCTCCTCGAACCCCGTCACGCGGTAGCCTTAGACACGGAGCCGATCGTCAAACAGATGCGCCCACTGTCAATGGCCATGTCTCGCGAGGACGACAGGCGGAGCCTCGGTTTGCGGCGCCTCGGCCTGCGGAACGGCCGCCTCGCTGACCGGGAACAGCAATTCGAACAGCGCTCCCTCCCCGACTTCGCTCGTGACCCTGACATATCCACCGACCTGCCGCATGCTGGCGCTCACCTGGGGCAATCCGAGGCCGGTGCCCTTCTCGCCCTTGGTCGTGAAATAGGGATCGAAGATCCGGTTCGCCACCTCCGGAGTCATGCCGATCCCGCTGTCGCGCACGCCGACGCTGACATAGCGTCCCGTCCGGTCCGGCGCGTCGTCGACAAGCGCGGTACACACGCGGATCACTCCGCCCTCAGGCATCGCGTCGCGCGCGTTCATCACCAAGTTGAGCAGGGCGGCGTTGAACCGGGGCGGATCGACGAAGCAATTGGGCAATCGGGGCGCGAGCGAGAACTCGACCTGGATCCCCGGCCCGGCGCCATATTTGACGAAGGTTTCGAGCGAGCCGAGCAGCTCGTTCAGATCGTCGGAATGCACGTCCGACTCCTTCCGCTTGCCGAAGGCGAGCATCCGCGACGTCAGCCGCGCACCCCGCGCCACGGCGTCCCGCGCTGCCTGCAGATAGGCCAAAGATGCGGCGGGGTCGGCGATGTTGCGCTCGGCCAGGCTGAGGCCGGAATCGATGATCGCCAGGATGTTGCGGATATCGTGGGCGATGCCGCCGGCCATCTCGCCCAGCGCGGCGAGCTTGATCGAGGCGCGCTCGCTCCGCACCCGTTCGCCGTCATCCGGCGGCGGCGGCCGCTCGATCCGGTCGAACGGGGCTGTGAAGCAGATCATGGCTCGCACCTTTCATGGCTCGGCAACGCCCTCGGTCGATAGCACAACCTCCGTCGCGTGTCACATTTTATATCGCGTCACGATATAGATAAGTGCGATACTTTTAAGCCGGATCGCGGCCCAGCCACGCGCTCAGCCCCGGGCAATTCTCGACATGGACGGCAGTGAGGTCGCACAATGTGCCGCTCTCGTCCGGCCACAGGATCGTCTGGCCGGCCCGCAGGCCGATCAGGCCGGCGCCGACCGATCCGGTGATCGGCAGCGCGTAATCGGGCCGGTGTATCGAGGGGTGAAGCAGCTGGCAGAATTGCTTCTGCCCCCCGTCGAACAGATATTCGAGGAAGCTGTTCATCGCCACGGTGTCGCGCGGCAGCTTCGAGGCCGCCACGATCCGCGCGACGCGGAGCTTGCGCAGCAGGAGCGAGGAGGTCACGTCGTCGTCGATCATGAGCGCCATTGTCCGCAGATAATGGACCTGGCTTTCGGAAATGGTCAGCTCGACGTCCTTGTGGAGCGCCGACCAGATGCCTCCGAGGCTGTCCGCGAGCGAGGGCTGAAGCAAGGGCTGCATGGCACTCACCTCCCCGACAGCGGTTGATGGGAAGCCGCCTCGCCCCGCTCACTCTCGCGGCGGGCCGAAAGCCGCGTCGTCTGCGCCACTTCGCTGATGCGGCGCGCCATGGCGCGCGCGCGTGGGAAGGTCGTGGCCTCGAGCTCGCGAAAGGCGGGATCGGACGAGAAGAACTTGAAGCCGCCGGGCACCCGCACGGCCAGGCCGACCACTTTCCTGTCGGCCTCCACCACGAACCTGTCGCCAGACATAACATCTCCGAGCATCTCAAAGGGACGATCCCGAGAAGGCGCCGTGGCCCGCGCAGATGCGCTGCGACGGAGGATTGCGCTGGTTCTCGGATGAGCGGGAATGGCTTCCCCGCAGCGGACGGGGCGGCCCCGTCGCTAGCCCCAGGGCCTCACGCTCAGCCGGTGCGGCGAGCGGGCCCGGGGCCTAATATCGTGCTGTGCTGCTGCCCGGATGCAGCTCGGGATGCCCGATCTGGAGACGTTCTACCATACCACGGACGATATGGCCCGCCGATCCGGCAAGTCAAGCTGACGTCCCCCCGCCGACCGGCGCCTTCCCCTTCCCGCCGGGGGCACAGGTTGACACTGTGCTTTGGGTAGCTACATCATAGGGCATGCACGGTTTTTCACATTTCTGTCGATTCCGTGTCCACTCGGGCCAACTGCTCGCAGGCGCCTAGCCCCAGGCCCAACTCCGCTGAAGCGTTGAGCGGTCTGGGGGGAAATCGAAAGGGTCATCGAATGCCGCGCCGATGCGCGCATCGATCCTCCAAGTTCCGCAACTCCGACGGCAGAAAACATCATGCAGGATACTGCAACCAAAGCGCGCTCCAAGAAGCCACCGCTTCACATCACCGAATCCGACTACGACGTCATCGCCGAGCTGGCGCACGTCATCGAGAAGCGCTCGCCGGCGCTTTCGAAGCAGCTGGTCGATGAGATCGAGCGCGCCAAGGTCCATCCGGACGGCAAGCTGCCGGCTGATGTCGTCGCTTTGGGTTCCGAAGTGGAGTTCGTCGACGACAGCAACGGCACCCGGCGCAAGGTCCAGCTGGTGATGCCGTCCGAGGCGGATATCGAGGCCGGCCGCATCTCGATCCTGACGCCGGTCGGCGCCGGGCTGATCGGCATGAGCGCGGGTCGCGAGATCAACTGGCCCTGCCCCGACGGCCGTCCGCGCAAGCTCAAGATCCTGCAGGTCACACAGAAGCCCTGATCGCGGTCCGCCGCGCGCTTTTCCCCATTCCATGCCGCCCGCTCTCGATCCTTCGGATCGGGACCGGCGTGCGGCCACGCTTTTGAGGTTCAGTAAGATGTCCGACACTTTCGACGTTGGCCTGATCGCGGCCAACCGTATCACCGAAGATATCCAGGCCGCCTTCTCGCAGCGTCTGGGCCGCCCGTTGACCGAGGCCGAGCAGGCGTTCGTCGGCGAGATGTTCGACGAGGACAGCATTGCCGCGCAGAGCTGGGCCTGGATGGACGCGTTCGAGGATCTCGTCGTCAGCAGCGAGGGCGTCGTCGGCAATCCCGCCGACTTCATCCGCAAATGGGGCAAGGCGTTCGGCGCCGGCTACCAGGAGATGTTCGGCGCGGAGGATGCGCTGGCCGACATCGTCGCCGTCGAGGACATGCTGAAGGCCGGGCGCAAGGTCGCCATCCGCTCCTATCGCCGCTTCGACGACCTGAAGAGCCGCTTCCGCTTCAAGCTCTACCATGACGGCGATGCGGTGCCGCTCGCCGACGTGCTCCCCATCCTCCACGACATGGGATTGAAAGCGCTCGTCGAGGAAGGCTTCCCGATCCGTCCGCGCGATGCCGGCAAGATCTGGGTCCACGAATATCTGGTCGACGATCCCAAGGGCGAAAGTCTCGTCTTCCGCCACGTCGAGCGTCCGTTCGCCGCCGCCTTCCTCGCCGCCTGGACGGGCGTGACCGACAGCGACGGCTTCAACCGCCTCGTGCTGGAGCTCGGCGTGTCGTGGCGCGAGACCGCTGTGCTGCGCGCGCTCGCCCGCTATCGCCAGCAGACCGGCCTCGATCCGTCGCAGGACGTCCAGATCGCTGCTCTTGTCGAGCATCCGGCCGTGGCGCGGCTGCTGCTCGATCTCTTCCACCTCCGCTTCGATCCCGCGACCGGCGCGAGCGCGGAGGAACGGGCCGAGGGTGCCGCGGGCATCACTTCCGCGCTGCAGGATGCGCTGCAGGCCGTCCCCAGCCTCGACGCCGACCGCGCGCTGCGTCGTATCATGGCGCTGATCAACGCCATCAAGCGCACCAACTTCTACCAGGCCGACGCCAATGGCGCGCCCAAGCCGCACATCGCCTTCAAGATCGCGAGCCAGGAGCTCGAGGACCTTCCCGAGCCCAAGCCCTATCGCGAGATCTTCGTCGCCGCGCCGCACGTCGAGGGCGTCCACCTCCGCTTCGGCGCCGTCGCCCGCGGCGGCCTGCGCTGGTCGGACCGCAAGGACGATTTCCGCAGCGAAGTGCTCGGCCTCGTCAAGGCCCAGCAGGTCAAGAACGCCGTGATCGTGCCGGTCGGCGCGAAGGGCGGCTTCTACGTGAAGGGCGCGCGCCCGGCCGACCCCCAGGCGGCGCGCGCGGCCGGCGTCGCCGCCTACCGCACGTTCCTCTCCGCGATGCTCGACGTCACCGACAATATCGACGCTGCCGGCGCGATCGTGCCGCCCGCCGACGTCGTTCGCCACGACGAGGACGATCCCTATCTGGTCGTCGCCGCCGACAAGGGCACGGCCAGCTTCTCGGACATCGCCAACGAGGTCTCGGAATCCTACGGCTTCTGGCTCGGCGACGCGTTCGCCTCGGGTGGATCGGCCGGCTACGACCACAAGGCGATGGGCATCACGGCGCGCGGCGCCTGGGAAGCGGTCAAGCGCCACTTCCGCGAGGTCGGCAAGGACATCCAGTCCGAGCCGTTCACCGCGGTCGGCGTCGGCGACATGTCCGGCGACGTGTTCGGCAACGGCATGCTGCTCTCCAAGTCCACCCGGCTGGTGGCGGCGTTCGACCATCGCGACATATTCATCGATCCCAATCCCGATCCCGCCACCTCGTGGGCCGAGCGCAAGCGCCTGTTCGATCTGCCGCGCTCGTCCTGGCAGGATTACGACAAGGCGAAGCTGTCGGCCGGCGGCGGCGTCTATTCGCGCAATGCCAAGACGATCGAGCTCTCCCCGGAAGCGCGCGAAGCGCTCGGCCTCGCCGAGGCCAGCCTCTCGCCGACCGATCTCATGCAGGCGATCCTGCGCGCGCCGGTCGAATTGCTCTACATGGGCGGCATCGGCACCTATGTGAAAGGCGCCGAGGAGACGCACCAGCAGGTCTCCGACAAGGCCAATGACGCGGTCCGCGTCGACGGCCGCGAGCTCAAGGCGAAGGTCGTCGGCGAAGGCGCCAATCTCGGCTTCACCCAGGCCGGCCGCATCGAATTCGCCCGCACCGGCGGCCGCATCAACACCGATGCGATCGACAATTCCGGCGGCGTCGACAGTTCGGACCTCGAGGTCAACATCAAGATCCTGACCGCTCTGGTCGAGGCGGCGGGCGAGCTCGGCCGCGCCGACCGCGACGCCCTGCTCGCCTCGATGACCGACGACGTGGCCGAGAACGTGCTCGCCAACAACCGCGCCCAGACGCTGGCCCTGAGCCTCATCGAAACCACCGCCGCGGCGGACATCGGCAGCCATGCCGCTTTGATGGACCTGCTGGAGCGCGCCGGCCGGCTCAACCGCCGCATCGAGGGCCTGCCCGACGCCGCCGCGATCGCCGAGCTCGAGCAGGAGGCGAAGGGGCTGACCCGTCCGGAACTGGCGGTGCTGCTCGCTTACGGCAAGCTCACCTTGTTCGAGGATGCGGTGAAGACGCAGATGCCTGACGATCCCCATTTCGAAGAAGTCCTGCGCGCCTATTTCCCGAGCGGGATCGAGGCGCACGCCGCCGCCCTGGAGAAGCATCCGCTGCGCCGCGAGATCATCGCGACGGTGCTGGTCAACAATCTCGTCAACGTGACCGGCCCGGCTTTCCCCTATGAAGCGATGCAGACCGTCGGCTGCGACGCCGGCGCGATCGTCTCGGCCTTCGCCATGGCCGGCAACCTGTTCGGCCTCGACGCGATGTGGCGGGACGTGGCGGGGCTCGCCGACACGGTCGACGCCGACACGCAGCTCACCCTCTATCGCCGCCTGGCCGACGCCTACCGCCACCAGGCGCAGCGTCTCGCCCGGCTCGACGGACGGACTTCGGCGCGCTGCCTCAGCGACACCTACGGCGCTCCGATCCGAGCGCTCGTCGCGGCCGGCGAGGATGCGCTCCTCCCCGCCGATGTGCAGCCCTATCGCGAGCAGGTCGCCGCCTGGGTCGCGGCCGGCGTTGCGCAGGAGCTGGCCGGGAAGATCGCTCTCCTCCCCTATCTGGAGGGCGCGGTTCCCGCCGCATTGCTGGCGCGCGAGGGCGCGGCGCCGGTCGCCAACGTCGCCTTGCTCTATCGCGAGATGGGCGCTTTGACCGGCCTGGAGGAGCTGCGCGCGGCCGCCGCCACGATGAAGGGCGGCGACCGCTTCGAGCGGCTCGCCATCGCGCGGCTCGTCGAGCAGACCTATGCAAGGCAGGAAAGCCTCGCGCGCCAGGCGATGGCCAAGTCGGCCTGCGTGGACTCGGCGGCAAACGCCTGGGCGGACGAGAATGCGGACCGCGTATCAAGCGCCCGCGACGAGCTCGAGCAGGTCCGGCGCGCGCCGGGCCCGTGGTCGCTCGGCCGCCTGACCGTCGCCGCGGCGGCGCTCACGGCCTGAAACCGGGGCGAGGATCGGGTCGGGTTTCCCGCCTGATCCTCGTCGCCCGGCTTATTCGACGGTGACGCTCTTGGCGAGGTTGCGCGGCTGATCGACGTCGGTACCCTTCACGACCGCGACGTGATAGGCGAGCAGCTGCACCGGGATCGCATAGACCAGGGGCGCGATCAGCGGGTGGACCTTGGGCATCTCGATCGTCGCGATCGTGCCCTCGCTCGCCTGCTTCAGACCCTCGGCGTCGGAGATCAAAACGACCTTGCCGCCGCGCGCCTGGACCTCCTGCATGTTGCTGACGGTCTTCTCGAAGAGCGGTCCCGACGGCGCGATCACGATCACTGGAACATTGTCGTCTATGAGGGCGATCGGGCCGTGCTTCATCTCGCCCGCGGCATAGCCCTCGGCGTGGATGTAGCTGATCTCCTTGAGCTTGAGCGCCCCTTCCATCGCCATCGGATAGTCCGGGCCGCGGCCGAGATAGAGGACGTCGCGCGCGCCGGCGATGAGCGGCGCCATCGCTGCGATCGCATCGTCATGCGCCAGCGCCGCGTTCATCGCCGCCGGCGCCTCGGTGAGGTGGGTGACGATCGCACTCTCCTCCTCCGCGCTCATCCGGCCCTTGTCGCGCGCCACCTTGGCGGCGAGCGCGGCAAGCACGGCGAGCTGGCAAGTGAAAGCCTTGGTCGAGGCGACGCCGATCTCGGGCCCGGCATGGGTCGGAAGCAAAAGGTCAGCCTCGCGCGCCATCGAGCTGGTCGGCACGTTGACGACGACGGCGATCTTCTGGCCCTGCTCACGGGCGTGGCGGAGCGCGGCGAGCGTGTCGGCGGTCTCGCCCGATTGCGAGATGAAGAGCGCCATCCCGCCCTTCTCCAGCACCGGCTCGCGGTAACGGAACTCGGACGCGATATCGAGCTCGACCGGAACGCGTGCGAATTGCTCGAGCCAATATTTGGCGACCATGCCGGCGTAGAAGCTCGTGCCGCAGGCGACGATCGTGATCCGCGGCACGTCAGCGAAGCTGAACTCCATCTGCGGCAGCGCGACCTTCTGCTCGAGCGGGCGCAGATAGGACTGCAGCGTCTGCGCGACCACGATCGGCTGCTCGTAAATCTCCTTCTGCATGTAGTGGCGGTGATTGCCCTTCTCGATCGCCGCCGCGCTCGCGCCCGAATGGGTGACCGGCCGCTCGACCGGATTGTCGTCGCGGTCGTAGATCTGCGTTCCCTCGCGCGTGATCACGACCCAGTCGCCTTCCTCGAGATAGGAGATGTTCTGGGTGAGCGGCGCCAGCGCCAGCGCGTCCGACCCGAGATAGGTCTCGCCCTCTCCATAGCCCACCACGAGCGGCGAGCCGAGCCGGGCGCCGATCAGCATGTCGGAATGGTTGCGGCACAGGATGGCGAGCGAAAAGGCGCCGTGGAGGCGCTTCAGGGTGCGCCCCACCGCATCCTTGGGGCTGGCGCCCTGTTCCAGCTCGCGCGCGACGAGATGGGCGACGACCTCGGTGTCGGTCTGGCTCTGGAAGCTGCGCCCATCGGCGATCAGTTCCTCGCGCAGCGGCCGGAAATTCTCGATAATGCCATTGTGTACCAGGGCGACGTCGCCGGCCATGTGCGGGTGGGCGTTGTCGCGGGTCGGGGCGCCGTGGGTCGCCCAGCGCGTGTGGGCGATGCCGACCTGGCCCGGCAGCGGGTCCGCGGCCAGTTCGCGGGCAAGATTGTCGAGCTTGCCCTCGGCGCGGCGCCGCTCGAGCCTGCCGTCGACGATCGTGCACAATCCCGCGGAATCATAGCCCCGATATTCGAGCCGCCGGAGACCGTTCAACAGCCGCTCGGACACCTCTTCCCGGCCCAGAATTCCGATAATCCCACACATAGATCGTCCCGTTCATCCTTGGGTTCGTCCCGGACTCCGAGGCCCCGGCAGGGGCATCACGGCGTCCGCTCAAAAATCGTGGCGTTATAGCGTCCTAGCCCGCCTGCTTCTTCGCCGCCATCGCCGCCTTGAAGCGTGCCGCCCAGCCGGGCCGGGCCTGTTGCTCGCCGCGCGCCACAGCCAGCGCGCCGGCCTCGACATCCCTGGTCACCACCGAACCGGCGCCGACCATCGCGTGGTCGCCGATCGTCACCGGCGCCACCAGCGCGCTGTTCGAGCCGATGAAGGCGCCCGCCCCGATCCTGGTCGGATATTTGAAGAAGCCGTCATAATTGCAGGTGATCGTGCCCGCGCCGATATTGGCGCCCTCGCCCACCTCGGCATCGCCGAGATAGGTAAGGTGGTTGGCTTTGGCGCCCTTGCCGAGCCGGCTCTTCTTCACCTCGACGAAATTGCCGACCTTGGCCTTCTCGCCGATGTCGGCGCCCGGGCGCAGCCGCGCATAGGGGCCGATCTCCGCCCCGGTCGCGATGGTCGCGCCCTCGATATGGCTGAACGCGCGGATGCACACCCCGTCGGCGATCCGCACGCCGGGGCCGAACACCACATTGGGCTCGATCACGCAGTCGCGGCCGATCAGCGTGTCGTGAGCGAACCAGACCGTGTCGGGCGCGACCAGAGTGACGCCGTCGGCCATCGCCTGCAGCCGCCGCCGCCGCTGCCATTCGGCCTCGACCAAGGCGAGCTCGGCGCGGCTGTTGACGCCGGACATCTCCCACGGCTCGGCCTCGATCACCACCGACTTGCGGCCTTCGGCGGCGGCGAGCATCACCACGTCGGGCAGATAATATTCGCCGGCGGCATTGTCGTTGCCGACCTTCGCCAGCAGCCCGAACAGATCCTCCGCCCGCACCGCCATCATGCCGCTGTTGCACAGGTTGACGGCGCGCTCCTCGGGCGTCGCGTCCTTATATTCGACCATCTTGGCGATCGCGCCGTCGCCGTCGGCGATGATCCGGCCGTAAGCGAGCGGATCCTCGGGCCTGAAACCGACCACGACGATGGCGGGCCCGTCCGACGCGTTCAGCCGGTCGAGCATCCGCGCCATCGTCTCGGCCTCGATCAGCGGCGTGTCGCCGAAAAGGATGACGACGTCGCCCTCGAAGCCAGCCAGCGCCTGCTCGGCCTGGCCGACCGCGTGGGCCGTGCCCAGCTGCTCCTCCTGGACGACGACCTCCCCGCCGCGCGCGGCGACCAGCCCCTCGACCTGCTCGCGCCCGCTGCCGACGACGACGATCTTGCGCGCCGGCCCGAGCGTCTCGAGCACGCCGAGCAGATGGTCCAGCATCGCCCGCCCCGCAATCGGGTGCAGCACCTTGTGCACATCCGATTTCATCCGCGTGCCCTTGCCGGCCGCGAGTATGACGGCTGCGAATTCCCTGGTCCGTGTCATGTCGTTTCCCGTGCTTCGTCCGCCCCATCGCATGGAAATCTTGGCAATTCCAGAGACGCGCCCCTAAGCGACCCGTCATGACCCTTATTCCCTTCGACGTCGTCGCCTTCGATCTTGACGGCACCCTCGCCGACACCGCGCCCGACCTTGCCGCCGCGCTCAACCACACGCTCGGCGCGCTCGGGCGGCCCGGCATCGATCCCGGCTCGGTGCGCAACCTTGTCGGCCACGGCGCCAGAGCGCTGATCCGCAAGGGGCTGGCGGTCTCCGGGTCCACATCGGAGGAACTGGTGGAACGCGGCTACCCCATCTTCCTCGAATATTATGGCGCCAACATCTGCGAAGGCACGCGCCTCTTCCCCGAGGTCGATGCGGCGTTGGACGCGCTCCGGGCAGCCGGGATCAGGCTCGCGCTCTGCACAAACAAGCCGGAAAGCCTGACCCATCTCCTGCTCGACGCCTTGGGCTGGACCGGGCGCTTCGACAGCGTGATTGGCGGCGACACGCTCGCGGTCCGCAAGCCCGATCCCGCCCCGCTCCACGAGGCCATCGCCCGCGCCGGCGGCGGCAAGGCCGTCTTCATCGGCGATTCGATCACCGACGCCGACACCGCCAAGGCCGCCCGCCTCCCCTTCGTCGCGGTCAGCTTCGGTTTCTCGGACCGGCCGGTCGAGCAGCTCGGCGCCGATGTGATCATCCATCATTATTCGGAACTGCCCGGCGCGCTCGCGCGGCTCTAGCGCGTCGCCTTCACCCACAGATGCCGCGCCAGCATCAGCGGCGGCATGCGCAGCCAGTGCGAGCGGACGTAGAAGGCCAGCCGCAAAAAGGGCCGCGTCTCCTGCCCCCATCCGTTGCGGGCGAGCAGGCGCAGCGCGAACAGCCGATCGGCGAGGGTCAGGCCACCCACGCCCGCGACCGGCGTGCCATAGAGAAAAGCGGCCAGCCGCAGTGCCCGGGCCGTCGGGCCGCTGAGCTGGTGCCGCCGCCTACGCTCCCGCAGCCGGTCCCAGAAACCGGGTTCCCTCGCGAACGCCCGCGCCAGCCGGTCGATATCCCACAAATTGCGCAGGCCGCCGGCCAGGTCGCCGTCCGCGAACAGGTGGCAGGCGGCGTGGATCACCATGTCCTCGCGGCAAAGCACGCGCAGCCCATTGTCTAGGGCGACGCTGTCGGCGATCATCGCCGCCGCGTCCGGCGTCGGCGTGGCGGTCAAGGGCAGGATCGTGTGGTGGACGTCGATCATCCGGTCGCGCTCGCGGTGGATCAGCGGCGGCAGCTCGTGCATCCAGCGGCGATAATAGAGATCGTCATAATCGTCCGCCTTCACCCACTCCCAGCCGGCGCCGAGCAGCGCCTCCTGGACGGAATCGAGGCTGGCGCGCGGCACCAGGATATCGAGGTCGCCGATCGAGCGGCCCGCCGATGCCGGTAGCCCGGCGGCGGCATAAGCGGTGCCCTTGAGCAGGATCACCGGCACGCCCAGCGGCTCCAACGCCCGCCGCGCCATTTCCGCTTCCCACAGTGCCTGGACACGCCCTTGGTCGTGATCGCGCCGGGCATCGTCCAGCAGCCGCGCCGCGCGCTCGGGAAGCGCCTGCCCTTCAAGCCGCCAAGCCAGGCTGCCGATCAACGATTCCGCGCGGGCGGCGGCGATGAGCGAAGTCCATTGCCGCGCGTCGAGCGACGCGGCCGAGGCGGGATCGCGCAATGCCGCTACGAGGAGGCGCGCGCCCGTCACAGGCTGCTCCACAACTCATCGACGAGCGCCAAGGCAGCCTCGGTGTCGGGATAATCGATCGCGCGCGCCGGCACGTCGCGGACCAGCGCCGCCAAGGCCTCGAACCCGATCTCGCCGAGTCCGACATAATTGGTCGAGGCCTGGGTCAGCCGTACGAACACTTCGGCCGCGCCGACCGTCCGCACTTCGGCGGTGAGATCGCGCCCGAATCGCGGGAACAGGATCAAGGCCGGCCGCGCCGGCTCGGCCATGCGTGCGAGCGCCTCGGCCTTGGGCCGCAAATGGCGGATCGAGCCCTTGGGCGTGCCGACCAGCAAAGGTCCCAACCGGCTCTGGTCGGCCACTCCAGCCACCACCGAGATCGCCCCGTTCTTGAGGCTGATCGCGCGAGGAAAAGCGTGGAGCAGGCCGGTCGCCGGGTCGAGCAAGGCGAATTCGTCGCCCATCAGCCGCCAACCGCGCTCGCCGAGGATCGCGGCGAGGGTGGACTTTCCCGATCCCGAATGGCCGGTCATCAGCAGCGCCCGCCCGTCTTTCTCGACGCTGGAGGCGTGCAGCAGCAGATAGCGCTTCTGGCCGAGCGCCATCTGGAGATTCATCCCCATTTCGGCGGCGAGCAGCCCGTGCGCGAGCGGCATCGGCGCGGCGTCGGGAAGGACATAGTCGCCGCGGATCGCCACCGCCGGCTTCAGCCAGCGCCGCCACGGCTTCTCCGCCTCCAGCCGCACGGTGAAGTCGCACGGCCCCTCAGGCGCCGGATAGCCGGCATAAAGCGACGCGAGCGCCTCGACCGGCGCCTTCCACTCGGACCCGACGCGGAACGCGACCGGGCCGACCTGGATTTCATGGACGTGCCTCATGCCGCGCGCTTGCTCCCCGGCGAAAGCCGGGGTCCAGCAGCGCCCTCCGCCTGGGCCCCGGCTTGCGCCGGGGAACTGCGGTGGATGAGCCCCGCCGCCTCGAGTTCGTCGAGCCGGGGCAGAAGCGCGTCACGGTCCCCATCGACATCGAAGCCGGCCGCCATGCGGGCGAGGATTTCGTCGGCCGTCGCCGGATCGTCGGCGATCGCGGCCAGGATCTGCGGCGCGGGCGCCGCCAATATATGGGTGGTGCCCGACGGCCGGTGGTAGAGCGCCGTCAGCCCGTCCAGCTCGATCAGCCGGACGTCGTCCGCGCGATCGGCGATGTAATGAGGACCGGCCATGGCGTCCGGCCGGTGATCAGCGCGGCATCTGCAGCGAGGCGTAGCAGGTGAAGCCGCTCATCCCCGCCTGCAGACGGCGAATATAGTTGGCGTAGGCCTGGGCCGCCTGGCTGTCGACGCCGACCGGAGTGCCGCCGCGCAGCAGCACCTTGGCTTCCTCACCGGTCAGCGGCCGCGCCGCCGGCGGGAAGGAGCCGGGCGTGCCGGGCGCCACCAGCGATCCGTCCTGGGCGATATACTGGCCCGCCGCCTGGGGCGCGGGCACCGGAATCTGGCAGCTCAGCACGGAGCCGGCGGTCTGGGCGAGCGCCGGCTTGATCGTCACCACGGTCGAAGCCGCGGCTGCGCCGAGCGCGAGCACGATGCGGCGGCTGGGCTGGGCCGCGCCCTCTTCCGGCTCTGGGTTCATCTCGCTCATAGGCCGTCTCTAACGCACCCTTGCTTTCATAAGCGTAAAGCCGCTGTTTTTCGACCGGTGGCGAGAGCGGTGCGATCCCGCTATGGGACGGCGCCATGGGTTCCAATCGTTTCTTCCGGCCTGTTGCAGCCGTTGTCGCCGCCCTTGCGGGGCTCGTCGCCGCGACTTCTGCCGGTGCGCCCCTCGTCGCGGCGCTGATCGCGATCGTCGCCGGCGCGATCGCGCTCGCCGTGCTGGCGGCGCCCGGCACGGCCGAGCCGGCCAGCGAGCCGGTGGCCGAGGGCAACGGCGATTCGTTCCTGCCCGAGACCGAGGTTATGGTGGACGCCGTCGATTATCCGCTGCTGGTCGTCCGCGAGCGCCGCGTGATCCTCGCCAATCTCGCCGCCAAGGACGTGCTCGGCGCGCATATCGAGGGCGTCGACGTTCGGCTCGGCATCCGCCATCCCGCCGCCGCCGAGCAGCTTCTCGTCGAGCAGATGGACGGTCCCAGCCGCACCGAGCTGGTCGGCCTCGGCGGTGAGGACCGGCGCTGGGACATGACGATTGCCCCCCTCCCCGACGGCAGCCGCCTCGTCCGCTTGGTCGACCGCAGCGAAGCCCACGCCGCCGAGCAGATGCGGGTCGATTTCGTCGCCAATGCCAGCCACGAACTGCGCACCCCGCTCGCGACGCTGATCGGCTTTGCCGAGACGCTCCACGACGACGACAGCGCCGACCCCGCCACCCGCAAGCGCTTCCTGTCGATCATGTCGGGCGAGGCGCGGCGCATGCAGCAGCTCGTCGAGGACCTGATCTCGCTGTCGCGGATCGAAGCCGAGCGCTTCTCGGTCCCCCGCGACCCGGTGCCCTTGCTGCCGCTGGTCGAGGAAGTCCGGGCGGGCTGCGCGCAGCTGATTGCCGAGAAGAACAGCCGGATCGAGATCGAGGGCGCCGACATTGCTCCGGTCGTGCCCGGCGACCGCGCCCAGTTGCTGCAGCTGCTGCGCAACCTCGTCATCAACGCGCTGAAATATGGCCGGTCCGGCGAGCCAGTCACCGTGCGCTTCGACGAAGCCGGCCCCGACATGCTCCAGCTCAGCGTCGTCGACCGCGGCGACGGCATCCCCGCCGAGCACCTCCCCCGCCTCACCGAACGATTCTACCGCGTCGATCCCGGCCGCAGCCGCGCAATCGGCGGCACCGGGCTCGGCCTCGCCATCGTCAAGCATATCGCCCAGCGCCACCGCGGCCGGCTGGAGATCGCCAGCGTGGTGGACCAGGGGACGGCCGTGCGCGTTACGCTGCCATTGTCATCAAAGAGTCACGCAAGCGTCACAGAAACCACTTCCAGCGGCCCTAGGGACGAGCCGGAAGCCGCATAACGGCGCTAATGGAGGCAAATTTGACCAAATCGATTCTCACCGCGGCAGTGGCCGCGCTTGCGCTTACCGCATGCGGCCAGGGGGGCGGCGCCGGTGGCGAAGGTGGTGCCCGCCAGCAGATCCGCGTCGTCGGCTCCTCGACCGTCTATCCGTTCACGACCGCGGTCGCGGAGCGTTTCGCCCAGGCCAACCCGTCGTTCAAGGCGCCGATCGTCGAATCGACCGGCACCGGCGCCGGCATGAAATTGTTCTGCGCCGGCGTCGGCGCCCAGCACCCCGACGTCGCCAACGCCTCGCGCCGCATCAAGAAGTCGGAGCTCGAGGATTGCGCCAAGAACGGCGTCAACAAGGTCGTCGAAGTCCAGGTCGGCATTGACGGCCTCGCCTTCATCGAGGCCAACAGCGCCCAGCCGATGAAGCTCACCGTCGAGGACGTGTACAAGGCGATCGCCGCCAATCCGTACGGCAAGCCCAACACGGCCAAGACATGGAAGGACGTCAATCCGGCCCTTCCCGCGGTCAAGATCCAGGTTTACGGCCCGCCGCCGACCTCGGGCACCCGCGACGCGCTCGCCGAAATGATCCTCGAAAAGGGTTGCACCGCCGACGCGGCGATGAAGGAGCTCAAGAAGACCGACGAGGACAAGTATAAGGACGTCTGCACCAAGGTCCGCGAGGACGGCGTCTATGTCGAAGCCGGCGAGAACGACAACCTTCTCGTCCAGAAGGTCTCGGCCAATCCGGGTTCGGTCGGCGTCATGGGCTATTCGTTCCTCGACGAGAATGCCGACAAGGTCCGCGGCATCCCGCTCGGCGGCGTGACCCCGACCTACGAGACCATCTCGACCTTCGACTATCCGGGCGCCCGTCCGCTCTACATCTACGTCAAGGGCGAGCATGTCGGCGTCATCCCGGGCCTCAAGGAGTTCCTCGCCGAATATGCGAAGGGCTGGGGCGACAAGGGCTATCTCGTCGAGCGCGGCCTGATCGCCTCGCCGGCCGACGCCCAGGCTTCGGCGGCTGCCGCGGCCACGGCGCTGACCCCGGTCGACGCTGCCCAACTCAAGTAATGACTTTTGCGCCGGACCTGCTTAGCGGGTCCGGCGCATGCTTTTTTCAACGCCGCGGAGACAAGCGGCGACTTAGGGAACGACCACATTGTCGCTAGCAGCGATCGCCTTGCTGATCTTGGGGCTCGGGCTTGTCGCCTGGCTGACCGCACGCGCGAAGGCTGCCGCCTTCCCCCGTGCCGGTGGGGCGCGTCCCCACTCGCTCCCTTCCTACCATGGCTGGTATGTCGCCCTGTGGGCGGTCATTCCCGCTTTGCTGTTCCTCGCCGTGTGGAGCAGCGTCTCGGGCTCTCTGGTCACCGACGCGGTGCTCGCCAGCCCGGCGGCGCAGACCCTGCCGACCGAGCCGATGCAGCGCGGCGCGATCCTCGCCGAGGCGCGCGCGCTCGCCAACGGCAGCGCCCAGGCCGCCTTCGCCCCGCAGGCCACGCAGCTCGCCCCCGCTTATAAGGAAGCGTCGGACCATTATGGCCTGATCGGCGGCACGGTCGCGTTGCTGCTCGCCTTTGCCGCCGGCGCCTTCGCCTTCACCCGCCTGTCGCCGCATTTCCGCGCCCGCACCCGGGTCGAGCGGCTGGTGATGGGCGTGCTGCTGATCGCCTCGCTGATCGCGATCCTGACGACGCTCGGCATCGTCCTCTCGCTGATCTTCGAATCGTTGCGCTTCTTCGCCAAGGTCAACCCGGTCGAGTTCCTGTTCGGCCTCAACTGGAGCCCGCAGACCGCGATCCGCGCCGACCAGGCCGGCTCGTCGGGCGCGTTCGGCGCCATTCCGCTGTTCTGGGGCACGATCTTCATCGGCGCGATCATCGCCATGATCGTCGCCATTCCCTTGGGGCTGATGAGCGCCATCTACCTCACCCAATATGCCAGCCAGCGCGTCCGCGCCTGGATGAAGCCTCTGCTCGAGATCCTCGCCGGCGTCCCGACCGTGGTCTACGGCTATTTCGCCGCCCTGACGGTGGCACCGATGATCCGCGATCTCGGCACGTCGCTCGGCATCCCGTCCTCGTCCGAGTCGGCGCTCGCCGCCGGCCTCGTCATGGGCATCATGATCATCCCGTTCGTCTCCTCGATGGCCGACGATTCGATCGCCGCGGTGCCGCAGGCGATGCGTGACGGTTCGCTGGCGATGGGCGCGACCAAGTCCGAGACGATCAAGAAGGTTCTCGTGCCCGCGGCCCTTCCCGGCGTCGTCGGCGGCGTGCTGCTCGCCGTCAGCCGCGCGATCGGCGAGACGATGATCGTGGTGATGGCTGCCGGTCTCGCCGCCAATCTCACCGCCAATCCGTTCGCCAGCGTCACCACGGTGACGACCCAGATCGTCCAGCTGCTGACCGGCGACCAGGAATTCGACAGCGCCAAGACGCTCGCCGCCTTCGCGCTCGGCCTCGTCCTGTTCCTCGTCACTCTGGCCCTCAACATCGTCGCGCTCCGCGTGGTGAAGAAATATCGCGAAGCCTATGAATGACATGACCGCCGGCGCCGCTCCCAAGCGCGCCCCGACCGACTGGAAGGCCGATGCGATGCAGAAGCGCATCCGCCGCCGCTATGCGGCCGAGCGGCGCTTCCGCCTGGTCGGCCTCGGCGCAGTTTTGCTCTCGGCCGCCTTCCTCGCTTTCCTGCTGGTGACCATGGTCGCCAACGGCGCCAGCGGCTTCACCCAGACCGAGGTGAAGCTCGACATCGCCTTCCCGCAAAGCGAATTGTTCCTCGATCCAGCCGCGCTGCAGGATCCGGCGACAGCCGACGCCGCGCTGGCCGGCGCCGATATCGAAGGGACGATGCGCGCCGTCGCCGAACAGCGTTACGGCGCGATCGGGCCGGCCCTGCTGTCCGACTCCGCGTGGCCGCGGATTCGCGAACGCATCAAACAGGAGCCCGCGATCCTGAACGGAACGGCGACCTTCTGGCTGCCGGCGTCGGACGGGCTCGACGTTGCCGCCAAGGGCGAAGGCGCGCCCGAGGCCGAGGCCGCCTACCGGCGCCTGCAGGAGGCCGATGCCGTGCGGACCGGCTTCAACGCCAATTTCCTCACCGGCTCGGATGCCACCGATCCGACCGCGGTCGGCATCTGGGGCGCGTTCAAGGGCTCGCTGCTGACGATGATGGTGACGCTCGCTCTGGCCTTCCCGATCGGCGTCCTCTCGGCCATCTATCTAGAGGAATATGCCCCGCGGAACCGCTGGACCGACCTTATCGAGGTGTCGATCAACAACCTCGCGGCGGTGCCCTCGATCATCTTCGGCCTGCTCGGCCTGGCCGTGTTCCTGAATTTCATGCACCTGCCGCGTTCGGCGCCATTGGTAGGCGGCATCACGCTCGCCTTGATGACGATGCCGGTCATCGTCATCGCCGGCCGCAACGCGATCAAGTCGGTGCCGCCGTCGATCCGCGACGCCGCATTGGGCATCGGCGCCAGCCGCGTCCAGGTCGTCTTCCACCACGTATTGCCGCTGGCTCTGCCCGGAATCCTCACCGGCACGATCATCGGCATGGCCCGCGCCTTGGGCGAGACGGCGCCCTTGCTGATGATCGGCATGCGCGCGTTCATCGCCTCCCCGCCGGGCGGCTTCACCGATCCGGCGACCGTGCTGCCGGTGCAGATCTACCTCTGGTCGGACGAGGTCAGCCGCGGCTTCGTCGAGAAGACCTCGGCCGCGATCATCGTCCTCCTCGTCTTCCTTCTCGCGATGAATGGCCTCGCCATCTATCTCCGCAACAAATTCGAACGGCGCTGGTAATATGAACGACCAAACGATGAACGACCTCGCCACCCCGCAAGCGAACGGCAACGGCGGCGCGCTCAAGATGATCGCGCGCGACGTCAACGTCTTCTACGGCGACAAGCAGGCGATCGACCGGGTGTCGATCGACATCAGCCAGGAGAATGTCACCGCCTTCATCGGCCCGTCGGGCTGCGGCAAGTCGACCTTCCTGCGCACGCTCAATCGCATGAACGACACGATCCCCAACGCGCGCGTCGAGGGCAGGATCGAGCTGGACGGCGACGATATCTACGCCTCGTCGATGGACGTGGTGCAGCTCCGCGCCCGCGTCGGCATGGTGTTCCAGAAGCCGAACCCCTTCCCCAAGTCGATCTACGAGAATGTCGCCTACGGCCCCCGCATCCACGGGCTCGCCGCCGGCAAGGCCGATCTCGACCAGATCGTCGAGAAGTCGCTGAAGCGCGCCGGCCTCTGGGAAGAGGTCAAGGAGCGCCTGCAGGAAAGCGGCACCGCCCTTTCCGGCGGCCAGCAGCAGCGCCTCTGCATCGCCCGCGCGATCGCGGTCGATCCCGAAGTCATCCTGATGGACGAGCCCTGCTCGGCGCTCGATCCGATCGCCACCGCGAAGATCGAGGAGCTGATCCACGAGCTGCGCGGCCGCTACGCGATCGTGATCGTTACCCACAATATGCAGCAGGCCGCGCGCGTCTCGCAGCGCACCGCCTTCTTCCACCTCGGCCACCTCGTCGAATATGGCGACACGTCCGAGATCTTCACCAATCCGCGCGAGACGCGCACCAAGGATTACATCACCGGCCGCTACGGCTGAGAAGGATCAGGGACATGGGTACCAGCGCACATACCGTCAAAGCCTTCGACCAGGATCTTGACCAGCTCCGCGCCTCGATCGCGCAGATGGGCGGCCTCGCCGAAGCCGCGATCGCGGAAGCGATGCGGGCCCTCGTCGACCGTGACACCGAGGCGGCGAACCGCGTCGTTGAGAATGACAAGAAGATCGACGCCCTCGAGGCCGAGGTCGAGCGCAACGCCGTCCAGCTGATCGCGCTGCGCGCGCCCATGGCGGACGACCTTCGCGAGGTGGTCGCCGCATTGAAGATCGCCGGCGTGGTCGAGCGGATCGGCGACTATGCCAAGAACATCGCCAAGCGCGTCCACATCATCGAGGGTTCGAGCAAGATCGAGCCGCTGTCGCTCCTTCCGGAAATGGCGCGGATCGTCGCCGAGATGGTCCGCAACGTGCTCGACGCCTTCGCCGCGCGCGACGCGCAGAAGGCTGTCGCCGTCTGTGAACGCGACCGCGCGGTCGACGATTTTTACAACAGCATCTTCCGGACGCTCCTCACCTTCATGATGGAGAACACGCACAACATCACCGCGGCGACGCACCTGATGTTCATCGCCAAGAACCTGGAGCGGATGGGGGATCACGCCACCAACGTCGCAGAGATGGTCTATTTCGCAGCGACCGGGGAGCACATGGCCGAGCGTCCGAAGGGCGAAGATCCGACCCAGTCAGAAGTGACTCATGGTTAAGGGACACATATTGCTGGTCGAGGACGATCATGCCCTCGCCGAATTGCTGACCTACAATCTCGAGAAGGAGAACTTCAAGGTCACTCAGACTCCGGACGGCGACGAGGCCCTGCTCCTCGCCTCCGAGACTCCGCCGGACCTGATCCTGCTCGACTGGATGATCGAGGGCGTGTCCGGCATCGAGGTCTGCCGCCGCCTGCGCCGCCGCCCCGAGACCGCCAACGTCCCCATCATCATGCTCACCGCGCGCGGCGAGGAAGGCGATCGCATCCGCGGCCTCGAGACCGGCGCCGACGATTACGTCACCAAGCCGTTCAGCCCGCGCGAGCTCGTCGCCCGCGTCGCCGCCGTCCTGCGCCGGGTCCGCCCCGCTCTGGCCGGCGAGCAACTGAACTATGCCGATCTCGAAATGGACATCGTCAGCCACAAGGTGCGGCGCGGCGGCCAGCCGATCGCGCTGGGCCCGACCGAATTCCGCCTGCTGCGCCATTTCCTCGAGCATCCCGGCCGCGTCTTCTCGCGCGAGCGCCTGCTCGACAGCGTCTGGGGCCACGACAGCGACATCGAGCCGCGCACCGTCGACGTCCACATCCGCCGCCTGCGCAAGGCGATCAACGAGGGCGGCCGCGCCGACATCATCCGCACCGTCCGCTCGGCCGGCTACGCGCTCGATTCCGAGGGCCGGCTCTGATCCGGGCTCGCTCGGGATAAAAATCCGTCCGACATCGTTACACCTTCGCAACTGGGGCATTGCCGCTGGCGTGGGAGCGGGTCCGCCGGCCGAGGAGAGTCAGATGAGAAAGCTTATTTTCGCCGCGATGCTCGGCGCGAGCAGCATCGCCATGGCCCAGAACACCAGCGATCCGCAGGACACGACCACCCAGCAGACGCAGACGACCGAAGAAGAGGCCATGGACGCCACGCAGACGGACACCACGACCGACACCACAACCCAGAACCAGCCGGGCACTCAGACCACGACGCCGACCAGGACGCAGACGAGCCCGCCCGACACGGCGACGCCGACCAGCGGTACGATGTCGACCAGTGGATCGATGTCGGCCGGCAGCGGCATGGCCGTTGCCCCGGGCAACCAGGCGCCAGAGCGCGACGCCCGCGGCATTCCGGTCGTGTCGGATCCGGCGACCGCGCCTGCCGGCACCAATCAGATGACTCCGGTGCCCCCGGGCGCGCAGGTCCAGCTCGGCGGCAGTGGCGCTTTCGCGACCCAGGCCGGCAGCGACACTTATCCGGCCTGCTCGAAGACCGTGACCGACAATTGCGTCCAGAGCTACGAGCGCGGCGCACGGCCCCGCTAAGGCACTGAAGGCCGGGGCGCGACGCGTCCCGGCCCTTCCCTATCGGGCCTCACTTTGCCATCACCTTTTCCGATCTATGGAAGAGGTATTGCGTGACAATCAGTTTTGAAGGCCGCGTCGCGATCGTGACCGGCGCCGGCGGCGGCCTCGGCCGCGCATATGCACTCGAACTCGCCCGCCGCGGCGCCAGGGTCCTGGTCAACGATCTCGGCGGCGGCCGCGACGGTTCGGGCAGCTCCGACGCCGCGGCGCTCGTCGTCGAGGAGATTGCCCGCGCCGGCGGCACCGCCATGGCCAACGGCGCCAGCGTCACCGACGAGGAGCAGGTCGCGGCCATGGTAGCGGCCGCGCGCGAGGCCTGGGGCGGACCCCATATCCTCATCAACAATGCCGGCATCCTGCGCGACAAGAGCTTCGCCAAGATGACGATCGAGGATTTCCGCGCGGTCGTCGACGTGCACCTGATCGGCTCGGCAATCTGCACCAAGGCGGTGTGGGACGTCATGCGCGAGCAGAATTACGGCCGCATCCTGATGACCGCCTCGTCGACCGGGCTGTTCGGCAATTTCGGGCAGGCCAATTACGGCGCCGCCAAGCTCGGCCTCGCCGGCCTCGCCAAGACCCTCCATCTCGAGGGCGCGAAATACGATGTCCGGGTCAACACCCTCGCACCGACCGCCGCGACGCGCATGACCGAGGACATCTTCCCGGCCGAGATGCTCGCCGCCTTCAACCCGGAGAATGTGGTCCCGGCCGCGCTCTTCCTCGTCTCGGAGGACGCGCCCACCAACGTCATCCTCGGCGCCGGCGCGGGCGTCTACCAGGCGAGCTATATCACGCTGACGCCGGGCGTCGCCCTGCCCGAGGACGAGCGCACGGTCGAAGGCGTTGCCGCCCAGTGGGACCGGATCGTCGACCGCACCGGCGAGATCGTGCCGCAGTCCGGCACCGAACAGGCGATGACGATCCTGCAGACGCTGCAGAAGGGCTGAGGTCAGGCGTCGCCCCGGCGGAGGCCGGGGCCCCGGGACAGCCGGGTGCGACCTCGTCCCGAGATCCCGGCCGCCGCCCGGATGACGAGAGTGTATTGTACCAACAATACACCTGTGGTAAATCGGCCGCCTCTAGGGAGGGAACACGCCTATGTACAGTGACAGCGATCTCGAGGCGGCCGTCGCGGCCGGGGCGCTGACGCCCCAGGCGGCGGACGCCCTGCGCGCCTATGTCGCGCGCACCCGCGCCACGCCGGCGGTGGACGAGGAGCATTTCCGCCTGCTCACCGGCTTCAACGACATCTTCGTGGCGATCGCCGCGGTGATCCTGCTCGTCGCGCTCGCCTGGATAGGCAATTCTATCCGCGTCGGGCCGCCCGAAATGCCCTCGCCGCTGGGCGGCGCGTTCGTCGCGGCCGCGGCCTGGGGCCTCGCCGAATTTTTCACCCGCGAGCGGCGCATGGCGCTGCCGAGCATCATCCTGTTGCTCGCCTTCGTCGGCGGCGTCTTCGCCACCTGCGCCTTCACCGTCGCCAATATCGTCTCCGAAGCGACGCTGCAGGACAATGAGGTGCTGCAGGGCCTGATCGGCGCGGGCTGCGCCGCCGTCGCGGCAGTCGCGGCGTGGGTCCACTGGCGTCGTTTCCGGGTGCCGATCACGATCGCTGCGGGCGCGGCGGCCGTCGCCGGCATCGGTGCGGGCCTGGTCGCCTCCGCGGTCCAGGATGCGCCCCAGCTCCGCGAAGTGATGCTCGGCTTCACGCTCGTCGCCGGCCTCGCCATCTTCCTGTTCGCGATGTGGTGGGATTCGTCCGATCCCAAGCGCGAGACGCGGCGTTCGGACGTGGCCTTCTGGCTGCACCTGCTGGCCGCGCCGATGATCGTCCATCCGATCTTCTCTCTGCTCGGCCTCACCGATGGCCAGGCGAGCGCGCCGGAGGCTGTCATCGTGCTTTTGGTCTATGTCCTGCTTGGCCTGACCGCGCTGGCGATCGACCGCCGCGCTCTGCTCGTGTCCGCTCTGGCCTATGTCTTGTGGGCGCTGAGCGATCTGTTCGAGCGCTTCGGCGCGGTCGAACTCAGCTTCGCGCTGACCGCCCTGCTGATCGGCTCGGCTCTGCTGCTGCTGTCGGCCTTCTGGCACCATGCCCGGCGGGCGGTGGTGCGGCCGCTGCCGGCCCGGCTGCAGGCGCGGCTGCCGATGGTAGACCGGCCCGCGACGGTGTGAATGGAAAGGCCCGGCGGTTCGCCGCCGGGCCTTTTCGGCATCTCAGCCGCTGACCACCTTCATCAGCCGCCGCTCGAGCGGCGCAAGGACGGGGCCCAGTTCGTGGCCCCGTTTCAGCACCAGGCCATGCTCGCCGATCAGCGCCCACATTCCCTGCTTGGCGCGCAGCGACGGCCTTTTCTCGATCTTGTATTCGGGCCGCTCGGCGGTGCGCCGGAACGCCCAGAAGGCGGCGTAGTCGCGGCCGAAATCGATCGCGTAATCGCGCCACAGGCCGGCGGCGACCATCCGGCCGTAGAGATCGACAATGCGGGAGAGTTCGGCTTTGTCGAAGCCGATCTGCGGCGATGAGGCATTGGGAAAAGGGTGGACGGTGCCCATCAGGCCCGATCGCGCTTGGCGGCGCGGCCGGTGCCCTGCCGCTCCTCCAGCACTTGCGCCAACCTCTGGCGCAGCAGCTCGACCTCGGCCTGCAGCGTCTCGAATTTCTGCGCGGCGGGGTCCGCGCAGTCGGTGCACGGCGTGCCGTAGGGGAGGAAGCCGCGGCCATATTCGGCCGCGTCGACCAGCGTCGAGCGGGCGGGAATGCCGGTCATGGTCGCGCCTTCGGGCACGTCCTTGGTCACCACCGCATTGGCGCCGATCTTGGCGTTGGCGCCGACCAGGATCGGCCCCAGCACCTGCGCGCCGGACCCGATCACGACCCCGTCGGCGATGGTCGGGTGGCGCTTGCCGGCGACGCCGTTGTTCGGATTGGTGCCGCCCAGGGTGACGCACTGGTAGATGGTGACGTTGTCGCCGATCACCGCGGTCTCGCCGATCACGGTGAAGCCGTGGTCGATGAAGAAGTGGCGGCCGATCTGCGCGCCCGGATGGATGTCGATCGCCGTCACGAAGCGCGCGATGTGGTTGATCAGCCGCGCCAGGAAATAGAGTTCGCCCCGGAACAGCCAGTGGGCGACGCGATGCAGCGCCAGCGCCCACACGCCGGGATAGATCAAAATCTCCCAGCGCGATCTCGGCGCTGGGTCTCGCGCCTTGATCGAATCCAGATACGCGACAAGCCCCGACAGCATAGGCAAACCCTCAAACCCCGTAGGCGGCAAAATAGGCCTTGCCGCGCCAGAATGCCAGAAGGGCCACTAATCTTTTGCTACCGGTCCGAAACGGATGGGGGCCGGCCGCGCCGTGCCCCCAGCCGGGTCAGAGCGTGGCGTGGACCGTCGCGACGGCCTTGACGATCGCGCCGATCCGGGCCGCGGCCTGGATCGCCTCGGCGTTGACTCCGTGCTGCTTCAGCACCTTCTCGTGGCTGTCGATGCACATGCCGCAGCCGTTCATCGCGCTGACGGCAAGGCTGAACAGCTCGAAATCGGCCTTGTCGATGCCCGGATTGCCGATCGCGTTCATGCGCAGCTTGGCCGGCATCGTGCCATATTCCGGGTTCGAGGCGAGGTGGACGAAGCGGTAATAGACGTTGTTCATCGCCATTACCGCAGCCGACGCGCGCGCCGCATTGGCGGCTTCGGGCGAGAGCTTGCCCTCGACCTCGGCCTCGGCGGCCTCGACGATCGGCTTGTAGCCGGTGCCGTGCGCGCAGGCGAGCAGCAGCCCGTATTTGCGCTGGTCGCCGAGCGTCTGGTCGGACAGCAAGGAGCCCATGTTGAGCCGCAGGTCCTTGGCGTAATCGGGAAGCGTTTCGGTGAATGTCTTGAGCGACATGATTTCAATCTCCTTCGGGTAAAGAAAAGGGGCGCGGAAACGTGGTTCCCGCGCCCCTCCCAAGGTCCGAGCCCTGGCGTGCCTAGGGGGGCGTTAGGCAGCAGCCGGCTTCAGGACCTCTTGGCCCTCCGTCCAGTTGCACGGGCAGAGCTCGTCGGTCTGCAGCGCGTCGAGGACGCGCAGCGTTTCCGCCGGGTTGCGGCCGACATTGAGGCCGTTGACCGTGACATGCTGGATGATGTTGTCGGGATCGACGATGAAGGTGGCGCGGAACGCGACGCCTTCCGGAGCGACGATGCCGAGCGCGTTCGCCAGTTCCTTCTTGTGATCCGCGATCCACGGGAAGTCGCAGGCGGCGAGGCGCTCGTCGGCCTTGCGCCAGGCGTGGTGCACGAAGTCGGTGTCGGTCGAGGCGCCGATCAGCACCGCGTCACGATCCTCGAAATCGCTCTTGAGTTCGCCATAGCCGATGATCTCGGTCGGGCACACGAACGTGAAGTCCTTCGGCCAGAAGAACAGCACCTTCCACTTGCCGTTCGTCTCGGCGAGATCGATCGTCTCGTCGGCCGGCAGCGCGGCGCCCTGCTGAACGGAGAGCGTGAGTTCAGGAAGCTTATCACCAACGGTGAGCATGTACTTTTCCCTCTGTTTTGGATTGGGTGGCAGGAAGTGTTGCAGCGCTCATATGGGGGCTGGTGCCCATCGATCAAATTGATTAGATCAAATATATTGATCGAGAGGGACGATGAGCACCTATCTCCCGACGCTGAAGCAGCTGCAATATTTGGTCGCCCTCAAGGACCACGGCCATTTCGGCCGCGCCGCCGAGGCCTGCTTCGTCACACAGTCGACTTTGTCTGCCGGTTTGCGCGAGCTGGAATCGCTGATCGGCATCACCCTGGTCGAGCGCACGCGCCGCGTCGTCCGCTTCACGCCGCTCGGCAATCGCATCGCGGACAAGGCGCAGAAGATCCTGCGCGAGGCCGAGGAACTGGCCGATATGGCGCGCGCCGCCGGCAAGCCGCTCTCGGGCGAGCTGCGCATGGGCGTCATCCCCACCATCGCCCCGTTCCTGCTGCCCAAGCTGCTGCCCAAGCTGCGCAAGCAATGGCCCGATCTCAAACTCTATCTGCGCGAGGAGACCAGCCAGGCGGCCTGCGATTCCCTGCACCGCGGCCAGGTCGACTGCGTATTGCTCGCCCTTCCCTACGGCTGCGGCGAGGTGGAATCGTTCGAATTGTTCGAGGACCGCCTGTTCGTCGCCTTCCCGCCCGGCGCCTCCGAGCATCTGCCCGCCGAAATCACCCCGGCGGCGATCGACGAGGACAAATTGCTGCTGCTCGAGGACGGCCATTGCCTGAAGGACCATGCGCTCGCCGCCTGCAACCGGCCCGAGCTGCGCGCCGAGGCCACCATGCTCGGCACGTCGCTGCACACGATGGTGCAGATGGTCGATAACGGCCTCGGCGTGACGATGCTTCCCGAAATGGCGGTCACGGCCGGCATCCTGGAGGGCACCGGCGTCGTCGCGCGGCCGCTCGACGCCGATCACCCCGCCCGGCGCATCGCGCTCATCTGGCGCAAGGGCAGCCCGCGCGAGAAGGAATTCCGGCTGCTCGGCGACGCGCTGAAGGCCGCGGCCTGAGGGCGTCCCGCCGCTTCGGCGCGGCGCCGTCTTTGCAGTCGCCGCCTTGCCCCGCTAGGGCGGGATTGAACGACGGAGAGACTATGACCCGATATCTCGCGCGCGCTTTCGCGCTGGCCCTGTTCGCCGTCGCGGGCTGCGCGCCGACGGTGCAGGCGCCGCCGGCAACGCCCCCGTCCCCGACCGGCCCGATCGTCGGCGGAGCGACGATGCGTTCCGATTTCACGCTCTGGCAGAACCTCCAGGCCTCGAGCGACCACAGGATCTTCATCGGCGGCGCGACCGCGTCCGGCCACGCCTCGACGCTGGCCGCCGCCGGGTCCTACACAGTGTTCGCGCCTCCCGACGCGGCGTTCCGCAGGCTCGCCAACGGCACGATCGAGGCGCTGATGGACCCGCGCAGCCGCCAGGAGCTGAGCGGCGTGATCGGCTATCATATCGTGCCGGGGGCCAAGACCCGCGCCCAGATCGCGGCCGATGCCCGGGCCGCCGGCGGCACGGCGATTTATCGCACGCAGCAGGGCCAGACCCTGCGCGTCGCGCTGCAGGGCGAAACGATCGTTCTCACCGACATGAACGGCCGCCGGAACCAGGTCACCCAGGGCGACATCGCCCAGGCCAACGGCGTGCTCTACGTCGTCGACGGCGTGCTGCTGCCGCAGGCTTACTAGAGCCAGCGCTCCGAACCGTCCGCCATCAGCGCCTTGCGCCAGAAGGGCGCGCGGGTCCGCGCCCCGTCGAGCACGTGGTCGAGCGCCGCGGCGGCGGCCTTGCGGTCGGACGCGGCCACCCCTGCGAACAGGATCGGGTCGCCCGGCTTGAAGCGGCCGTGGCGGTGGATCAGGATCATTCCGGCCAGCGGCCAGCGCTCCGCCGCTTCCTCGGCGATCCGCGTGAGCTCGGCCTTGGCCATCGCGGCATAATGCTCGATCAGGATGCCGCTCCCGCCTTCGCCGCATTCGGCTTGAATGAGCCCGGTCACGACCGCGCCGGCGCCGACTTCCTCCAGCCGCGCCAGCTGCGCGCCGGGATCGAACGAGGTCGATTGGACGCGGACGTCGATCATGTCCCGCTCACCGGCGGGAACAGGGCCACTTCCTGCGCTCCGAAGAAGGAATCGGCCGGCCCGGCATGCTGGCGGTTGATCGCGGCGCGGACGCGCGTGGGGTCGGCGAAGGCGGCGGCAAAGGGCTGCTCGCGCGCAGCCATCCAGCCGATCAGGTCGGCGACCGTCAGGATATGGCTCGGCGGGTCGATCCGCTCGCCGTCGCGGCCCAGCGCTTCGCGCAGCGCGCCGAAATAGACCAGATCGACCTCGGTCATGTCAGTCCATGTGCTTGATGCCGACGCGGAGATAGTCCCAGCCGGTCAGCAAAGTCAGCGCCGCCGCCGCCCACAGGCTGACCAGGCCGACATCGTGCACCCAGGGGAAATGCGGCACCGCGCCCCCCAGGATCAGGGCGCCCAGCGAGACGAGCTGGAAGGTCGTCTTCCACTTGGCGAGCTGGCTGACCGGCACCGAGACCTGCAGCCCCGCCAGGAATTCGCGCAGGCCCGAGACGGTGATCTCGCGCAGCAGGATCACCAGGCCCGCAATCACGTGCACGCCATGGATCACGCCGCGCTCGCCCGGCCCGGCCGTGGCGGCGTCGCGCGTGAAGATCAGCATCACGATCACGGCGGCGATCATCACCTTGTCGGCGATCGGATCGAGGAAGACCCCGAGCCGCGACACCGTGCCCTTAGCGCGCGCCAGATAGCCGTCGAAATAATCGGTGATGCCCATCAGGCAGTAGAGCGCGAAGGCGATCGCATAGTCAAAGCGGCTCGGCTGCGGCCAGAGCAGGAAGACCAGGAGCGGCACCGCGAAGATACGCGACAGCGTCAGGATGTTCGGCAAAGTGAGCATCTGGGACCGTCCCTTAGCCCGGTTGTTCATGGCTTGGGAAGGGGCGGGGGAATCGGGCGTAAGCGGCGCGCCGCGGGGGGTGCGGGTGCCGCTCTTGTAAGGCCGGGGAAGCTACGCCAAGAAGGCGCACCTGTTTGTTGTTCCGGAGTTTCGAATGCGCCTGTTCGCCGCCGCGTCCCTGTTCCTCGCCGCCACGGCACTCACCCCGGCCCAGGCCGCGCGCCCGATCGCCTTCGCGCCCGCCGCCCAGCCCGCCGGCGCTTTGGTGCTGCCGCTGGGATCGCTGGAGGACCTGGCGAGCCGCGGCGCGAGCCTCGACGCCGCCAGCCGCGACGCCGTCGGCCGCGCCCTGCAGGCGGCATCGTTCGATTATGCCAAGGGCAGCACGCTCGGCCTGCGCGGCATCGGCCCCTATGCGCAATTGGTCGTCGTCGGCACCGGAACCGCCCCGCTCGACGCGGCTGCCCTCCAGGATCTGGGCGGCACTGCCGCCAGGGAAACCGCGAAGAATGACGGCCCGGTCGCATTCGTCGCCACCGGCCTTCCCGCCGACGCGCCGGTCCAGATCGCGCTCGGCGCCGCGCTCGGCAGCTACAGCTTCGACCGCTACAAATCCTCCGACCCGAAGAAGCCGCGCAACGCCGGGCTCGATGCGCCGCTGACCATCGTCACCGCCGATGCCGGCGCCGAGGCCCGCTACCACCGCGACGGCCGCGCGATGGCCGAGGGCGTCGCCTTCACCCGCGACCTCATCACCGAGCCGGCCAACGTGATCTATCCCGAGAGCTTCGTCGAGCGCACCCGCGAGGCCTTCAAGGGCGTGTCCGGCGTCACGATCGAGGCGCTCGACGTGGCGGCGATGGAGAAGCTCGGCATGGGCTCGATCCTCGCCGTCGGCAAAGGCTCGCAGCGGCCGCCGCGCATGCTGCTGGTTCATTACAAGGGCGCGAGCGGCGCCCCGGTCGCGCTCGCCGGCAAGGGCATCACCTTCGACAGCGGCGGCATCTCGCTGAAGCCGGGCTCCGGCATGTGGTACATGAAGGACGACATGTCGGGCGCGGCCACCGTGGTCGGCACCGTGCTCTCGCTCGCCAGGGCCGGGGCCCCGGTCAACGTCGTCGCCATCGCCGCGCTCGCCGAGAATATGCCGGGGGGCACCGCGACCCGCCCCGGCGACGTCGTGAAGGCGCATAACGGCAAGACGATCGAGATCATCAACACCGACGCCGAAGGCCGGCTCGTGCTGGCCGACGCGGTCGCTTATGCCGAGCGCCGCTTCCGCCCGGCCGCGATCGTCGATGTCGCCACTTTGACCGGTTCGGTCGTCGGCGCATTGGGTGACGAATATGCCGGCCTGTTCTCGCGCCACGATGCGCTTGCCGACCAGCTCGCCGCCGCCGGCCGCACCACCGGCGAAGCCCTGTGGCGGCTGCCGCTCCACGAGAACCATGCGAGCGACATGAAGTCCGACATCGCCGACATCAAGAATTCGGCCGAAGGCGGCGGCCCGGGCGCGAGCCTCGGCGCGCACTTCATCGGCTATTTCGTGGAGAGCACCCCTTGGGCGCATCTCGACATTGCCGGCACCGCCTGGCGCAAGGAAGCGCAGCCGACCGTGCCCAAGGGCGCGGCGGGCTGGGGCGTGCGCCTCCTCGACCGGTTCGTGCGCGACTTCCGCGCCGTGCCGGCTGCGGCGTCGGCCGCCGGGAACTAAGCGTTGGCGCGCGCCGTTGGCAGCCCCGAATCATGACACCTTCGATCCGGCTTCTGGGGAAGCGGCGCTTCCTTCCCTTGTTCGCGACCCAGTTCCTGGGCGCGTTCAACGACAATCTGTTCAAGACGGCGATGGTGATCTTCGTCACCTATTACGTCTATTCCGACCCGACCAAGGAAGCGACGTTCAACGCGATCGCGGGGGGGATCTTCATCCTCCCCTTCTTCCTCTTCTCCGCGCTCGCCGGTCAGCTCGCCGATTCGATGGACAAGGCGCGGATCATCCGCTTCGTAAAGTCCGCCGAGATCGCGATCATGGTCGTGGGCGCGATCGGCATCCTGCTCCACAACGTGCCGTTGATGCTCGCCGCTCTGTTCGCGATGGGCGTCCATTCGAGCTTCTTCGGCCCCATCAAATATGCGATCCTCCCGCAGCATCTTAAGAAGGACGAGGTGCTCGGCGGCACCGGCCTGGTCGAGGCGGGCACCTATTGCGCGATCCTGATGGGGACGATCGCCGGCGGCCTGATCCCGCCCGCGGCCGCCGCCAGCGCGGTCTTGGGCGTCGCCATTCTCGGCCGCCTGACCGCCTCCACCGTGCCGCCCGCCCCGCCCGAGCCGGATGCGCCGATCGCCAAGATGGACTGGCACATCATCCGCGCCTCGATCACGCTGGTGAACGGCACGATGCACATCCCGCGCCTGTTCCTCGCCATCGTCGCGATCAGCTTCTTCTGGGCCGAGGGCGCGATCCTCGCCGCCCAGTTCCCGCCGCTCGTCAAGAACGTGCTCCACGCCAACGAGGAGGTCGCTACCCTCTTCCTCGCCATCTTCTCGGTCGGCGTCGCGCTCGGCTCGGTGCTGATCAACCGCCTGCTCGCCGGCCGCGTGCTCGCCAAATATTCGCCCGCCGCCGCGATTGCGATGGGCTTGTTCATCCTCCACCTCTACTGGAACGTCAGCCACTGGCCCGCCACCGGCGGCGAGCTGATGGATTTGCGCACCTTCGTGCTCATCCCCCAGGCCGAATGGGTGATGTTCGATCTGTTCGGGGTGGCCGTCGCCGGCGGCATGTTCGTCGTGCCGCTCTACGCCTTCCTGACCACCACCGTGCACAAGTCGGAGACCGCGCGCACCGTGGCAGCGAACAACATCGTCAATTCGGGCGCGATGGTCGCCTCGGCGCTGATCCTGACCCTGCTCGTCCAGGCCGGCGTGTCGGTGGCGGAGACCCTGCTGATGGTCGCGGTGGCGAGCCCGGTCGCGGCGTGGATCGCGTGGAAGCTGCACCTCGCCTGCGACTGAGCGGGCGGTTTTAGCCGAACAGGGTCCCGAAGAAGACCAGCCCGCCGACCCAGCCGGCGGCGAACAGTTTCAGGTCCTCGAGCGCCTTACCGGCATCGACGGCGGGCGCGGGCTTCTCCCAGGCGATCGCCCGGGCATGCGGGCCGACGCGGCGGACGATGAGGGGCGTGAGGCGGTTCATGCCTTACGAGTTAATGATTTGTTTACCAGCGCTTCAAGGGGGCCCGACCGGGTCCGCAACGGCTGTTCCGACTTGGCACACGTTTCGTCGCACGCCGCGCAAACGGAAACGGCCGCATCCCGTGTGGAATGCGGCCGTTTCGGAAAAGATGGTGGAGCCGAGGGGGATCGAACCCCTGACCTCTACAATGCCATTGTAGCGCTCTCCCAGCTGAGCTACGGCCCCGATCTTTTGAGCCGCCGAAACTGGGCTTCGGCGGTGTCCCTGTGGGCGCTGCCTCTAGGAGAGGTTGCAGCGCCCTGGCAAGGGTCTTTTTTAAATTTCTTCGTCCTCTTTGCCGGCACCGGCCACGCCGATATCGTCGTCGCCGCCGAGATCGACCTCGTCGTCCGGATTCTCCTCGGCTTCCTCGTCGATGTCGAGATCGTCATCGGCCAGATCGGCGTCGACCTTCTCCGGCTCGACTTCCTTCTTGGGCGCGTCGTACGGCAGCGGCTGCTTCGATTTCAGCACCGGTTCCGGCTCCCAGGAGACGCCGCATTCGATGCAGGTCGCGGGATTGTCCTTGCCGAGATCGTAGAAGCGGGTGGCGCATTTCGGGCAGGTCCGCTTGGTGCCCCATTCAGCTTTCACCATGGGTGAGACAGCCTCCGATAGAAATTGAAAAAGCGGCCGCCCCCCGACGGGTGGGACCGTGATCGCCGCGCGCCTTGCCACATGGGTACGGCGCTGTCAAAAGCCAAGCGCCCGCGGGCGTCCCCACCACCAAATCAGGGTTTGGCCTTCATGATCATCGCCGTCGACGGACCGGCAGCCAGCGGCAAGGGCACGATCGCGCGTGCGCTCGCCGCCCATTTCGGCCTGCCCCACCTCGACACCGGCCTGCTCTACCGCGCCGTGGCGCTCAATCTGCTGCGCTGGGGCGGCGATCCGGAGAGCGAGTTCGCCGCCGTGCGCGCCTGCGATTTCTCGCAGATCGATTTCGCCGACGCCGAACTCAAGACCGAGACGGTCGGCGGCATCGCTTCGCGCATCTCGGTCTATCCGATGGTCCGCGAGCATCTGCTCCAGCGCCAGCGCGATTTCGCGCAGCAGCCCGGCGGCGCCGTCCTCGATGGCCGCGACATCGGCACCGTCGTCGCGCCCGAGGCGGACGCCAAATTGTTCGTCACCGCCTCGCCCGAGGTCCGCGCCCGTCGTCGCTTCGAGGAATTGCAGCGGCTCGCCATCACCGCCCATTATGACGACGTGCTGCTCGACATTCGCGCCCGCGACGCGCGCGATTCGGACCGCGAGACGGCGCCGCTGCGGATGGCGGCCGACGCCCACCGCCTCGACACCAGCACCCTCGGCGTTGAAGAGGCGGTCGCCGAGGCGATCGCCGCCGTCACCCAGAGACTGGCCGAAGCCGCGCGCTAGCTCGCGCCCCATTGGGCGATCGGCGTGCGCGCGCCCGGTATCGCGATCGATACCCGGTCGAACTTCACCGACACGAGGCAGACCGGCCGGCCGGCGCCCTCGGCAGCCGTGCAGGCGATGACGCGCCGGTCAGGGAGCGCCTCGAGCCGGCCGCTCAGCACCAGCACGAGGCCGCCGCTGCGCGGCACCTCCTCCGGCGCAAGCTTGTGCGTCGCCTCATAGGCGCGCCCGGCCCGCCGCCCGAGCCTGGAATCGGTCGGCCCGAACAGCTGGACCAGCCCCACCGTCGGCGCGACGGGGCTTGCCGCTGCGGCCGGCGCGGCCGGTGCGGCACCGCTTGGCGCCGTTTCGGGCGCGGTTGGCGCGGAGCTAGCTGCGGCCGGCGCCGCTGCCGGGCACGCATCCTGGAAGATCCAGGGCTGCGGCACCCAGAAGCCTTCGATCGCCTCGACCTCGCCGGGAAACAGTGCCATGGCCGCCGGCGCGGCGCCGGTGATGTCGGGCCGGGCGCGGACCTTGAGGACTTCGCTTTCCGCGTCATAGGACCAGCGCATCGCCGCATCCGCCGCCTTGTCCTCGTCACCCTCCGCCGGCCCCGAGCAGCCGAAGCGGATCGGCAGGCTGAACTGCCGCCCCTTGAGTTCGGCCTGGGCCTCGCTGTCGTCGACCCCGGCCGAAAAGGCGCTTGCCGCCCGCGCGACCGCCAGCATCAGCCGTTCCCGGTCGAGCGGCGGCTCGACGATCGGCAATACGGCGGCCGTATTGGCCGGCGCCGGCTCGGGCTCGGGCGGCGCGGCCTCTTTCTCCGGGCCTCCGCATCCGGCCAGCGCGAGCGCCGCGGCTGCCATCAGCCCGCTTATTCCGATCCCGGGAACATCGTCCGAACGCATCTGTTTTCCCCTCCGGCGCGAGGCCTGGTTCCGTCCCGGGCATCGAACCGCCCTTGCCCCCCCGCCGTCAAGAGGGCAGCTTGCCGGCCTTCTTACACACCTTGTGCCGGAAATGCGGGATGAGTTTCGAACAGATTGTCACCCTGCTGGTCCTGGTCGCGGTCATCGCGGCGATGATATTGGACAAAGCGCGGGCCGACGTGATCGCGCTGTGCGGCGCCGCCGTCCTGCTCATCACCGGTGCCGTCCGCCCGGTCGAGGTGCAGGCGGCGTTCGCCGGCCCGGCGATCATCGCGCTCGCCTCGCTGTTCGTGATCGCCTACGCGATGGAGCTGTCCGGCCTGCTCGACAGCGCGATCCGCCGCGGCGTCGATCTTTGCCGCAGGATCGGCGGTCTCGGCATCTGGCTGTTGATCGCCTTGTGCGGCAGCCTCTCCGCCTTTCTCAACAACACGCCGATCGTCGTGCTCAGCGCGCCGGTGGTCCGCGACGTCGCGACCGCGCTCGATCTCTCGCCCAAGCGGTTCCTGATGCCGCTTTCCTACGCGGCCGTGCTCGGCGGTTGCTGCACCCTGATCGGGACGTCGACCAACCTGCTGGTCAACGACATGGCGATGGTCGCCGGCCAGGCCCGCTTCGGCATCTTCGAGATCACGCCGGTCGGGGTCACCGTGGCGGTGGCCGGGGGCCTGTACCTCGCTCTGTTCAGCGGGCGCCTGATGGATTCGCGCGTGGCCCGGGCGCCCGTTGACCCCGACCTTACCCTCGAGCCCGGCTTGGCCGGCGCCCAGCTCGGGTCGGCCAGCGCCTTTGCCGAAGGGCGCAAGCTGCGCCCGATGCAGGCCCTGGTCTCGGCGCTCGTCTTCGTGTCGGTGGTCGCGCTTGCGGCCTTGGACGTCGCGCCGATCGCCGCCGCGGCCTTTGCCGGCGCCGTATTGCTGATCGTCCTGCGCATCATCACGGCGGACGAGGCCTATCGCGGGCTCCGGCCGGACATCCTCATGCTGATCGCCGGCATGGTCGTGCTCGGCATAGCGCTCGACGTGACCGGCCTCGCCACGGCGGTCACCGAAAAGGTGGTCGGCTCGCTCGATTCGATGCCGCCCCTGCTCGCCTTGATCCTGCTCTACGGCGCGACCCTGTTCCTGACCGAATTGCTGTCGAACGCGACCGTGGCCGTGCTGATCACGCCGGTGGCGGTTGCTCTGGCCGAGGCGCTGGCGGTGAGCCCGCGGCCCTTCCTGGTTGCTGTCATGATCGCGGGCAGCGCCGCCTTCGCCACGCCGTTCGGCTATCAGACCAACGCCATGGTCTATCAGATGGGCGGCTATTCCTACATGGATTTCGTCCGCGTCGGCTTGCCGCTCAACCTGATCACATGGGTCGCCGCGGTCGTCGCGATCCAGCTTTATTTCCCCTTCTAAGCCGCCCGGCCTTTCGCGCTTCTCCGTTGGGCGCGGCGCATTGCATTACCGATGCGGAACGTTTCGGTAGGCACCTCGTTAATTCGACGGCGGGCCGGCCTGCGGCGTGTAGATGCCGCCGGCCTCCCCTCGGCCCGCGTTACCGGGAGAAGCAAATGAACAAAATGATGATCGCCCTAGTCGCGGCGGGATCCATGTCCCTCGGCGCCTGCTCCACCACCCATGAGGACGATTCGACGCTGCGCAGCGCTGGAACCGGTGCCGCCATCGGCGCGGCCGCGGGTGCCGGTCTCGGCGCCGTCATCGGCGGCCTCAGCCCGATCGAAGGCGCCGCCATCGGCGCGGCGGTCGGCGGTATTGCCGGCGCCGTCTGGGCCGACAACGACAGGGACGGCTATGCCGACGGCTACGTCCGCGAAGGCCGCTATTATCAGGGCCGTCCGCCCGAGCCCGCGCCGGTCTACCAGGCGCCGGTCCGTAGCGGCGAGCGTGGCTGACGCTGACGCCCGTGACCAAAAAGATGGAAAAGCGCGCCGGCCGGATTGGGCCGGCGCGCGCCTCGATCCTTGCACTCTGCCTGGCAGCTTCGCTCCCCGCTTTGCTGCCGGCGGAGGCGCATGCCCAGGCTGCCCCTTGGGCTGAGAGCGACGCCGCGATCGAAGCGGCGCTGCGCTCGGCCGGCGGCAGCCGCGACATTCGCGCTTTCTACAAGGCGCGCGACTATCGTCCGCTCTGGATTCGTGGCGGCACGCTCGGCCCTGCCGCCGACTCCCTGCTCGGTCTGATCGCCTCCGCCGAAGCGGACGGGCTCGATCCCGACGATTATCGCCCGCGCGCGCTCGCCGAAGCGATCGACGATGCGCGCGGCGGATCCGCCAAGGACCTCGCCAAGGCGGAAATGCTGCTGTCGCGCAGCTTCGCTTCCTATGTCCGCGACGTGCGCCGGCCGCGCGAAAGCGGCATGGACTTCGTCGACAAGGAGCTCGTCCCGGCCACGCCGACCATTGCCGCCGTGCTTGAGGAAGCCGCTGCGGCCGCGTCGCTGGAAAGCTACGTGGCCAATTCCGGCTGGATGCATCCGATCTACGGCCAGCTCCGCAAGGCCGCCACCGCCCATGTCTCCGCGCGCGGCGACGACGATATCGTCGTCCCCGGCGGGCCCGGCCTGCGCCGCGGCGCCGCCGACGAGCGCGTCACCATGCTGCGCTATCGTCTCGGGCTCGATCCGCGTGGCCCGTTCGACGCGTCCGTCGAGCAGGCGGTCCGCGATTTCCAGGCGGCCCACGGCCTGCCCCAGGACGGCATCGTCGGCTCGCGCACCCTCGCCGCCTTGAACGGCGGCTCGCCCGACAGCGAGCGTATCCTGCGCGTCAATCTCGAGCGCGCCCGCGCCCTCCCCGCCCGCCCGCCGCGACGCTATGTCCTGGTCGACGCCGCCGCCGCGCGGCTCTGGCTCTACGAGGACGGCAAGGTGCGCGACACGATGCGTGTCGTCGTCGGCAAGCCCAGCGAGCCGACGCCGATGATGGCCGGCGTGATCCGCTACGCGATGGTCAATCCCTATTGGAACCTGCCGCCCGATCTCGCCCGCAAGCGGGTCGCCGCGGGCGTGCTGAAGGACGGTGTCGGCTTCCTCAAGACCAAGGGCTTCGAGGTGCTGTCGGACTGGAGCGACAATGCCGTCGTCGTCGATCCGTCCACGGTCGACTGGCAGGCGGCCGCCGCCGGGCGGATCGAACTGCGCGCCCGCCAGTTGCCCGGACCCGCCAATGCGATGGGGAAGATGAAGTTCATGTTCCCCAACGATTACGGCGTCTATCTGCACGACACGCCGGAGAAGGATCTGCTGCGCAAGACCGACCGCCGCTTCAGCTCCGGCTGCGTGCGGGTCGAGGATGCGCCGCGCCTCGCCCGCTGGCTGTTCGGCAAGCCGCTCAAGGTCCGCGCCGGCGACCCCGAGCAGCGCGTCGACCTGTCCGAGCCGGTGCCGGTCTACATCACCTACCTCACCGCCGCCCCCGACGGCGACCGCATCGCCTTCCGCCCCGACGTCTACAATCGCGACGGGGTCCAGCTGGCAGCCGCCAGCCGCTCGGCGGCGCGGCGCTAGCGCGCTTCCGGCAACGCCGGAGGCGCGACTTCCGGCGGCCGCAGGGTCCAGGTGAAATTGGTCGCGATCGTCGCCGGAACGGAGGCGCCGTGCGCGTCGGTCGCCGGCTGGTAGCGGAAGCGCCGCTCGATCAGCCGGCAGGTGACGGCGTCGAGCGCCTCATGGCCGCTGGAGCGCGTCACCTTGCACTCATTCACGTCGCCGTCGGTGTCGACGCGGAATTCGACGAACACGGTCCCCTCGGCCCGCGCCCGCCGCGCCGCCGCCGGATAGTCGGAGTCGCGCAGCGCGCCCGCCAGCCGGCGCGCCGAAGTGCCGCCGCCGCTGCCTGTCCCGCCGCGGCCCGTTCCGGTCCCTTCCCCGCCTGCACCCGTTCCCGCCACCGGCGACGTCCCGGGGTTCGGCGCGACGCCTGTGGCCGGCACCGGCGCGGCGGTCACCAATGGCGGAACCGGCAGGACGGTCGCGGGGGCGACGACGGGGGACGCGGCCGCCGGCGCCGGGCCGGACGCACCCTCCTCCGTCTTTGGTTCGGGCGGCGGGATCTTGCGCGGCGGCGGGGGCGGCACGGGCCGCACCGCGAGCACGACCGGCGCCGGATCCTGCGGCTCGGGCGCGGCGACGCGAAGCCCGGCGACCAGCCCGGAGAGCAGCAGAATCTCGAGCGCCGCCGCGCCCGCCCCGGCGCGCACGCGATCGCGATCCCATCGACCCCGCGCCGCCACCATCCTCCGGCTCCTTGCCCGTCCGTACGCCCATCGCCCCATCCGATGCCGGACTCGGGTCGACCCGGCGATTGCGGAACGATTTGCTGCTCGCGCGTTATAGCAACAGGTAGGAAGAACGGCCAACCGGGGAAGATGCTTTCCTGGCCCGGCGCGTCCTTTCAGAAGAAAAGAAAGAATGAGCTTATGGTCCGCACGCCTGTGTTCGTGCGCGGAAGCGCCTTTGTTTTGGCGATTTGTTTCGCGTCATCGCAACCCCTGGCCGCCAAGCCGGCCACATCCCCCGCCCCGATCGAACAACGCGTCGACAATCTCGAGCCCGGCCACTGGGTCTGGCAGCCCGAGCGCGCGCCTTCGGGCGAAGTCGAGGTGGTCGTCAGCATTCCGCTGCAAAAGGCCTACGTCTATCGCGGCGGCACCCTGATCGGCGCCAGCACCGTATCGACCGGCAAGCCCGGCCACGACACGCCGGCCGGCCGCTTCAACATCCTGCAGAAGCGCGAGAAGCATTTCTCGAACCTCTACGACAATGCGCCGATGCCGTTCATGCAGCGCCTGACCTGGGACGGCATCGCGCTCCATGCCGGCGCGATTCCGGGCGAGCCCGCGTCGCACGGCTGCATCCGCCTGCCCAAGACCTTCGCTGCCAAATTGTTCGCCGCGACCGAGCTCGGCGCGACCGTGCTGGTCGTCGACGACGCCCCCTCCCCCGAGGCGGCCTATGCGATGCTGAGCGGCCAGTCGCTGCCGGTCGCGATGGGCGGTCCCGACGAGCCGCTCGACACCGCCGAGGCGCCGTAACCGCTAGACCGCGGCCGCGACGAACGCGTCGGCGCGCTCGTGGAGGCCGGTCGCGGTCTCCACCAGCCGCCACGACAGGCTCTCGAGCGCGCCGACATCGTCGCCCAGGTCGGCCGCATCCTGGCCGATCTGGGCGGCGCGGGCGGTGATGTCGCTTCCCGCCTCGGCCGACTGCTCGACGTTCCAGGCGATCATGCGCGTCGCCTCGTTCTGCTCGCTGACCGCGGCGTCGATCGATGCCGAGCGGTCGGCGATCGCGCCGATCGCCCGCTCGATCGCGCCGTGGCCGGCGATCACTTCGCCAAGGTCGTGGTGGATGCGGGTGACGTGGCCGGCGATCGCGCCGGCCGCCACCCGCGTCTGGTCGGCGAGCATCTTCACCTCCTGCGCGACGACGCGGAAGCTGCGCCCCGCCTCGCCCGCGCGCGCCGCCTCGATCGTGGCATTGACCGCCAGGATCTTGGTCTTGCTGGCGATGCCGTTGATCAGGGCCTGCATGCCGTCGATCGCTTTGGCGGTATGGGCCAGGGCCTCGACCCGCTCGCCGGCCGAGCGCACCGTGCGGCCGGCCTGCGCGCGCAGGTCGCGGGCGTGGGTCGTCTCTAGGGCGATATTGTCCGACGCGGCGGCGAGGCCGCGGCCGCGCGCGGCGATCTCGCCCAGGGCCGCCATCGTCTGCGCCGCCGCCGCGGCCACGCTCGTCGCCGATTCCCGGGTCTGGGCCGCGCGCCCGCCGAACTGGCTGGCGAAGCGCTCGACGTCGGCGGCGAAGGCGGTGAGCTCGGCCGAGAGCGCGGCGACGTCGCCGGTAAAGGCGCGGCCGGCCTGGTTGATCCGCTCGGCGCGGGCGCTGCGGTCGCGGGCGAGCTCGACTTCGCGCTCGGCGGCGAGGTGGACGAGATCGCGGCTGTCGAGCACGGCGTGGAAGCGCCCGCTTTGCGTCAGGATCAGCCCCTCGCTGCCGCGCGCGCCGGCATAGAGGTCGAGCCATTCGCCGACCGGCCGACCGGCGTCGGCGACCGGGCACGGCCGCACCAGCCGCCGAAGCGATCCGCCGAAGCTCGGATTCTGCATCAAGGCGTGGCCGAACGGGTTGAACAGCATGGAGCGCACGTCGAGCTCGAGGATCGCGCCGACCGGCCGCCTGTCCGCGTCGACCACGGCCAGCAGGCGCAGGTCCGGATCGGCGCGGAACAGCTCGATCACCCCGGCCAGCCGGTCGCTCTCGGCGATGCAGGTGCGGCGGGTGAAGGCGTCGGCCGGCGGGCGCGGCGCCGCTGCAACGGCAGGGCTGGCGGCGGGGCTGGCGGCGGGACTGGCGAACGCAACGGACATGGCCCGCCGCTAGGCGCTTTGCGTGAACGCCAAGTTAGCCGTTGGTGACAGCAAGATGACAAGCGGCACATTTCCGCGCCCCCTAGAAACAGCGCAGCCGCGGCTCGGCCTGCGGGCGCGCGAGCTCGGTCAGCGCCCACACCATCGCGTCGGCCCGGTCCGGGCTGCGCCCCGGCCCCTCATAGCCGCCCGCCGCCATCAGCCCGGCGAGCTCGTCCTCGAGCTCGGGAAAGCGCCCGGCGAGCTTCGCCTTGCCCTGCTCGAACCGCGCCGCGATCGGCTCGGCCCGCGCCGCCTTGCCGCGGCTCGCGCTCACCGTCGTCACCGGCAGCCCGGCCTCGACCCCGCGCAGCACGCTCTCGACCATGTAGCCGCCCTGGTTCTTCTCGGCCACCACCCGGTCCGCCTCCCAGGCCGCCGCCGCCCACACCACCGCCTGCGCCCACCCTTCGGGCCTGAGCCCGCTCACCGAGCGATCGGCCAGCACATAGGACACTCCGTCCGCCCCCAGCCCGCACACCACGATCCCGCACGCGTCGCCCGCCGCGCTCGCCGGCGGATCGACGCCCACCACCACCCGCACCAAGGCCTCGGGCCGCCCCGCCCGCGCCGCCTCGATCGTTGCCCGCGTCCACAGCGCCCCCTCCGGCTCCTCGAACAAGACCCCGTCCAGCTCCTGCCGCCCGAGCCGCGTGCCGCCATAGGTCGCCTCCGCCCAGTCGCGGAACGCCGCCGCCATATGGACATTGTCCGCGGTCCGCCCATTGGTCTCGATACAGTCGGCAAGCGCCCGGAGCCGCCGCACGATCGCCACCGGCTTGGGCGTCGTCGTCACCATCGCCCGCGGCCGCGCCCCCATGCGCAGCCCCATCATCAGATTGTCCCACGCCTCCTCGCCCCGCCGCCATTTGGCGATCTCGTCGCACCAGGCGAAATGGTGCTGCGGCCCGCGCAGCTGGTCGGGCGCCGCCGCCGAATAGACGAAGGCGCGAGCGCCCGAGGCGAAGCGCAAGCTCCCCCGCGTCGGCACCCACTCCAGCGCCTCGTCGCTCCGCGCCACCGCGATCAGTCCGCTCGGTCCCTCGACCATCACCCGCCGCACCTCGTCGCGGCTCGCGCCGACCAAAGCGATCTCCGCCTCCGGCATCGCCCGCGCCCGCGCGCTCACCCATTCCGCGCCCGCCCGGGTCTTGCCGAAGCCGCGCCCGGCCATCAGCAGCCACACCCGCCAGCCGCCCCCGGAGGCCGGAGGCTCCTCCTGCCCGCCATGCGCCTGCCAGAAGAATTCCTCCGCGATCCGCCGCCGCACCGGCTCGGGCAACCCGCCCACGAACCGCTCCCAAGCGTCCGCGTCACTCCCGCACACCGCCCCCGCCCGCCGCAGCAGATCCCCGAAATCGGCTTCCTCGTAGGTCATGGAGTACCTCCAAAGCCCCTCTCCCGTTCCGGGGAGTTCGGGGTCGGGCTGCCTCCCAGGCAGCCCTGAAACATGCGGGGCATGTTTCACCCCGGACTGGACGCGCAGACTTGGCAGCTCGCTGCCTAGTCGGAGCTGGGTGAGGGGTCCCCCTTCACCCGCGCCCCGAACGCCGCCAGCCGCTGCACCAAAGCCGCCCGCACTTCCGCGTTGGTCGCCAGCCGCGGCCGCGCCCCGCTCTTGGGATAGCCCGCCAGCCGCCGCTCGTGCTCGCGCAGCAATTGGATCGCGAGCGCCGGGTCGATCGGCTCCATCTCGGGCGCGTCGAGATCGCCCTCGATCCCGATCGGCGTTTCCTTCGCCTTGGTTTCCAGCGTCTTGGCCTTGAGCCGCGCCACGCCCTGCTCCAGCGCCCGGTCCCAGCCCTGCGCGAAGCGTTCGTCGTTCATCCGGTGGCGGAACGCGGTCTTGTAGTTGAACCCGGCCTGCTCGGCCGACAGCGAGACGTTGCACGTCGCCGCGAACCATTCGAGGAAGCGGCTCTTGGCCGCCTCGTCGAACAGCTTCCGCCCCCCGGTCCGCGCCACCTGCACCGCGCGATGCTTGTTCGCCTGCACCCGCCTTGTGCCCTTGGCTCCGGCCGCAGCCCTGCTTTTTCCCGCCATCGCGCCCTCCCTTCCCGCCGCGCCCGACGCCCCGCCGCCGACGCACAACAAAAAGGCCGCAGCGGCATCCCCGCGCGGCCTCTCCCTCTCCGTCACCCGGATCCAATCTGAGGTCCCGCTACATTTCTGGATTGTGCCCGCTTAGTACCACAGCAACGTCACGCTGTTAAGGGATTTTATCCTATATGGATAGTTCGCACAGCGCGCGAGGCTCGTTCAGCGGTCTAGATGGGTGTCGTGTCGGCTATGCGCCAATTGCGGTCGTTCACGGCGCTGTTGCAGACGCCCGGAAGCGGACGTTCGTTCGGGCTTGCGAGCTATGTCCGCTTGCGACCCATTGCGGACATTCGAGTGCAGGCGCAGTGATCCTTTATGAACCCGCTTCAGCAGCTCGGAGTAATCCTACCGATCGTGCAGGCACCAATGGCTGGTGTATCCACGCCTGAGCTGGCCGCCTCCGTCTGCAACGCCGGTGCCTTGGGTTCAATCGGTGTCGGCGCGACAGACGCGACCGGTGCTCGCGCAATGATCGATGAAACACGCGCACGGACAGATGGGGCGTTCAACGTCAACGTGTTCGTGCATGCCACCGCCCGCGCCGACGCAGCACGGGAACGGCACTGGCTGGAAGCCATGCAACCGCTGTTCCTGCGTTATGGAGCCGAGCCTCCGTCCACGCTGAGGACGATCTACACCAGCTTCGGGGACGATGATGACATGCTGGCGTTGCTCGTCGAGACGGCTCCACCGGTCGTCAGCTTCCACTTTGGCCTACCCTCAGCGGATCGCATTGCGGCGCTGAAACAAGCGGGCTGCACCTTACTCGCGTCCGCGACCAGCTTGGCGGAAGCGCGCCTTGTAGAGGCGGCCGGGATCGACATGGTCGTAGCGCAGGGCTGGGAGGCAGGCGGACACCGGGGCGTGTTCGATCCAGCCGGTGACGACGATCAGCTTGGCACAATGGCTCTGACGCGATTGCTGGCAACGCAGACGAGCCTACCCGTGATCGCGGCAGGCGGCATCATGGACGGCGCGGGTATCCGCGCAGCACTGAGGCTTGGGGCAGTGGCCGCGCAGCTCGGCACGGCCTTTATCGCTTGCCCTGAGAGTAGCGCCGACGAGAGCTATCGCGCCGCGCTAGTCAGCGAGAGTTCCCATCACACAACCATGACCGGCGTCATATCAGGCCGCCCGGCCCGTTGTCTGGCCAACCACTTCACGCGATGGGGTGCGGAATGTACGCTCCCCGCGCCCGACTACCCGATCGCTTACGACGCCGGGAAAGCACTCCACGCAGCAGCAAAGGCGGCGGGCGAATACGGCTTCGGTGCACATTGGGCTGGGCAAGGTGCACCGCTGCACCGACCCATGCCAGCTGGCACTCTGGTTGAGCTGCTCTGGAGAGAGACGTCGAGCACTCATGACTGATGGGAAGCGAACGTCCGCTATCCATCCATTCCGGACATTGAAGGTCGGCGGGGAGATCGAACCGCATGAATGTCCGCTATGGGTGGAAAGCGGACATCGAGCGGACGCTCCCTTAGCCCCCGAAAACCGCTTCTACCCGTCGCTCGCACTCGGTTCCTGCAGTTTGAAACTCCTCTGCTGTTCCCGAGGCGCAAACGACGGTGATCACCTGTGTACCGGCGACACCTGCGAACTGGTACATAAACACGCGGGTTGCCACTTGGACCTTAGACTTGAGGAGCTGTTGAGCGCCCAAGTTCATGACGGCGGTGGATACGTTAATGTCACTTGCGTCCACTGTAGCACCGGCCTTCCTGAGGGTATCCACCAGCCCCTGTCGGAGACCTTTGTCGTAGTTCGCAATAAAATCCTGCGAAAAGGTGCTTGGAAACGCTGTGGCCGGGCCCGCGGCGCGCTGTAGAATCACAACGTCACCAGCACCAACCGTTCCCGCTTGGAGCGCCGCCGAACACTGCCCGAGAAGGAGCAACAAAACGAGTGCGACAGCGGAACCGAGGGGCCACCTTGCGGAACTGCCGTCCTCCCTTGCCCGTGTTAGCCGCTTTCCCGCATACACGCCGAGCGCGAGGATGCCGCCGTATATCACAATGTAGCCGACAAAGGTCCCGACGGATTGACCGACATCATATGCTGACCCACTCACTAAACCGCCCCCCTACATCTTTGAATCCTGGCAGGTGTAGCGAGAGTCCGAATGTCCGCAACGGGTCGTTAGCGGACGTAGAGCAGGCGGAAGCCGCAAACGTCCGCTTTTCCGCGATCGCAGCCAGAAGCAGACAGTCCGCCAACGGCCAAAATGCGACACGCTTCACCCCGCCCTTCCCTCCCCCCGGCCGCAAGTACCACTTGCGGACGAGTGGCTTGCCCCGCCGCGCCCTCTCCTCTATATGCCGCCCGTCCAGCGGGCCTAAGCGCCTGCGGAGGCTCAGCTTTGAGGTGCGCGTGAAGGGGCCGTGGCGATCGTCGCCCGCCTTCGACGCGCTCTTTCCGCTTCCCCCGCACCGCCGCCGCCCGCGCGGACACCGCATCCGGCATGGGGCCGCTGCGGCAGTCGGGTTCAAAAGACCAGGGGAGACAACCTCTGGCCGGCAAAAACGCAAGTAAGGAACTCTAGCACATGGCCACTACGGCAAATCCGACCCGCGACGATTTCGCGGCTCTCCTCAACGAAACGCTCGGCGGCGAGAACGAAGGCTTCGAAGGCCGCGTCGTCAAGGGCACCGTCACCGCGATCGAGAACGACATGGCCGTCATCGACGTCGGCCTGAAGTCCGAAGGCCGCGTCGCGCTGCGCGAATTCGCCGCGCCGGGCCAGAAGGCTGACCTCAAGGTCGGCGACGAAGTCGAAGTCTATGTCGACCGCGTCGAGAACCACCAGGGCGAAGCGATGCTGTCGCGCGACCGCGCACGCCGCGAAGCCGCCTGGGACAAGCTCGAAAAGGAATTCACCGAGACCGCCCGCGTCGAGGGCGTGATCTTCGGCCGCGTCAAGGGCGGCTTCACCGTCGACCTCAACGGCGCCGTCGCCTTCCTGCCCGGTTCGCAGGTCGACATCCGCCCGGTCCGCGACGTCACCCCGCTGATGGACATCCCGCAGCCCTTCCAGATCCTGAAGATGGATCGCCGCCGCGGCAACATCGTCGTGTCGCGCCGCGCCATCCTCGAGGAAACCCGCGCCGAACAGCGCACCGGCCTCATCCAGAGCCTGGCCGAGGGCCAGGTGATCGACGGCGTCGTCAAGAACATCACCGATTATGGTGCGTTCGTTGACCTCGGCGGCATCGACGGCCTGCTCCACGTCACCGATTTGAGCTACAAGCGCGTCGGCCACCCGTCGGAGATGATCAACATCGGCGACACGGTGAAGGTGCAGATCATCCGCATCAACCGCGAGACCCAGCGCATCAGCCTCGGCATGAAGCAGCTCGAGAGCGATCCGTGGGAGGGCGCGCAGGCCAAATATCCGATCGGCGGCGTCTTCTCGGGCCGTGTCACGAACATCACCGAATATGGTGCGTTCGTCGAGCTCGAGGCCGGCATCGAGGGCCTCGTCCACGTCTCCGAGATGAGCTGGACCAAGAAGAACGTCCACCCGGGCAAGATCGTCTCGACCAGCCAAGAAGTCGACGTTGCGATCCTCGAGGTCGACGAGGACAAGCGTCGCATCAGCCTTGGCCTCAAGCAGGCGCAGGCCAATCCGTGGGCGGCCTTCGCCGAGACCCACCCGGTCGGCACCGAGGTCGAGGGCGAAGTCAAGAACGCGACCGAGTTCGGCCTGTTCATCGGCCTCGACGGCGATGTCGACGGCATGGTCCACATGTCGGACATCGCCTGGGGCATTTCGGGCGAGGACGCGCTCAATCTCCACCACAAGGGCGAGATGGTGAAGGCGGTCGTGCTCGACGTCGACGTCGAGAAGGAGCGCATCAGCCTCGGCATGAAGCAGCTTGAGCGCGGCGGCGTCGCCACCGGCGGCAGCGGCTCGGGCGTCAACAAGAACGACGTCGTCACCGTCACCGTGCTCGAAGTGCGCGACGGCGGCCTCGAGGTTCAGGTCGGCGACGACGGCGCGACCGGGTTCCTGAAGCGCACCGATCTCGGCCGCGACCGCGACGAGCAGCGTCCGGAGCGTTTCCAGGTCGGCCAGAAGTTCGACGCGATGGTGATCGGCTTCGATCGCTCGAAGAAGCCCAACTTCTCGGTCAAGGCGATGCAGATCGCCGAAGAGAAGCAGGCGGTCGCGCAGTACGGCTCGTCCGATTCGGGCGCGTCGCTCGGCGACATCCTCGGCGAGGCCCTCAAGCAAAAGAACTCCTAACCCAAGCGGGCGCTTAGGCGCTTGCTTTGACAGGATGACGAAGCCCCGCTCTGCCCAAAACGGCGAAGCGGGGCTTTTTCATGAGCATTCTCCGCGCGGTATATTGCCTTGCGTCCAAAACGGTGCGATTGATCTGGATTAAGCGTCGCTCGTGGGGGCTCGACGCGGTCCGATTCTGTCCAGCCTAAATGGCTTATTGACTTGGGGGGCCTTGGCCTTGATCCGTTCCGAGCTTGTCCAGAAATTGTGCGACGACCATCCCGATCTGACCGTCAAGGAGATCGAGCGGGTGGTGTCCTCCTTCTACGATTCGATCATCGCGCAGCTGCAAAAGGGTGGCCGCGTCGAGCTGCGCGGCTTCGGCGCCTTCTCGACCCGCGAGCGCGACGCCCGCAAGGGCCGCAACCCGCGCACCGGCGATTCCGTCGACGTCGCGGCCAAGCGCGTGCCCTATTTTAAGCCGGGCAAGGAAATGCGCGAGCGCCTCAACGTCTGACATCTCGACGCCGCGGAAAAATCTCCCCATCGCTGCGCATAGCTCCTGACTTTAGTCGGGATGTCGCGCTATGAGTGCTCGCCGTGCGGACGTGGCGGAACCGGTAGACGCCGGAGACTTAAAATCTTCTGCCCCTCGGGGCGTGCGGGTTCGAGTCCCGCCGTCCGCACCAGCTTCGCGTCACGCAGCCTGAGGCGGCTCCGTGCGCACTGCGGTCCATTCGCAGCGGTTGAGACTGATCGGATCGAGGAAAAGGCCGCCCATGCGGCCGCCGATCTGCCAGCGCACCTGCGCGTGGACCGGCCCGATCCCGGGCACCTCCAGCGATACGTGGCTGCCGATCTGGACCGGCTCGTTGCACTCGGCCATGAAGCCGCATCGCGAGACGTCGCGCACCTTGACCTCGACGCTGTACCAATTGCCGTGACGCAGCTCGGCCCGCGTGGACACCGGCATCCGGGCGGAGCGCCGCTCGCGGTAATCGTCTGAACGTTCGGGGTCGTCCGGCATCGTCGCGGTTCCTGTCGAGCGCCCGAAGCTACACGGGCAGTGGTGAAAGACGGGTAAAGGCCGGCGCCGTTTCCCGAACGTAGACGGCACCGCCATTGGCGCTCCCCCGAAGCTTCCGTTATCGGTCGCACCATGAAGATTCGCGTGAGATTGGCCGGCCTTGCCGCGGCATTGGCGCTCGTCGGCGGATGCGGTCCGCAGGAAAGCGGCCCGATCGCGGTCAGCGCGATCGGGGCGGCCCCCCGCCTCGTGAACCCCAATCTAGAGCCCCTCGACGCGCCGTCCGCGTTCCTGCTCGATGCGGCGGCCCAGGGGCTGGTGCGGTTCGACGCCACTGGCCAGGTCGAGCCGGCGCTCGCGCAGAGCTGGATCGTCTCCGACGACGGCCTTCGCTACACGTTCCGCCTCGCCCGGGTGCAATGGGCCAATGGCGGCCGCGTGACAGCCGCCGAGGTCGTCGAACGGCTGCGCGCCGCCGGCAGCCGCGCCAGCAAGAACCCGCTGAAGCCGGTGCTCGGCGCGGTCGCCGAGATCGAGGCGATGACCGACGATGTGCTCGAGATCAGCTTGAAGGCGCCCCGGCCCAATTTCCTGCAATTGCTCGCCCAGCCCGAAATGGCGATCATCCGCCGCGGCGCCGGCACCGGCCCGTTCCGGGCCCAGTTCCAGGGCGATGGCAGCGTCATCCTCACCATGCACCGTGCGGACGAGGAGGAGAGCGAAAGCAATCATGCGCCCGACATTCGGCTGCGGGGCGAGCGCGCCGCTCTGGCGGTCGCGCGCTTCGTCGACGGCGGGGCGGACTTGGTGACCGGCGGTACTCTGGGCGACCTGCCGATCGCGCGCGCCGCGCAACCCGCGGCCGCGGTGCGGCGCGTCGATCCGGTCGCCGGGATCCTCGGCTTCGCCTTCACCGGCAGCGGCGGCCTCTGGGACGATCCGGCCGCCCGGACGGCGCTCACCATGGCCATCGATCGCGACGCCTTCGTCACGGATCTCGGCATACAGGACCTGCTGCCGCGCACGTCGCTCGTACCGGCCGGGATCGACGAACTGCCCGCGCCGGCCCTGCCCGCCTGGGCGTCCAATCCCCAACCGATGCGGCGCGAGGCCGCCGCCCGCGTGATAGCCGACCTAGCCGGCGGCGAGCCCGTCACACTGCGCGTCGCGCTGCCGCCCGGGCCGGGCTATCGGCTCCTGTTCGCCTATCTGCGGCGCGACTGGCGGGCGATCGGCGTGACGGCGCAGGCAGTGGGTCCGGCGGCCAAGGCCGATCTCCGGCTGATCGACGCCGTCGCCCCGACCAGCATCGCCACCTGGTACCTGCGCCACTTCACCTGCGACGCCAGCCCGATCTGCAGCCCGGAGGCCGATCAGCAGCTCGCCGCGGCGCGTGAAGCCGCCACCGTCGCGGAGCGCACCCAGCACCTCGCCGAGGCCGACCGGCTGATCGGCGAGCTTGCCGTGTTCATTCCGGTCACCGCGCCGATCCGCTGGCATCTCGTGGCGCAAAGGCTCGAGGGCTTCCGTCCCAATGCGTTCGCGCGCCGCTTTCCCGCTTCGCTGGTTGCAGCGCGGCCCTGACCACCCTAGCTCGAAGGCGAGGAGTTTTCGCTATGCCCACGCCGCAGGAACAGTTCGAGGCGCTCGCCGGCCAATTGCCGATCGGCCGGGATCCGGCGTCGGTGCGGCGCCGACTCGAAGCGGTAGAAGCTGTGCTTGAGCGCGCCTTCGTCGTGCCCGGCATCAACCGCCCGATCGGCCTCGACGCGATCCTCGGCCTGGTGCCGGTGCTCGGCGACGTCATCACCGCCGCGATGGGCGCCTGGCTCGTCTGGGAGGGGCGGAACCTCGGCATGTCCAAGTTCCACATCGCCCGGATGGCGGGCAATGTCGGGGTCGACACGGCGCTCGGCGCGATTCCGTTCGTCGGCGACCTGTTCGACTTCGTCTACCGTTCCAACACCCGCAACCTGCGCATCATCAAGCGCTGGCTCGACAAGCATCATCCTGAGACGATGCTGGTCGAGGGCGAGATCGTGCGCCGCTAAGGACCGTCAGGCCGGTTCGAAGTCGAGCCCGATGTCGGCGGCGGGCGCCGACTGGGTGAGGCGCCCGACCGAAATGTAGGTGACCCCCGTCTCCGCCTTGGCGCGGATCGTCTCCAGCGTCACGCCACCGCTCGACTCGGTCGGGACGCGCCCGCCGACGAGCGCCACCGCCTCGCGCAGCATTCCCGCGTCCATATTGTCGAGCAGTAGGTGCGTCGCCCCGGCGCCGAGCGCGGGCTCGATCTGGTCGAGCCGGTCGACCTCGACGATGATCCGCGCGATGCCCGCGCCGACGGCGCGCCGCACCGCTTCCTCGACCCCGCCGGCGACGGCGACATGGTTGTCCTTGATCATCGCCGCGTCGTCGAGCCGCATGCGGTGGTTCTGCGCGCCGCCCATGCGGGTCGCATATTTCTCGAGCACGCGCAGGCCCGGGATCGTCTTTCGGGTGTCGAGCAAGACCGCGCCGGTGCCGGCCATGGCGTCGACATAGGCGCCGGTCAGCGTTGCCACTCCGGAGAGGTGCTGAAGCGTGTTGAGCGCGGACCGCTCGGCGGTGAGCAGCGCCCGCGCCCTGCCGGTCAGGCGCATCAGATGGGTTCCGGCAGCGACCCTGTCGCCGTCCTTCGCCAGCAGTTCGATCTCCACGTCGGGATCGAGCGCGCGAAAGAACGCCTCCGCGATCGGCAGCCCTGCGACGACGATCGCGTCGCGACTGTCCATCACGCCGCGGAACAGCGCGTCAGCCGGGATCACCGCCGACGAGGTGATGTCGCCATGATCGCCGAGATCCTCGGCCAGCGTCTCGGCAACGAAGCGGTCGAGGTCGAACCGGTCGAGCGTGAAGCTCACTTGCCCTGCCCGCTCAGCTCGCGATTGAGGAAGGCGTTGAGCAAGGCCGCGCGATAGGCGTCCTCGGCATGGTCGGCGCCGACCGAATGGCCGCCCTCCAGATATTCGTGGTAATAGACCGGGTTGCCATATTCGAGCAGCCGCGCCGCCATCTTGCGGGCGTGGCCGGGATGGACGCGGTCGTCCTTGGTCGAGAGGTAGAAGAAGACCGGTGGATATTTCACGCCCGGCTTCACATTCTGGTAGGGCGAATATTTCGAAAGATAGGCCCAATCCTCCGGCTTATCGGGATCGCCATATTCGTCCATCCACGACGCGCCGGCGAGCAGGTGCGAGTAACGCTTCATGTCGTGCAGCGGCGAGCCCGAGATGACCGCGCCGTAGAGATCCGGCCGCTGCGTCAGCGCCGCGCCGACCAGGACGCCGCCGTTGGAGCGGCCCGAGATCGCGATCTTGCGCTTCGCGCTGACGCCGGTCCGGACGAGGTCCTCGGCGACCGCGTGAAGATCGTCGAAGCTCTTCTGCCGGTTCTCCTTGAGGACGGACTCATGCCAGGCCGGGCCGTACTCGCCGCCGCCGCGGATGTTGGCGAGGACATAGGCGTTGCCGCTCTCCGTCCAGAACAGGCCGAGCGGCCCGGCGCGGTAGGGCTGGCCGGTGAGGTAGGTCGGCGTCTGCGCGGCGCGGAAGCCGCCATAAGCATGGATCAGCGCCGGGACCGCGCCCTTGGTCCCCTTCTTGCGGACGAGAAAATAAGGCACGCGGGTGCCGTCCTTCGACGTCGCGAAGCGCTGCTCGACGGTAAAGGCGCTGGCATCGAAGCGCGCCGGCAGGCTTTGCACGAGCTGCGCCTTGCCGCTGCCGTCCACCGCATAGAGCGCCGGTGGGATCAGCATCCCCTCGACGGTGGCGAAGGCGATGTCGCGCTGGCCTGCGACGCCGGAGAGGTGGATCGTGCTGTTCGCGGCGAGCGGCATCGCCTGGCTCGCCCATTTGCCGTCTGCGCCGCGGCGCAATGCGAACAACTTGCCCGACACGTCGTCGAGCGCCTTCACCCACAGGACGTTGTCGCTGGCCGAGACTTCCTCGATCGCCTGGCTCTTGCTCGGCGCCATGACGAGCTCAGGCGCGACGGCGCGGCCGGCGGCGATGTCGGCGAGCGAATAAGCGACGACCGAGCCGGCCGGGATCGCGCCGAGCGGCGCCTGCAGCAAAGCGATCATGCGGCCGCCGATCACGTCCTGGAAATTGGCGGTGTCAGGGAGCGGCGTCTTCACCAGCCGGCCGTCGGCGGTGAGCAGCGACAGATCGTTGGTCCAGAAGGTCTTGCCCCGGCCGACGAAGGTCCAGCGCTTCTCGCCGTCCTGGACGGCGAAGGGCGAGGTCGAAACGTCGGTCTTCTCGCCCTCGAAGATCGTCTTGGCCTGCGCGAGCGGCGTGCCCCGCTGCCACAATTTGGCGATGCGGCCATAGCCCGAGGTGGTGAGCGAGTCGGGGCCGTAATTGGTGACGACCAGCAGCTTGTTCTCGTCGACCCAGGCCACATTGCTCTTGGCCTCGGGCAGCGCGAAGCCGCCGTCGATGAACTTGCCCGCGGTGACATCGAACTCGCGCACGACATCGGCGTCGGTGCCTCCGGGCGAGAGCGAGACCAGGCAGCGCGTGTAGGCGGGCGCGAGGCAGTCGGCGCCGTGCCAGACCCAGCTCTTGCCCTCGTGCTTGCCCAATGCGTCGACGTCGATCAGCGTGCGCCATTGCGGCTTGCCGGCGACATAGGCGCCGAGCGGCGAGATCCGCCACAGGCCGCGCGGATTGGCCGCGTCGCGCCACAAATTGGTGACGTAGCCGCCCATCACGTCCTCGGGCGCGGCGATCTGCTGTTCGTCGTCGAGGATGGCCCGGGCGCGGGCGCGGTGTTGCTCGAAATTGGGCGACTTCGCGAGCAGATCCTCGGTCGTCTTGTTCCAGGCCTTGACCTGCGTCAGCGCCCGCTCGCCCTCGATCTCCTCGAGCCAAAGATAGGGATCGTCGGCCACGGCGGGCGCAGCGGCGACCGTGAACAAGAAGGCGGCGACGGGCAGGATCTGGCGAAGCAAGGCAGGTCTCCGGAAGGGGCGATGGTGAGTTAGCCGCTTACCACGCCCGTGTCACGGGGCGGGAAGCCGTGGTGATGCGCTCAGTCCCCGGCGAAAATCGGCCGCCCGACATCGCCCTGGCCGACGGTGCGGCCGGCCATGTCGAGCATCGCATCGAGCGACTTCTTGGCGCGCAGGCGAAGCTCCTCGTCCATCTCGATGCGCGGCTCGAGGTCGCGCAACGCGACGTAGAGCTTCTCGAGCGTGTTGAGCGCCATGTACGGGCACATGTTGCAGTTGCAATTCCCGTCCGCGCCGGGCGCGCCGATGAACAGCTTGTGCGGCGCCGCTTTCTCCATCTGGTGAATGATGTGCGGCTCGGTCGCGACGATCAGGGTGTCGGCGTCGCTGCTCAGCGCGTAATCGAGGATCGCCTTTGTCGATCCGACCAGGTCGGCATGTTCGACGATATGGGCCGGGCATTCCGGGTGGGCCAGCACGGGCGCGCCGGGATGCTGCGCCTTCAGCTTCAGCAGCTCGGTTTCCGAGAAGGCCTCGTGGACGATGCACACGCCCGGCCAGAGCAGCATGTCGCGGCCGGTCTTGCGAACGAGGTAGCCGCCGAGATGCTTGTCGGGGCCGAAGATGATCTTCTGCTCGGGCGGGATCTGGCTCAAAATAATCTCGGCCGAGGACGAGGTGACGATGATGTCGCTGAGCGCTTTCACGTCCGCCGAGCAGTTGATGTAGGTGAGCGCGATATGGTCGGGATGCTTGGCCCGGAACGCGGCGAACTGATCGGGCGGACAGCTGTCCTCGAGGCTGCAGCCGGCGTCCATGTCGGGCAGGATGACGATCTTGTCGGGGCTCAGGATCTTGGCGGTCTCGGCCATGAAGCGGACGCCGCAAAAGGCGATGACGTCAGCCTCGGTCGCCGCCGCCTTGCGGCTGAGGTCGAGGCTGTCGCCGACGAAATCGGCGAGGTCCTGGATTTCCGGCGCCTGGTAATAATGGGCGAGGATGACGGCGTTGCGCTCCTTGCGCAGCCGGTCGATCTCGGCGCGAAGGTCCAGCCCCTTCAGGCTCATATTGGGTGCGTTCATCACATTCACTCCTGAGGCGGCGATCAGCGCCCGGCCTTCTGTTCGTTCAAGACATCCTCGATCCGGCGCGACCTGTCGAGGAATGACGGCTCGCCCGACGCGTCGGCGAACCGCACCTCGACATTGGCGTCGATCCCGGCCGCGCGCAGCGGCATCGCGAAGCTGCGTCCTACGGCGCGGACCGCGGCGTCGCGCGCCAGCCGCATCGGCACGGGCTCACGGGCCTGGCGGACAAGCTCCTGCTGGCCGCGGGTGCGATTGGCTGAATCTAGCACGGTTTCGGCGTCGGTCAGAGACATGAGCAGTCCCCCGCCGGAATATTCCTTGATCTGGCCCATGTCGATCTGCGGCGCGGCGATCTCGAGCGGCGGAAGCTCGATCCTGAGCGTCTTGGTCGCCTCGTCCCATGCGAGGTCGTCCTGCTGCAGCTTGGCGAGATCCAGTTCGTAGCGGACCAGGCCCGGCATGATCAGGGTCTTCTCGGCCTTCAGGCCGAAGCGCGACTGGGTGGAGGTGGTGACCGCGACGAAGCGGGCGGCGAACGGAGTCAGGCGCGCCTGCTCGCGCATCGATTGCAGGCTGGCGGCAGCGACCGTCTCCGGGTCGGGGCCATCGAAGGGGCTGGCCAGCCGCAGGCCGACCACGGCGAGCGCGCCGAGGATCAGGCCGGCGAGAAGCGCGACGAAGATAATAGCCGTCTTCCTCACGCAGCAAGGCTCCAGCCTTCGCCCTGCCGCGCGACCAGGCCCCGCGTCTCGAGATCGATCAAATGGGCCAGCACCGAGCGGCCGGCGGCGCCATGGAGCCGCGGGTCGATACCTTTGTACATGCTCGCCACCATGTCCGGGATGAAGCCGCTGCCCTCGCGCAGGCGGCGCAAAATCTGACCCTCGCGCTGCCTGCGGTGGCCGATCATGCCGCGCACCAGCCGTTTCGGACGCTCGATCGCGGGACCGTGCGCGGGATAATAGATGCGGTCGTCGCGCGCCTGCAGCTTCTCCAGGCTCTCCATATAATCGGCCATGTCGCCGTCGGGCGGCGAGACGATCGTCGTCGACCATCCCATCACATGGTCGCCGGAAAACAGCGCCCCGCTCTCGGGCAGCGCGAAGCAGAGATGGTTCGACGTGTGGCCCGGCGTCGCCACCGCCTCGAGCGTCCAGCCCTCGCCTTCGAGCCCCTCGCCGTCGGCCAGGACGCGGTCGGGCAGATATTCGGCGTCGAACGCGGCGTCGGCGCGGGGCCCTTCATCGTCCATGGTCAAAGCCGCGCAGCCGATGATCGGCGCGCCGGTCGCGGCCTGCAGCAAAGCCGCCGCCGGGCTGTGATCGCGGTGGGTGTGGGTGCACAGGATCGCGGCGATCGTCTCGTCCTTGAGCGCCGCAAGCAAAGCCTCGACATGCTCGGGAAGGTCCGGCCCGGGATCGATGACCGCGACCGCGCCGGTGCCGACGATGAAGGTCTGCGTGCCGCTATAGGTGAAGGCGGACGGGTTGGGCGCCAGCACGCGCCGCACCAGCGGTTCAACGCTTTCGATCGTGCCGGGAGACCCATCCATGGCGTGCATGTGGCATCGGACGGGGGGAAATCCAAGCGGCGAACGGCCCCTCCCCCGGGATGGGAGGGGCCGAGCGGCTTACTTCTCTACGTCGACGTCGACGTCGACCTCGATGTCCTCGAGCTCGCGTTTCAGCTCGATCTTCATCTCGCGCATGTCGCGTGCGCGCTCGGCGGCGTCGTGCTGGCGCTCGAGCGCGGCCTCGGCAAGCTCGCGGCGCATTTCCGCCAGTGAGGCCTGAAGCTCCTGCATCTGCTCAGGGCGCAGCGCCGGGAGCGTCGCGTGGACCGAGGCGAGTGTCGCGCGGCGGATCGCGTCGGTATCGACATGGACCATGCGCACGCGCGCATGGCGCACGGCCTCATGGGCCTGCGCGATCGCCCGGGCGTGGTCGGCCCGCGCGGCATGCTGCGCCTGGTCGATGATATGGGCGTGATCGACCCGTGCCGCCGCCTGCGCCTTTGCCACGGCCTCAGGGATGCGGGCTCGCTGCTCGGCCTCGATCGCGGGGGTCGCTGCCACTGCGTCGTGCGCCCGCGCGACCGCCTCGGCTGCCTTCGCTTCGATCCGCTTCAGCTCCGCTTCGCTCGGCATCGCCGCCTCGACATGGGCACGGACGCGCTTCTCGGTCCTGGCCATGATCGCCTTGACCTCCGGGTCGGCCGCTTCGGAGTCGTCGCAGACGATCGAGCCGTCGCGCCGCGCCTTGTCGCCGCCGCCGCACTTGGCGCGCAGAGTGGCGATGTCTTTCTTGTCGATGATCGGCTCGACGCCGATCCGCGCGGGAACGACACGCGGCGCTTTGGCCTCGTCCTGCGCGGCGCCGGGGCTGCTCAGCAGCAGACCGCCTGCCCCGAGGACCGAGAGCGCGGCAACACCACCCATGGTGCGGGCCCAGCCGCCGCGATGGCTCTTCATCATCTTCAGTCTCCGTTTCAGGAAGGCGGCGTGATTGAGCGGGCAGGCCGCGATCAGGCCGGGCTGGCTCGCGGACTTGACGACCGCGCAGGCATAATCGTGGCGCTGCTCGGGCGCCCGGCGCGTGACGGCCGCGTCGCAGGACAATTCCTGATCGGCGCGGAAGGCGCGGAAGGCGAAATGGGCGATCGGGTTGAACCAGTTGAGCGCCAGGATCGCCAGCGCGGCGAGGTTCCAGAACAGGTCGAAGCGGCGATGGTGGACCAGCTCATGCTCGAGCGCGAGGCGCTGCTCGGAGGCGCTGTAGCGGGTCGCGAAATCCACCGGCACGACGATGCGCCGGTTGAGGAAGCCGACCGCAACCGGGCCGTCGACCGCGTCGCTCTCGACCACGCGCAAGCCGCCGAACCGCTCGGGCTGGGCGGACCGTGCCTCGGGACCGAGATGGAGCATGAAGGCGCTGTAGGTCGATTGCTGCCAGATCGCGAAGATGGTCGCGCCGCCCGCCCAGAGAGCGAGCAACAGCCACAGCCAGTCGCCCGATCCGCCGGCGGCGGGCGCGGGCGCGGCGGCCATCGCGTCGATCGCCGGCAGCACGATGATCGCCGGCACGGCCACCGGCGCTTCGGGAAGCGGCGGCAGCACGAAGCGGAGCAAAGGCAGCAGCCACAGGGCATAGGCCCATTGCGCGCCGAAAAGTTCGGCGACCGGGCGGCGGACGGCAAGCACCAGCAGCATCAGCAGGCTGGCGCCGATGATGGTCTCGACCAGCCAGCCGATCATGATTTGAGCGCCTTCAGCAGAGCCTCGATCTCTGCGATGTCCTGGGGCGTGAGCTCATCCTGTTCGGCCAGATGCGCGACCAGCGGTGTCACCCGCCCGCCGAACATGCGGTCGAGCAATTTGCGCGATTCGCGGGCGACGAAATCGTCGCGGGCGATGGCCGGCTTGTAGAGGTAGCGGCGGCCGTCCTCCTCGTGGACCAAAGCGCCCTTGGCGAGCAGCCGCGACAGCATCGTCTTGACGGTGCGGACGCTCCAGCCGCGGGCCGGATCGATCCGCTCGGCAACGTCCGCGGCGGCCAGCGGCGCCTCGTCCCAGAGCACCTCCATCACCGCATGTTCGGCATCGGAAATACGCTCGCTCATTGCCTTACCCTCATCGATTACAGATGTAGTCTATCAGCTTTCCGGGCGCGCACCAAGGGCGTCCCGCGCAGGGTCGCTATCTCGGCGTCGACCGCGGCTAGCTCCTCGGCGCGACATTCGCGGGTTCGCGCCTCGTGGGCGGAAAGGGCCGCGCGCTCCGTCTCCAGCACGGCGAGATGGACGTCCGCGGCTTCGGTCGCCGCATCCTCGCCCGGCGCCGCATAGATGGGCGCGGTGAGGATCAGCCCGATCAACAGGACGAGGGTGACGCAGGCGGCGCCGCCCAGCGTGCGTCCCCGCCCCTTGCGATGCTCGTGCAGCATCTTGAGCCGCCGCTTCAGTTGATCGGCGGAATACATCGGGCAGGTCGCGACCTGGCCCGGCCGCGTGCCCGATTTGACCAATGCGCGCGCATATTCGTGGCGCATTCCCGGCGAGCGGCAGGAGACGGCGGCGTCACAGGCCAGTTCCTGGTCGATGCGGAAGGCGCGGAAGGCGAAATGCGCGATCGGATTGAACCAGTTCAGCGCCAGCGCCGCCAGCGCCGCGGCATTCCACCACAGGTCCAGCCGGCGGTGATGGATCAGTTCATGCTCCAATGCGAGCGCGCGCTCGGCCGGGCTGTAGCGATAGGCAAAGAGCGGCGGCACGACGATGCGGCGGTCGAGCAGTCCGATCGCGATCGGACCGTCGACGGCCTCGCTTTCGATCACGGGAATGCCCTCGCACGGCACGCCGGCCGGGCGCTGGCCGGCGCGGAGTTCGCGCAGGAACGCGCGATAGCCGACGATCTGGTAGAGAATGAAGGCGGCCGCGCCCCCACCCCACAAAGCGAGCAGCAAGGGCCCCCACAGCCCCAGCCCGCCTCCCGTCGGCAGGGGCACGACCGCTTCCGTCGCCAGCGCCGGGATGAAAAAAGCGGGAGACGGAAGCGTGATGATGCCGCCGATCGAGGGCAAAGGCGGCAGGATGAGGCGGAGGGCCGGCAGCAGCCACAGGGCATAGGCCCACTGGGCGCCGAACTGGTTGGCCACGGGGCGCCGCACCAGCAGCACGAGGAGCAGCAACAGGGTGAACGCGAACAGCGTTTCGAAACCCCAGGCGATGAAGCGTTCGCTCATCTCGACCTCCCGAACCGTGTTTCCGGCCTTATGATTACAGATGTAGTCGAACGCCTGAACGGCTGCTGAACGTCTTGTTTAGGTTGCTGTGTCGGAGGATTTTACAAAGCGGGGCTATGGTTAATCCGCCTTCACCATCGAAAGCCCCGGAAATTTGCGGCTTGCACGGACTGGCACGCGGCTTGTATCTCTATCGGTGTCCACACAGTTCCACCGACAAAGGGGCGGGCTGGCGCTTTCTGGTCGCGCCGCCCGCCCCGCTGATTTTCGGAAGGAACCGTCGTCCCGGCGCAGACCGGGACCTCAGGAAAAGCTGGTCAGATTCGATCTTAAGCGCGCTGCCGTCCTGAGATGCCGGCCTTCGCCGGCATAACGCTTACGCTTCGGCCTTCGCGACCTGCTGGTCGTCCATCAATTGCTGCAGTTCGCCGGCCTCGAACATCTCCATCATGATGTCGGAGCCGCCGACGAACTCGCCCTTGACGTAGAGCTGGGGGATGGTCGGCCAGTCGGAATATTCCTTGATGCCCTGGCGGATCTCGGCGTCCTGCAAGACGTCGACCGTCTCGAAGGCGACGCCGAGATGGTCGAGGATCGCGATCGCGCGGCTGGAGAAGCCGCATTGCGGGAAGAGCGCGGTGCCCTTCATGAACAGGACGACGTCCTTGGATTTGACGATCTCGTCGATGCGGGCGTTGGTATCGGACATTGAAGGGCTTCCTTATTCGGGGACGGCGGTGGTGAGCTGGAGCGCGTGCAGCACTCCGCCCATCCGTCCGCCCAGCGCCTCGTAGACGCGCTGGTGCTGCTTGACGCGCGGCATCCCCCTGAAACTTTCGGCCACCACCCGCGCGGAATAATGGTCGCCGTCGCCGGCAAGGTCGGTGATCTCTACAAGGGCATCGGGAATGCCCTGGCGGATCAAGGTCTCGATGTCCTCGGCGGCCATGGGCATGGGATCAGCCCTTCGCCTCGATCATCTGGCGACGAGCTTCGACGGTCTTGTGCTCGAGCGCCTCGCGGATGCGGGCCTCGTCGCATTCGACACCGGCCGAGGTGAGATCGCCCAGGATCTTGCGGATCACGTCCTCGTCGCCCGCTTCCTCGAAGTCGGCGCGCACGACGTCCTTGGCATAGGATTCCGACTCGACCTCGGTCAGGCCCATCAGATTGGCCGCCCAGGCGCCGAGCAGGCGATTGCGGCGGGCGATGATCCGGAACTGCATTTCCTGATCGCGGGCATACAGGTTCTCGAATGCTTTCTCGCGGTCGTCGAACGTGGTCATGTTTATCCTTTGCGTAGGTCTTCGGGTCTCAGATAGGCCGCGGGGGCGGCCGGTGCAACGGCGGGTCAGCCGACGGTCACCACCAGTTTTCCGATCGCCTTGCGCGCAGCCATATGGGCAATCGCCTCGCCGCCCTGCTCGAGCGGCCAGATACGGCTCACCTGCGGAGCGATCCTGCCCTCGTCCCACAGGCGGAAGAGCGTGCGGATGTGCGCCGCATTGGCCTGCGGATCGCACGCCGCGAACGCACCCCAGAACACGCCGCAGACGTCGCAGCTCTTGAGCAAAGTGAGGTTGAGCGGCAGCCTGGGGATGCCGGCGGGGAAGCCGACGACGAGGTAACGCCCCTCCCAGCCGATCGCGCGCAATGCCGACTCGGCATAATCGCCGCCGACCGGATCGTAGATCACGTCCGCGCCTTCGGGTCCGACCGCGTCCTTGAACTGCTGCGCCAGCGCCTTGGACGCGTCCTTGTCGAACGGCCCGCGCGGATAGACGATCACGACGTCGGCCCCCGCCTTCCGCACGATCCCGGCTTTCTCCTCGGACGAAACGGCGCCGACGACGCGCGCGCCGAACGCCTTGCCGAGTTCGACCGCCGCCAGCCCGACACCACCCGCCGCGCCGAGCACGAGCAGGGTCTGCCCCGGTTCGAGCCGGCCGCGGTCGAGCAAAGCATGGATCGAGGTCGCATATGTCAGGATCAGGGCCGAGCCGTCCTCGAAACTGCGGCCCTCGGGCAGCGGCAGCGCCATCCGCGCGTCGACCAGCACCTTCTCGGCCAGCCCGCCATGGCCGACCATCGCCATCACCCGGTCGCCGACCATCCAGCCCTCGACGCCGTCGCCGAGCGCCTCCACAACGCCGGCAATCTCGCCGCCCGGCGCGAACGGTCGCGGCGGTTTGAACTGATATTTGTCCTCGATGATCAGCACGTCGGGATAGTTGATCGCGCAGGCCCTTACGCCCACCAGCAGCTGGCCCTTGCCCGGCGCCGGATCGGGAACGTCGCTCAGCGCCAGCGTCTCGGGCCCGCCTGGCGCGGTCGAGAGCAGCGCCTTCACTGCGCGGCCTGCGGGAAAGCGGGCAGCTTGGCGATGTCGCCCGGCTCGTGCTGGATGATCACCTTGGCGTTGAGGTTCCGTGCCAGCTTCTCGAACCGGTCGTGCGAGGCCAAAGTGTCAGCGCGGTTGACGTTGAAGCTCGGCACGCCGCCGACCGCGCGGTTCTCGGTGAAGTGAAATTGATCGCCCGAGATCAGGACGGGTCCGCTCGCCAGCCGGACGAGAAGCGCCTGATGGCCTTCGGTGTGGCCGGGCATCTCCAGGATCGTGACCCGCCCGTCGCCGAATACGTCCTTGTCGCGCTCGAGCGGCTCGACCTTGCCGCCGCCCTTCAGCCAATGCTCGAACCGCGGCGCGGCCGGCGGCCAGACCTTGATCACCTCCCAGTCGCCCTTGCCGGCGAGCAGGGTCGCGCCCGGAAAATCGGCGACCTGGCCGGTATGGTCGTAATGATAATGGCTGAGGCCGACATAGGTCACGTCCTCCGGCCGGACGCCGATCCGCGCGAGCTGGGCGACGAGCTTCTCCTTGAGCAGGGCGCCGTCCTTATCCTTCGGCTTGCCGGCGAGCGCGCCATCGACGCCCGTGTCCCACAGCAGCAGGCGATCGCCGTTGCGGACGAGATAGCAGCTCGCCGCCAGCGTCTTCTTCTGGCCCGCATAGAGGCCGGTATCGGAGAAGACGCCGAGATCGCCGATGTCGATCGTCCCGCAATCGAGCCGGTACAGCGAAAGCGGCGCGGGCGGCGCCGGGGGCGCCTGCATTCCGGCCAGTGTCACGAACGCCGCGGCCGCCATCGTCACGCGCTCCAGCATCGAATTCTCCCCTATGTCCTGATCGCTCCCATCCGGTTTAGCACCTCGGTCGGGATCGCATAGTGGGCGATGACGCGGTCGCGGTCGCGTAGCCCGAGCAATTCGCGCTGGACGAGGAAGCCCCACACGATCCGGGCGGCCTCGTCGACCAGGCGCTCGCGCTCTTCGCCCGCGGAATCGCGCAACGCGGCCAGTGCCGCCTCGACCCGGCGCCCGCCCCGGCCCAAGGCCGCCGCCTTCTCGCCGAGTATCTCATGCTCGATCGCCTCGTGCCGCGCTTCGCCGACCTTGCGCATGCTGCCTCTCCAGGGCGGGACTCGTCCCGCCCTCGAACGCCGTTCAGCTCAGATAGTTCGCCGTCGTCTTAGCGGCGACCTCGTCGGCGGTCACACCGGGTGCCAGCTCGACCAGCTTGAACGGGCTCTGATGGTCCGGGCGCTGGAAGACGCAGAGGTCGGTGACGATCATGTCGACGACGTTCTTGCCGGTCAGCGGCAGTGTGCAGGACGGGATGAACTTGGGATCGCCGCTCTTGGAATTGTGCTCCATCACGACGATGATCTTCTTGACGCCGGCGACGAGGTCCATCGCGCCGCCCATGCCCTTGATCATCTTGCCCGGGATCATCCAGTTGGCGATGTCGCCGTCCTGGCTGACCTCCATCGCGCCGAGCACGGTCAAATCGATATGGCCGCCGCGGATCATCGCGAAGCTGTCCGACGAGGAGAAATAGCTCGACGAGGGCAGCTCGGAGATGGTCTGCTTGCCGGCGTTGATCAGGTCCGGATCCTCCTCGCCCTCATAAGGGAAAGGCCCGATGCCGAGCATGCCGTTCTCCGACTGCAAAGTCACGGTGATGCCCTGCGGGATATTGTTCGCCACAAGCGTCGGGATGCCGATGCCGAGGTTCACATAATAACCGTCGCGCAGTTCCTTCGCGGCGCGCGCGGCCATCTGGTTGCGGTCCCAGCCCATTATGCGGCCTCCCTCTGGCGGGTCGTTCGGAATTCGATCTTCTTGTCGTAGGGCGCGCCGAGGACGAGCCGCTTCACGTAGATCGACGGCAGATGAATCGAGTCCGGATCGAGGCTGCCGATAGGGACGATCTCCTCGACCTCGGCAACGCAGATCTTGCCCGAGGTCGCCGCCGGCTGATTGAAGTTGCGCGCGGTCTTGCGGAACACGAGGTTGCCCGCCTCGTCGGCCTTCCAGCCCTTCACGATGGAGAGGTCGGCGCGGATGCCGCGCTCGAGGATGTAGGTCTCCCCGTCGAACTCCTTATGCTCCTTGCCTTCGGCGACCTGCGTGCCGACGCCGGTCTTGGTGTAGAAGCCCGGAATGCCGGCGCCGCCGGCGCGCATCCGCTCGGCGAGCGTGCCCTGCGGGCAGAATTCGACTTCGAGCTCGCCGGCGAGGAATTGCCGCTCGAACTCCTTGTTCTCGCCCACATAGGACGAGATCATCTTCTTGATCTGCCGGGTGCGGAGCAGCTTGCCGAGCCCCTCATTGTCGATGCCGGCATTGTTCGATGCAACGGTCAGGTCCTTGACGCCGCTCGCCTGGATGGCGTCGATCAGCCGCTCGGGGATCCCGCACAGGCCGAAGCCGCCGGCGCAGATCGTCATGCCGTCGAATAGCAAGCCTTCGAGCGCCGCTTGGGCGCTGGGATAGATTTTCTGCATGCACCGCTCCTTGTCTGGAGCGGCGATAATCGCGACAGGCCGCCCGGGTCAAGCAAACCTGAATGAGGTTTCAACTTTGCGACGCCCTACGCAGGTCGAACCTTGGACGAGAAGAGACGCCCGCCCGTTCCCCCTGAGCCTGTCGAAGGGCCTCCCTATTCTTGTTCGAAGAAACAAAGAGGCTTCGACAGGCTCAGCCCGAACGGTGGGTGCGTGGTGCGGGCGTCAGCCCTTGAGCTTCGCGAGAATGCCCTGGAGCTGCATGGCGTTGGACATATCGCCCTCGACCTTCAGCTTGCCCATCATGAAGGCGGTCATGCCGTCGAGTTGGCCGGAAGCGAGCTGCTGCCAATCGTCCCAGGCGACCTTGATCGTGGTGTCGGCGGCGCCGTCATCCTCGGTGGCATTCTCGGCGACGCCGTCGAGCAGGATCGTGCCTTCGCTGCCGCCGAAATCGATCTTCACGCGCTTGCCGGGCAGCCAGGCTTTGTGCTCGTTCATCGCCGCGGCGAGTTCGCTCTTGGTCATCAATCGCTCCTTTGGATATGCGCCGCCATCCGTACTTTACGTGAACGTCAAGTCAAGCCGTTCAGGTCCGGGAAAGCCGCGCGCCCATTCACTCGTGACGGACCAGCAACGAAGTGGGGGATCGTGATGAAGAAAGGAATTCTGGCCTTGGCGCTGACGGCGGTCGCCGCGGGCGGCTGCGTCGGCGAAGCGCGGATGACGATGCCGAGCGACCTCGCCGCCGCCACCGACCGCATCGAGATGACCGGCATGGGCCACGGCGAAACCGGCCGCTTCCAGCTCGGGGCCTCATCCGGCACCTTCCGCCGCGGCGCCGCCGAGCATCGTTCGGACGACGGCTTCTTCGTCTGGAATCGCGGCGGCGGCGACTTCACCGTGTCGGGACCCGACGTCGGCGGCGCGCTTTCGGGCGGCTGTCTCTATCGTGAGGACCGGCACGACGCGGGCTCGGTCGAGATCTCGGCGCGCCCGTTCGCCTATCGCTGCCGCTTCGAGCGCAACGGCGAACCGCTCGAGGCCGGCCTCGTCCTTGATGCCGTCCCGCGCTCGCCCGGGCGCCTGCTGAGCGCGGCGACGCTCGCCGGCACGCTTCATTATCGCGGTCGCGCGATCGGCATCCGCGCCATCCACGACATGGAAGGCGGGCGCGTGCCGAGCGGAACGCCGCTCGGCTACATGTTCGACGTAGGCGGGCGTCCGATCGGTGCGATCGACGTCAACGGCACCGGCAAGACGATCTACGCCCCTCGCTCGGGCGAGGATCGCGAGGCGGTGCTGGCCGGGGCGGTCGCCCTCGCCATCCTCTGGTACCACGGCGGCTGAACCCGGCGCGCCGCCTTTCCGAAAAGGATAAGGGGACCCACCACAGGGTTATGGCATTTGTCGCGGCCGCGGATTAGGCGTCGTCGCATGACCAAGCGCACAGGCGGACGTATCCTCGTCGACAATCTCGTGGCCCAGGGCTGCGATCGGATCTTCACCGTTCCCGGCGAGAGCTTCCTCGCCGTGCTGGACGCCCTTCACGACACGCCGGAGATCGACCTCGTCGTCTGCCGCCAGGAAGGCGGCGTCGCTTATATGGCCGAGGCCGACGGCAAGATGACCGGCCGCCCCGGGATCGCCTTCGTTACGCGCGGGCCGGGCGCGACCAACGCCTCTGTCGGCGTCCATGTCGCGATGCAGGATTCGACGCCGATGATCCTGTTCATCGGCGACGTCGCCCGCGGCGACCGCGACCGCGAGGGCTTCCAGGAGGTCGATTTCGGCACGATGTTCGCGCCGCTGGCCAAGTGGATCGGCCGCATCGACGATGCCGCGCGCATCCCCGAATATGTCGCCCGCGCTTATGCGACCGCCATGTCCGGCCGCCCCGGGCCGGTCGTCCTGGTCCTGCCCGAGGACATGCTGAGGGATGCGGTCGAGGCGGTCGACCGGCCCAAGGTCTGCGCGCCCTGCCAGGCCGCCGATCCGGTCGCGCTCGCCACGTTGATGGATTTGCTGAAGGACGCCTGCGCCCCCGTCGCGATCGTCGGCGGCGCCGGCTGGAGCCCGGCCGCGTCGCATTATTTCACCGAATTCGCCGAGCGCGTCGGCCTGCCGGTCGCGGCCGCCTTCCGCCGCCAGGATGCGGTGCCGAACAGCTCGGCCGTCTATGCCGGCAATCTCGGCTACGGCCCCAATCCCAAGCTGGTCGAGCGCGTCAAGCAGGCCGACCTGCTGCTCGTCGTCGGAGCCCGCCTGGGCGAGGCGACCACCGACGGCTACACTCTGGTCACGCCCGACCATCCCGACCAGATTCTGGTCCACGTCCATCCCGACCCGGACCAGATCGGCAGCGTCTACCGGACCGACCTCCCGATCTGCGCCGACGTGCGCGAATTTGCCGAGCTCGCCGCCGACTGGGAGGACGAGATCATCTCCTTCTCCACCGGAGCCGAGGCGCATCGCGAGTGGCTGGACTGGACCAATGCCCAGCCGCGCGACACCGCGCTCGATCTCGGCCCGGTCGTCATGCACATGCGCGAGACGCTCCCCGCCGACAGCATCATCTGCAACGGCGCCGGCAATTTCTCGGGCTGGTGGCACCGCTTCTGGCATTATGCCGCCCTCCCCTCGCAGCTCGCGCCGACCAACGGCTCGATGGGCTACGGCCTGCCCGCCGGCGTCGCCGCGGCTTTGCGCTTCCCCGATCGCCAGGTGGTGGTAGCCGCCGGCGATGGCGACTTCCTGATGAACGGGCAGGAACTGGCGACGGCGGTGCGCTATGGCGCGAACATGCTGGTGATCGTCGTCGACAATGCCAGCTACGGCACGATCCGGATGCACCAGGAACGCGAATATCCGGAGCGTCTGTCGGGCACCGAGCTGGTCAATCCCGACTTCGCCGCTTTGGGCCGCGCTTATAGCGCCTGGGCCGAGACGGTCGAGCGGACCGAGGATTTCGCCCCGGCGCTCGCCCGCGCGCAGGCGGAGAAGGGCGTGAAGCTCCTCCACCTCAAGACTGACGTCGAATTCATCGCCGCCGGCACGACCATTTCCAAGCTGCGCGACGCCAGGAAATAGAAAGCGCAACCATAAGGTTGCATTTCGCACCCGATCCGGACTAAATGGGGCAACGAGGAGGTTGCCCCATGACCGATCGTATCGAAAAGACCGTCGACCTCGCTGCGCCCGTCGAACGGGTGTGGCGCGCCGTCACCGACCACCAGGAATTCGGCCAATGGTTCAAGGTGCGGCTCGACCAGCCGTTCGCGGCGGGCACGCTTTCGACCGGGATGATGACCTATCCCGGCTACGAGCATGTGCCCTGGAAGGCGCGCGTGGTGCGGATGGACGCGCCCCATGTCTTCGCGTTCGAGTGGCCGCAGATGGACGAAGCGGACGAGACGATCGACGAGGAGGCCTGGATCCTGGTCGAATTCCGGCTCGAACCGACGCCAGGCGGGACCCGTCTGACGATCGTGGAATCGGGCTTCGATGCGCTGCCCGAGGGCAAGGGCGCGCTGGCGATGCGGCGCAACGAGCCGGGCTGGGAAGAGCAGACCGGCAACATCAAGGCCCATGTCGAAGGCTGAGGCGCTCGTCGATCCGGCACCGGTCTTCGCCGCGCTCGGCGACCGGACGCGCCTGTCGCTGCTGCTCCGCCTCAGCGACGGCCGCGCCCGCTCGATCACCACCCTCTCGATGGCGACGAACCTGACCCGCCAGGCGGTGACCAAGCATCTGCGCGTGCTCGAGGATGTCGGCCTGGTGGCGGTCAGCCGGGTGGGCCGCGAGAGCCTGTTCGCCAGCCGGCCCGAGGCGCTCGCGGAGGCGCGCTCCTATCTTGAGACTGTTTCCGCACAATGGGACGAGAATCTCACGCGCCTGCGGTCGCTCGTCGAGGACTGACCGTTACAGGCCGAACGGGTAGGTTTCGTCCTCGCCCTTGCGCTGCTCGGTCGGCAGCGGAGTCACCGCTTCGCTTTCGTCGAACCAGACCCAGGCATCGAACTGGCCGGGGAGAGACGCCTGCGCATAATGGCTCCAGCGCTCGGTCTCCGGCCGGTAGATCACGCCGACGAACCGCTCCAGCTGCGGCTCCGCCAGGCCGGCGCGCAATTCCTCACTCGCGTCGCGCAAATCCAGCAGGAAGCGCGCCACCCCGGCCTTGTGGCAGATGCGTTCGTAGCTGCCGGCGAGCGAGGGCCGCACCTCCTTCACCTCCATCGCCGCATCCCAGTCGGTCGCGGCAGCGACGGTTCCCGTGTGCGTGCCGAAGCCGATCAAGGCCGCGTCGCGCCCGAACCGCTCGCGGCAGAGCTGGCCGATATTCAGCTCCTCGCGCACCTGGCCCATCTCGGTATGGCTGGCGTCGCCAATATGGCTGTTGTGCGCCCACACCACGGCCTTCGCCTCCGGTCCCTTTGAATCGAGGATCTGGCAGAGCGTCTCGAACATGTGCGTGTCGCGCAAATTCCAGCTCTCGGCCGCGCCGTGATACATGACGCGATAATAAGCCTCGGCATTCTTCACGAGCCGCGCGTTGGCGGCGGCATCGAGGAATTCGTCAGCATCCGCGCCCGCATATTCCATGCGCTTCTGCATCAGCTCGCGCAGCATCTGGACGACCGGCTGCTCGCATTGGGCGAAGCCCTGGGTGATCGCCATTCGTCCGTAGCTTTGCGGATTGCGGCTCCAGGGCTTGAGGCAGCCATAGCGTTCGCGCGCCACCGCCGCCGCTTCGGGGTCGACGTCGTCGAGATAGTCAATGACGGCCCGCATCGAGCCGCCGAGATTGTAGAGGTCGAGCCCGTAGAAGCCGGCCATCTCGTCGCGCCCCTGATTGTGCGCGCGCAGCCAGCGGATGAACGCCTCGACGTCGGTGTTGCGCCACATCCAAGTCGGGAAGCGCTGGAACGGGGCTTCCTCGCCTTGGCGATGGGGCCGATGGCGGACGAAGCGGTCGACCGCCGCCGCGTCGGGCCAGTCGGCCTCGACCGCGACGATGCCGAAGCCGTGCTGCTCGATCAGCCGCCGGGTGATGGCCGCGCGGGCGCGGTAGAATTCGGACGTGCCGTGGCTCGCCTCGCCGAGCAGGACGATTCGCGCGTCGGCATAGCGATCAAACAGTGCGCCAAAGGCCGGATCGTCGAGCTCGGGCAGCGGCTCGCACGCCGCGCGGATCATCTGCGGGAGCGAGCGCGGCCCGTGCCGGGCACCCTTGGCGTCGCGAAACCCGTGGGTGCCGATCAGAGGCACGAAGCGCACCGGGCCAAGCTCCTCGCGCTCATATTCGTCCTTGCTGAGGCGGGTGATCTTGATCAGCTGCTGCACGGCGTGCGGTTCGCCGACCGGCATCACCAGTCGTCCGCCTTCGGCAAGCTGGAACAGCAATTCGTCGGGCACGTCGGGGCCGCTCGCTGCAGCGATGATCGCGTCGAACGGCGCTTCCTCGGGCATGCCTTCGCTGCCGTCGCCCTCGAACACGGCGACATTGTCGTAATCGAGCCGCGCCATCCGTGCTGCCGCAAGCTCGGCCAGCTCGGTCACCCGTTCGATCGCGAGGACCTCGCCGGCCATCTGCGCCATGATCCCCGCGGCATAGCCGGAACCCGCCCCGATCTCGAGCACTCGGTCGTCCGGGCCGAGCTCGGCCGCGTCGATCATCAAGGCGACGATGTAGGGCTGTGAGATGGTCTGCTCGCCCTCGATCGGGAGGGGACCGTCCTCAAACGCGAATTCACGCACTTTCTCGGGCACGAACAAGTGGCGCGGAACGGTCCGCATCGCCTCAAGCAGCCGGCGGTCGGTGATGCCGCGCGCCGCGATCTGGCGCTCGACCATCCGCTCGCGCGCCGCTGCAAGATCGGGACTATCGACAAGATCGCTCATTCCGCACTCCCGTGCCGCCGGCTCTCTCTACAACCGGCGCGACGGAGGCCCGTTCCGGATGAACGGCGCGATCTCGATCTTTAGGAAGGCCGGGGAGGCTCAGCCGCCGCCGACGAAGGTCACGATCTCGAAATCGTCGCCATCGTCGACCAGCACCTGATCGAGCGTCGAGCGCGGCACGACCTCCATATTGCGTTCCACAGCGACCTTGGCCGGCTCCAGCCCCAGATCGGCGGCGAGCTGGGCGATGGTGAGCCCGGCCACCACCCTGCGATGCTCGCCGTTCACGCTGATCGATACCGTGCCATCATCATGCATGTGCTTGTTACCTTTGCGCATCCGTTATCATGGTCATATAGGGGCTCCCCATGGCAACGCCACCGACCGTCTTCGTCCTCAACGGGCCGAACCTCAATCTGCTCGGCACGCGCGAGCCGGAAGTCTACGGCTCCGACACGCTCGACGACATCGCCGTCCGGCTCGAGGAACGGGCGCGGCCGCTCGGCCTCGCCGTGGACATGCGCCAGTCGAACCACGAGGGTCACCTCATCGATTGGCTGCACGAGGCGAATGCCGAAGGGGCCAAGGCGGTGATCCTCAACGCCGGCGCCTATACGCACACGTCGATCGCGCTGCGCGACGCCATCGCGGCGATCGCGGTGCCGGTCATCGAGGTGCATCTTTCGAACCCGCATGCGCGGGAACATTTCCGCCATCGGAGCCACGTCGCGCCGGTGGCCAGGGGTATGATCGCAGGCTTCGGAGCCATGGGCTACGAGCTTGCGCTGGACGCAGCCGCCCGTCTCTGACAGAGGCCGCGGCAAATCAGGGGTATAGAATGACCGACAACAACCAGGCCGACGGCGCCATGCAGGTCGACACCGATCTCGTCCGCCAGCTGGCCGAAATGCTTACCGACAGCGATCTGTCCGAGATCGAGGTCCAGGACGGCGAACGCCGCATCGTCGTGAAGCGCAAGCTCGCAATGGCCGCCGCGCCGGTCGCCTATGCGCCCGCGCCCGCCGCCGCGCCAGCCGCTCCGGCTGCTGCCGCACCCGCCGCCGACGTTCCCGCCGCTGCCCATCCCGGCGCGGTCAAGTCGCCGATGGTCGGCACCGTATTCCTCGCCGGCGAACCGGGCGCGAAGCCGTTCGTCGCGCCCGGCCAGCAGGTCGCCGCCGGCGACACCCTGCTGATCGTCGAGGCGATGAAGGTAATGAACCCGATCACCGCGACCAAGGCCGGCACGGTCAAGCAGGTCCTCGTCCAGGACGCGCAGCCGGTCGAGTTCGACCAGCCGCTCGTCATCATTGAGTGACGCGATGACGATCAAGAAGGTCCTCATCGCCAATCGCGGCGAGATCGCGCTCCGCATCCACCGCGCCTGCCACGAAATGGGCATCAAGACGGTGGCGGTCCATTCGACCGCGGACGCCGATGCGATGCACGTGCGCCTGGCCGACGAGGCCGTCTGCATCGGCCCGCCGCCCGCCGGCGAATCCTATCTCAACATCCCCAACATCATCTCGGCCGCCGAGATCAGCCACGCCGACGCGATCCATCCCGGCTACGGCTTCCTCTCGGAGAACGCCCAGTTCGCCGAGATCGTTGAATCCCACAACATCATCTGGATCGGCCCCAAGCCGGAGCATATCCGGACGATGGGCGACAAGATCGAAGCGAAGCGCACCGCCGCCAAGCTCGGTCTGCCGCTCGTCCCGGGCTCGCCCGGCCCGGTCGAAACCGTCGAGGAGGCGCGCGCGATCGCCGCCGAAGCCGGCTATCCGGTGATCATCAAGGCGGCGTCGGGCGGCGGCGGGCGCGGCATGAAGGTCTGCACGTCCGAGGGCCAGCTGGAAACGCTGATGCAGCAGGCCGGCAGCGAGGCGAAGGCCGCGTTCGGCGACGCCACGGTCTATATCGAGAAATATCTCGGCGATCCGCGCCACATCGAATTCCAGGTGTTCGGCGACGGCAAGGGCGCCGCCATCCATCTCGGCGAGCGTGACTGCTCGCTCCAGCGCCGCCACCAGAAGGTGCTTGAGGAAGCCCCCTCGCCCGTCATCTCCGCCGCCGAGCGCGATCGCATGGGCGGCATCGTCGCCAAGGCGATGGCCGACATGGCCTATCGCGGCGCCGGCACGATCGAATTCCTCTACGAGAATGGGGAATTCTACTTCATCGAGATGAACACGCGCCTGCAGGTCGAGCATCCGGTCACCGAGATGATCACCGGCATCGACCTCGTCCGCGAGCAAATCCGCGTCGCCGAGGGCAATCCCTTGTCGGTCACGCAGGACCAGGTCCAGTTTCACGGCCACGCGATCGAATGCCGGATCAACGCCGAGGACCCGCGTACCTTCGCCCCCTCGCCCGGCACGGTGAAGAATTTCGTCGCGCCCGGCGGCATGCACGTCCGCGTCGATAGCGGGCTCTACACCGGCTACAAGGTGCCGCCTTATTACGACAGCATGATCGCCAAGCTGATCGTCTACGGCACGACGCGCGAGCGCTGCATCATGCGGTTGAAGCGCGCGCTCGAGGAGTTCGTCGTCGACGGCATGAAGACCACGATTCCGCTCCATCAGGCGCTGATCGAGGACCCCGAATTCCGCGAGGGCGTCTACACGATCAAGTGGCTGGAGGAGTGGCTCGCCCGCCAGGACGAGGCCGCCTAGGTCGTAAAGACGCCGTCGGCCGGCTGCCCGTTGCCGTAGAGCTCGGGCAGCCAGCCCTCGGTGACCAGCACCTGGTCGCCCTTCACCACCTCCGCGAAGAGGATCTGCGCGAACTCCTCCGGCACGCCGATGCAGCCGTGGGTGGCGTAGCGCTCATCGACCTCGCTCCCGTGGATGGCGATGCCGTCCCAGGTCAGGCGCAGCATGTAGGGCATGGGCGCGTCGTAGAGGTTTGAAACGTGATCGGCGTCCTTCTCCAGGATAGGGAAGATGCCGTGCGGCGTCGGCTTGTCGTCGGCGCCGTAGATCATCGACGAGCGGCCGATCTCGACCCCGCCGCGATAGACGTAGACCTTCTGGGCGGCGATATCGACGACGATTTGGGTCGGGCCCGGCACCCCGCCGCCGGCCCAGGCAAAATCGCCGGCCTCGATCGGCTGGTCGAGATCGAGCACCGAATGGACCGCGAACACCGGCGCCGGCGCCTCGGTGACCTGCAAGGCCGGCGGCGCGGGAGCCGGCCGCGGCCGCGCCGGCGCAGCATCGGCGCTCTGGGTTTCGCTCGGAACCGGCGAAGCCTGGGAGCAGGCGCCCAATGCGGCCACGCCCAGCAGCGCGCACAACCCTATCCAAAAACGCCGGCTTACTCGCATCGTCACTGCCTCCTTCGCGCGGCTTAACGCCGAAGAGGCAGACGTGGCCATGGGCCGATTCTGCGCGTTTCCGAACGGGACAGTCTGTCGCCAATCCTCAAGGCGCGCGCCCGCGGCGTCCTTGCCGGGGGCTGGCGGGACTCCGATCCACTTGGCATAGGGGCGGGGGACGGCCGGGCCTGTTGCCCGCCGCTGCGCGCAACGGAAGAGCCCGGTCATGAAAGCCACCATCTACCACAATTCCCGCTGCGGCACGTCGCGCAAGACGCTCGAGATCCTCGAGCAGGAGGGCGCCGACGTCACCGTCGTGAACTATCTCGAAACCCCGCCGTCGAAGGACGAACTGCAGCGCCTCTACGACCGCGCCGGCATCACGCCGCGCGACGGGCTGCGCGCCAAGGAGTCGCTCGCGCAGGACCTCGACCTCGTCGAGGGGGCCGTCAGCGACGACGCAATCCTGGACGCGATGGTCGCGAACCCGATCCTGATCAATCGGCCGCTGGTCGAGACCGAAAAGGGCGTGCGCTTGTGCCGTCCGCAGGACGTGGTCCGCGAAATCCTCTGACGGCGGTTGACCGGCGGCGCCGGGCGTTACATCCGAAAAGGATGGCGATCCTCGATCCCGAGCTGTTGCTGCGCGCTTATTCGATCGGCGTGTTTCCGATGGCCGACGGCCGCGACGCCGACGAGGTGTTCTGGGTCGAGCCGCGCAAGCGCGCGATCCTGCCGCTCGATTCTTTCCGGATGTCGCGCTCGCTGCGCAAGACGCTGCGCACCGGCCAGTTCACGGTAACCCACGACAAGGCCTTCGCCGCGGTCGTCCGGCATTGCGCCGAGCGCGAGGAGACCTGGATCAACGCCCAGATCGAGGCCAGCTACAATCGCCTCCACCGGCTCGGCCACGCCCATTCGATCGAATGCTGGCAGGACGAGCAATTGGTCGGGGGCCTCTATGGCGTGCGGCTCGGCGCCGCTTTCTTCGGCGAGAGCATGTTCTCGCTGCGCACCGACGCTTCCAAGGTGGCTTTGGCCTGGCTGGTCGCGCGCTTGAGGGTCGGCGGCTTCCGCCTGCTCGACTGCCAGTTCATGACCGAGCATCTGCGCAGCCTCGGCGCGGTCGAAATCGACCAGAAGGATTATGTCGCGATGTTGGCTTCGGCCGCAGCGGGCGGCGCCGTCTCGGGCTCGGGAGCGGTCGGCGCCGCTTCGGGCTGCGCCGCCGGCGCCGAATTCGGAGCGCTCGACCGGCTCTTGGGCGCCGACCCGGCGCGGACCGCCGACGGCGCGGCTTCCGGATGGGTCATCGCGCAGCTCTTGGGCCAGACGTCGTAGATGGCGTGCTCGACGACGTTGAGCGACGGCGATTCCTTGTAGACCCAGCCCGAGAATACGCGCTGGAACTGGCCCTGCGGGTTGCGCACGTCGACCTGGACGAACGCGCCGGTCAGCCGCTGCGCCTCCCACGGCGCGGTCGTCTCGCAGGCGCGCAGGCGGACGATGACGTCCCCGGCGCGCAGCGCCTGGCCCGGCTTCATCGTCAAATCGCGCGAGATGCCGTTGCGCTTGTTCAAAAGGCCGATCACCGCCACCCGGTCCTTCATCGGCGTCGTGCCCGGCGCGATCTCGGTGACCGTCTGCGGGATATCGACCGTGTCGGGCTCCGGCTCGGCCTCGGCCTTGGCCTTGCCCTGGTCGGCGGGAAGGTCGTCGCGATTGCAGCCGGCAAGCGCGGTCATGCCGATCAGGCAGGCGATCATCAATCTGCGCGTCACTGGGCCGGTGCCTCTTCCATCGTGCCGAGGCCCTCCGGTTCGGTCGCGGCGCCCTTGCCGTCGTCGCCGCTGCGATTGATGACCGAACCGATCAGGCCCATCATGTCGACCGAACCCTGCGTATCGAGGATGACGTCGCCGTGCTTCAACGGCGTTTCGGACCCGCCGGGAAGCAAGGCGATATAGGAGCCGCCGAGCAGCCCTTCGGCCGTGATCGCGGCGCTGCTGTCGGACGGGAGCCGGACATTGCGGTCCAGCGCGAGCGTCAGTTCGGCCTGGTAGCTTTGCGGATCGAGCCGCTGCGCCGCGACCGTGCCGATCTTGAGCCCGGCAACGCGGACGTCGGTCCCGACCGAAACCCCGCCCGCGGCGGGGAACAGCGCCTTCACCTGGATCGCGTCGGGCATGCCGCCGCCGGTGCGGCCCCAGGCGAAGAGGATGAACCAGACCGCGAGAAGTACGACCAGCAGGCCGACGACGGCCTCGAGGGCATTATCGCGGAGGAGGCCGCGCATGCTTATTCGGGCGTCCAGGCCTGATAGTCGCCGCTCGCGGCCTGGCGTTGGCCGCCGCGCTCCAGCGCGCCCGACGGGCGGTAGGCTTGCGGAGTTCCGGTGAGGTTGCCGGTGGCGGGCTTCGCGAATTTGGGGACCGGCGGCAGCGTCTCGTCGGGCAGGCCGTCGATCTGGCGGTGCATCCAGCTGAACCATTCGGGCGGGATGCGGCTGGAATCGTTGGGGCCGTTATAGATCACCCAGCGCCGATCGCCCTTCTTCGAGCGAAAATAGACGTTGCCGAGCGAATCGGTGCCCACGCGCTCGCCGTTGCGCCAGCTCCACAGGGAGGTGCCGATCGTCGCACCATCCCACCACGTGAAAATCTTCTTCATGAGACCCATGGCGGCTCGCCTACCCTCGAAGGGCCGGGCGGCGCAAGTGTTGAAGAGCGTGCGAAGCCTGCCGCGGCCGGCTCACGGCCTCGGGCCGCCCGTCCAGCTAACGCGCGCACGCTCGTCGATCCCCAGTTCAGCAGCGCGGCCGCCCGGAATCTCGAGCACGGCCGCGACCGGCTCGCGTACCCCTTCGGGATCGAGCGAATGCGGCACCGTGTTGGCCGCGATGCGCGCGATCGTGCCGTCCGCGCGCACGAACAGCATGTCGAGCGGGATCAATGTGTTCTTCATCCAGAAGCTGGCCGGGCGCGGCGGATCGAACGGAAAGACCATGCCGCGGTTTGGCCCGAGCGATTCGCGGAACATCAGGCCCTGCGCCTGCTCCTCGGGCGTCCGCGCCACCTCTACCTGGAAGCGATGGACCTTGGCGCCGCTGCGGATCTCGAGCGGGATGATCTCGAGCCCGGCCGGCGAGACCGCATCGGACTGCGCGACCGCGGCCTGCGGCTCGGCGCTGCACGCGGCGGCGGCGGTGGCGAGCACCACCGCGATGACCATGCGACGAAGGATCACCGCGGTTCGACCGCGACCGCCAGCGGCCCCTTGCGCCCGTCCGCGATACGCGCGCGGAGCGGCTGGTCGGGAGTGAGGTCGGCGAGCCCGCCTTTGCGCACCGTTTCCATGTGGATGAAGATGTCCTCCGAATCGCCTTCCTCGCGGACGAGGAAGCCGTAGCCCTTCAGGCGGTTGAACCACTTCACCTTGACTGGCTCGAAATCGCCGGCCTGGTCAAGCAGCGCCGAAGGGTCGACGCGCTCGCCGGACGCGCCTTTGGCCCGGGTCGCCTCGGGGACGACGGCATGGGTGAGGTCGATCGAGAGCACCTTGCGCGCCTGGAGGCCGCGCTCCTGCTCGGCCACGAGGCATTCGACGATCGCGCCCTCGGGAAGACTGCGCCGGTCATGCTCCTTGAGCACGCTGAAATGGACGAGGATGTCGCCTTCGACCTGCTCGCTCACGAGAAAGCCGAAGCCGCGCGTCGCGTCGAACCACTTCATGGTGCCGGTGAGCCTCAGCAGCCCGTCCTCTGCAGCATCCACCGGATGCGCAGCCTCGGCGCCCGAAACATCGGCCCTTTGATCCTCTACAAGCATGTCCCCACGCGACTTCATTAACGGCTGGTCCACTACAAAGCTAAGGTAAGGAGTATCACGCATTCGCCGTGCTTGGGAACCGTTTTACCGTTATTTTTAAGGGATGTCGCAATCCGGGATATCGTCGGGCAACAAGTTAAGTATGGTGCGCGCAACTTCTGGCGAGTGCCCGGCCCTCATCATGGCCCCGAATGCCTTTTGTCGGACCCCATGGTCCATATTACTTTCGGCGTAGGGCCCAATTCGCTTGCGGCGGGCGAAGCGAAGCGCAGCCGCCATCGCACCATCTTGGACCTGTTCCCTTGCCTCGGCCGAATCCTCGTCGGCAATGCCCGCCGCGCGCAAAGCTTGGCCGACGCGCCGCGCGCCGTAGCCGCGCCTCTGCAGAGAGCCGGCGCGGGCGATGGCGAAGGCGGCGTCGTCGACATAGCCGAGGCCCGCCATCCGCTCGACGAGGCTGTCGACGGGGGCTGCGCCCTCCCCGTCCCAGCCGCGCTCCTTCAGCTTCCTGGCAAGATAGGACTTGAGCTTGGCCCGGCTGGTCGCGTAGCGACCGACATAATGCAGGGCCAGCCGCTGTAACGCCTCGGCGTCGAGCGGCGGACGGGGCTTTTTTGGTCGATCTGTGGTCACGCGCCATGATTGTGCCATAGTCGGGCCAGAATATGAACGCGCCTTGTGCCGTAAGACGGGAGCCGAACAGAGAGCGCCCGCGCACGTCCGGCGCCTGAGATAGTAAGGATTGTACCCGCAGTGCTCCATCAAGGTGAAGCCACGCTCCGCAAGCCCGCAGCCGACGATACCGTCGTGCCGACGCCGACGGAAGATCGCCTGCCACGCCGTTTCTCGGACTTCGCAACCCTCGGCGAGGCGCTGGATTATGCCGCGCGCGGCGAACGCGGCCTGAATTTCCACGATCCCCGCGGCGTTCTGACCCGCGCCTATTCCTATCAGGAACTGCGTGAGGATTCGCTTGCCGCAGCCTATCGGCTCGTCGCCCACGGCGTGAAGCCGGGCGACCGCGTGGCGCTGATCGCCGAAACGGGCGCCGACTTCGCCGCCCTCTTCTTCGGCGTCGTCTATGCCGGCGCCTGGCCAGTGCCGCTGCCGCTGCCAACCTCCTTCGGCGGGCGGGATTCCTATATCGACCAGCTCAGCGTCCAGCTCAAAAGCTCCGATCCGAGCCTGCTCTTCTATCCGGCCGAACTTACCTCCATGGCGGGTGCCGCCGCCCAGGCGGTCGGTGTCGAAGGGATCGACTGGGAGAGCTTCGCCGAGCGCAGGGCCGTGCCCGTCCCGCTTCCGCAGGCGGGCACCGACGATATCGCTTATCTCCAATATTCGAGCGGCTCGACCCGCTTCCCGCATGGCGTGGCGGTGACCCACAACGCCTTGCTGAACAATCTTGCCGCCCACGCCCACGGGGTGCGGATCGGGGACGATGACCGCGTGATCTCCTGGCTGCCCTGGTATCACGACATGGGCCTCGTTGGCTGTTTCCTCTCGCCGGTCGCCAACCAGGTCTCGACCGATTATCTGAAGACCGAGGATTTCGCCCGTCGCCCGCTCGCCTGGCTCGATCTCATCAGCCGCAATGCCGGCACGACGCTCAGCTACTCGCCGACCTTCGGCTATGACATCTGCGCGCGCCGCATCGGCAGCCAAAGCAAGGTTTCGGAGCGCTTCGACCTGTCGCGCTGGCGCATCGCCGGCAACGGCGCCGACATGATCCGCCCGGACGTGATGCAGGCCTTCGTCGACGCCTTCGCCGAGGCCGGCTTCCAGGCGTCGAGCTTCCTGCCGAGCTACGGCCTCGCCGAGGCGACTTTGGCAGTCTCGATCATGCCGCCGGGCGAAGGCATCGTCGTCGAGCTGGTCGAGGAGACGCTGCTGTCCGGCGGCGGCCCCGCCGACCGCGAGCGGCCGCAGCGCTACCGCGCGATCGTCAATTGCGGCAAGCCGGTGCGCGACATGGAAGTCGCGATCCGCGACGACGACGGCCAGGACCTGCCCGACCGCGCGATCGGCAAGGTCTATGCCCGCGGCCCCTCGATCATGCATTCCTATTTCCGCGACGAGGAGGCGACCAAGGCCTGCCTCAACGCCGACGGTTGGCTGGACACCGGCGACATGGGCTACATGTCGGGCGGCTACATCTACATCGTCGGCCGCGCCAAGGACATGATCATCATCAACGGCAAGAATCACTGGCCCCAGGACATCGAGTGGGCGGTCGAGCAACTGCCGGGTTTCAAGGCCGGCGACATCGCCGCTTTCTCGATCACCACGCCCGGCGGCGAGGAGACCCCGGCGGTGCTGGTCCAGTGCCGTACCTCGGACGCCGAGGAGCGCGGCCGGTTGCGCGACGAGATCCGCGAGCGCGTCCGCGCCATCACCGGCATGCACTGCGTCGTCGAGCTCGTGCCGCCGCGCACTTTGCCGCGCACCAGCTCGGGCAAATTGTCGCGCGCCAAGGCCCGCAATCTATATCTCTCGGGCGAGATCCAGCCCTACGATATCGCCGCCTGAGCCTCGCCCCTTGCGCCGCCGAAAAGCGGCGGGTAAGGGGGCGGCGGCTCTAGGAGTGTAGCTCAGTTGGTAGAGCATCGGTCTCCAAAACCGAGGGCCGTGGGTTCGAGTCCCTCCACTCCTGCCATCCCTCCGCCGCAGCGTGACGCCCCGATCCGGGCCAGCGCCGCGGCGGAGACGCTTTCCCCGCTTGCCAGGATGCGCACAGGCTCTTGCCCGGCGGCGCGTCCGCGCCTAAGTCGGGCGCGGAACCACGGCCCGGCGGCGTCTCGCCTCCAGGTCCCGAGCGAGGTCAGGCGGCGACGGCGAGAGCCGATGCGCGGCCCTGGCCTCATTGCTGTTGAACGAAGAGGGTGAAGAGTGGCCAAGGTCAGTCCCGGTGAATTTCTACGGCAGGTCCGCGCCGAGACCGCGAAAGTGGTGTGGCCGACCCGCAAGGAAACCATGACCACGGCGATCATGGTGGTGATCATGACCACCCTGCTCGGCCTCTTCTTCTTCGGCGTCGATTCGGCGTTCAGCGCGATCGTCAAGGCGCTGCTCGGCCTGCTGAGCTAAGCGCAAGGAACCCAGAATTTATGTCTCGCTGGTACATCATCCACGCTTATTCGGGCTTCGAGAACAAGGTCCGCGACGCCATCGTCACCGAGGCGCAGCGGCTCGGCCTCGAGCAGCTCGTCGAGGCCGTCGAGGTCCCGACCGAGAAGATCACCGAGGTCCGCCGCGGCAAGAAGGTCACCTCGGACCGCAAATTCTTCCCCGGCTACGTGCTCGCCAAGCTGGCGATGAACGACGACGTCTACCACCTCGTCAAGAACACGCCCAAGGTCACCGGCTTCCTGGGCTCCTCCGGCAAGCCGCAGCCGATCAGCGAGGCCGAGGCCGCGCGCATCCTCAACACCAAGGACGAGGCCGCCCAGGCCGCGCCCAAGACCAAGGTCAGCGTCGATTACGAGATCGGCGACCAGGTCAAGGTGCTGGAAGGCCCGTTCGCGAGCTTCAACGGCATCGTCGAGGAGCTCGATTTCGACCGCGGCCGCGTCAAGGTCGGCGTCTCGATCTTCGGCCGCGCCACTCCCGTCGAGCTCGAATTCGAGCAGGTGGAATTGTCGAAGTAACGGCCCGCTAAAGGTCGTCATCCCGGCGCAGGCCGGGTCCAGATACAAAGAGGCCGGTGCGCAAGCGCGGCCTCTTTCTTTTCAGCAACACCCCCCTCCGCCGCGCACGCTTAACCGCGCTTTTACCATGCGCCTTTACCTATGCCGGCTGGGGGCGCTGAATGTACGTTGCACTGGATCAACCCTGGTCGATAGACCGGCCCGCGCCGGTGCGCTCGCTGGCGAACTGGCTGCTGTGCTGGGTTTTCCTGCCCAACGTCGTCTTCGCCTGGGGCTGGGTGGTCGGCGGTCCGGCGCGGTCGGGAGCGGTGCTCGTCACCGCCGCGGTCGGCGTCGTCCTGCACCGCGCGCGCTTCCCTCTCAAACTTTGCGGGTTCGTGGCGGCGCTTGCTTATGCGGCGCTTTATTATATCGGCAGCGTGTTCAATCTAAGCATCGTTTCGCTGGTCCATTCGCTGAAATTCGCCGCCGAGCTCAGCCCGGCCGCATCGTCGGAATATGTCGTGGGCGCTCTCGCGCTCTCGGCCGTCGCCGCGGCCGCGTGGTTCCGGCTGCGGCGCTCGACCGAACTCGCCGGTGCCGGCTGGATGATCGCCGCGGCCGGTGCCGCCTGCCTGGTCGGGGCGGTCGACGCCCATATGGTCGCGCGCAACGGCACCTCGTGGACGCGCATTCCCGAGCCGGGCGCGCCGTTCGGCTCGGCGGTTGCGCGCAGCGGCCTCCTCGCCGCGGCGGACGGCAAGCGGCATATGGTCGTCGTCATGGTCGAATCGCTCGGGCTTCCGACCGATCCCAAGCTGCGCGACCGGCTCGTCTCGCTGTTCGCGCGGCCGGCGGCGCGCGCGCGCTACGATATCGCCATCGGCGACACGCCTTTCTACGGCTCCACCACCAGCGGCGAGATGCGCGAGCTCTGCGGCCGCTGGGCGGATTATGCCGAAATACTGGAAGCGTCCGATCCGACATGCCTGCCGGCCCGGCTGGCGGCGCGCGGCTACGGCACGCAGGCCTGGCACAGCTTCAACGGCTCCTTCTTCGACCGGTCGCATTGGTACCCCGGAATCGGGTTCCAGCAGATGCGCTTTGCTCCGGAATTGCTCGCCGGCGGCGCAGCGCCCTGCCCGGGCGTATTCACCGGCGCCTGCGACCGCGACGTCCCGCGCCAGATGGCGCTCGCCCTCAAGGAGGCGCGCCGGCCGCAATTCCTCTACTGGCTGACGGTCAATTCGCATTTGCCGGTCATGGCCCACGCCCGGCTCGGCACCGACGATTGCGACCGCTTCGACCGCGACCTCGGCCGCCAGCTGCCGATGGTCTGCCGCCTGTTCGCGCTCATCGACCAGACCGGCGCGGCGCTGGAGCAGGAGATCGTCGCCAAGGATTTCCCGCCTGCCGACATCCTGATCGTCGGCGACCATCTGCCGCCTTTCTTCGATCCCCAGCATCGCGGCGCGTTCGCCGGCGACCGCGTGCCCTGGATCCTGCTCAGGACCCGCGAGCCCGGCTGACGCCGCGGGGCAAAGCCGTCGTCATAGCGCAAAAAAGGCCGGGGCATTGCCGCCCCGGCCCTTTTCGTTCGGCAGTCCCGCGCCGCGGGCGCCGCCCCCCGCCCCGCTCGGGCTTAGCGGCTGTAATCCTGCTTGCCGGAATTGCCGGGGACGCCGTCATGGCCGCCATTGCCGTAGCCGTTATTGCCCTTTTCCTTGCACTTGGGCGGCTTGCAGCATTTGCCGCCGGCGCCCGACACGTGAACGAGTTCTTCCATTGCGAGCAGACGCATCGTCATTCTCCTCATTCCGAACCGCCCGCCGATCGGGGCGGCCGAGCATTTCTACGCCTCTCGCCCGCGCCCGCAACCGCCCGCAAAGCGCCGTCCCCGCTTGGGACGCAAATCGGGACCTAAGTGACTGGAATGAAGCCGCCTATCCTCCCCTCGCTTTCGCGGGGAGGATATTCAGGGGCCCCTGCTCTTCTTCATATGCTCGATCCGCCAGCCGCCGAACAAGGCGACCTCCGGGTCGTGCGGCGGCTTGCCCTGGGCGCGGCTCCAGCCGGTGACCTGGTCGAGCGCCGGCAGCACCGGCACGCCCCCGCCTTGCTCCGCTTCCGTCCTCTCTTCCCGCGCCGCGCGCGCCACCGCTTCGTCCTCGGCCTTGTGGCGCTCCTCGACCATCCGCATCGCGCGCAGCCGCTCGGTATAAGTCTCTTCCGATTCGCCGCGGCGCTGGCGGCGGTGGGGCTTCTCCCAGCCCTGGTAGACGCTCTTGTCGTGCAGGCAGAGCAGTTGCAGCGCCTGGCTCGGGGTCATCGCCGGGATCGGCAGCGGCGCGTTGTGGCGCCAGGCATCGTCGGCATAGCTTTCCGGCAGGCCTGCCATCAAAGCCGCCGCCTCGACCCGTTCGAAGCCGGTCCTGAGCGCGAGCCGCATCTCGCGCGCAAAGGCGCGGTTCTTCTCGCGGCGGCGGTAGAAGGCCCGTGCCGAGGCGCCCGTGGCGGCGGCCGACAGCCGGATATTGGCGGTGGCGGCGAGCGCAGCGAAGAAGGCCTGCTCGCACCTTTTGGTGAGCTTGCCCTTGTGCGCCGGCCGGATCTGCAGCCGCCCGCCCCGCGTCCGCACCACCACCGGCTCGCCGCCCTGCGTCCGCAATGGAGTCCCGCCCGGTCCTGAGCCTGTCGAAGGGCCTGAGCCTGTCGAAGGGCCTGGGCCTGCCGAGGCCCGCGCGCGATGAATCCGCGCATCGGCCATCACCAAATCCGCGTCCCAGTGCAAGGCGAAGCCGGCGCATTTCCCCCGCCGCTCGTGCATCGTCGCATGCGCCCGCCGCACCGCCCGCGCGGCCAGCCGGGCATTGCCGGTCTCGGCCAACATTTCGAGAAAGCGCGCATTCTCGAGCGCCTGGGCGCGGGTGAAGGGACGAGGCATTCGCACGGACTCCGTGTTCCCGCTATGTTCTCATGCAAAGTCCTTATTGGTCAAGTCCAGCCGCCCCGGCGCAGCGAGCCCGACGCGCCGCGACGCGCGAGCAGCGCCGGGAGTCGGCGCAGACCGGCCGGCGAGGCAGGCGCGCACCGCAACGCGCCTGAACTCGTCCGACGTCACGGCCGCCCGTGACGTCCTGTCCCAGTCCACCCGCCCAGGCGCAGCGCGCCCGGCGCATAGCGCCGCGCGAGCAGCGCCGGGAGTCGGCGCAGACCGGCCGGCGAGGCGCGAGAGCCCAAGTCTCGCGAACTCGTCCGACGTCACGGCTGCCCGTGACGCGCCTTCAGTTGCCACGCCGCCGCGGCGTAGTCGCGCCCGTATCCTAGATATCCGAGTGCCGCCCGGCATTCTTCTCGCGGGTAAGGTTCAAACCACGCAGATCGATCGATTTCAAGAATTCCGTCAGTTTCTCTGCTGGCGCGGCGGTCCGCATCCTCACCAATTCGATGACATCGTTCACACTCCACAACGCATCGCGTTGTTCAGGTTTGTAACTATCCTGAATAGGTCGCGGCACGACCAGCACCACTCTCTCGTCTTTCATCTGGTCTGTCTGGGCAACGGAGATCGCTGGCTCAAGAGTAATCAAGTGTTTTGGCCATATACGCCGGGCCTCCGGGAGAACTTGACGCCACCTTTCCTTGCAGGTCGATTTAGCGGCCAGCATGGTTAATCGATCAGTGGGATAGGATTGGTCATGGTATTCAGCCGAACCGGGGAACAAAAAGTCAGCGGTATTCCTCTGCTCTGTGACAACCTGCGTCTCAAACGTGAGTTCGTGCGCCCGGAAAACAGCTTCAAGGTGATTCTCAAAGGCTCTTCCCATCCGCGACTTTCTGCGGTTTTGAACTTGCAGTGAGAAATGGATGAAACCCTCAACATCGACGTTCGGCTCCGGGCCGAAACCGGAGGCGAGGCGCGCTGCCACTATCCGCCTTTCCAGCCGGCGAAAGAGCGCTTCTTCATGGTTGAGCCAAGCAATGAGGGCACTGTCAGGGTCATCAACCGCGCTGACGTGAGGTAGCGTAAGCCTTGCCAAGTCCGAAAATTCTCGAGTTTTTGGAAAGGCACCCCCAAACCGCTCGATGATCGAGTCGAGAGTGTTGGCTCTAGGATCTTCAAACTCAATGCCGAGTTCATCCAGTATCAGTCGAGCCGCAAAATCCAGCTCGGCGTCCTCGCTGCCCTCGATCTGGTGTGCATCGAATCCTAACTCCGGCTGAGTCTCAAATCCGAAGAGCCAGAGCAACTGGTTCTGAATGGTGCTCCCTGCGGGAGCGACTACGAACAGAAGGGTGCCATCGGTACGCTTCGCTAGAAATAGCGTTTCGCCTTCGGTCATGACGTCTGTCACGGGGTTGGAGGGGTAGTAGAGGCGCCATTCAGGTCCGCGGTGTTCCTGTTGCTCTCTCGTGTCGTAGAGTGTCGCCGTTCCCTCCTCGGAAAAGCTCTCCTGTTCACTACCCAACCACAGATAGACCACGGCGAAAGTTTTCTTCTCTTCCCCAAGGAAGCGCCTCATGGCACGCGTCGTACCAATTTCATGTTGATTGGACTGCGGTGTTGCATCGACGCGTGATAGCTTTTTGACTGCAACGCCTTCGAAGTACTCAGACAGGTAACCGCACCTCATTTCCTGCGATCTCCAGAGCGGTGTCATTCGAGCAAAGCCATGCTTCGCATCTGTCCAGCACTTCCGCCAGAGGCAATCGGGTTCGCCCCTTCAGCGCACACTCCCACACGATACCTATACGCCAGCCAGATGCCCGAAGCGCCTCCACCAAAGCGATATCTCGAACTCTGTTCTGCCTAATTTTATCTCGCCAGAACTCCTCGCGGCTTTTCGGCCATTTGAAGAGGTGGCAGTCATGCTGATGCCAAAAGCACCCATGGGCAAACAAGACTGCGCGATACTTTGGAAAGACGATGTCAGGCTTTCCCGGGAGTCCGTTGACGTGTAGACGAAACCTAAATCCACGCCCGTGCAGACCGCGACGAAGCAGAATTTCCGGAGCAGTGTTTTTATTCCGAATTCCAGACATCATCCGGCTTCGGACGGCCGGAGAAACCACGTCAACCACGGACGGCGATCAGTTCCCTTGGCGGTTCGGTTTCCTCAACTGTAGGCGCCGCCTCCGCCGCGAGGTGCGGCGACATAAGCCTTGCTACAGCACGCACCACCGGAACGACGACTGCATTGCCAAACTGGCGATAAGCCTGCGTGTCCGAGACAGGAATCCGGAAGCTCGAACCCTGCGGCTCGTCGAATCCCATCAATCTTGCGCATTCTCGGGGCGTGAGCCTGCGAGGTCTCCCACCCGGTTGCAAGACGAGAACCTCCGATCCATCCTTGTAATACCGCGCTGACAGCGTCCGCGTCACGTCATTTGGGCCGAAGACGGAATAGCCAAAGCCATTACCCGCCTTCTGGTGCTTCGCCTTGTAGTTTTGAAGATAGGTCCAAAGATGTTGGGTTAGCGTGTACTTCTCCGGGGGAGATCCTTCCAGTATATCCCCTAGTACCGGCTGACGCCCTTCGGGTACTTCCAGCGTGTCAAAATCGAAGCTGGTTCGGTCACGGAAACCCACAATAAAAATTCGTTCGCGCCGCTGCGGCACCCATGGATGCGAGCTGATCACACGATACTGCACGTGATATCCGAGCTCCTCCTCGAGGACGTGCATAATTGTCGCGAAGGTTCGACCACCATCATGACTTTCCAGGTTTTTGACGTTCTCCAGAAGAAAGGCGGCCGGACGGTGATGAGCCAGTATATTGGCGAGATCGTAAAACAGCGTCCCCTGCGTATCGCAGAGGAAGCCGTGAGGGCGTCCCAGCGCGTTCTTTTTCGATACTCCAGCGATCGAGAACGGCTGGCAGGGAAACCCCGCTAGCAACACGTCATGCGCCGGCACGCGCGAAGGATCTTTTGCGTACGGCCGTACATCCTCGGCGAACTCGTGCTCGAAAGGGTCATCGTGAAAATTTGCCGAGTAAGTCTGGCGCGAGAAGCGATCCCACTCTGCGGTGAAGATACATTTGCCGCCAATTTCCTGGAACGGCGTTCGCAACCCGCCAATACCGGCAAACAGATCTATGAACGTGAATGCTGGCTCCTGCTCGGGACGCGTCCAAATAGCCGCTGCGCGCCGCATAACGTCGAGGACCAAGGGGGACGGATCGCAGCCGCTCTCGCCCACGTCTTCGTACCTACGCACTTGCCGCTCGGAGACCTGAGCGAGTATCGCGGCTTCATCAAGCGACAGGCCCGCCTTTTGCCGCAGCTTCGTAAATTCGGTTCTCGGCTGCGAAGTCATGTGACGGCCTCTCCCTGGGTCGGTTTCTGACAAACTGTCATACAGCTTCCCAGCTGTGGAACAAGAGGGAAACATCTGATATTCTATGCGGTCAAAAGGGCCGGGACCCACCGTCCCGGCCCTCCCCCGTCAGAACCGAAGCCCGGCGCCGAGCTTCACCTGGTTGCGCTTGACGTCGCCGCCCTCGGCGGTCTCGTTGTACGCGGTGCGCAGATATTCCGCCTTGAGGTAGAGCGGACCGGCGACCGCGAATTCGGCGCCGCCGCCGACGTGCCAGCCGCCGACATCGTCGGTGCCGGTGAAGTCGTTGGCCTGGTCCTGGAAGTCGCGATAGGCGGCCTTGAAGCTGCCGTTGGAGAGGCCGGCCTTGCCGTAGACGAGCAGGCGGCTGCCGAGCGGGACGCCGAGCCGCGCGCCGAGCGTGTAGTTGCGCTTGCCCTCGAAGCAGAGCTCGTCGTTGCCGGCGAGCGTGCCGCAGGTCTCGTTCCTGGGCAGGTCGATGCCGGCATAGGCGCCGACCAGGACGTTGCCGAGCTGGAGGTCGTAGCCGGCCTCGCCGCCGAACGCGAAATCCTCGGCGTCGCGGTCGAACACGGAAGTTCCCGAATTGAAATCGCCCTTGACCGAGGCGGCGTCGCGGCTGCCATAGGCCTCGACGCGCAGGCCGGAGAAATCGGCGGCGGCGGCCGGAGCGGCGGCAAGCGCGCCGGCCGAAAGCGCGGCGGCGGCGATGGGATGAAGCTTCATGTCTGTCCTTCCTGAAAAGCCCCGGGGCAAGACGACGCGCCCGGGCAGGAACGGATGGAGAGGCGAGGATTGCAGTAGGGTGAACGGCCAGCCGCCCGGACGCAGCGAGCCCGGCGCAAGCGCCGCGCGAGCAGCGCCCGGAGTCGGCGCAGCCGCGGCCGGCGAGGCAGGCGCGCCGCAACACGCCTGAACTCGTCCGACGTCACGGCCGCCCGTGACGTCGCTCCCCCGCTTAAGCTCTCCCGTGAGCCGCCCCGCATTTGCATCCGCCCCGCGCTTGCGCTAAGGGCGCCGCTTCCAGCGCACCAGCATTGGAATTTGCGGGAGCCCCGGATCCGTCCGGGGCGCTTGGACCGCTAAACTTGAACCCGGGCAATAGTACCCCTTTTGCCCGATCTACAGAGTGAGACACATGGCTAAGAAGATTACGGGCTATATCAAGCTCCAGGTGCCCGCGGGCGCCGCCAATCCGTCGCCGCCGATCGGCCCCGCTTTGGGCCAGCGCGGCGTCAACATCATGGAATTCTGCAAGGCCTTCAACGCCGCCACCGGCGACCTTGAAAAGGCGATGCCGATCCCGACCATCATCACCGTCTATGCCGACCGGTCCTTCTCGTTCGAGACCAAGACGCCGCCGGCGACCTTCCTCATCAAGAAGGCCGTGGGCCTGAAGTCGGGCTCGAAGGAGCCGGGCAAGGTGATCGCGGCCAAGATCAAGCGCTCGCAGCTCACCGAGATCGCGAACATCAAGATGAAGGATCTGAACGCGACCGACATCGACGCGGCGACCCGCATCATCGAAGGCTCGGCCCGCGCGATGGGCCTCGAAGTGGTGGAGGGCTAAGGACATGGCAAAGCTCAGCAAGAAGGCCAAGGCCCTCGCCCAGACGATCGACCGCGAGAAATTGCACGGCGTCGATGAGGCGATCAGCACGATCAAGGCCAATGCGACCGCGAAGTTCGACGAAACGGTCGAGGTCGCGATCAATCTCGGCGTCGATCCGCGCCACGCCGACCAGATGGTCCGCGGCGTCGTGACGTTGCCGGCAGGAACCGGCAAGGACGTCCGCGTCGCCGTGTTCGCTCGCGGCGACAAGGCCGAGCAGGCGACCGCCGCGGGTGCGGAAGTCGTCGGCGCAGAGGATCTGATGGAATCGATCCAGGCCGGCAATATCGATTTCGACCGCGTGATCGCGACGCCCGACATGATGGGCATCGTCGGCCGCCTCGGCAAGGTGCTCGGCCCCAAGGGCCTGATGCCGAACCCGAAGCTCGGCACCGTCACCCCGAACGTCGCCGAAGCCGTCAAGGCGGCCAAGGGCGGCCAGGTCGAGTTCCGCGTCGAGAAGGCCGGCATCATCCACTCCGGCATCGGCAAGGCGAGCTTCTCCGAAGCCGACCTGCGCAAGAATTTCGACGCGTTCGTCGACGCGATCGTCAAGGCCAAGCCGGCCGGCGCCAAGGGCAAGTACGTCAAGAAGGTGGCCCTGTCCTCCTCGATGGGCCCGGGCGTCAAGGTCGACACGGCCGAACTCGCGAACGCCTGAGCGGACCGCGCCTAACGAAATGAGAAGGGCCGGGGCGCAAGCTCCGGCCCTTCTTCTTTGGCGCCTACGGTCTCCCCGCATCGGCCGCTAACCGGTCTTCAAGACCTCAGTCGCCAAGCTGGCAACTTCGGTCAGTTGAAAGTCCAGGATGCAGACCAAGGGGGGAATGGTCCACCGCGCACCGCGGCAGAAGGTGCTGATCCGGGCGCGGATGCGTGCCGGCGGGCCGCAGATGGACGTGTGCATTCGCGACGTCTCGGCGCGGGGCATGCTGGTCCAGGCGGACCACGCGCCGGCGCAGCGCTCCTATGTCGAGATCCTGCTCAACGGCCAGTCGATCGCCGGCCAAGTCATCTGGGCGAAAGACCGCCGCTTCGGCGTGGCGACGCGCGAGCAGATCGACATGGGCGCGGTGAGAAGCGGGGCGAAAGCCTCGTTGGTCGCGGCGGAAAGGCCGCGGCTGCCGGGCGCGCGGGCCGCCCCCGCCAACGTCCAGCACAGCCTCGACCGCAGCCGGCGCCTGGCGACGGCGCTGCAATTCGGCTTTCTCGTCGCGGCCGGCGCGGTGGCCGCCTCCGCCGTGGCGGTCACCGTCCACGGCAGTCTCGCCGGCACCTTCCGGGCGGTGGCCGACCAGCTGGGCGGCTGAGCCCGGCGCTCAACCCTTGGGCGCATCCTTGTGCGGATTGACCCCGCCGGCGGCTATAAAGGCGCGGATGCGCTGTTCGAGCACCGGCAACGGCACCGAGCCGGTCTCCAGCACCGCATCGTGGAAATAGCGGACGTCGAACTTCGGCCCGAGCGCGGCTTCCGCCTCGGCGCGGAGGCGGCGGATCGTCATCTCGCCAAGCTTGTAGGCGAGCGCCTGGCCGGGCCAGCTGATGTAGCGGTCGACCTCGGTCGTTACCTCGTGCAGCGACAAGGCGGTGTGGCCGGCGAGATAGTCAATCGCCTGCCGGCGGCTCCAGCCGCGCGAATGGATGCCGGTATCGATGACGAGCCGGGCGGCGCGCCACATCTCGTAGGAGAGGCGGCCGAAATGATCGTAGGGCGTGCGGTAGATGCCCATCTCGACGCCGAGATGCTCGGTATAGAGGCCCCAGCCCTCGCCGTAGCCCGAGAAATAGGTCTCGCGCCGGAAAGCGGGGCGGGCCGGCTGCTCGAGCGCGAGCGCGGCCTGGAAGCTGTGGCCGGGCGCGCATTCGTGGAGCGTGAGCGCGGTGATCTGGTAGAGCGGGCGCGACGGCAGATTGTAGGTGTTCATCTGGCACGCACCGAGGCCGCCGCGGCCGGCGGTGTAGAAAGGCGCGATCGCGTCCGGGACCGGGATGATGGTGAAGCGGTAGCGGGGCAGGAAGCTGAAATAATCCTTCAGTTTCCCGTCGACGCGCTTGGCCGCGTAAGATGAGAAGCCCATCAGTTCGTCGGGCGTCTTCGCGTAGAATTGCGGATCGGTCTTGAGGAAGGTCAGGAACTCGGGGAAGCTGCCCTTGAAGCCGCTCTCGCGCATGACCTGCTGCATCTCGGCCTGGATCCGCGCCACCTCCTTGAGGCCGATGTCGTGGATCTGGTCCGCGGTGAGATCGAGCGTCGTATATTCCTTGATCTGCGAGGCGTAGAAGGCCTTGCCGTCCGGCATGTCGTGCGCGGCGAGCGTGGTACGCGCCTTAGGCATATATTCGTTGCGCATGAAGGCGAGCAGCTTGCCGTAGGCCGGGATCACGGCTTCGCGGATCGCCGTCTCGCCCTCAGCGCGGAGCGCGGCCTGTTCGGCCGCCGGGATCGACTGCGGCATCTGCGCGAACGCCGTGTGGAACGGGTTTTTGGCGAGATCGGCCGTCGCGAAGGTCGCGATCGATGCGTCTCGCCCCTCGAGCGTCGCGCGAGGCACGCTGAAGCCGCGCTTCAGCCCGGCGCGCAAATTGACGATCTGCTCGTCGAAATAGCGTGGGATATCGCGCATGCGGGCGATGTAGCGCCGATATTCGTCGGCGGTGCGATAGCCCTGGCGCGGCGCCAGATAGGACCAGAAACTGCTGTCGGCATTGAACGACATCTCCCAGCTCCGGAAACGGCCGTTGGCGACGAAGGCCTCCAGGCTGGTGCGGAAGACGGCCGCGTTGATCTTCTCCTCGGGCGAGTGCTGGTCGAACGGGATGCGATCGAGCTCGGCCAGGGTCTTGCGCCAATATTCGACGCGGCGCTGCTGATTGGGGGCGTCGACCCGAGGCAGGTAATCGGCCGCCTCGCTTGATCCGTCCTCGGCCTCCCGCTCGCCGAACTCCTTCTGCCGCCACGCCCATTCCGCGTCGTACAGCGCCTTCAGACGGGCGTCGGCCGAAGCCTGGGCGGTGGCGGCGGCGGGCTGCGCGGGGGCCGCCGCGGGAACAATCGTCGCAACGCCGGCGAGCAAAGCGGCGGCCAGGGCCAAGGTCTTCATCATCTCTCCTATCATGCCTGGATGCGGGCGAGCAGGCGGTCGATCGCGGCGACACTCTCCGGCTCGGTAAGGATCGGGGTATGGCCGACATTGGGAATCGTGACGGCCTCCATCAGCGGCAGCTCTTCCTGCATCCGCGCCACCGTCTCGACCGAGAGCAGGTCGGACAATTCGCCGCGTAGGAGCAAAGAGGGCACGTCGACGAGTCCGCGGAGCGCCTGCCAGGCGTCGAAGCCGGTGACGCCGTTCGGCACCTTGAACGGCTCGGCGATGCGCATGTCGTAATCGAATACGATGCGCCCCCCCGTCGTCAGCCGGCACAGGCGCTTGGCCTGGGCGAGCCAGTCCTCGAGGTTCCAGCGCGGATAGACGTCGCGCTGGAACTCGCTGAACCAGCGCGCCGCGTGCAGCCACGTCGGCCAGGTCTGCGAACGGCCGACATAGGAGCGAATACGGTCGAGCCCGCGCTCGTCGAGCGTCGCGCCGACATCGTTGATCATCGCGCCGGCGATCCGATCGGGATGGGCCGTGGAGAGGAGCATGGTGAGAAGCCCGCCGAGCGAGGTGCCGAAGGCGACGAAGCGGGGCAGCTCCAGCTCGCGCAGCAAGGTCTCCAGATCCTGGACGTAGGTGACCGGCATATAGGTCATCACGTCCTTGGCAAAACCGCTCTCGCCGCGGCCCCGCAGCTCGACGCAGATCACGCGCCAGTCCGGGGAAAGCCGCTCCGCAACCGCTTCGAAGTCGCGCGCGTTACGGGTCAGGCCAGGAATGCACAGGATCGGCGGGCGGTCCGACGGCCCTGGATAGTCGCGATAATGGAGCCGCAGCCCGTCATTCGACCACCAGTAACCATCGGACCATGATGCCATGCTAGCTTCCCTTATATTCCCCTCCCATATCGACTGATGATGCAAAGCCCGCAAGCCAGCCCGTATCGCCCGGAGAAAGCCATTCTTTCGCTCGGCGACGCTTTCTACGACCCGGTCCGTCCCGCCGATTTCCCGCAGGCGATCCTCCGTTTCCGCAACGATCGCTGGGCCGAAGCCGTTGGGTTGGCGGCGCTCGGCGACGACGAGTGGATTCGCCATTTCGCGCGCTTCGAGCGACTGCCCGACAACCTCCCCGAGCCGCTGGCGCTGCGCTATCACGGCCACCAGTTCCGCGTGTACAACCCCGATATCGGCGATGGCCGCGGCTTCCTGTTCGCGCAACTGCGCGACAATGCCGATCGCCTGATCGACCTCGGCACCAAGGGATCGGGCCAGACCCCGTACAGCCGCTTCGGCGACGGCCGGCTGACGCTGAAGGGCGGCGTGCGCGAGGTGCTGGCGACCGAGATGCTGGAGGCGCTGGGCGTCGAGACCAGCAAGACCTTCTCGCTGATCGAGACCGGCGAGGCGCTGGAGCGGGGCGACGAGCCCTCCCCTACCCGCTCGGCCGTGCTGGTGCGCCTGCAGCACAGCCATATCCGCATCGGCACCTTCCAGCGGCTCGCTTATTTCGGAGACACGGACAATATCCGCCGGCTCGTCGATTATTGCCTCGACCATTATTATGGCGAGCCGGCTCGTGAGGACGGGCCCGCCCGGCTGCTGGCGCGGGTGGCCGAGGCGGCGGCGGGCCTGGCGGCCTCGTACATCGCCGCCGGTTTCGTCCACGGCGTGCTCAACAGCGACAATATCGCAATCACGGCGCAGAGCTTCGATTACGGGCCATGGCGATGGACGCCCTTTTGGGACGGCCATTTCACCGCCGCCTATTTCGACCATGCCGGGCTCTATGCGTTCGGCCGGCAGCCCGAGGCGATCCACTGGGACGTCGTTCAGCTCGCCGCGGCGTTGCGCACCGTGGCCGAGGCGGAGGTGTTGACGCCGGCGCTGGAGGCGTTCCCGACGATATTCCAGGAGCGGCTCGTCGAGACCGTCTTTGCGCGGCTCGGTATCCGCCCGACCGGGACCGATGCCGACAGCGACCTGCTGGTCGCGCTCGAGACCGGGCTGGCGCAGAAGACGGTCGAGATCGACCGCTTCTTCTTCGACTGGCGCGGCGGCCGGCGGCGCGGCCCCTCCCCCGCCGACATCGAATATGGCTCGGACGGCTTCACGCCCTTTCGCGAGCGGATCGAGCAGTTCGAGCCGACCGGCCCGCTCGACCACCCTTACTGGTCGGACGAGGGCCCTTGCTCGATGCATATCGACGAGGTCGAGGCGATCTGGTCGCGGATCGACGAGGCCGACGACTGGTCCCAGTTCGAGGCGAAAATCAAGGCGGTGCGCCGTATGGGCGAAGCGATGGGGGGCGTCTCTTGACCGCGTCGATCAAACATGTTGGGGCTGCGGCCCAGGAGATTGGGAACCAGATGAGCGACATGCTGACCTCGACCGAACCGGCCACCGGCGCCGCGCTCTGGACCGGCGCCATCGGCGATGCCGACGCCGAGGTGACCGCAGCGCGCGCGGCCTGGGCAGGGTGGGCGTCGCGGCCGCTTGCGGTGCGATCCGAGACGCTGCGCCGCTTCGCCAACGTCGTCCGCCAGAACAAGGACAAGTTCGCGGATCTGATCGCACGCGAAACGGGCAAGCCTCTATGGGAAGCCGGCACCGAGGTCGATTCGGTGATCAACAAGGTGGACATCTCGATCGCCGCTTATTCCGAACGCACGTCGCAGCGGAGGCTGGAAGGCGCGCTCGGCGCGCGGGTCGCGGTCCGGCACAAGCCGCACGGCGTGCTGGCGGTATTGGGGCCGTATAATTTCCCGGCCCACCTGCCCAACGGCCATATCGTTCCGGCCCTGCTCGCCGGCAATGCGGTGGTGTTCAAGCCATCGGAGAAGACGCCGGCCGTGGGCGAGATGCTGGTCAAGCTGTTCCACGAGGCGGGCGTGCCCGAAGGCGTGCTGCGCTGCCTGCAGGGCGGGCCCGACACCGGCCGCGCGCTCGCCGGCCATCCCGGGCTCGACGGCCTGCTCTTCACCGGGTCTGCCCGGGCGGGCCTGTCGCTGCACCGCCAGTTTTCCGAGACGCCGGAGAAGATCCTCGCGCTCGAGCTCGGCGGCAACAATCCCCTGGTCGTGTGGGACGCGCCCGACGTGCACGCGGCCGCGACGATCGCAGTCCAATCTGCTTTCATGAGCGCCGGCCAGCGCTGCACTGCAGCGCGGCGGCTGATCGTCAAGGACGGCGCGCACGAGGAACTGGTCGGCACGATCGTCAAGCTCGCCGAGCGCCTGATCGTCGACCAGCCGCACGCCAGTCCGGCGCCGTTCATGGGCCCGGTGATCGACAACCAGGCCGCCGATCAGCTCCAGGAGGCCTTCCTCGACCTGATGATGAAGGGCGGCAGGCCGCTGAAGCATCTCGATCGCCCGTACGACGACCGGCCGTTCCTCACCCCGGCGGTGATCGACGTCACCGACGTGAGCCAGCGGCCCGACGCCGAATTGTTCGGCCCCGTGCTGCAGGTGATCCGCGTGCCCGATTTCGACGCCGCATTGGCCGAGGCCAATGCGACCCGCTACGGCCTCGCTGCCTCCCTGGTGGGCGGCAGCCCGGAGCTTTACGATCGCTTCTGGGCCAACATCCGGTCGGGCGTCGTCAATTGGAACAAGCCCACCAACGGCGCCCCGTCGAACGCGCCGTTCGGCGGCGTCGGTGTCAGCGGCAACCACCGCCCGAGCGCTTATTATGCCGCCGATTATTGCGCCTATCCGGTAACCAGCTCCGAGGCGGAGACGGCACGGGCGTCGATCGGCGTCGGCCTGCGCGACGCCGCCAGCGCGAGCACGCCGATCGTCTGATCAGCCGCCGCGCACTTCCGGCAGATAGTGATCCTCGATCAGGTCCGAGAAGCGGGTGATCTTGGCGTCGAACTTCAACGTCACGGTGCCGGTGGCGCCGTGGCGCTGCTTGGCGATGATCAGTTCGGCCTTGCCGTGCGCCTCGCCCATCGCGCGCTGCCATTCGTCGAAGGCGGCGATCGTCGAGGCGTCGTCCCCGGCATCGGCCGAAGCCTCCTTGGGCTTGGCGAAATTGATGTAATATTCCTCGCGATAGACGAACAGGACGATGTCGGCGTCCTGCTCGATCGAGCCGGATTCGCGAAGGTCGGAGAGCTGCGGGCGCTTGTTCTCGCGGCTCTCGACCTGACGGCTGAGCTGCGAGAGCGCCATCACCGGCACGTTCAGTTCCTTGGCGAGCGTCTTCAAACCTCGCGAAATCTCCGAAATTTCCTGGACGCGATTGTCCTGGCCCCCCTTGCCCGAGCCCTGCAGCAACTGGAGATAGTCTACCACGATGAAGCCGATGTCGCGCTGGCGCTTCAGCCGGCGGGCGCGGGTGCGCAGGGCGGCTATGGTGAGGCCGGGCGTGTCGTCGATATAGAGCGGAAGGTTCTCGAGCTCGGCCGCGGCGCGGGCGAGGTTGCGGAAATCCTGCTGGCTGATCTTGCCCATGCGCAGGCTCTCGCCGCTGATCCCGGAGGCTTCGGCGAGAATGCGGGTGGCGAGCTGGTCGGCCGACATTTCGAGGCTGAAGAAGGCGACCGGCGCTCCCACCGACTTGGACGGCTCGAGCCCATCCTCGAGGTCGCGGATGTAGCGCGACGCCGTGTTGTAGGCGATGTTGGTGGCGAGCGAGGTCTTGCCCATGCCGGGGCGGCCGGCGAGGATCAGAAGGTCCGAATGGTGGAGACCGCCGGTGCGGGCGTTGAAGCTTTCGAGGCCGGTGGTGAGGCCGGAGAGGCCGCCGCCGGTGTTGAGCGCCTTTTCGGCGAGCTGCACGGCGAGCTTCGTCGCCTGGGCGAAGCTCTTGACTGAGCCCTCACCGCCGCCTTCCTCGGCGACGCGGTAGAGCGCGCTCTCCGCGGCCTCGATCTGGGCGAGCGGATTGACCTCCTCGCTGGTGTCGAGTGCCTGCTCGACCATCTCGCGGCCGACGCCGATCAGGGCGCGCAGCAGAGCGAGCTCGTAAATCTGCTCGGCAAAATCGCGGGCGCCGATGATCGCGGCGCCGCCGCCGGTGAGCTGGGCGAGATAGGCCGGGCCGCCGAGCTCCTTCATCTCCTCGTCCTGCTCGAACAGGGGGCGCAGCGTGACCGGGCTCGCGATCATGTTGCGGTCGATGAGCTTCAGGATGTTCTCGTAGATGCGGGCGTGTAGCGGCTCGTAGAAATGGTCCGGCCGCAGCTTCATCTGAATGTCTTCGGCCAGCCGGTTGTCGATCATCAACGCACCGAGCAGGGCGGCCTCGGCCTCCACATTCTGCGGAAGGGCCGCTGCGGCATCGGCAGCCGGGGTCTCGATCAACGTAAGGGGATTCAACATAACGCCTTGTCGCCCGTTCGGCGGGCGGCCTCAAGGCACATTAAGTCTGGGGATAGGGTGTGGATAAGCCTTGCTGCACCCGCTAACAAGCTTTCATGGGCGAGCCGCGCATCATCGACATCGAGCTGGACGACCGCACGATCCTGTGGCGCAACGCCGACGTGGAGCAGGAGCGGAAGATCGCGATCTTCGACCTGCTCGAGGCCAATCATTTCGCGCCCACCGGCCATGAGGGGCCCTTCAGGATCATGCTGCGGGTCGAGGACAACCGGCTCGCCATCGACCTCAGGGACCAGCAGGGCGCGCCGCTGGAGACGATCCGGCTCGGCCTCGCCCGTTTCCGCCGCCCGATCCGCGACTATTTCGCGATCTGCGATTCCTACTTCAAGGCGGTGCGGTCGGATTCGCCGCACGGCATCGAGACCGTCGACATGGCGCGGCGCGCGATCCACAACGAGGCCGCCGAACTCCTCCAGGAATGCCTCGAAGACCGGATCGACATGGACTTCGACACGGCCCGGCGGCTGTTCACCCTGATCTGCATGCTGCATATCAAATGAAGCCGCGCGCGGGGGCTTGCCCTCCCGCTTCATTCCCGCGAAAGCTCGCGCTCATGAAGCCACTCCTCATTCTCGGCCTGGCCGCGCTTGCCGGCTGCGCGGCCAACGGCCCCGCGCCGTTCGCAGCAGTGAAAAACGTCCGCTACAACGCTATCGGCCACGATCCGTTCTGGATCGTCGCGGTCGGCGACGACAAGGTCGTGTTGACGCTCGGTCCCGCCGGCGGCCGCGCCGACGGCGAACTCGAGAGCTTCGCCTATCCGCGGCCGCTGCCGCGCGAGGCGGACGGAGTGCGCCGCTGGGAATCGGGCGAAGGAACACAGGTAATCACGATCGAAGCGCGCAAGGCGGCATGCCAGGCAGGCGGCCGCTCCTATCCGGACAAGGTGAAAGTCTCGCTCAGCGGCCGGGTGCTGCAGGGCTGCGGCGGCCGCGAGCAGGGAGCGCGCGGCTAATGGCAGTGATGGCCGACCGCTGGATTCGCGAGCGCGCGCTCCAGGACGGAATGATCGAACCCTTCGTCGACCGCCAGAAGCGCGAAGGCTGCATCAGCTACGGCCTGTCAAGCTACGGCTACGACGCGCGCGTATCGGACGAGTTCAAGATCTTCACCAATGTCGACAGCGCCATCGTCGATCCCAAGGACTTCGCGGCGAACAGCTTCGTCGACCGCAAGACCGACTGCTGCATCATCCCGCCCAACAGCTTCGCGCTGGCGCGGACGGTCGAATATTTCCGGGTGCCACGCGACGTGCTGGTGATCTGCCTCGGCAAATCGACCTATGCCCGCTGCGGCATCATCGTGAACGTGACCCCGCTCGAGCCGGGCTGGGAAGGCCATGTCACGCTGGAATTCTCCAACACGACCCCCCTTCCCGCCAAGGTCTACGCCAACGAAGGCGCGTGCCAGTTCCTGTTCCTTCAGGGCAACGAGCCGTGCGAGGTCAGCTACGCCGACCGCGCCGGCAAATATATGGGCCAGCGCGGAGTGACCCTGCCGAAGCTGTGAAGGCGCGCAGCGCCGGCCTTTAGAGGAGCAGCCCGCTCCGCGGGGCGGCGCGCTTGGCCTTGGCCGGATCGGCTTCGGCGGCGGAGGCGGCGGTGGTCCAGCCGAGCTGGGGAATGCTGATCTGGCGCTTGCCGGTGAGGTCGATGCGCACGACGATCGTCCCGCGCTCCTCCATGTAATTGAGCAGCCGTCGCGCCCGATTGGCGGAGCTGGTGCCGTAGATCGCCGCCAGATCGGAATCGGCCGGGCATTCCTCTTCGTCCTTGGCGGCGCGCGCGATGGTGAGGAACACGCCGAGCATGTCCTCGGGCAGGCCCACCGCAATCTCCATCGCCTCGTCCCAGCCTTCCTCACCCTCGCGGTAGAGGCCGGCCCGCGCCATGCCGAGGCGGCGGCGGAAAGCGGCGAGATCGAGGCCGGGATCGTTCAATCGGTGCATGCGGCAGCGGAGCAGAAAATCCTGGAACAGGATCGCGGCCGACTGGAAGGCGGCGGCCGGATCGCCGACGATCTCGCGCAGCACGGTCTCGATCACGCGGTCGCGCTCGTCGGGGTCCATGGCCGGTGCCGCGGGCTGCGGCGTCGCCGGCGTCATCACCGGATGGCTGAGGCTGCGGATCAGCTCCTCGGCGGCGACCGGGCTGGGGCGCGGCGGCGCGGGCGGCGGTGGCGGAGCCTCCTCGGCGGGCGCGAACAGCAGGCTCTGCATATCCTCGCCATTGGTCTGCGGGAGCGGCACCAGCTTGGGGCTGCCGCTGCGCGCCGCGGTCTTCACGTCGCCGATCTTCACCGACACCGGCCGTCGCGACAGCGCCGGGCCGAGCGCCAGGAAATGGCCGCGCTGGAGATCGCGTATCTGCTCGGCCTGCTTGCGCTCCATGCCGAGCAGATCGGAGGCGCGCGCCATGTCGATATCGAGGAAGGTGCGTCCCATCAGGAAGTTCGACGCCTCGGCGGCAACGTTCTTGGCGAGCTTGGCGAGGCGCTGGGTGGCGATGACGCCGGCAAGGCCGCGCTTGCGGCCGCGGCACATCAGATTTGTCATCGCGCCGAGCGACAGGCGGCGGGCTTCGTCCGAGACCTCGCCCGCGGCCGACGGCGCGAACACCTGCGCCTCGTCGACCACGACCAGGGCCGGATACCAATGGTCGCGATGGGCGTCGAACAGGGCGTTGAGGAAGGCTGCGGCGCAGCGCATCTGCTGGTCCATCTCGAGCCCTTCGAGGCTGAGCACGACCGAGGCGCGATGCTCGCGGATGCGCGTGGCCAGGCGGGCGATCTCGGTTAGGCTGTAGTCGGTCGCCTCGATCGCGGTGTGGCCGAATGCGGAAAGGGTAACGAAATCGCCCTCGGGATCGATCACCACCTGCTGGACGAGGCCGGCGCTGCCCTCGAGCATGCGGCGCAGGAGATGCGACTTGCCGGAGCCGCTATTGCCCTGAACGAGGAGGCGGGTCGCCAGCAGCTCCTCCAGGTCCATGCCTACGGCCTTGCCGGCGGCGTCCACCCCCATGTCGATCTGTACGCTCACGCCTTGCCTTTGAACGCCTTAGCGCGCGGGAAGCAAGATGGGACGGACCCCTAAAGGGGTGCTTTTCTGGGGATGGAATCGGTGCGCGGCGATTCAGCCGGCGAGGCGATGGCCGGAAACCGACTGGAGAACGGGCGCGCGGCGGAAGGGCGGCCACGGCTCGCCGAGCCCGCGGGCGCGATATTCGGCGGCGGCGGCAAGGTGACGGCGGCGCTCGGCAGGATCGGCGGCGCGGTCGGCAAGATAGAGCGCACCCTGGCGCAGGCGCGCATAATGGATGAAATCGTCTTGCTGCTGCATCAGGGTCTCCGCGACTGCCGGACGGCGCCGATAAACCAAGAACGTACTGATCTCGCAGCGGTTCCAAGGCGGAGGCCGGAGTGGGATTGTTACGGCAAGCGGCGGCCGGCGGCTTCTTCGTTACGGCGCCGACGGCTATACTGGCGGGACGACTCAGAAACCACTGGTCGCTCCCTTGTGCCCACTCCGTAGCGATCCTCCTACGCCCCGGTTTCGGGGCGTTTTGTTGTGCGCGTCAGCTGCCGGTGTGACTGTGCGGAGCGGCCACCGGCTTCGATTCCGGCGATTCGCGCTGGCGCAGGTAGATCGACAGCACGACCAGCACCGCCGTCGAAAGAAACTCGCTCTGCCAGTTCTGGAAGCTCTCGAACCACAATTGCGGGTCGCCGAGATATTCCATGACGCTCATCGCCGGCTCGCCGTGCCGGCGCGCCTCCTCGGCGGCGGCCAGGGCGCTGTACCGCCAGTGCATCACGAACGAGGCGACGAACATCGCGAACAGCACGATCCCGAGCGAACGGGCATAGAGCCAGCGCGCCAATGCGCCCGCGCGCAGGGCCGCCGGGGCGTCGGGGCGCTGGCCCTGGGCCGCGAGATTGGCGTCGCGCGGGGGCGAATCCGGGTCCTTCGATTCGGAGGAGCCGCGTTGGATGAGGATGGCGGTCAGCATGACATAGGCCGACATCTGCAGGAACTCGCTCTCCCAATTTTCGAACACGGTAGAGAGGAATTCGTCGTCGGTCGCGTAAGCGAACAAGGTGATCGCTTCACGGCCGTGACGGGCGAGATCCTCGTTCTCGACATACCAGCCCATCACCCAGTGGCCGAGGATGCTGGCGAGAAACAGCAACATCAACGCGATAGTAAGGCCATTGTCCCGCAGCACGCGCACGATCCGGTCTCCTTATTGTTTCGGAAGCGAAAACCCCGTCGGACGGCTTCGTTCCCCGCCCGGGCATTTGCAGCGGCACGCTACTGCTGTAGCGGACGATCTCCCCGCCCCTTCAGGAACCCTGCATGGCCCTCTGGAACGACAATCTCACCGCCGACCGACCGACCTTCGTCAGTCATCTCGAATGTTCGATCACCGGCGAGCGTTACGAGGCCGACCGGCTGCACGGCCTGTCACGGGCCGGACGGCCGCTGCTGGTGCGCTACGATCTCGACGGGGTGCGGCAGGCGCTGAGCAAGGACGCAGTGACGCAGCGGCCCGCCGATTTCTGGCGCTGGCGCGAACTGCTGCCGGTGCGGGACAAGGCGAATATCGTCAGCCTGGGCGAGAATGCGACGCCGCTCATCCCGCTGCCGCGCTCGGGCGGCGCGCAGGTGCTGGTCAAGGATGAGGGCCGGCTGCCGACCGGATCGTTCAAGGCGCGCGGCATCGCCATGGCGGTGGCGATGGCCAAGGAACTGGGCGTGACGCGGATCGCGATGCCGACCAACGGCAATGCGGGCGCCGCGCTCGCGGCCTATGCCAGCCGCGCCGGGATCGAGACGGTCGTGCTCTGCCCGGACGACACGCCCGAGATCAACGTGCGCGAGATCGCGCAGCAGGGCGCGCGCGTCTATCGCGTCAACGGCCTGATCGACGATTGCGGCAAGATCGTCGGCGAAGGCGCGGCCGCGGGCCACTGGTTCGACATGTCGACGCTGAAGGAGCCGTACCGGATCGAGGGCAAAAAGACGATGGGGCTGGAACTGGCCGAGCAGCTCGACTGGCAGCTTCCCGACGTCATCTTCTACCCGACCGGCGGGGGCACCGGGCTGATCGGCATGTGGAAGGCGTTCGCCGAATTGGAGGCGCTCGGCTTCATCGGCTCCGAGCGGCCGCGCATGGTGGCGGTACAGGCCGAGGGCTGCGCGCCGATCGTCAAGGCATGGGCCGAAGGCGAAGAGCATGCGCCGCGGTGGGAGGACGCCCACACGATCGCGGCCGGCATCCGCGTGCCGCGCGCGGTCGGCGACTTCCTGATCATCCGCGCGGTGCGAGAGAGCGAAGGCTTCGGCATCACCGTTTCCGATGAGGCGATCGCGCAGGCGGTGGACGATGCCGCGCGCGAGGACGGCCTGCTGCTCTGCCCGGAGGGCGGCGCGACCCTGGCGGCCTATCGTAAGGCGCTGGCGGAGGGACTGGTTTCGGCGGGCGACCGCGCGGTGCTGTTCAACTGCGCCACCGGCCTCAAATATCCGATGCCGGACCGCTCGCGCACGCTCGACCGCCACGCTGCGATCGATCTCGCGGCGCTCTGAGCGGAGCCGCCGGCCCAACAGCTAGGCTTTAGCTCTTGCGGCCTTGGTGACGGACGTTGCCGGGGCGGCCGCGCTTGCCCTGCATGTACGGCTTCTTGTCGTCCTTGGGCTTACGGCTGCGCCGGCCGTCGCGGAACGTGCGGCGGTCGCTGGTGCCGGCCGGCGTGTCGGGCAGCTCGAAGCGCAGGCCGCCGGTGATCGGATTGGCCTCGACCAGCCGCAGGGTCAGCCGCTGGCCCGACGCGAACGTGACCTGCGTATCGTCGCCGACCAGGGTCTGGCTGGACTCGTCGTAACGGAAGTAATCGCTGCCCAGCGTCGAGACAGGGACGAGGCCGTCACCGCCGAGGCCCTCGACCGTCGCGAAGAATCCGAACGGCTGGACGCCGGTGATGCGCGTCTCGACCAGCTCTCCGACCCGCTCCGAGAGGTAGGCGGCGACATAGCGGTCGATCGTCTCGCGCTCGGCCTCCATCGCGCGCCGCTCGAGTTGCGAGATGAGCTCGCCGGTGACCTCCATCGCCTCGGCCTCGCCGTCGGTGAGTCCGGTTTCGCGCGTTTCCGGCCCGAGCCCGTAGGCGCGGACCAGCGAGCGATGGACGACGAGGTCGGCATAGCGGCGGATTGGGCTGGTGAAATGGGCGTAGGAGCCGAGCGCCAGGCCGAAATGGCCGTGATTTTCCGGCCCGTAATAAGCCTGGGTCTGGGTGCGGAGGATCTGCTCCATGATCTGCGGGCGGAAGTCCGCCTCGCCGATCCGCTCGATGATGCGGTTGAAGGTGGACGGGCGCACGACCTGGCCGAGCGCGAACTCGACCTCGAACGTCTTCAGATAATCCTTGAGCGCGACCAGTTTCTCGCGGCTCGGCGGCTCGTGGTCGCGGTACATGACCGGCGCCTTTTTCGCCTCCAGCGCCTTGGCGGCGGCGACGTTGGCGGCGATCATATAATCCTCGATGAGCTTGTGCGCATCGAGCCGCTCGCGCGGCGCCACCGAGAGGATGCGGCCCTTCTCGTCGAGCAGCACCCGGCGCTCGGGCAGATCGAGATCGAGCGGCTCGCGCTTCGCCCGCGCGGCATAGAGCGCGCGCCAGCACGCCCAGAGCGGCTTCAGCGTCGATTCGACGATCTCCGGAGCGACCGGTGCGTCGGGCAGGTTCATGTCGGCTTCGGAGAAGCTGCACGGGCTCGAGGCGACCTCCACCGCTTCCTCGATCCCCTTCCCTTCGGCGAGATCGATCGCGGCCTGGGCGTCCTCATAGGCGATGTTGGCGGCGATGCGGACGCGGGCGCGGGTGAAGCGCCACGTCTTGAGCTGGCCGTCGCGGCCGACCTGCAGGTGGCACACCATCGCCGCGCGGTCCTCGCCTTGCTTCAAGGAGCAGACATGGGCGCTCAGCGTCTCGGGCAGCATCGGCACGACGCGATCGGGGAAATAGACGCTATTGCCGCGCCGCCGCGCCTCCTTGTCGAGCGCCGAGCCGGGACGGACGTAGAAGCTGACGTCGGCGATGGCGACGATCGCCTTCCAGCCGCCGGGATTGGCGGGATCGTCGTCAGGCGCGGCCCAGACCGCGTCGTCATGATCGCGCGCGTCGGCAGGGTCGATCGCGACGATCGGGATCTGGGTCAAATCCTCGCGCTCGCCGAGCTGCTGGCCGGCGATGCGCTCGGCCTCCTCCAGCACATGCTCGGGAAATTCGTGCGGGATGCCGTGCTTGTGGATCGCGATCAGGCTGAAGCTGCGCGGCGCGAAGGGATCGCCGAGGATGTCGGTGACTCGGGCCGAGAGGCGCGGCGGGCGGCCGGTCTTCTCGGCCAGCACGAGGTCGCCGACCTCGGCCTTGCCCTTGTCGGAGATCGGCAGTTCGCGCCGCTCGCGCTTGTCGACCGGGCGCAGCCAGAAGCTCTCCCCTTCCTGGTGGACGACGCCGAGGACGAGCTCGCTGCCCTTGAGCAATTTCTTCATTGGATGGGCGATGATTCCGGCGCCCTTCTCCTCGGTGCGGGCGAGCACGCGGTCGCCGACGCCGAGCGCGCCCTTGCGGCCGCGCTCCTGGAGGCGGATGCGCGGCTCCGGCGTGTCGCTCTCCCAGCGCTCGGGCAGCGCCCAGGCAGTGCCGCTCTCGTCGATGTCGACGACGCGCAGCACGGTGACCTTGGGCACGCCCATCTTGTGGAAGGCGCGGCCGGGAGCGCTGTCGATCAGGCCCTCGTCGCCCATGTCGCGCAGCAGGTGCTTCAGCGCGATCTTCTCATTGCCGGCGAGGCCGAAGGCGCGCGCGATCTCGCGCTTGCCGGCCGGCGTTTCGGAGGTCTCGATGAATTCGAGGATCTGTTCGCGGCTGGGAAGGCCGGGTGTGTGCTTACGTGCCATGAGACTAAAACCCGTCACGCTGAACTTGTTTCAGCATCCATGAACACGAAAAGCGTTCAACCCGTCCCTTCCCTGTTCGCGGCCCCGGATCAAGCCCGGGGCGACGATCACTTGGCCGGAGGCGTGTAGGGTCGGAACGCGCCGCCGGGCACCGCGGAGGCGACCGGGCTCTCATAACCGTCGGCCGAGACCGACGACATGCCGAACACCCAGTCGTCGATGCGGATGCCCTTCAGCACATGGCTTGTACCGCCAGCGGGCACGCGGATGCTTTCCTGCCAATTCGCGGCGTCGGTCGGGCGCCAGCGGATCAGATAGGCTGCCGCGCCGGGCACCGGCTTCCAGCTCAAAGTCGTGTCCGGCTTCACCGCGCCTTCGACCGTCGGCTCGGGCGGCATCGGCGCGCGCGCCAGCGCCGCCAGGGCAGCGACGTTGAACTTGGTCGAGCGCTCGAAATAATCGAAGTCGATGCCCTCGATCACGTCGCCATAGGCGATGCCGTTCTCGGTGCGCAGATCCTGGTGCTGGCGATTGTAATTCTCCAGCGCCTCGGTGATCCGCACGCCCGGGAAGCCGGCATTCAGGAACTCGCTATGGTCGCCGCCGCGGCCGAAGCGGTCGTTGCGCCAGATCTGGCGGACGTCGAGACCGAACGGAAGCGTGTCGGCGAAACTGTCGAGCCAGCGCGAGAGGTTGCGCGAAGGCGAGTCGTTCTCGCCGCTAAGCCGGCGCACGAGCGCGAGATATTCGGGATTGGCGGCGTCGGCGCGGATGCCTTCGGAGAAGACGCGGATGTGGCGACTGTCGCGGGTGCCGTCCTGCCCCTCGGTGTTGCCGATCATGTCGTTGTTCAGATTGGCGACGATCTGCCAGCCCTGCGCCTTGGCATAGGCCGCCAGGATCTTCGCGCCGACCAGCCCCTGCTCCTCGCCGGCGAGCGGCGCATAGACGATCGTGCCGGGGAATTTGTGCTTCGAGAGCACGCGCGCCGCCTCGATCACCGCGGCCGTACCGGAACCGTCGTCATTGGCGCCCGGGGAATCGGAGGCGGCGTTCATCACGTCGGTGACGCGGCTGTCGATATGGCCGGTGATGACGACGACGCGCTTGGGATCGGTGGTGCCGCGCTGGATCGCGATCACATTCTGGACGCGGCTCGGGTTGGGGATGCGCGGGCCGGTGACCGTGTCTGCGACGGTCACGATCTCGAGGCAGTTCCCGCAGGCCTTCGAATAGCGGCGGAACTCCTGCTCGGTCCATTTCTGCGCCGCGACGATACCGCGCCTGGGATCGGACGGATCAGACAGAGTGTGGCGCGTCCCGAAGCTCACCAGCCTCTCGATATTGGCGCGGAGATTTTCGGCCTTCACGTCGTCGGCGATCGCAACCGGCGAGACCGGCGCAGCGGCGAGGAGGACGGGGCTGAGGGCGAGCAGCAGGGCGAGCTTTTTCATGCGCCCTGGGATGCCTTCCCGGACGGGCTCTTGGCAACAGGCGAATATCGTGGAAGGCTTCCGAGCGGAGAGCTGCTTTACACAGATAACACAGTGTGGCACGACCGCGGCCGAAACGATCTCCGGGGGACGGACAGAAATATGCTCGAGCTCAACGATGTCAGTCACGTTTACGCCAACGGGACTCGCGCCCTCGACCATGTGAGCCTGTCGATCCCGCGCGGCATGTATGGCCTGCTCGGGCCCAATGGCGCCGGCAAGTCGACACTGATGCGGACGATCGCGACTCTGCAGAGCCCGACCGAGGGCAGCATCCGCTTCGGCGACATCGACGTGATCGCCGAGCCCGAGCGGCTGCGGCGGACGCTCGGCTATCTGCCCCAGGATTTCGGCGTCTATCCGCGCGTCTCGGCTTACGACATGCTCGACCATATGGCGGTGCTGAAGGGCGTCGCGTCGGCGAGCGACCGCAAGGCGACGGTCGAGGGCCTGCTCCACCAGGTCAATCTGTGGGGCGTGCGCAAGAAGGCGCTAGCCGGCTTTTCGGGCGGCATGCGCCAGCGCTTCGGCATCGCCCAGGCGCTGATCGGCAACCCCGAACTGATCATCGTCGACGAGCCGACCGCGGGCCTCGACCCGGAAGAGCGCAACCGCTTCCTCAACCTGCTCGCCGAGATCGGCGAGAATGTGGTGGTGATCCTTTCGACCCATATCGTCGAGGACGTCGCAGATTTGTGCCCGCGCATGGCGGTGCTGACCGGCGGCCGCATCCAGCTCGAGGGCGCGCCGATCGAGCTCATCCAGTCGACCAAGGGCCGGATCTGGATGAAGGTGATCGATCGCTCCGAGCTCGAGACCTACAAGGGCTCGTATGAAGTGATCTCGACCCGGCTGTTCGCCGGCCGCACCGTGATCCACATCCTGGCCGACCAGGACCCCGGCAACGGCTTCGCCTCGACCGAGGGCGGCCTCGAAGACGTCTATTTCTCGACGCTCGCGCAATCGCGCCGCGCGGCCTGAGGAGGACGATCATGTTCGCGAGGATCGCCGGATTCGAGCTCCGCTACCAGCTCCGCAACCCCGTCTTCTGGGTGACGGCGGGCATCTTCTTCCTGCTCACCTTCGGCGCGATGACGATCGACCAGATCCAGATGGGCGACGGCGGCAACGTCCATAAGAACGCGTCCTATGCGACGCTGGAAAAGCATCTGATCCTGTCGCTGTTCTTCATGTTCGTGACGACGGCATTCGTCTCCAACGTTGTGGTGCGCGACGACGATACCGGCTTCGGGCCGATCGTCCGGTCCACCCGGATCACCAAGTTCGATTACCTGATCGGCCGCTTCACCGGCGCGTTCCTGGCGGCCGCTTTGTGCTTCGTGGCGGTGCCGCTGGCGATCTGGTTCGGTTCGCTGATGCCGTGGGTCGACCCCGAGACGCTCGGGCCCAACCGGCTCGAAGTCTATGCCTATGCCTATTTCGTGCTGGCGCTGCCCAACATCCTGATCACGTCGGCGATCTTCTTCGCGCTGGCGACGGTCACCCGCTCGATGATGACGACCTATGTCGGCGTGGTTGCCTTCCTGGTCGTCTATTTCGTCGGCAACATGCTGGTCCGGGACCAGCCCGAGATCGAGCCCACGGTCGCGCTGGCCGAGCCGTTCGGCGTACGCGCCATCAGCCTTGTCACCCGCTACTGGACCGCCGCCGAGCGCAACGTGATGCTGCCCGATTTGGGCGGCCCGCTGCTCGCCAACCGCCTGCTCTGGATCGGCATCTCGATGCTGTTCCTCGCGCTTGCCTACGCCGGCTACCGCTTTGCCGACAAGGGCATGTCCAAGAAGAAGGCGAAGAAGCAGAAGCTGGCCGAGCAGAGCCTGGCCGAGCCGCACGCCGCGCGCACCGAGCCGCTGCCGCCGGCGCGGCACGGCGCAGCTTCCGCCCGCGCCCAGCTTTCGGCCCGCACCCGCTTCGAGATGAAGCAGGTCTTCAAGAGCCCGGCCTTCCTGGTGCTGATCGCGCTCGGCCTGTTCAACTCGATCACCGCTTTGTGGATGGGCGGCGACCTGTTCGGAACCCCGACCATACCGGTGACGCGGGCGCTGATTCCCCTGCTCCAGGGCACATTCTCGATCATCCCGATCATCATCGCGATCTATTATGCGGGCGAGCTCGTGTGGCGGGAACGCGATCGCAAGATGCACGAGATCATCGATGCGACGCCGCTACCGAACTGGGCCTATGTCGTGCCCAAGACGATGGCCGTGTCGCTGGTGCTGCTCGCCTCGCTGGCGATCAGTGTCGTCGCGGCCATCTTGGTCCAACTGCTCAAGGGGCACAGCGATCTGGAGCTCGGCAAATATTTGCTCTGGTATATCCTGCCCATCGGCTTCGATCTGATCGTGCTCGCGGCGCTGGCGGTATTCGTCCAGGCGCTCAGCCCGAACAAATATGCCGGCTGGGGCATCATGGTGCTCTACATCATCATGACGATCGTCGCGGCGAACCTCGGGCTCGAGCATAACCTCTACGTCTACGGACAGGCGCCGCAGGTCGTCTATTCGGACATGAACGGCGCCGGCAGCTTCTGGGAAGGCGCCTGGTGGTTTAGGCTCTACTGGGGCGCCATCGCTTTGCTGCTGCTCGTCGCCGCGCACCTCCTGTGGCGGCGCGGCACCGAGACCAGGCTGAAGCCACGGCTGCAGCGGGCGCCGGCCCGCCTGCGCGGCACGCCCGGCCTGCTCGCCGGCGCCGGCTTGGCCGTCGCTCTGCTGACCGGGGGCTGGATCTTCTACAACACCAATATCCTCAACGAATATCGCACTCAGGACGACCGCAACCGCTTCTTCGCCGATTACGAGAAGAAGTATCTCGCCTACGAAAAGCTGCCGCAGCCGACCATCTCGGACGTTAAGCTCGATGTGGCCATCTTCCCGGAGGAGCGGCGGGTGGCGGTGAAGGGGCAGTATCTGCTCGCCAATCTGACCGATAAGCCGATCCGCGACGTCCATGTCCGCAACGTCGACCAGGATGTCGAATTGCTGTCGGTCAATTTCCCCGGCGCCAGGCTTGCCAGCCACGACGAGGATTTCGGATACCGAATCTACCGGCTCGACCGGCCGATGGCGCCGGGCGAGACGCGCAGCCTGTCGTTCGAGACGCGGCGCGGGCAAAACGGCTTCCGCAATTCGGGCGACGACACCAAGGTCGTCGAGAACGGCACCTTCCTGAACAATATGGAGTTCGCGCCCGCGATCGGCATGGACCGCATGGTCCTGCTCCGCGAGCGCAGCACCCGTCGTAAATATGACCTGCCGGCGGAACTGCGCCCGGCCAAACTCGAGGATCTCTCGGCAACCGCGAAAAGCTATTTCGGCAGCGGCTGGTCGAAGGCGGACATCATTGTCTCCACAGCCGCCGACCAGGTGCCGATCGCGCCCGGCAAGAAGGTGTCGGACGTCACCCGGGACGGCCGCCGCACCGCGCGCTTCGTGTCCGATGCGCCGATCCTGACCTTCTTCTCGGTCCAGTCGGCGCGTTATGCCGAGAAGCACCGCCAGCATGCGGGAGTCGACCTGGCGGTCTATTACCATCCCGACCATCACTGGAACGTGGACCGGATGTTGAGCGCGCTTCAGTCGTCGCTCGATTATTATCAGGCCAATTTCGGGCCCTATCAGTTCGAGCAGGCGCGGATCCTGGAGTTCCCGGCCTATGCCCAGTTCGCGCAGGCCTTCGCCAACACCATGCCCTATTCGGAATCGATCGGTTTCGTCGCCGACAACCGCGATCCGGAATCCATCGACTATGTCACCTACGTGACCGCGCACGAACTGGGGCACCAATATTGGGCGCATCAGGTGATCGGGGCAGACATGCAGGGCGGCACGATGCTCTCCGAGACGCTCGCCCAATATTCGGCGCTGATGGTGATGAAGAAGCTCTATGGCGAGGACAAGATCCGCCGCTTCCTCAAATATGAGCTCGACCGCTATTTGCGCGAGCGAGGCGGCGAGGCGGTCGAGGAACTGCCGCTCGCGCGCGTCGAGAACCAGCCCTACATCCATTACCGCAAGGGGTCGCTGGCGATGTACCTGCTACAGGAGCGGCTCGGCGAGGATGCGGTGAACCGCGCCCTGCGCTCGCTGCTCGACCGCTACAAGTTCAAGGGCGCGCCCTACCCGCGGTCGCTCGACCTCATCCAGGCGCTGCGCAAGGAGGCGAAGACGGCCGAAGACCAGGCGCTGATCACCGACCTGTTCGAGCGCATCACCCTGTTCGACCTCAAGGCGTCCGAGCCCAAGGCGGTGAAGCGCGCCGACGGCAAGTGGGACGTGACAGTCACCGTCGAGGCGAAGAAATTCTACGCCGACGGCGAGGGCACGGAGACCGAGGCGAAGCTCGCCGACCGCATCCCGATCGGCCTGTTCACCGCCGAGCCGGGCCGCGGCGCTTTCGACCGCAGGAACGTGCTGCTGATGGAAAAGCAGTCGGTGCGCAGCGGCAAGCAGAGCTTCCGCTTCGTCACCGACCGCAAGCCGACCCACGCAGGCGTCGATCCGTACAATTTCTACATCGACCGCAATTCGGACGACAATGTCGCCGCCGTGAGCTGACGGGGCGTCGGCCTCTTACGGCCGCGCTCCCGTCATCCCGGCGGAGGCCGGGATCCCGGGACGAGGTTGCACCAGGCATTGCGGAGGCCCCGGCCTGCGCCGGGGCGACGGTTACGCCGCCACCACTTCCTGCTCGATCGTTCCGAAGATCGGGTGGCCGTGCTCGTCCTCCATCCAGATGCGGACGGTGTCGCCGGGCTTGAGGAAGGGCGTGGCGGGAGCGCCGTCGAGGATCGTCTCGACCATCCGCACTTCGGCGAGGCAGGAATAGCCCCGCCCGCCGCGCGCGACCGGCTTGCCGGGGCCGCCGTCCGCGTCGCGGTTGGAGACCGTGCCCGAGCCGATCATCGAGCCCGCGCCCAAATTCCGCGTCTTGGCCAGGTGCGCGACGAGGATGCCGAAATCGAAGGTCATGTCCTCGCCGGCTTCGGCGCGGCCGAAAGGCTCGCCGTTCAAGTCGACCTTGAGGGCGCCGAGCAGCTTGCCGCTTTGCCAGCGGTCGCCGAGCTCGTCGGGCGTGACGAACACTGGCGACAGCGCGGAGGCGGGCTTGGACTGGACGAAGCCGAAGCCCTTGGCGAGCTCGGCCGGGATGAGATTGCGCAGGGAGACGTCGTTGACCAGCCCGACCAGGCGGATGTGGCCGAGCGCCTCTTCCGGGCTCACGCCGCGCGGCACGTCGCCGGTGACGACGACCACCTCGGCCTCGAGGTCGCAGCCCCAGGTCTCGTCGGCGAGCGGGATCGGATCGCGCGCGCCGAGGAATTCGTCGGACCCGCCCTGGTACATGAGCGGATCGGTCCAGAAGCTCTCGGGAAGCTCGGCGCCGCGCGCTTTGCGGACCAGCTCGACATGGTTCACATAGGCCGAGCCGTCGGCCCACTGATAGGCGCGCGGCAACGGCGCGGCGGCATCGCGCTCGTGGAAGCGCATCATCGGGATCGCCTCATGGGCGAGATCGGTGGCGAGAAGCTCGAGCTGCGGCGCGTGCCTTTCCCAATCGTCGAGCGCGGCCTGGAGGGTGGGCGCGATATGGGTCGCATCGGCGCACCAGGCGAGGTCGTGGCTCACCACCACGAGGCGCCCGTCGCGGCCGGACTTCAGCGATGCAAGCTTCATTCGTCTCTCCCATCACCCGGGTTGGACCCGGGGCCATTGAACATCGGCGTGTCGTCACGCCCTCTTCCGTGTTCGTGCAGGCCGGATCAAGCCCGGCAAGACGATTAGGCGCCCAGAAGCCGCGGCTGGCGGGCGCCGACCAACTCGGTGAGCCAGGCGACGAACGCCTCGACGCGGGGGAGCTGGCGGGTGTCGGCATGGGTGACGAGCCAGAAGGAGCGCGTTACCGCGATGTCGTCGAGCACGCGGACCAGCCCGGCATCGGCGTCGCCGATGAAGCAGGGCAGGACGGCGATGCCCGCGCCCGACGCGACGAGGCGATATTGGGCGTTGATGCTGGTGCTGCGGATGCGCGGCTCGAGGGCGGGTGCAATTTCGGCAAGATAGCGCAATTCGGGTGCGTAGAGCAGGTCCGGCACATAGCCGATCAGGGCATGGCCGCGCAGCGCCTCGACGCCGTCGACCGGGCCGTGCGTATCGAGGTAGGAACGGGCGGCGTAGAGGCGCAGCCGGTAATCGGTGAGCTTGCGCGTGAAGAGCGGACCCTTGCGCGGGCGGGCGAGCAGGATCGCCACGTCGGCCTCGCGCCGCGACGGATTGAGAAAGCCGCTGCTGGCGACGAGATCGATGCGGAGCCGCGGATGGGCGGCGGCGAAGCTCTCGAGATGGTGGGCGACGAACCAGGTGCCGAACCCTTCCGAGACGCTGACCCGGATCGAGCCGGCGAGGCCGTGCCCGGCCTCTGGGCCCGCCTCGATCGCGCGCATCTCGCGTTCCACGGCCTCGGCCTTGACCAGCAAGCGCTCGCCGGCCTCGGTCAGCGCCTGGCCTTCCTGGGTCTGCTCGAACAGGCTCTGACCCAGCGCTTTCTCGAGCCGCCGCAACCGCCGACCGACCGTGGTGGCGTCGACGCCGAGCCCGGACGCGGCGCGGCTGAGCTGCCCGGCGCGCGCGACGGCGAGGAAATGGCGCAGGTCGTCCCATTGCATCCGCCTGCATTATTGCAGTCACGGGCTGCATGTCTATCGCTTGCCTTGCACCGATGGTGAGGCTCATAGCAGCCGCACTTGGAGAGACGGACAGGACAGGATGACCATGCGGAACATCGATCATTTCATCGGCGGCGCGGCCTTCGCCTCGGGCGAGCGGCAGGGCGACGTCTTCGATCCGAACAATGGCAGGGTGCAGGCCAAGGTCCGGCTCGGCACGTCGGCCGATCTCGACAAGGCAGTGAAGATCGCGCTCGAGGCGCAACACGGCTGGGCCGCGACCAACCCGCAGCGGCGCGCCCGCGTGATGTTCAACTTCAAGGCCTTGGTCGAGAAGAATATCGACGAACTGGCGCTTTTGCTCGCCTCCGAGCATGGCAAGGTCATCGCCGACGCCAAGGGCGACGTGCAGCGCGGCCTCGACGTGATCGAATTCGCCTGCGGCATCCCGCACGCGCTGAAGGGCGAATATACCCAGGGCGCCGGCCCTGGCATCGACGTCTATTCGATGCGCCAGCCTTTGGGCGTGGTCGCCGGCATCACTCCGTTCAACTTCCCGGCGATGATCCCGATGTGGATGTTCGGCGTCGCGATCGCGGTCGGCAACGCCTTCATCCTGAAGCCGTCCGAGCGCGATCCCAGCGTGCCGGTGCGGCTCGCCGAGCTGATGATCGAGGCCGGCCTGCCCCAGGGGATACTCCAGGTCGTCCACGGCGACAAGGAGATGGTCGACGCGATCCTCGACCATGAGGACATCAAGGCGGTGAGCTTCGTCGGATCGTCCGACATCGCCCATTATGTCTACCGCCGCGGCGTTGCCGCCGGCAAGCGCGTCCAGGCGATGGGCGGCGCCAAGAATCACGGCATCGTCATGCCCGACGCCGACCTCGACCAGGTCGTAAACGACCTCACCGGCGCCGCCTTCGGCTCGGCTGGCGAGCGTTGCATGGCCCTTCCCGTCGTGGTCCCCGTGGGCGAGAAGACCGCCAACGAATTGCGCGAGGCGCTGCTGCCCGCGATCGCCAAGCTGCGCGTCGGCATCTCGACTGACGCCGAGGCGCATTACGGCCCGGTGGTGAACGCCGCCCACAAGCAGAAGGTCGAGAATTACATCCAGATGGGCGTCGACGAAGGCGCCGAACTGGTCGTCGACGGCCGCGGCTTCACGCTGCAGGGGCACGAGAACGGCTTCTTCGTCGGTCCGACCCTGTTCGACCACGTCAAGCCGAACATGCAGACCTACCAGGAGGAGATTTTCGGGCCGGTCCTGCAGATCGTCCGCGCCGACAGCTTCGAGGAGGCGGTGCGCCTGCCGAGCGAGCATCAATATGGCAACGGCGTCGCCATCTTCACCCGCAACGGCCACGCCGCCCGCGAGTTCGCCGCGCGCGTCAATGTCGGCATGGTCGGCATCAACGTGCCGATCCCGGTGCCGGTCGCTTATCACAGCTTCGGCGGTTGGAAGCGCTCGGCGTTCGGCGACATCAACCAGCACGGCATGGAAGGCGTCCGCTTCTGGACCAAGACCAAGACCATCACCCAGCGCTGGCCCGACGGATCGGCGACGGGCGAGAACGCGTTCGTCATTCCGACCATGGGGTGACGACGCGGCGGCGGTCGTTCGCACCGTCATCCTGACGAAAGTCAGGACCTATGAACACGATCGCGCAGAAAGGTCGCGGGCCGTTTTCATGGGTCCCGGATCAAGTCCGGGATGACGGGTGTGACGGCGTCAGCGTTGCGGGATGGGGCGGGATCGGTTCGAAGCCGAGCTCTATCGCCCGGTCCTCCCATAAGGGGTTGTCCTGTTCGATGAGTGCGATCTTCCAGGCGCGGCGCCAGTTCTTGAGCTGTTTCTCACGGGAGATCGCCGCAGCCATGTCGTCAAACATTTCGAAGTGGATCAGACGCCCGACACGATATTCGGCGGTGAAGCCTTTCGTAGCGCCGGTGCGATGTTGATGGAGCCGCGCCATCAGGTCGGCGGTTACGCCGATATAGAGCGTGCCGTGACGCCGGCTCGCCAGGACGTAGACGCACGGCTGCTTGGGCATATTCGGATGATGGCGCTTTCATGGATGTCGAAGCAACATTTTCGTCATTCTGACGAAAATCAGGGGCTGTGAACGCGATGGTACGGAATTGCCGCGGATGTGTTCATGGGTCCCGGGTCAAGCCCGGGATGACGCTGTGCGGGGCGCTGACCTCGAGCAAAATTCTCGCAAACCGCGTTCAAGGATGCTGAATCAAGTTCGGCATGACGTTATGGGACAGATATGACCACCCAGTTCGACCTTACCGACGAGCAGCGCCAGATCCAGGAGATGGCGCAGCAATTCACCGCCGACGCGATCACGCCGCACGCCGCGGAGTGGGACGAGAAGCATATCTTCCCGCGCGACACGATCCGCGCCGCGGCCGAGCTCGGCTTCGGCTCGATCTACGTGTCCGAGGAATCGGGCGGGATCGGGCTGGGCCGGCTCGAATCGGCCCTGATCATGGAGGCGATGGCCTATGGCTGCCCCTCCACCTCGGCCTTCATCTCGATCCACAATATGGCGAGCTGGATGATCGACCGGTTCGGCGCGGCCGCAGTCAAGCAGAAGTATCTGCCGTCGATGGTGACGATGGAGCAGATGGGCTCCTACTGCCTGACCGAGCCCTCGTCGGGGTCGGACGCGGCGGCGCTCAAGACCAAGGCAGTGAGGCAAGGCGACCATTATGTCGTCTCCGGCTCCAAGGCGTTCATCTCGGGCGGCGGTGAGAACGAGATCTACGTCACCATGGTCCGCACCGGCGAGGAGGGACCCAAGGGCATCTCCTGCCTGGTCATCGAGAAGGACATGCCGGGCGTCAGCTTCGGCGCGCAGGAGAAGAAGCTCGGCTGGCATTCGCAGCCGACCGCCCAGGTCAATTTCGACGAGGTCCGCGTGCCGGTCGAGAATCTGGTCGGCGGCGAAGGTGAAGGCTTTCGCATCGCGATGATGGGCCTCGACGGCGGCCGGCTCAATATCGGCGCCTGCAGCCTCGGCGGTGCCCAGCGCGCGCTCGACGAAGCAGTGCGCTACACCAAGGAGCGCAAGCAGTTCGGCCAGGCGATCGCCGACTTCCAGGCCACTCAGTTCACGCTCGCCGACATGGAGACGGAGCTGCAGGCGGCGCGCACCCTGCTCTACGCCGCCGCCGCCAAGGTCACCGCCAACGCGCCCGACAAGACCCGCTTCGCGGCGATGGCCAAGCGCCTCGCCACCGACACCGGCTCGAGTGTCGTCGACCGCGCGCTGCAGCTTCACGGCGGCTACGGCTATCTCCAGGATTATCCGATCGAGCGCTTCTGGCGCGATCTCCGCGTCCACTCGATCCTTGAAGGGACCAACCAGGTTATGCGCATGATCGTCGCCCGGGATATGCTGCGCCAATGAGCGACATCGTCACCCAGATCGAGGGCAAGGTCGGCCGTATCCGCCTCAACCGCCCGAAGGCGATCCACGCTTTGACCAAGGACATGTGCAGCGCGATGATCGCCGCCCTGGTCGAATGGCGCGCCGACCCGTCCGTGCAGGCGGTGCTGATCGACCATATGGAGGGCCGCGGTTTCTGCGCTGGCGGCGACGTCCGCATGCTCGCCGAAAGCGGATCGAGCGACGGCGCCGATGCGCGCGCCTTCTTCCACGAGGAATATCGGCTCAACCATCTCCTCTTCACCTACGCCAAGCCGGTGGTCGCCTTCATGGACGGCATCACCATGGGCGGCGGCGTCGGCATCTCCCAGCCCGCCAAATATCGCGTCGCGACCGAGAATACCCGCTTCGCCATGCCCGAGACCGCGATCGGCCTGTTCCCGGACGTCGGCGGCGGCTGGTATCTCTCGCGCCTGCCCGGCCGGGTCGGCCAGTTCCTGGCGTTGACCGGCGCCCGGCTCGACGGCGCCGAGAGCCACTATCTCGGTCTCGCCACCCATTTTATTCCGCACGCCAAGCTCGACGAGGTGAAGGAGCGGATCGCCGAACATCCCGAGCGGATCGAGGGCATATTGGGCGCGGCCGGAGTGACCCCGCCGGCGGCAAAGATCGCCGACAATCTGGTCCACATCAACAAGACCTTCGCGGCGGACCGGCTCGAGGACATCCTCGCCGCGCTCGAAGCGGACAGTTCCGACTGGGCCGAGACCGAGCTGGCGACCTTGCGCTCGAAGAGCCCGCAGGCGTGCAAGGTCTCACTCCGCCTCCTTTCCGACGGCGCGCGCATGAACGATTTCGCCGACGAGATGCGCCAGGAATATGCGGTGGCGGCCCGTGTCGTGCAGCGGCCCGACTTCGCCGAGGGTGTGCGCGCGGTGCTGATCGACAAGGACAATGCGCCGCGCTGGAATCCGGCCGAACCCGAAGGCGTCACCGATCATATGATCGATACGATCTTCGCGCCGATGCCCGCGGGCGAGGAATGGACGCCGCTTTCCGTCGATGGAGCCAAATAGTGAATTACGAGAACATCCTGGTCGAGCAGCGTGGCGCGGTCACGCTGATCACGCTCAACCGGCGCAAGGCCTTGAACGCGCTCAACACCGCCGTGCTCGGCGAGCTGATCCACGCCTTCGCCGCTTTTGATGCCGATGACAGCCAGCATTGCGCCGTGCTGACCGGCAGCGAGAAGGCATTCGCCGCCGGCGCCGACATCAAGGAGATGGAGAGCCAGGGCTTTGCCAGCATGTACGGCTCCAACTTCTTCGCCGGCTGGGAGAAGGTAACGGCGACGCGCAAGCCGTGGATCGCCGCGGTCGCGGGATACGCGCTTGGCGGCGGCTGCGAGGTCGCGATGATGGCCGACTTCATCATCGCCGCCGACAATGCCCAGTTCGGCCAGCCCGAGATCAAGCTCGGCGTGACGCCGGGCATGGGCGGATCGCAGCGGCTGACGCTTGCGATCGGCAAGGCCAAGGCGATGGAGATGTGCCTCACCGGCCGCATGATGGGCGCCGAGGAAGCCGAGCGCGCAGGCCTCGTCGCGCGCGTCGTTCCGGCCGAAAGCCTGCTCGAGGAAGCGCTGAAGACGGCCGCGACGATCGCCGGGATGGCGCCGCTGGCCGCGATCGCGACCAAGGAGCAGGTCAACGCCGCATTCGAGATGCCTCTCGCGCAGGGGATCGTGTTCGAGCGCCGCCTGTTCCACGGCCTGTTCGGCACCGAGGACCAGAAGGAAGGCATGGCCGCGTTCGTCGCCAAGCGGAAAGCGGAGTGGATGGGGCGCTGACGCCGCCGTCATCCCGGCGGAAGCCGGGACCCAGGAACACCGACCGCGACAATCCGGCTCTGCCCGTGGGCATGGGTGCCGGATCAAGTCCGGCATGACGATTGGAGGAAAGACATGGCACGTGTAGCATTTATCGGGCTCGGCAATATGGGCGGCGGGATGGCCGCGAACCTCGCCAAGGCGGGCCATGACGTGCGCGCCTTCGACCTCTCCGCCGAGGCGCTTGCCAAGGCCGAGAAGGCCGGCTGCATGCCCGCGGCGACCGCCGCCGAAGCGGTCGCCGGCGTCGAGGCGGTGATCACCATGCTGCCCGCCGGCAAGCATGTCCGCGACGTCTATGAGGGCAGCGTGCTGGGCGAAGCGCCGACCACCGCGATCCTGATCGACTGCTCTACGATCGACGTTTCCACTGCGCGCGAGGAGATCGAGAAGGCGCAGGGCCGCGGCTATGCGATGGTCGACGCGCCGGTCTCGGGCGGCATCGCCGCGGCCGAGGGCGGCACGCTCACCTTCATGGTCGGCGGCACCGGGGACGCGTTCGAGCGCGCCCGGCCCTATCTCGACATCATGGGCAAGGCCGTGATCCATGCCGGCGGACCCGGCGCCGGCCAGGCCGCCAAGATCTGCAACAACATGCTCCTCGGCGCCTCGATGGTCGCGACCTGCGAGACCTTCGTGCTCGCCCAGAAGCTCGGCCTCGACCCGCAGACATTCTTCGACATTTCGAGCCAGGCTTCCGGCCAGAACTGGTCGATGACCAGCTATTGCCCGCTGCCCGGCGTCGGCCCGGAGACGCCCGCCGACCGCAATTATGAAGGCGGCTTCGCAGCAGCTTTGATGCTGAAGGATCTCCGCCTTGCGATGGAGGCGGCGCAGAGCGTCGACGCCTACACGCCGATGGGCAGCCATGCCGAGAGCCTCTACGCGCGCTTCGCCGACCGCGGCGGATCGGCCAAGGATTTCTCCGCGATCATCAAGATGATCGACGACAGCTGGCAGGCGCCTGCGGGTTCCCCGGTGCCGGCTCCGCCCGTCACCCAGATCGACGAATAACCGCTTCGATTCCATCATCTTGTGCGAGCTGCCTTAGCCGGGTCGTACAGCTTGTATTAAACGAACGATCTATATAGCCTCGCGCAGCGTCCGGCCTGTCCGGGCGCTGTCTTTTTTCGAGGATCCTGCATGACGTTTTTCCGCCTCACCGTCTCCGCCCTTGCTCTGGCGGCGGCTGCGCCCGCTTTCGCCCACGATGCCCATGAATGCGTCGACGAGCAGTGCACCAATCTGGCCCTGTTCAGCCAAGCCGCGTCGACGGGCACCGGCTCGGGTTCGGTCGAAGCCGTGCGGATGGGGACGTGGGGGATCGATACCGCGGGCATGGACACTTCGGTGAAGCCCGGCGACGACTTCTTCGGCTACGTCAACGGCACCTGGGCGAAGACGACCCCGATCCCGGCCGACCGCTCCTCCTATGGCGGCTTCGCGGTGTTGCGCGACCTTTCCGAGGCACGCGTCCGCCAGCTGGTCGAGGGCTACAAGCTCGGCGACCCAACCAAGGACGGCGATCAGGCCAAGGTTGCCGCGATCTACCGCTCCTTCATGGACGAGGCGGCGATCGAGAAGCTCGGCGCAAAGCCGCTCAAACCCACGCTGGCCGCGATCCGCGCGGTGAAGGCCAAGGGCGCGATGGCGACCCTGATGGGCCGGTCGCTCGGTCGCATCGGCGGTAGCTTCTTCGGTGCCTACGTCAACGACGACAGCAAGAATCCGGATTATTACGCGCTCTACATGAGCCAGTCGGGCCTCGGCCTCGGCGACCGCGAGCTTTACCTGCAGGAGAAGTTCGCTCCGCAGAAGACGCGCTACCAGCAATATGTCGCGCAGATGCTCGGCCTCGCCGGCTGGGCCAATGCGGAGAAGGCCGCGGCCGACATCGTCGCGATGGAGACCAAGATCGCCGAAGCGCACTGGACCCGCGCCGAGAGCCGCAACCGCGACAAGACCTACAATCCGATGACGCTGGCCGAACTGAACGCGCAGGCGCCGGGCTTCCCCTGGGCCGCGTTCATGCAGGCCGCCAATGTCGGCAAGGCGGACAAGGCGATCGTCTCGCAGAACACCGCCTTCCCGAAGCTGGCCGCGATCTTTGCCGCGACCAACCTCGACACGCTGAAGGCGTGGCAGGCATTCCACACGGTCGACGATGCCGCCCCGCTCCTCTCCAAGGCGTTCGTCGACGCCAATTTCGAGTTCCGCTCGAAGTTCATGCAGGGCCAGCCCGAGCAGCGCGAGCGCTGGAAGCGCGGCGTGTCCTTCGCCGAGAATGCGATGGGCGAGGCGATCGGCCGCGATTATGTCCAACTCTACTACACGCCGGAGGCGAAGGCGGCGATGGACGACCTCGTCGCCAACATCCGCGTCGCGATGAAGAAGCGCATCGAGGGCCTCGAATGGATGGGCGCCGAGACCAAGGTCCAGGCGCTCGCCAAGCTCGAGAATTTCGGGCTGAAGATCGGCCATCCCGACAAGTGGCGGGACTATTCGGCGCTGCAGGTCCGCAACGGCGACCTGTTCGGCAATATGGAGCGGGCGGCGCAATATGAGTGGGCCTATCGCACCAACCGCCTCGGCCAGCGCGTCGACGACGCCGAATGGGGCATGACCCCGCAGACGGTGAACGCTTATTATTCGCCCGTGAAGAACGAGATCGTCTTCCCGGCCGCGATCCTGCAGCCGCCCTTCTTCGACCCCAAGGCCGACCCGGCGGTCAATTACGGCGCGATCGGCGGTGTGATCGGCCACGAGATCAGCCACGGCTTCGACGACCAGGGCCGCAAGTCGGACGGCGAAGGCATATTGCGCGACTGGTGGACCGCCGAGGACGCCGGCAAGTTCGAAGCCCAGGCCGCGCGCCTCGGCGGGCAGTATGAGGCCTACAGCTTCCCGACGCTGCCCGACATGCACATCAACGGCCGCGTCGCGATGGGCGAGAATATCGGCGATCTCGGCGGCGTGCTGCTGGGCCTCGAAGCCTATCGCAACTCGCTCGACGGCAAGCCGGCGCCGGTGATCGACGGCTTCACCGGCGAGCAGCGCCTGTTCATGGGCTGGGCCCAGGTGTGGCGGACCCTGTGGCGCGACGACGCTCTCAGGCAGCAGATCGTCAACGGGCCCCACTCGCCCGGCCAGATCCGAGCCTTCGCGCCGCTGCGCAACGTTGACGCCTGGTACGACGCGTTCGGCATCAAGGAGGGCGACGCGCTCTACGTGAAGCCCGAGGACCGCGTCCGCATCTGGTAAAGCGAACCGACCCGTTCCCCGGCGAAAGCCGGGGAAGAAATTAGAGGACCGCGGTCACCGCTGTTCGCCAACCGGCGAGGCGGCGGTCGCGGTCCTCCTGATTCATGCGGGGATCGAAGCGCGTCACCGAGCCGCGCATCGCCGCCGCTTCCTCCAGCGAGGCGAACATGCCGCAGCCGACGCCGGCGAGCATCGCCGCGCCGAGCGCGGTCGTTTCGATGAAGGCGGGGCGCTCGACTTCGAGATCGAGCGTGTCGGCGAGGTCCTGGGCGAGCCAGTCATTGGCGACCATGCCGCCGTCGACCTTCAGGCATTGCCACTGCACGCCGTCGGCGGCGAAGGCGGTCATCAGGTCGTGGGTCTGGTACGACTGCGCCTCGAGCGCGGCGCGGACGATATGGGCGCGGCCCGAGGCGAAGCTCAGGCCGGAAATGGATGCGCGCGCATCCGGCCGCCAGTGCGGCGCGCCGAGCCCCGACAAGGCGGGCACCAGATAGACGCCTCCATTGTCCGCAACCGATCGCGCCATCGCCTCGCTCTCGGACGATGCGGCGAGCAGGCCGAGATCGTCGCGCAGCCACTGGATCAGGCTGCCGGCGACGAACACCGAGCCTTCGAGCGCGTAGGCTCGCACGCCGCCCAATTGCCAGGCGATCGTGCCGAGCAGGCGATGGTGGGACACCGGCTGGTTCGCGCCGGCATGGCTGAGGACGAACGCGCCGGTGCCGTAGGTCGCCTTGGTGTCGCCGGGCGCGAGGCAGGCCTGGCCGATCGCCGCGGACTGCTGGTCGCCCGCCATGCCGGCGATCGGGATCGGCGCGCCGAACAGATCGGGCATGGTCTGCGCGAAATCGCCCGCGCAATCGACCACCTCCGGCAGCGCCGCGCGCGGCACCCCGAACAGCGCCAGCAGGTCGTCGTCCCAGCGCCCGGTGCCGATGTCGAGCAGGGCGGTGCGCGAAGCGTTGGTCGCGTCGCTGATGTGGAGCCCCCCGGTGAGGCGATAGACGAGCCAGCTCTCGACCGTGCCGACGAGGAGGTCGGCGCCGGCCGCGCGCAGTTGCGGCCAGTGGTCGAGCGCCCAGGCGATCTTGGTGGCGCTGAAATAGGGATCGAGCAGCAGGCCGGTCCGCGCCTGGACCGTGGCTTCGTGGCCGTCCTCGCGCAGCCGCTCGCACAGGTCGGCGGTGCGCCGGTCCTGCCACACGATCGCGGGGGCGAGCGCCCTCCCCGTCCGCCGGCTCCAGAAGACGATCGTCTCGCGCTGGTTGGTGATGCCGAGCACCGCGATCGCGTTGGCGCCGCCGGCCTGCTCGACGACCGTGCGAGCGCAGGCGAGGCTCGCGCTCCAGATCTGCTCCGCGTCATGCTCGACCCAGCCCGATTGCGGGTAATGCTGGGTGAGGTCGCGTTGCTGGGAGCCGAGGCACGCGCCGTCGGCCGCGAACAGCATCGCCCGCGTGCTGGTCGTGCCTGCGTCGATGACCAGCAGCCGGTCCGCCATATGCCCTCCCTTTGCTCTCTGCGCCCGCCACGCTAACAGACGAAGCGACAATGGAAAGCTTCGACCTCCTCGTCGTCGGCGGCGGCATCAACGGCACCGCGATCGCGCGCGACGCCGCCGGGCACGGGCAAAAAGTGCTGCTCGTCGAGAAGGACGATCTTGGCCAGCATACCTCCTCGGCCTCGTCCAAGCTGATCCACGGCGGGCTGCGCTATCTCGAATATTACGAGTTCCGGCTGGTGCGGGAGGCGCTGCAGGAGCGCGAGATCATGCTGCGCACCGCGCCGCATATCGTGCGGCCGCTGCGCTTCGTGCTGCCCCACACCGAGGGCATGCGGCCGTGGTGGATGGTCCGCGCGGGCCTCAAGCTTTACGACCTGCTCGCGTGGGGCAGCAGCCTGCCCGGTTCGCACAAGGTGAAACCGCGCGGCAGCGAGACGCTGATCTCCCCGTTGAAACGGGCGGCGGCGCGGCGGATGGCGATCTATTGGGACGCGTGGGTCGACGACAGCCGGCTGGTGGTGCTGAACGCGGTCGATGCCGCCGAGCGCGGCGCCGAAATCGCCACCCGAACCGAATTGCTGACGGCGCGGCGCGAGGGCGATCTCTGGCAGGCCGAGCTGTCGGGCGGGCGGCGGGTCGCTGCAAAGGCGATCGTCAACGCGGCAGGGCCGTGGGTCGCCGAAGTGCTGAACCAGCGCCTGTGCGAGAGCAGCGAGAGCCGGGTGCGGCTCATCAAGGGCAGCCATATCGCCGTGCCCCGCCTCTACGAGGGCGACCACGCCTACATCTTGCAGCAGCAAGACGGGCGCGTCGTCTTCGCCCTTCCGTTCGACGGCTGCACGTTGATCGGGACCACCGACGTGCCGGTCGCTACGCCGGAGAAGGCGGTGATCGATGCCGACGAGATCGCCTATCTGTGCGCGGCGGCGAACCTCTATTTCGAGGCCCAGCTCGGCCCCGCCGACGTCCGCTGGAGCTATTCGGGCGTGCGCTCGCTCTACGACGACGGCGCCGCCGAGGCGAAGGCTGTGACGCGCGACTACCGGCTCGAACTCGACGACGATCCCGGCGCGAAACTGCTGTCGGTATTCGGCGGCAAGATCACCACCGCGCGCGCGCTGGCGGCCGAAGCGCTGGACCGGCTCGGAATCGAGGGACGCAAGTGGACCACCCACACCGCGCTACCGGGCGGCGACATCTTTCCCGCGTTCAACGACTATCTGGACCGGCTGCGCTTGTGGATGCCTGCACCGATGGTGACGCGGCTCGCCCGGGCCTATGGCACGCGGCTGAAGGACGTGCTCGGCGATGCGACCAGCCTCGACGGACTGGGTCGCCGCTTCGCGCCGGGGCTCTACGAATGCGAAGTGCGCTACCTCGTCGATCGCGAGTTCGCACGCACGGCCGAGGACATATTGTGGCGCCGCACCAAGACCGGCCTCGTCGCGAGCGACGACGAGGCCGCGGCGCTGGCCGCCTATCTGGCTTAGGGTCCTTCGTGCAGCGGATCGGTGCCGACGGGCGGGATTTCGTCGAGATGCTTCGCCGCCTCCTCGCCTTTCTGCGTCGTCTCCGGGTCCTGGTGGGGAAGGTCCTCGTCGCTCGCCTTGTCGCGTTCCATGTTCATGCTCCTCCTCCCGTCAACGCAGAGAAAGGCGCATCTTTCCCGCGGCACGGAGGTTGAACGCGCATGACACCCACTCCCGAACAGGCCGCCGCGAAGGCCGGCACCGGCGACAGCGTCATTGGCTGGGCGCTCGACCGCGAGCAGCGCAAAGAGTTGCTGCTCCAATTCCCTCCGAAATTTCCGGACGTGGTGGCGGACCATGTCACGCTCGCCGCCAAGGTGCGGCGCGACGCCGTGCTGCCCGGCCCGGTCACCGGTGAGATCGTCGGACGGATCGACGACGATGCCGGCGTCGAGGCGCTGGTCGTGACGATCGACGGCACCGCCGACCGGCCCGACGGCAGCACCTACCACATCACCTGGTCGCTCGATAAGGCGAAGGGACGCAAAGCGAAGGAGAGCAACGACGTGATCGCAAAGCTCGGCTGGCAGAGGATCGACCTGCCTGTCCCGGTGCTGCTCGAACCGAGGCGCTGGCCGTGAGGCGCCAGCTCTATCTCGACTGCGACGGCGTGCTGGCCGATTTCGACAAGGGCGCGGAGGCAATCCTCGGCCTGAAGCCGAAGGCGTTCGAGCAGCGCTACAATATCGGCAAGATGTGGGCGAAGCTGGCAAGCGCGCCCGATTTCTACGGCACCCTGCCGCTGATGCCGGGCGCACGCGAATTGTTCGAGGCGGTCAAACATCTCGATCCGATCATCCTCACCGGCCTGCCGCGCGGCAATTGGGCAGCGGATCAGAAGGTGCGCTGGGCAGCGCAGCATTTCCCCGGCACGCGGATCATCACCTGCATGGCGGTCGACAAGCGCAACCATTGCCACGAGGGCGACGTGCTGGTCGACGATACCCTCAAGCACCGCCACCTCTGGGAGGAGGCCGGCGGCATCTTCGTCCACCACCGCAGCGTCCCCGAGACGCTGGCGGAGCTTCGCGATATCTACCCGCTCATCGACGCCTGACCCGCCTTAGGCCTCCTCGGCCTGCCAGCGGGTGGAGAGCAATGCGCCGATCCCGGCAGCGGCCAGGCTGGCCAGCGCCAGCGTCGCCAGCGGGTGGCGTGCCGCCTTGCTGTAGGCGCTCGGCCGGATCAGGCTGCCCTGATGGTCGCCGCGCACCTGCGCCTCCGACTGGCCGTGATGGAGATTGTCGGTCGGCGTCGCCCGGTCCGGCCCAAACTGGCTGTTGATCAGGAATTTCTCGCTGATCCAGTCCATCACCCGCGGCGCCTGCTGCGAGAAATGGCTGAGCGTGCTGGCGGCGCTGCCGATGAAGGCGTCGCGCGTCGGCCGCTCGGCCGCGCGCAGGATCGTCGCCGCGACTTCCTCGGGCGCATAGATGGGCGGCGGGAATTTGGCCTCCTGCTCGGAATAGTTCTTCACATGCTGCGGCATCGGTGTGCCGATCGAGGCGGGCTTGATCAGGGTCACCGAGACCGGCGCATTCTCCGCCTCCAGCTCCATGCGCAGCGCGTCGGTAAAGCCCTTCACCGCATGCTTGCTCGCCGAATAGATACCCTGCACCGGCATGGCACGGTCGGAGGTGACGCTGCCGATATTGATCAGCGCGCCGCCATGCGCCTTGAGGTGCGCGAGCGCGACCTCCGAGCCATAGACCACGCCCCAGAAGTTGGTCTCGAACAGTCGCCGCATGTCGGCGTCGCTGACCTGGTCGATCGTGCCCCAGATGCCGACGCCGGCATTGTTGACCCAGGTGTCGAAGCCGCCGAACCGGTCGAGCGCGTGGGCGGCGACCGCTTCCAGCTCCTCGCGGTTGCCGACGTCGGCGGTGACGAAGCTCGCTTTGCCGGGTCCCGCCTGGTTGATCTCGTCGACCGCCTGGGCGAGCGCGTCGCGGCTGCGGGCGCTCAGCACGACTTTGGCGCCCTGCTGCGCGGCCATCCTGGCGGTGGCGAGGCCGATGCCGCTCGAAGCGCCGGTGATGACGATGGTCTGCTCGGAAAGCGGCTTCAGCTTGCGCGCCATGGAAGAATCTCCTTGTTCGGGGCTTTGCGGGTCAACGCATGGGACTCACGAGCGTTCGACGGGAGACCGCGATTGGCGCACGAGGCGCCGTAACCGCTTGAGGGTCGGGCGCCGCCGCTTTAACCCCGCCTGCGCGTCAGCCAGGGAATCCGCATGAACCACATCGCCAAAATCCTACTACTGGGCTCGGGCGAGCTCGGCCGCGAGTTCGCGATCTCGGCGAAACGGCTCGGCTGCTACGTCGTCGCCTGCGACAGTTACGAAGGCGCGCCGGCGATGCAGATGGCCGACGAGGCGGAAGTCTTCTCGATGCTGGACGGCGAGCGGCTGCGCGCCGCGGTCGCCAAGCACAGGCCCGATTTCGTCGTGCCCGAGGTCGAGGCGATCCGCACCGAGATCCTCGCCGAGGTCGAGGCCGAAGGAACGGTCGTCGTGCCCTCGGCCCGCGCCACCCAGATGACGATGAACCGCGACGCGATCCGCGAGCTGGCCGCGGGTCCGCTGGGCCTGCGCACGTCGCGCTTCCGCTTCGCCGAGAGTCTCGAAGAGGTGCGCGCCGGCGCCGAGCACACCGGCTTCCCGTGCGTGATCAAGCCGGTCATGTCCTCGTCCGGCAAGGGCCAGAAGACGGTCACCGACGAAGCCGGCCTCGAGGAGGCCTGGAACTATGCGGTCGCCAACATGCGCGGCGACCGCGCGCGCGTGATCGTCGAGGAGTTCGTGCGCTTCGACTACGAGATCACGTTGCTGACGGTGCGGACGCGCGACGGCGTGCTGTTCTGCCCGCCGATCGGCCACCGCCAGGAGCGCGGCGATTATATGGAGAGCTGGCAGCCGGCGGCGATGTCTGCCAAGGCGCTGGCCGATGCGCAGGACATGGCGCGCAAGGTGGTCGACGACCTCGGCGGCCACGGCATTTTCGGCGTCGAATTCTTCGTCGCCGGCGAGGAGGTGATCTTCTCCGAGCTCTCGCCGCGCCCGCACGACACCGGCATGGTGACATTGGTCTCGCAGAACCTGACCGAGTTCGACCTCCACGCCCGCGCCATCCTCGGCCTGCCGATCCCGGAGATCCAGCTGCGCCACCCGGCCGGGGCGTCGGCCGTGATCCTCGCCGACCGCGACGCCGAGAGTTTCAGCTATTCCGGGCTCGCCGACGCGCTCGCCTTGGGCGGACACGGCCATGAGGTCGATCTGCGCATCTTCGCCAAGCCGGTCACGCGGCCCAATCGCCGCATGGGCGTCGCGCTCGCCTCGGGCGCGACGAGCGACGAAGCGCGCCGGCTTGCCGAGGCTGCGGCAGCGAAGGTCCGGATCGATTATCGCGACTGATTGCGCCCCGCGCCGACGGCGCTAAGCTCCCCCGAAAAGACAGGGGGGTGATGATGTTGAGCAAGGTCCTGGGAGCGCTGGTGAGCGCGGCGGTGGCGTTCGCGCCGGTCACGGCGGCAGCGGCGGCCGATTACGACACGATCATTCGCGGCGGCCTGATCTACGACGGCCAGGGCGGCACGCCATATGCCGGCGACGTCGGCATCAAGGGCGACCGTATCGCCGCGCTGGGCGACCTTTCCGGTGCGAGCGCCGACCGGGAAGTGAAGGCCGGCGGCCTCGCCGTGGCACCGGGCTTCATCAACATGCTGAGCTGGGCCAACGAATCGCTGCTGGAGGACGGCCGCTCGATGAGCGACATCAGCCAGGGCGTGACGCTCGAAGTGTTCGGCGAAGGCTGGTCGATGGGGCCGCTGACTCCGGCCATGCGCGCCGAGGAGCTGAAGCAGCAGAGCGACTTCAAATTCGATATCCCGTGGACGACGCTCGGCGAATATATGGACCATGCCGAGAAGAAGGGCATATCGACCAATATCGCCTCGTTCGTCGGCGCGACGACCGTCCGCATCCACGAGGTCGGCAGGGACAACAAGAAGGCCACGCCCGAGCAATTGAAGCGCATGCAGGATCTGGTCCGCCAGGCCATGCGCGAGGGCGCGATGGGGGTCGGCTCTTCCCTGATCTACGCGCCCGGCAATTTCGCCGACACGGACGAGCTGGTCGCGCTGACGGCCGCCGCGCACGAATATGGCGGCGGCTACATCTCGCACCTGCGCAGCGAGGCGGCGCGCTACGAGCGGGCGGTCGACGAGATCCTCGCCATCGGCAGGCGCACCGGCGCTCCGGTCCAGATCTACCATATGAAGCCCGGCGGCCGCGAGAATTGGACGAAGTCCGAGCCGGTGCTGCGCAAGCTCTGGGCGGCGCGCGCCGAGGGCGTCGACGTCACCGCCAACATCTATCCCTATATCGCGGGCTCGACCGGCCTTTACGCGACCATGCCGCTCTGGGTGCAGGAAGGCGGCCACGACGCCTGGGTGAAGCGCCTCAAGGACCCCGCGATCCGCGCCCGCGTCATCAAGGAAATGCGCGCGCCCGCGGTCGACTGGGAGAATCTGATGCATGATTCCGGCGGGCCGGAGAATGTGCTGCTGATCGCGTTCAAGAGCGACAAATTGAAGCCGCTCACCGGCAAGACTTTGGCCGAGGTCGCGAAGATGCGCGGCACCAGCCCGGAGGACACGATCATCGACCTCGTGATCGAGGACGACAGCCGCGTCGGCGCCGCTTACTTCCTGATGGACGAGGCCAATATCCGCCGCAACATCGCCTGGCCGTGGACCATGGTCGGATCGGATTCGGGCAGCGTCGCCGCCGAGGGCAATTTCCTGAAGAGCAATCCGCACCCGCGCGCCTACGGCACGTTTGCGCGCTTCCTCGGCAAATATGTGCGCGACGAGAAAGTGATCCCGATGGAGGAAGGCATACGCCGCCTCACCTCATTGCCCGCCGCCCAGCTGCAGCTGCGCGGGCGCGGACGGCTGGCGCCGGGCTATTTCGCGGACCTGGTCGTGTTCGATGCCAAGACGATTTCGGACAAGGCGACGTTCGACAAGCCGCACCAATATAGCGTCGGCGTCCGCCACGTGCTGGTCAACGGCACCCAGGTGCTGAAGGACGGCGCCCACACCGGCGCCAAGCCCGGCCGCGTCGTCCGCGGCCCAGGCTGGACCGGCTGGGGGAAGCAGTAACGCGCCAATCCGTTCGGGCTGAGCCTGTCGAAGCCCTTTCCTTTCCTTCAGCGACTAAGGACGAAGGAGAGCCCTTCGACAGGCTCAGGGCGAACGGGAGCGGGGGCGACATTAGTGTTCCCCGGCGAAAGCCGGGGCCCAATTTGCGCTCCCATAGGCCCCGGCTTTCGCCGGGGAACAGTGGTTAGATCAGCCCTGCGAGCGGGCTCGACGGGTCGGCGTAGCGGCGCTTGCCCATGCGGCCGGCGCGGTAGGCGAGGCGGCCGGCCTCGACCGCGGCCTTCATCGCGCGCGCCATCAGGATCGGGTCCTTGGCCTCGGCGATGGCGGTGTTCATGAGCACGCCGTCGCAGCCAAGCTCCATCGCTACCGCGGCGTCTGAGGCAGTGCCGACGCCGGCGTCGACCAACACCGGCACCTTCGCATTCTCGACGATCAGGCGGATCATCACCTGGTTCTGGAGGCCGAGGCCCGAGCCGATCGGCGCGCCTAGCGGCATGATCGCGACTGCGCCCACATCCTCGAGCTTCTTCGCAGCGATCGGATCATCGGCGCAATAGACCATCGGCTCGAAGCCTTCCTTGGCGAGGATCTCGGTCGCGCGCAGGGTCTCGATCATGTCCGGGTAGAGCGTCTTGGCCTCGCCCAGCACCTCGAGCTTCACGAGCGTCCAGCCGCCCGCCTCGCGCGCCAGCCGCAAAGTGCGGATCGCATCCTCGGCGGTGAAGCAGCCGGCGGTGTTGGGGAGGTAGACGGTCTTCTTCGGGTCGATGAAGTCGGTCAGCATCGGCGCCTTGGGGTCGGAGACGTTGACCCGGCGCACCGCGACGGTGACGATCTCCGCGCCCGACGCCTCGACCGCGGCCGCATTCTGCTCGAAGCTCTTATACTTGCCCGTGCCGACGATCAGGCGCGAATGGAAGGTGCGGCCGGCCACCGTCCAGCTGTCGGTCTGCGCTTCGGGAAGGATCGTGGTCTCGAGGTTCAATGCATTCACTCCGTCTCGCGGCCCGGACGCCGCTGCCGCGCATATAGCGATCCGGAGCGCGGCGTGAAACCGCTGCAGGCAGAGAAACAATGGGATGGCGGTGGGCGCCGGCCCGCTTTATCGTCACGTCCAAACAAGGAGGATGCCATGCGTTTCACTGTTCTTGCCTGCGCTGCGGCATTGCTCGCCGCCGTGCCCGCCGAGGCTGCGCTGCCCGTCGGCGCCAAGGCGCCCGATTTCACCACCAAGGGCGCGCTCGCCGGCAAGCCGTTCAACCTGCGCCTGAAGCAGCAGCTCAAGAAGGGTCCGCTCGTCCTCTATTTCTTTCCAGCCGCCTTCACCCAGGGCTGCACGCTGGAAGCGCACGAATTCTCCGAGGCTTATGACGATTTCGCGGCCGCCGGCGCGCGCGTCGTCGGCCTTTCCGCCGACCCCTATGACAAGCTCGCCAAATTCTCGGTCGACGCGTGCCGCAACAAATTCCCGGTCGCGACCGCATCGCAGGAGGTGATCAAGGCCTATGACGTCGTGCTTCCGCAAAAGCCGACGCTGACCAACCGCACCTCCTACGTGATCGCGCCCGACGGCACGGTGATCTACGCGCACAGCGACTTGAGCTACAAGGATCACGTCAAGAACACGCTCGCCGCGGTGCGGAAGTGGAAGGCTTCGCGCAGCAAATAGCGCGGCAAAGCGACGGCTTCCCTGCCCTTATGCATGCCCGTCGTGCTGCGCCAAATGCTGCGCAGCATGACGCGGCGCAATTCCTGCTGACAGCGCCGGCATTGCTGCTAAACCCCGCCGGTTTCCGAAGAGCTTGAAAGGATGAATATGGCGAGTGCGGGGAAGCCCTTCTGGACGACGCTCTATTTCCAGGTGCTGGTCGGCATCGCTCTTGGCGTCCTGACGGGCTGGCTGTTTCCCGCATTCGGATCGGCGCTGAAGCCGCTCGGCGACGGCTTCATCAAGCTGGTGAAGATGATCATCACGCCGGTGATCTTCCTCACCGTCGTCACCGGCATCGCCGGCATGGCCGATCTCAAGGCCTTCGGCCGGGTCGGCGCCAAGGCGATGGCCTATTTCCTCACCTTCTCCACGCTCGCCCTGATCGTCGGCTTGGTCGTCGGCAATGTCGTCAGCCCGGGCACCGGGCTCAACATCGATCCCGCCACGCTCGATCAGGGCGCGGTATCGAGCTACGTCAGCGCCGCCAAGGAGCGGACCGTCACCGACTTCGTGCTGCACATCATCCCCGACACGGCGATCAGCGCGTTCACATCGGGCGAGATCTTGCAGGTCCTGTTCGTGGCGATCCTGTTCGGCGTCGCGCTGGCGCTGATCGGAGAACGAGGGGAGAAATTCCTCGGCAGCCTGCGGACTTTGACAGCGATCGTGTTCCGCATGGTCCATATCCTGATGTACGCCGCGCCGATCGGCGCGTTCGGCGCGATGGCCTTCACGATCGGCGAATATGGCATCGGCACGCTCGCCAATTTGGCCGGCCTGATCGCGACCTTCTACGTCACGTCGCTGCTGTTCGTGGTGGTCGTGCTCGGCCTCGTCGCGCGCGCCGCCGGCTTCTCGCTGCTCGGCCTCGTCCGCTACATCAAGGAGGAGCTTTTGCTGGTGCTCGGCACCTCATCGTCGGAAAGCGCGATGCCGCTGCTGATGGAGAAGCTCGAGCGCGCCGGCTGCCCAAAGCCGATCGTCGGCCTGGTCGTGCCGACCGGCTATTCGTTCAACCTCGACGGCACCAACATCTACATGTCGCTGGCCGCTTTGTTCATCGCCCAGGCGACCAACACGCCGCTGACCTTCGCCGACCAAGCGCTGCTGATGGCGGTGGCGATCCTCTCGTCCAAGGGCGCCGCGGGCGTGACCGGATCGGGCTTCATCGTCCTCGCCGCGACCTTGTCGGTCGTGCCGGCGGTGCCGGTCGCGGGGATGGCGTTGATCCTCGGCGTCGACCGCTTCATGAGCGAATGCCGCGCGCTCACCAATTTCACCGGCAACGCGGTGGCGACGATCGTCGTGTCGCGCTGGGAAGGCGCGCTCGACATGCGGCGGCTCGAGGCCGCCTTCGCCGGCAAGGGCGGCGATTTTACCGAGACCGAGAGCGACGCTCTCCAGATCGAGGGGCGCAGCGACGTCCCGGTCTAGGGCTATTCGCGAATGTCGGCGCCGAGCGAGTCGATCGCCGCGCGCAGCACCGTCTCCCCGACCACGTTGAGCAGGACGAGGCCGAGCAGGTAGGAGCGGACCGGCCCCGCGATCGACGAGGTCGCGAGCGCCGTCACCTGCTGGCCGATCGCCGACTGCTCTTCCTGCGACACATTCTGCATCAGGGCGAAGCAATAGGATGGGAGGGCGAGATGCGCCTTCTCGAAATCGATGCCGGTCATGATGCGCGTGACGGCGATGGCGCGGGGCGCCGCGCGGCCGCGATCGACGGCGCGGTCGGTGACGTCGAGCAGCACCTGCAGCACCAGGCCGGGGCCGAGCGGCACGTCCTTGTCGCCGATCTTGAAGGTGAAGAAGGAGCTGCGGAAAAAGGCCATCGCGCCAAGGCCGCCGGTAAGGACCAGCATCGCGCGCAGCTTCACCGCGTCGCGCGCCGGATCGAGCCCGAAATCGACCCTGAACACGTTGAGCAGAAGCAGCGCCAGCAAGGCGGCGGCGGTATTGATCAGAATGTAGAGGATCGCCGAAACATTGACGACGGCGCGCCACGGCTCGTCTCGATAGCGGGCGAGGAGTTCGCAGAGCCCAATCAGTCCCCCGAGCAGCGCTACCGCAACATAATCGAACGCGATCGAACCCATAGCCTGCCCCCTTCGGCCGCGTCGCGGCCCTGGCTGCGGCCTATGCCGCCACGCGCCTCCCCAGATCGGTGAGACGCACACATTCGTCGCCCCCGGCGGTGCTGAGCGCGACCAGATCGGCCTTGGCGAGCTGCTGGAGCGCGGTGACCGCAAGACTGGGCGGAAGCGCGAGCGCCACGATCAGCTCCCGGACCGAGGTCGGAGCCTCGTGCGGCGCAAGAAAGCTCAGGATCTTCTTCTCGACGTCGGCCGGCATTCCCATGTCGCGCGCGCTGCGGGTCTGCGCCGCATCGCCTTGCGCGGCGTTGAGGAATGAGCCGAAATAATCCTTGCCGGTGGCCGAGCTCATGATCCGTCCTTTGCTGGCCGAACGATAAGCCCCGCCTGACGCGCTGGCAATCGCGCCCTTACCGCGTCCGCGCCGCGACCGCGCCGGCGGGCCCGACCACCGCCGGATCCCCGCGCGAATAAGTGCCGATCAGCAGTCCGGCGGCGAGGACGCGGCCGGCCATCGCCCGCACCAAAGCGGACCGGCTCGGCGTGTCGCCGGCGTCGGGCCCGGCCGCCAGCGCGAACAATTGGAAGGCGTAGCGATGCTCGCCATGGCCGGTCGGCGGGTCGGGCGGCAGCCAGCCTTCGCGGAAATAGGAGTTGCGGCCGACGTCGCGCCCGTCAGCAGAGCCATCGCCGTCGGCCGCGATCGCGCCTTCGGCGAGCCGGTGGTCGTCCGGCGAAATGTCCCACACGATGGCGTGGACGAGCGGCTGGGGCGTGGGTGCGTCCGGATCCTCGACGATCAACGCAAGGCTCTCGGTCCCCGCGGGCACGGCGTTCCACACCAAGGGCGGCGACACGCCCTCCCCGTCCGCGGTGAAGCGCGGCGGCAGGCGTCCGCCATGAGCGAAGGCCGGGCTCGCAAGATCGAGCGTCCCGTAAGCGTCGCCAAGCTCGGCCTGGGCGATCACCAGCTTGTCGGCGCCGGCCCGCAATCCCTGCAGCGCGCGGCCCAGCCATGACGGCACATGTTCGAGCATCAGCCTCCCTTTCCGCTTCGCGCTCAACCCCCGAGCCCTTCTATGGGTCCGCTAAGTGGGATCGATCCCGACTGGTCGCAACCTTGGCACGGTTCAGCGCGAAGCACCAAACCAGCGTGGGGCCCCGCGCGCTGTAACCCTTGGCGCTGGGGCGTGAGGAGTGAGGACCATGAGAAAGATCTTCTTCGCGCTTGCCACGGTGTCGGCGATCGCATTCGCCGCGCCTGCGGCTGCGCAATATGAGAATGCCAATGCCAATATGCGTGTCCGCGTCGACCAATTGCAGACGCGGCTCCAGGCCGGCGTGCAGGCCGGCACGATCACGCGCGCCGAAGCCCGCACGTTGCGCGAGCAGCTTCGCCAGCTGCGCGCGCTCGAAACGCAATATAGCGCGAACGGGCTGACACAGAGCGAGCGGCAGGACCTGCAGGGCCGGATCCAGGCGCTGCGCCGCGACCTGCGCACGGCAGAGGCCAGCAATAATGGCCAACGCTACGGCCAATCCGACTGGATCGACCGCAATCGCGATGGCTATGACGACCGCGATCGCGATCGGGACGGACGGTGGGACGACGATGTCCGCGGCGGCAGCCAATATGGCAACACCGACTGGGTCGATCGCGACCGCGACGGCTACGACGACCGTGATCGCGACCGCGACGGCCGCTGGGACGACGACCGGGGCGGTTACGGCCAGGGCGGTCCCTATGAGGAAGTTGACGAAGCCTGCCAGACCCGCAGCGGCGTCGGTGGCGTCATCGACACGGTGCTCGGCCGCGAGTGCCTGCGCGTCGGTGCGCGGGCGCCGACCAATCTCGGCGCGGTACCTTCTGCCTATCGCAACCAGTTCCGCGACGGCAGCGGCTATTATTACCGCTCGGACGGCGACCGAGTCTATCAGATCGACAGCCGCACCCGGACGGTGACGCGGGTCTACGACATCGACTGACGGCCAGCGACGGACGACCAGGAGGGCGCTCCGGCAATCCCGGGGCGCCCTTTTCATATCGGCGCCGAATCGGTGTATGCAGCAGGCGAGCCCCGGCTCCTGTGCGTATCCCAGAATGCGAAGGAGGGCGCGATGACCAGGTTCCTATGGGCAATATTGGCAACCGCGGGATCGGCAGCGGCGGCGGCGCCCGTCTTCCTGTTTGCGCCGATGCCGCGCTGGAGCGAGCCGCCCGAGACCGAGGAGGTGTGCGCGGCGATCGAGAAGGAATGCCCCGCTTTGTGGGCCGCCGAGACCATCGAGGCCGAGTTCGGCTATGAGGAATTGTACGATCCCAAGGGCATGCTGGCCGGCGTGCGGATGACCCGCTCGACCGGCTGCCAACCGCTCGACGAAAGCCTGCTGCTCGGCCAGCGCCGCTTCCGCCTGGCCTTCCACGCCGACGACAAGCCGGACTTCGACAACATCCACGCCGAGCTCGGCCCGGGCGTGAACCCGGACCAAGTCCGGATCGTCAAGGCCTCCCAGACCAATGTCAGCATGGGCTGCCGATAGCGCGCCTCGAAACCACGCGCTTGTCAGCGACGGAAGCGGCGCATTACACCCGATGCGAAGGAGACGAGGATGCGCAGGACAGCCGCCGCTTTCGCTTTGGGTATCGCCCTTGCCGGCTGCACGGCCGCGCCCGATCCGCGCGGGGTGGAGCGCGACGAGGTCCTGCTCCAGGTCGTGGCCACCGGTCGGACCGACATTCGCCCCGACGAGGCCCGCTTCACCGCCGGCGTGCAGACCAACGCGGCCACCGCCGCCGCCGCGAGCGCAGGCAACAATGCGGTGATGAACAAGGTGACCGCGGCGCTCGAGCAGCTCGGCGTCAAGCCGGACGATGTCCAGACCCGCCAGATCAGCCTACAGCGCATCGATTATGGGCCGGAACGCGGCCGCTTCCGCGCCGACAACATGATCGAAGTACGCGTCCGCGACCTGAGCCGCGCTGGCGAGGCGATCGCCGCGGCGACGCAGGCGGGCGCCAACATCGTGTCCGGGCCCAACCTGACCGTGTCCGATCCAGAGGCGGCGAGCCGCTCCGCCTACGCCGTCGCCTACAAGGCGGCGCGGGCGCGGGCCGAGACTTATGCCAAGGCGGCAGGGTTGCGCGTCGCGCGCGTGCTGGCGATCCGCGACACGGGCGAGGCCGGCGGACCGATTCCCTATGGCGGCGGCATGGCCGTGGACGCAGTAGCGCAGACGGCGGCCCCGCCTCCCCCACCGGTGCGAGCGGGACTGACCACCAGCGAAGTACGGGTGCGCGCCGATTTCGCACTGGCCGAGTAAGGGCGGCTCCTTTGGGGGGTGAACAAGGGCTGTCGAACCGGTTCAGCAACGCCACAGCGGCCCGGGCGCTATCTGCGTCTCAAGCGAACCCCGCTTAGGAGACCAGAGATGAAAAAGACCCTGATGACGATCGCCGCTTTGTCCGCGCTCGCCAGCGCCGCGCCCGGCATGGCGCAGAACCGCGGCAGCAACCTCGACAACCGCATCGACAATCTGCAGTCGCAGCTTCAGCAGGGCGTGCAACGCGGGACGATTACGCGCAACGAAGCGCAGCCGCTGCGCGAACGCCTCCGCCAGCTCGAGCGGCTCGAGCGCCAGTACAGCCGCGGCGGATTTAGCCGCAACGAGCAGCAGGACCTGCAGCGCCGCATCCAGACGCTGCGCCAGCAGATCCAATATGCCGAGCGCAACGGCCGCAACGACCGCCGCGGCCATAACGACCGCGACCGCGACCATGACGACCGCGGCCATGACAACCGCGGCCGCGACCATGACGACCGCGGCCATGACCGCCGCGGCCGCTAAGCCCAGCCGCTAGCGGAAATACGGGACGCCCCGGCGAAAGCCGGGGCGTTTTGCGTTGCAGCTTGGCCGCAGGATGGGCCGCGCTCGTCGCGCCGCTGTCGACCTTGCCACGAGCAGCGCGGCAGCCAGAGCCCTTCCAGATGGGAGGGATTATGTCGAAAGGGATTCTGGCCGGTATCGCATTGCTGGCCGCCACCGCCGCCGGCGCGGCAGTGCCGAAGCCGCAATGGGAGCGCGTCGGCAGCCACCACGGGCAGCCGGTCGAGGTCGACAAGGCGTCGATCCGGACCGCGGGCGGGGTCACAAGGGGCTGGTGGCGCGTCGCTCTGGCCGAGCCGCGCGGAGACGGCACGGCGCAGGAGAAGCAGCTCGAAGCGATCGACTGCGGCGAAAGGCTGTCGACCTCGCTGGCGCTGGTCGCGCTCGACGCCGACGGACAGGTGCTGAGCGACTTGCGCGAGCCCGAAAGCGCCGCCCTCGCCCGCCTCGCCCCCGCCACGCCCGGCACGACCGGCGAGTTGGTCGCCGACGCGATCTGCCGCCTGCGCCCGCGGCCCAAGCCGGCGCGGCGCTAGAATTGCGGAACGGCTAGCGGCTGGCGCCGTCGAACGGGATGATGGTGAGCGCCTCCAGGTCGATGTCGTCGGCGCAGCGCAGGTTGATCTCGACCATCGGCTGGCTGTCCGGGCCCTCGCCCTCCGCGTAAGGCGCGCAGCCGCAGGTCTTGCAGAATTGGTGGCGGATGGCGTGGCGGTTGAACGTATAGACGGAGATGTCGTCGCGCGAACCGTGGAGCGTGAATTTGTCGGGCGTCGAGAAATGGTGGAGATAGCCCTTGCGCCGGCAGATCGAGCAGTTGCAGGCCATCGCCTGCGCCGGCACGTCCTCGTCGAGCGTATAGGCGACCTTGCCGCAATGGCAGCTTCCGTGAATCGGCATGTCATACTCCCCGGAAATGAGACACGATCCTGTGCCTCATCCCAGGGCGCATGGACAAGCGCGCCTTAGCCGTTCGGGCAGAGGCGGCGGCGCAGGAAATCGCCGGCGACGATCACACCTTTGATACCGTACCGCACGATGCCGCCGACTTGGTCCGCGATGAACAACAGCACCTTGCGGATCTCATCCCAATGCTCGCAGAAGAAATTGCGGACATCCTCGGTCCCGGCCGCCGCCATCTCGTCGCTGCGGGCGGCCGCGCTATCATCGGACATCATTGCCTCGCCGACGGCGCGGGTCAGTTCGGCACGGTCGCTCTCGCTCAATTGCGGTTGGAGCATGTCAGTCTCCCTGGATTGGAGGCGCGGCGCCCGGGATCGGACGGCGGGCCTGGCCGAGGCAAATTAGCATCCGCCACGCCCGCGCGCGCCGCGAGACCGCGCCGATGTGGAGCCAAAGCCGACAAGACCGCTCGCATTCGGCGCGAACGGCTGGGCCCCTTCTCTCTTGGCTCGACGGGCGAGACGGTTGACAGCGAAGGCCCGGGTCCGGACAGCGGCGACCGAATGGAGGATCTATGGACGGGGTTTCACTCCCTCCCGCGTGGCAGGAACGGCTCGGATGCGAATGGACCCGCCCCTATATGGCGGAACTGGGCGCATTCCTCGCCGCCGAGAAAGAGGCCGGAAAGGCGATCTTCCCAGAAGACGGCGCGTGGTTTCGAGCGCTGGAGCTCACCCCGCCCGACGACGTGCGGGTCGTGATCCTGGGCCAGGACCCCTATCATGGCCTCGGCCAGGCGCACGGCCTGTGCTTCTCGGTCCGGCCGGGCGTGAAGACCCCGCCGAGCCTCGTCAATATCTACAAGGAGCTGCAGAGCGACCTCGGCATCGCGCCGGCGCGGCACGGCTTCCTCGAACATTGGGCGCGGCAGGGCGTGCTGCTGCTCAACAGCGTGCTGACGGTCGAGATGGGCCGCGCCGCCGCGCACCAGGGCCGCGGCTGGGAGCGCTTCACCGATGCCGTGATCGGGGCCGTCAACGCCCAGGCCCAGCCGGCCGTGTTCATGCTGTGGGGCGCCTATGCGCAGAAGAAAGCGGCGTTCGTCGACAGCCTCGGCAAGGGCGGCCGGCATCTGGTACTGACGGCGCCCCACCCTTCCCCGCTCTCGGCTTATGCCGGCTTCTTCGGCTGCCGCCATTTCTCGAAGGCGGATGCGTTCCTCGCCGAGCACGGACGAGGCCCGATCGACTGGGCGCTGCCGGAAACGGTGGAATAGCGCTGCGCTGGCCGCGGCCTCCGGGCTCGGCTAGGGGAGCGGCATCATCAGACGGAGCGAGACGGGAATGACGGGCGGCGAGGACGATTATGTCTACGACGAGGCGAGCGGCGAGTGGATCAGCGCCGCCGATGCGGCCGAGCGCGGCGGCACGGCGGAGACGGGCGTCGAGGTGCGCGATGCGGTCGGCAATGTGCTGCAGGACGGCGACCAGGTCACGCTGATCAAGGACCTCGTCGTCAAGGGGGCCGGCCAGACGCTGAAGCGCGGCACTTTGATCAAGTCGATCCGCCTCACCGGCGACCCGCAGGAGATCGACTGCCGCTACGACGGGATCAAGGGGCTGGTGCTGCGCGCGGAGTTCGTGCGCAAGCGCTAAGCCGCGACGCACCCGCTAAGCGCGGTGCTCCATCAGCAGGCACGTACCCCACATAGTCTCGACCGGACCGCCGGTGACGACGAAGCCGGCCTTCCGATAGGCGGCGATCGCGCGGGCGTTGGCGGGATGCGGATCGGTGCCGATCGCGGGCGCGCCGGCGGCGAGCAGGCGTTCGACGTGCAGGCGGACGAAGGCCGTGCCGTGGCCGCAGCCGAGCATCGCCGGGTCGCCGATCGACTGGTCGATGCCGCGCGCGCCGGGGGGCAGATGCGCGAAATGGTGGCCCGACACCGCGCGGGGATCGTAATCCTGCGCATAGGCGAGTGGCTGCCCGTCCAGCTCGACGATCCAGGCGGCGGTGTCGGGCGCGGCCATCGCCTCTTCGAAAAAGCCAGCGTCCGCCTCGGCCGGCCCCCACCATTCGACCCAGTGCGGCTGCGCGCGCCACGCCTGGAGCAGCGGCAGATCGGCGGGCACGACCGGGCGGAAGCTGTAGCGGGACGCGGCCGATCGCGTCATCGCGCCGGCGGCAATGCCGGCCGCGTCTTCGCGAGGAGATCGCCGATTGCGCGAGGCGCGAAACCGGACTTGAACGATGGAAGCACGGCGGCCGGATCGAGCCCGTCGACCTTGACGCGAGTCATCTCGGCGGCGGCGAGCCGCTCCAGTCCGGTACAACCATCGATCGCTTTGGCGACGAGCTCGGCCTCGGCCAGAACCAACGGCGCCAGCTTGGCCGCTTCGCCGACGATACAGGCCGACCACAATTGCATCAGCGCGGTCACGCTGGCCGGCGGCTGGATGCGCGGCACGTCCGTTTCGCCGGGCGATCGCCAGGTCACCCGGCTTTCGGCCGTCCCGACGGTCGGCTTGCCATCGGCGTCGAGCGCCGGCCTGAATCGCGCCCTCTTGGTCATGACGCCGCAGGTCGCCTCGTCGAGACTGACATGCCCGCTCGACTGGGTGATGGCGCACCGGCTGACGCGCCCATCGGTGCCGATCGTCAGTCGAAAATGGGTCGTCCCCTGCTCGCCCTTGGCCAACGCCTCGGTCGGGTAATCCTCATAGCGGAACAGGGATACAAGTCCCCCGATCGGCTTCGCCTCTCTCGCTCGCGTATCGGCCTTGTCCTGGCCCGCATAAGCCGTCGCCGATCCGCCCGCCAGCAAGACGGCCAGCGCGAGGCGCGCCGCGCTGCAAAGTATTCGTCTCGTCATAAGCCCCCCTACCCGACCGGCTGAGCTTACACGATCCGACCGCGAGGCAAAGGCGGCACGGCGCCCGCTGAACCTTTGGCGGCGTGGCCCGTTCTCGGTCGGACCTCAGACCAGGAGACGAGACGTGGCCGAGAAGAGCCTTGCGCAGCTTGCCGAGAAGATGAGGGACATCGACTTCGCGGTCCTTTCCACACGCACCGAGAATGGCGCGATCGCGGCGCGGCCGATGAGCAACAACCGCGAGGTGGAGTTTGACGGCGACTCCTACTTCTTCACCTGCGACGACACCCGCACCGTTTCCGACATCGCCCGCGACCCGCAGGTCGGCCTCGCCTACCAGGCCAAATCGGGCCTGCTCGGGCTGCGGCCTTTCTTCCTCACCGTCGAGGGCCGCGCCGAGCTGATCCGCGACAAGGAGCGCTTCGCCGCCCACTGGACCAAGGACCTCGATGCCTGGTTCAAGCAGGGCGTGGACACGCCGGGCCTGACCCTGATCAAGGTCCGCGCCGAGCGCCTTCATTATTGGGACGGCTACGACGAGGGCGAGATCAAGGTGGACGCGGGCGCGACCGCCGAGGCCTGAGCAGCCGCCCCGCGACGAGCGCGTCGCATCAGGCAGGCGCGCGGCGATCGAGCCACACCGTTCGGGCTGAGCCTGTCGAAGCCCTCCCTTGGCCCTTAAGACAGGAAGGCCCTTCGACAGGCTCAGGGCGAACGGTGCGGGCGGTCAGGGCGAACGATGCGGGCGGTGTCCGGGGCGAAGCGGTCGCGGACGCAGCGTCGGCGTCAGGCCTTGGAGATTTCCTCCAGCGTTTCGCCGGTGAGTTGGTCGCCGGCCTCGAGCGCGACGTCGCCCAATGAGACCACGCCGACCAGCGCGTCGCCGTCGGTGACGTAGAGGCGGCGGATCTGCTTGTCCTGCATCAGCCGCGCGGCATCCTGCACGTCGCAGTCCGGGCCGACGCAGACCGGATCGCCGCTCATCACCGCGCTGACCGGCTCGTCCGGGCCGCAGCCCTTCGCCACGCCGCGCACCGCGATGTCGCGGTCGGTCACGACGCCGGCGAAACGGCCGCCGTCCAGCACCGGCATCGAACCGAAATTGCCGCTCTGCATCTGCGCCGCGACCGCCTGCAGGCTGTCCGACGCCTGGGCGGCGGTCGGGTTGGGGGTCATCACCTGGGAAATCTGCATGATCCGGGTCCTCTCGTTTCGGGCAAAGCCTTCGCCCCTACCAACGTCGCCGCACCGCCCCCGTTCCTGCCCCACGCTTGCGGAGCGCGGCCGGACGAGGCGACCGTCAGGCGCAGCCCTCGACGTAGCCGAGCACCGGCATCGTGCCGACGTGGATCAGCGCGACCTTGCCGTCCTGGCCGATCTCGAACCGCAAAGCCGGATCGCCGCTCGGCGCATTGGGCGCGGTCAGATATTTGGCCGGGCTTTCCGAATAAGCGTGCGGCTCGGCGCGGAAGCCGGCGAAGGCGGCGCGCACCTCGGCCTCGGTCGCGCCGACGCCGATCCCCTCGACCAGCTTCACGTCCGAGCGCTCGCCGACGGTGACGCGGCGCACCTTGCCGCCCTCGACGATCGCATAGGTTCCGGGGAAATCGGGCGAGCTGACGGTGCGGCACGCGTCCGAAATCTGCGCGCCGCGCTCGGCCCACGAGCTGTTCGCCGGCACCGGCTCGCCGATGCGGAGCGGGCCGAGTCCGTCAAGCGTCAGCACGTTCGCGGCGACCGCGCCGGGCGACGGTCGGGGCCGCGGCATGGGCGGCGGAATCGAGGGCGTGGGGGCGTTGGCTTCGGCGGGCAGCGTCTGCGCATTGCCGGACGGATCGGCCGGCTCCGGCGAGCAGGCGGCAAGGGCGAGGAGCGCCGTCGCGCAAAGGATTGGCTTCATGGTCGCTCCGAATGCCTAGAATTCGATCTTCACCGAGGGCGCGCTGCGTTGCGCCTCGCCGTGGTAGACGGCTTCGATATTGTTGCCGTCGGGATCGAGCAGGAAAGCGGCGTAGTAACCGGGATGGTAAGGCCGCTCGCCCGGCGCGCCATTGTCGGTGCCGCCAGCGGCGAGCCCGGCCGCGTGGAAGGCGTCGACGGTGGCGCGGTCTTTGGCCTGGAAGGCGAGGTGGTGGCGGCCGGTGAGCCTTCCCAGAGCCTCCGGGCTGTCGGGCGACGAGACGAACAATTCGTCATACCAGAAATGGCTTTCGGCGCCGCCCCCGAGCGGGACGTCGAGCACATCGAACACCGCATCGTAAAAGCGCCGGCTCGCGCCCAGATCGGCGACGATCAGCTGGATGTGATCGATCAGCCGCCCGCGATGCAATTGCATGGTCTCCATCATCGCCTCCCGTCATTGCGGCCCGCAGGCAGCCGTGGCGCGCGCCCCGATTTCGCGTAGAAAGGCCTCCCAGCGAGGGACCAATTGTGGCCAAGCACCGCATCTCCACAACCAGTTTCTCAAGCGTCTATCCGCACTATGTCGCCAAGGCCGAGAAGAAGGGACGGACCAAGGCGGAGGTCGACCAGATCATTACCTGGCTGACCGGCTATTCGCCGCAGGCGCTGCAGGCGGAGCTGGACGCGGGCACGGATTTCGAGACCTTCTTTGCCGAGGCGCCGGCGCTGAACCCGGCGCGGGCGGCGATCACCGGCACGATCTGCGGCGTCCGCATTGAGGCGATCGAGGAGCCGCTGATGCGCGAGATACGGTATCTGGACAAACTGATCGACCAGCTGGCCAACGGCCGCCCGATGGAGAAGATCTTGCGGGTGCGATGAGCGCGCGGGCGGGCGGAAGGTCACACTAGGATCACACCAAAACGGTCTGCGCGAACGCGCGGAGTCGCGGCCCGGATCGGGGTGGCGGCGCGGTTTCGGCCGCGGCGACTCGGGGCGCTGTCCCATCCGCGGGAGTAGAACATAAAGGGTACGGTGTAGGACAGGGTTTTGTTCGTGCCGGGCCCCGGGGCGCATCAGCGCGGAGCGGCGGCCGGCGGCGTGTCGTTGAGCTCTTCGGGCAGGTCGGTCCCGACCTCGCGCACCAGCGCTAGGCCGGCGGCCGCGGCCCGCTGCGCCGATTCCAGCTTGCGGTTGGCCGTATAGAGGTCGCACGCCTCGCTGGCGCGCGCGAACACGGCCTCCTGCCGCTTGCGGATTTCGAGCCGCTTCGCCTGCTTCGCCGCTTCCTCGGGCGCGTCGTTTGCGTCACAATCGACAAAGTCGCCGGTGTGGCTGCCGCAATTCATCGGCCCCTCCGCCATCGCGGCCAGCATCAGCAAAGGATAGGCCTTGCGAACCTCGGCGCAGCCGCGATCGAGCTGCTTCAGCGCGTCCCCATCCGCCTGCGCGGCAGCGGCGAGAGCGAGCAAAGCGAGGAGCGAGGCGGCTGCATTCATTGGCTTTTCCTTCCAGGCGGCGAAGGTCTGCGAGAAGCAGCGTGCCGTCAACCGTGCCTTTTGGTTCACTTCCCTGCCTTAGCTCGAATAGGCCCGCCCACTTTCCGAGTCATTGCTGGCATCGAAACATCTCGCTATCAGATATCGACAAGCAAAGGGGCAGATAGCTTTATGTCGCAAATAGCACATCCGTTCATGGGAAAGGTTTTTGTCGGGAGTCCATGTGCGATTGGAAAGAATGCCGAGCTTTATAGCGGCCTGCTGATGGACGGTGAGGCTGTTGACATGGAGTTCCAAGGTCTGCGCGACGGGGCTCTGTTTACAGATCGCAGACTCCTCGTCTGGAACAAACAAGGTCTCATGGGGAAAAAGCACGAGTTCAGTACATTTCCGTGGCGTTCGGTTACCGCCTTCGCCCTTGAGAACAGCGGCACTTTCGACCTGGACGCCGAATTCAAGATCTGCGGTTCAGGCTGGGGCGTGTGCGAGGTAGTGATGACCAAGGGGACCGATGTGCGGGCAGTGCTCACGTACATGAATAATAAGATTTTGGCATAACCGCCAAAAAACGGACACAGACGGTGGCGTCGTCATGCTCGCGCAGGAGACGATTGGTCGAGCGGTCAGGGGACCGATTACCTACAGTCTCATCGGATCCTATCAGTCAGCCCCCACTAGAAGCTTGATGTAAGCGGCAGCCACGGTTCCTGTCGCCGCTAATCCGGCGCCTAGAAAACCAAAAAACCACGGCTTCCAGCGATCCCGATGCAAGACCTGCTTGTCGTGCAGATTGATAGCCAACTGGAAAAAATTCGACACAAACTCGGGCGCTAGCGGTGGCCGACGGTCTTCGCCATCGATCGCGACTTTTCCAACGATGTACCGAATAATCAGAGCAGCGCGAGCTCTCCGACCTTCTTGTCTCCGAACTCGAAAGAACTCTGGGTGTGCCCCGGCAAGATCAATCCACGAAGTAGATGAGATAGGCTTCCTACCAAGGTCGGCGGCCATTCCCTCTTCACTTCGGTAGCCGCTTTCGTCAAACGCCAATAGCTGAATGAGAGAGAGAACATCTGCGAGTCTCCCCTTATCCAAGTACGATGTAACTTTGCCATTCATGATTGCGGCCTTCACAATCACCAATGTATCTATAATTTTTTCTCTGATGCACTAGCAAAGCTTTCTCTCGTAGCAGGCGAGAGAATGGGATTAAGGCTACTTCAGTCACGCTGCATAGGAAGAGCTATCGTACAACCGATTTACGAACTTTGCTACTAGCCACTCTCTATCTAGTTTTGAAAAGCTGTCCTTAGGAAACTCGAACCTTATCTTCCGAAGCACACTGCAAAGACGCCGCGATCCACGTAGGTCTGTCGGGCCAGTGGAGGCCGCAGCCGCCGCCAGCGCCTGCCAGCGCGCGTGCTAGTCCGGGATGGCGGCGTGCAAGCGAGGGGACTAGGGCCGCCCGGGACGCTGTAATCGCTTACGCGCTCAACCTATCGTGCGGACGCCTTCCCTGGCCCATTCCCGGTCTACATCGACGCCTTGTCTGGCCCATTCTTCGCGGGTCCAGCACTTGACCAGCTCGATGAGAGTGCCGGTCAGCGCCTCGATCCGCATGCAATATCGGGTTTCGGCGGTTCCGGCGGGGGCCTCCGTCATCCGCGTCCGGCCCTCGGTTGCGGCCGATACCGGCGCGGCGGCGGCGATCACGCTCAGAGCCAGAACCCATTTCCTGGTCGCCATGTCGTTTCTCCCTGGTGGCATCGCTGGCATGCCCTTCTTAGCATTTCCTTCGACCGGACGCGACTCTTCACCCGGCCGTGGGCAGGTAGATCTCGCCGCCCTTCTCGCGGAATTTCTCGCTCATTTCGGCCATGCCGGTTTCGGCGTCAGCTTCCACGTTGCTCATCTCCGTTCGGGCTGAGCTCGTCGAAGCCCCTTCCTTTCCTTCGATGGCGGGCGAGACGGAATGCCCTTCGACAGGCTCAGGGCGAACGGCGGGAGTCGCCGCCAGGAAGGTGTCGGCGCTGGCATTCTGCTTCGCCGCAAAATCCCTGACTTCCTGCGTGATCTTCATCGAGCAGAATTTCGGGCCGCACATCGAGCAGAAGTGGGCGGTCTTGGCGCCTTCGGCCGGCAGGGTCTGGTCGTGATATTGCTCGGCGGTGTCGGGATCGAGCGAGAGGTTGAACTGGTCACGCCAGCGGAACTCGAAGCGGGCGCGGCTTAGGGCGTCGTCGCGCATCTTCGCGGCGGGGTGGCCCTTGGCGAGGTCGGCGGCGTGGGCGGCGAGCTTGTAGGTGACGACGCCGACCTTGACGTCGTCGCGGTCGGGGAGGCCGAGATGCTCCTTGGGCGTGACGTAGCAGAGCATCGCGGTCCCGAACCAGCCGATCATCGCCGCGCCGATCGCGCTGGTGATGTGGTCGTAGCCCGGCGCGATGTCGGTGGTGAGCGGCCCCAATGTATAGAAGGGGGCTTCGCCGCAGGCTTCGAGCTGCTTGTCCATGTTGGCCTTGATCTTGTGCATCGGCACGTGGCCGGGGCCCTCGATCATCACCTGGACGTCGTGCTTCCAGGCGATCTGGGTGAGCTCGCCCAGGGTGGCCAGTTCGGCGAACTGGGCCTCGTCATTGGCGTCGGCAATGGAGCCTGGTCTCAGGCCATCGCCGAGGCTGAAGGCGATGTCGTACGCCTTCATAATCTCGCAGATCTCCTCGAAATGCGTGTAGAGGAAGCTCTCCTTGTGGTGGCTGAGGCACCATTTGGCCATGATCGAGCCGCCGCGGCTGACGATGCCGGTGACGCGCTTCGCCGTCATCGGGATGTAGGGCAGGCGGACGCCGGCGTGGATGGTGAAATAGTCCACGCCCTGCTCGGCCTGCTCGATCAAAGTGTCGCGGAAAATGTCCCAGCTCAAGTCCTCGGCGACGCCGCCGACCTTTTCCAGCGCCTGGTAGATGGGGACGGTGCCGATCGGCACGGGGCTGTTGCGGAGGATCCATTCGCGGGTGTCGTGGATGTTGCGGCCGGTGGAGAGGTCCATGACCGTGTCGGCGCCCCAGCGGATCGCCCAGACCATCTTGTCGACTTCGGCGGCGACGTCGGAGGCGACGGCGCTGTTGCCGATATTGGCGTTGATCTTGACCAGGAAGTTGCGGCCGATCGCCATCGGCTCGGATTCCGGGTGGTTGATGTTGTTGGGGATGATGGCGCGGCCCCTCGCCACCTCGTCGCGGACGAATTCGGGAGTGACGTAATCGGGGATGCTCGCGCCGAAATCCTGGCCGTCGCGGGCGGCGGCTTCGGCGAGCTGGGCGCGGCCGAGATTCTCGCGGATCGCGACATATTCCATCTCGGGCGTGATGATGCCGCGGCGGGCGTAATGCATCTGCGAGACGTTCATGCCGGCCTTTGCGCGTAGCACCGTGCGGCGGACGTTGGGGAAAGGCTGGACTCCGCCGGAGCGGTCCGGTCCGAGCTGGCCGTTATCTTCCGGCTTCACTTCGCGCTGGGCGACCTCCTCGACGTCGCCGCGGGCGCGGATCCATGTCGACCGCAGCTCGGGCAGGCCGGCCATGATGTCGATGCGGGCATCGGGATCGGTATAGGGTCCCGAGCAATCGTAGACGCGCAGCGGCGGCTCTCCGCACGAAGGCTCGAGGTCGATCTCGCGCATCGCGACGCGGTGCTCGCCCACGTGGATCTTGCGCGAGCCGCGGATCGGGCCGGTGGTGACTTTGAGTTCGGTGCGTGCGGGAATGTCGGCCATGTGTCGTCTCCTCTCCATTGGAGGGAGTACGGGTGACCGCCTCTCCCTCCCTACGCCGGTGTCAGCCGGATCAGGTTCAGCGGGTCTTGGCGTCAGCCAACTCTCAACCGCTTGCGCGCGGTCCCCCGGGGATGGCCCGTCCTTAGGCCAAAGCGCCGGCGTAAGGAAGCCCATAAGCGTGCGCCGTGGCTGGACGCGCGGCCCTCTGTCGGCTTATGGGATCCCATGCACAGGGAGATCGACTTGGCTTTCGACATCGTTGCGGCGGAGGCCTGAGGCCCCGATGGAGAATCCGGTCGCACAGCGCATCCGCGAGCTGATCCTGGACGGAAGCCTCGCCCCCGGCACCCGCCTCGCCGAGGCGGCGATCGCCGAACGGCTCGGCGTGTCGCGCACGCCCGTCCGCAACGCCCTCCCTGCGCTCGCCATGGAAGGGCTGCTCGAGCCGGCCGGACGGCGCGGCTGGGCGGTGAAGGCGTTCAGCGTCGCCGACAGTTTCCGTGCCACCGAGATGCGCTGCCTGCTCGAGGGCCATGCCGCGCGCGAAGTCGCGGCGAGCGGCGCCAAGCCCGAGGTCATCGCCGAGCTGCGCGCGGTGCTCGCCGAAGGCGACCGCATCTTCGCCAAGGGCCATGTCGTGCCCGAGGACGAGGCGACCTATGCGCGGATGAACCGGCGCTTCCACGACATCATCGTCGACGCCGCCGAGGATCCCCTGCTCACCGACCTCATCCACCGCGTCTATGCGGTGCCGTTCGTCGCGCCGAGCGGGCTCGCCTTCCACCGCGTGCCCTTTGCCGAGATCTTCCCGACCCTGGTCGCCGGCCACCACCAGCACCACGCGATCGTCGACGCGATCGAGGCCGGCCAGGCCGACCTCGCCGAGATGCTGATGCGCGGCCATTCGAAGCCGGCTTTGCGCAGCCTGGGGCTCGACAAATTGCCGGGCGAGGAAAAGCTGGCGCCGCCCGTATCGCTGTGAGCCGCTTCGACGTCCTGATTGTCGGCGCCGGCCATGGCGGGGCGCAGGCGGCGATCGCGCTCCGGCAGAAGAAGTTCGAAGGATCGATCGCCATCGTCGGCGACGAGCCCGAACTGCCCTATGAGCGGCCGCCGCTCTCCAAGGAATATCTGGCCGGCGAGAAGGCGTTCGAGCGGATGCTGATCCGGCCGGCGGCCTTCTGGAACGAGCGCGACGTGACGATGCTGCTCGGCCGCGAGGTGGTCGCCGTCGATGCCGCCGCCCACCGCGTGACGCTCGGCGACGGCGCGAGCCTCGAATACGGCATTTTGATCTGGGCGACCGGCGGCCGGCCGCGCGCCCTCTCCTGCCCCGGCGCGGACGGCGCCCACGTCCATTCGGTGCGCAGCAAAAGCGACATCGACCGGATGCTGGCGCGGCTCGACCGGGTCGAGCGCGTCGCGGTGATCGGCGGCGGCTATATCGGGCTCGAAGCGGCCGCGGTGCTGACCAAGCTCGGCCGCAAGGTCGTGCTGCTGGAGGCGCTCGACCGGGTGCTGGCGCGCGTCGCGGGCGAGGCCATCTCGCATTTCTACGAAGCCGAGCACCGCGCCTTCGGCGTCGACCTGCGCACCGGCGTCGCGGTCGACTGCATCGAGGAGGGCGGCGTGCGACTGGGCGACGGCAGCCTGGTTCCGGCCGACCTCGCCATCGTCGGCATCGGCATCGTCCCGGCGGTGGCGCCTTTGCTGGCGGCGGGCGCGGACGGCGACAACGGCGTGGCGATCGACGGATATTGCAGCACCAGCCTGCCCGACATCTTCGCGGTCGGCGACTGCGCCGAGCATGCCAACGCCTTCGCGGGCGGCGCGCGGCTGCGACTGGAATCGGTGCAGAATGCCAACGACCAGGCCAATGTCGTCGCCGGCGCGATCACCGGCGCGGCCGAGCCCTATCATGCGGTGCCGTGGTTCTGGTCCAACCAATATGATCTGAAGCTGCAGACGGTCGGCCTGTCGCTCGGCCACGACCAGGCGGTGACGCGCGGCGACCCGGCCAGCCGCAGCTTCTCGGTCGTCTATCTGCGCGAGGGCCGCGTGATCGCGCTCGACTGCGTCAACATGGTCAAGGATTACGTCCAGGGCCGCAAGCTGGTGCTGGACCGCGCGCAGATCCCCGCCGAGCGGCTGGCGGATGCAGCAACGCCGCTCAAGGAACTCGCCTAAGCCGCCAGCAAAGCTTCGATCTCGGCAGTGTAGCGGTCGACGTCGAGGCCCTGGGCGGCGATCCAGTCGGGGTTGTAATAAGTGTCCTGGTAGCGCTCGCCGGAATCGCACAGAAGGGTGACGATCGAGCCGCACTCGCCGCGGGCGCGCATCTCCTGCATGAGCTGCAGGCAGCCCCAGAAATTGGTGCCGGTCGAGCCGCCGCAGCGACGGCCGACGAGGCCGGAGACGAAATGCATCGCGGCAATGCTGGCGGCGTCCGGCACGCGCATCATGCGGTCGACGATGTCCGGCATGAACGATTCCTCCGGGCGCGGACGGCCGATGCCCTCGATGCGCGAGCCCTGCGCCGTCGCCAGCGCGGGATCGCGGCTCTCGTAATAATCGGCGAAGACCGAATTTTCCGGATCGACGACGCAGAGCTGCGTGTCGTGCTGGCAATAGCGGATGAAGCGGCCGATCGTCGCCGAGGTGCCGCCGGTGCCGGCGCCGCACACGACCCAGGCGGGGATCGGATGCTCCTCAAGCTCCATCTGCTCGAAGATCGACTGCGCGATATTGTTGTTGCCGCGCCAGTCGGTGGCGCGCTCGGCATAGGTGAACTGGTCCATGAAATGGCCGCCAAGCTCGGTGGCGAGGCGGTGGCATTCGGCGATCACCATGCAGGGATCGTCGATCAGCCGGCATTCGCCGCCGTAAAATTCGATCTGGCGCAATTTCTCGGGCGAGGTGCCCTTCGGCACGACGGCGACGAAGGGCACGCCGATCAGCCGCGCGAAATAGGCCTCGGACACCGCGGTCGAGCCCGACGACGCCTCGATTACCGGCCGGCCCTCGTGCAGCCAATTGTTGCAGAGCGCGTAGAGGAAGAGCGAGCGCGCCAAGCGGTGCTTGAGGCTGCCGGTCGGATGGACCGATTCGTCCTTCAGATAGAGCGTGCAGCCGGCCGATCCGGGTAGATCGAGGCGGATGAGGTGCGTGTCGGCGGAGCGGTTCACGTCGGCTTCGATCCTGCGGATCGCCTCGTTGGACCAGCTGCGATTATCGGATGTCATGGAAACTCGGTTCATTGCGTCGGTGGAGCCGCGCGGACGCGGCGAAAATTCAGGCGAGATTTTCGACGATCGTGACGTTGGCGATGCCGCCGCCCTCGCACATCGTCTGCAGCCCGTAACGGCCGCTGCGCGCCGTCAGCGCATGGACCAGGGTCGCCATCAGCTTGGCGCCGCTCGCGCCGAGCGGGTGGCCGAGCGCGATGGCGCCGCCATGCACGTTGAGGCGATCCGGGTCGGCGCCGGTCTGCTGCAGCCAGGCGAGCGGGACCGAAGCGAAGGCCTCGTTGACCTCGAACAGGTCGATGTCGCCAATGCCGAGACCGGCGCGGCCGAGCGCCCGCGCGGTGGCCGGGATCGGCTCCTCGAGCATGATCACGGGATCGCCGGCAGTGACGGTGAGATTGTGGATGCGGGCGAGCGGGGTGAGGCCGTGCGCCTTCAGCGCGGCTTCGGACACGACCAGCACGCCGGCGGCGCCATCGCACATCTGCGAGGCGTTGGCGGCAGTGATCGATCCGCCCTCCTGCAGCGGCTTGACCGCGGCGATGCCCTCGAGGGTCGCATCGTAGCGAATGCCCTCGTCGCTGCGATGCTCGCCCAAGGGCACGATTTCGTCGGCGAAGGCGCCCGCCTGGGTGGCGCGCGCGGCCTTGCGGTGACTGTCGAGCGCGAAGGCGTCCATGTCCTCGCGCGACAGGCCGTATTTGTCGGCCATCATCTGCGCGCCGACGAACTGGCTGAACATCGCGACGCCGAAGCGGTCCTGGATGCGCTTCGAGAAGGGACCGGTGCCGATGCCGTGCTGAAGCGGCAGCGTGAATGGCAGGCCCATCGGCACGCGCGTCATCGATTCGACGCCGGCGGCGATCACCACATCCTGGGTGCCGCTCATCACCGCCTGGGCCGCGAACTGGATCGACTGCTGCGACGAGCCGCACTGGCGGTCGATCGAGACCGCCGGGACCGAGGCCGGCAGCTTCGAGGCGAGCACGGCGTTGCGGCCGATATGGAAAGCCTGTTCGCCGGCCTGGCCGACGCAGCCCATGATCACGTCCTCGATCGCGGCCGGATCGACGCCGGTGCGCTCGACGAGCGCGTTCAGCACCTCGGCGGCCATGTCAGCCGGGTGCCAGTCCTGGAGCGCGCCGCCGCGACGGCCGCCGGCAGTGCGGACGGCAGCGACGATATAGGCTTCAGGCATTGACGGCTTCTCCCTTGGACGCGGCGGGCGGCCGCGGACCGCGCGCCGTATCGACCTCGACCCGGTTGCGGCCGCGGTCCTTGGCCTTGTAGAGCAAGGCGTCGGCGCGTTTCATCACCGATTCCACATCCTCCTCCTTGCCGGCAGCGACGACGCCGGCCGAGAAGGTGATCGAACCCAAGGGCGCGTCGGTCTCGCGGACCTTGAAATAGCGGTTGGCGACGGCCTCGCGCGCCTCGCCGATGATGCGCGACGCCGCGGCAGCGCCGACCGCGGCGAATACCACCGCGAATTCCTCGCCACCGTAGCGCGCGACCATGTGGCCCGGGCAATTGGCGTCGATCACCGAGGCGACCATCTTCAGCACGCGGTCTCCGACGCCGTGGCCGTGGCTGTCGTTGATCAGCTTGAAATGATCGACGTCGCACAATGCGACGCTGACCGGCACGCCGGCATCGACCAGAGCCGCGTAGCGATCCTCGAACGCGCGGCGGTTGGGGAGCGCGGTGAGCGCGTCGCGGCGCGCCTCCTCCTCGGCACTGGCGAGCCGCTCGCGCAGCGCGCGCGCCTCGACGGTTGCGGTCTCGAGCCTCTTCTCGGCCTCGCGCGTGCGCTCGATCATCGCGCCGGTGATGCGGATCAGGTCGCCGAGCGAATCCGCCCCCTCGGCCGCCTCGAGCTGCGCGGCGCCGGTCTCGAGGTCGCCCGAATAGGTGCGCACCTCGGCCTGGGTGGCCTCGACGATATCGGTGAAATCCGCGACCTGGCGGCGGGCATGGTCGATCGTCTCGGGCCCGATCGAGGGCTCGCCAATCTCGATGCCGGCGCTGCCGAGGATGCGGTTCGCCTCCATCTGGGTGAGGCGCAGACCGTCGCTGGTCGCGTCCTCGATGGCGGCGATGGTCGAGGCGTTGCTGCCGGTGACCAGCGTGTGGACCAGCATGTAATTGGCCGGGGTCGGCTCCAGCCGGTGATCGAACAGGAAGGCGCCGATCGCATCGTAGATGCGCCGCCTCTCCACCTCCTGATCGCTCGCTGGCTGCATGGTCCCTCCCCCGTTCCCCTAAAGCAGGGACCGTTTAAGGATCCTTATGGCGGCGGCGCGCCGAAGGCCAGTAGTCCCCACAGCATCGCGCAAGGCCGGCACGTCCGTCAGGCCGGGACCGGGGCGCCGGCGAAGCCGCGCAGGAAGGCGGCGACATTGTTGCCGAGCGCATCGACCGCATAACCGCCCTCCATGACGACCAGGGTGGGCAAATCGAGCGCGGCGATGCGCCCGGCGACGACCGGAAAATCCTGTTCGCGGATCGCGAAATGGGAGATCGGATCGCCCTCGAACGTGTCGGCGCCGAACGACAGGATCAGCACGCCCGGATCGAAGGCGGCGATCGCGTCCAGCGCGCGGGCGAGCGCGTCAAGATAGGCGGGCAGCATCGTGCCGCGCGGCAGCGGCAGGTTCAGCGTGGTCCCCGCGCCGGCGCCCTGCCCCGTCTCGTCTGCATGGCCCCAGAAGAAGGGGTAATCGGTGGCGGGATCTGCGTGGATCGAGGCGAAGAAGACGTCGGGATCCTCGAGGAAGATATCCTGCGTGCCGTTGCCGTGATGATAGTCGATGTCGAGGATCGCGACGCGCCCGTGGCCGGCGGCGGTGGCGGCGCGGGCGGCGATGGCGGCGTTGTTGAGGTAGCAATAGCCGCCCATATAATCGGCGCCGGCATGGTGGCCGGGCGGCCGGCATAAGGCGAAGGCGGTGCGCGCCGTCCCGTCCAGAACGGGAGCGAGCGCGGTCAAGGCGGTCTGCGCGCCCCAGTAAGCCGCATCCGAGGTGCCGGCCGCGATCGGCGTGCCGGCATCGTAGCTGAACCGGCCGAGCAGGGCGTCGATCCGATCCAGCCGCAGCGAGCGGCGGCCGACCACGGGCCAGGTGTATCCGACGGCGTCGCCGCTGCGGCCGGCGGCGAGCCAGCGTTCGTGGGCAGTGGAGAGGAATTCGAGATATTCGGCGCTGTGGACGCGCTCCAGCGGCGCCATTCCGAAATCGCGCGCCGGCGCCAGCGCGCCGAGCTTCGCGGCAATGATCTCGGCGCGCGAGACCTTCTCGGCATAATCTACCCAGCCGCCATTGTGCAGCTCCAGGGCCGGGCTGTGGCCGAGCTGGCGTGGATCGAAAACCTGGAACATCGTCACTCCCCCGCAGACAAGCGAGGGCGTGCCTAGCAGGGCCGCGCGGCGCGCGCGAGCCCCGCCGATCGCGCTAGCGGCGGTCCGCGTCGGCGGCGCGGCGATAGGGCACGAACGGCCCCAAGGCGACGAAGCCGGTCTGCATCCGCGCGGTCGCATCGTAGAGGCGGACGATGTCGATGCTGCAGAGCCGCGACGAATGGGTGTCGGTCACCATGATGTCGTCGCGGTCGAGCGATTGCTCGCCGCCTTCGGGCCGGTTGACGTAGAGCGTGCTGCCGACCTGGTAGAGGATCGCGGTGCCGTCGATGATGCGGCTCGAGCGGATGTTGCGCAGCGGGATGCAGTCGACCGGCTCGCCGGCGACGCGACCCTCCAGGGCCTGGGCGAGCCGCGCCTCCGGATCCTTGGGACGCGCGAGGCCGGGCTGAGCCGAAGCGGCGAGCAAGGCGGTGAGCAGGAGCGAGGGCAGGATCTTCATGGCGGCGTCTCCAGAAAGGCTCTTCGGCGCGAGCCTAAGGCCAAGAGCCTGAACCGGCGCTGAGCGAAGGGGCCGGCTATTGTCCGCCCGGGGGCGTCGCCGGGGGCGGCGGCGGCGGGTCCTCCAGCCGCCAGGTCAGAGGCGCGTGGAGGGTGATCGTCTGCGTCATTCCGCGCGGCTCGAAACGGGCGCGGCTGCGGTAGAGCAGGCAGGCGTGCTCGTCCAAGACCGGAAAGCCGGAGGAGCGGGCGATCGCGCAGTCCCTGATCTTGCCCGACGGGTCCACCTGCAGGCGGAGCAGGCTCGTTCCCTGCGCATCGATCCGGCGGGCGCGGGCGGGATAGTCCGCCTCGCTCACAGGCGGCGGCAGGTAGCGGAGCTCGGCGCCGTCGGGGAGGCTGACCGCCTGCCAGCCCGGACCGAGCGGCGCTGGATCCGGCGCCGGGGCCTGGGCGCCGAGCACCAGGCCGAGGAAAATGAGTGCGGGAGAAAATGTCACCGCTTCGGCCTACAGGGAGGATGCATATTCTACGACCTCGGTCAGGACGCCGGCGTGGCGGGATTGTGCTTGGCAAGAAAGGAATCGAGGCGCTGGAGGAAATCGGCCAGATCGTCGCTGTCGGAGAAACTGTGCCCGGTATCCTTGTAGAAGACCGAAGTGACGTCTGCGCCAGCGGCGCGAAGCGCTTTCTCCATGGCCTGGCCCTGCTTGACCGAAACGACCGTGTCCTGCTCCCCATGGGCGATCAGCACCGGCACCTTGAGCCGGGCGGCCTGGGCGAGCGGCGACAAGGCCTGCAGATCGTGCCCGCTTTCTCCGGCGACCTTGACGCGCCACTGCCGAAAATATCGCGTCGCGGAGAAGCTCTTGCGATTGTCGCGCAGCTGCGCCGATAGGTCGGTTACGCCGGCATAGCTGACCGCGCACCTGTAGCGCTCCGGCGTCCGGATCGCGCCCCAGAGCGCCGCATAGCCCCCATAGGATGCGCCGACGATGCAGACACGGCGCGGATCGGCCTGTCCCGTGCCGATCATCCAGTCGACCCCATCGTCGAGATCGTCCTGCATCTTGCGGCCCCATTCGCCGTAGCCCTTTTCGACAAAGTCCTTCCCGTAGCCGGTCGATCCCCGGAACTGCGGCTGAAGCACGGCATATCCTTGGCCGGCGAGGAATTGGACCCAGGGATCATAGACCCAGGAATCGCGCAGAAACGGGCCGCCATGGGGCATCAGGATGAGCGGCAGCCTCTCCCCCGTTCCGCCCTTCGGCAGCGTGAGGTATGCCGGGATGACCAGGCCGTCGCGGCTCCGGTAGGTGACCGGCTTGACCGGCGAGAGCTTCGCCGCGTCGATGCGCTCGAACGGCGTGATCACAGGCCGCATCCTCGACGTATTCTGATCGAGCAGGAAGTAGCTGCCCGGGTCCGCGGCGCCGCCGGACCAGACGAGCACACGATCGCCGCCGTCCGACCAATCGACGATCGCGTTGACCGCCTCGGGAAGCGCCGTATCGAGCCGGGCCTGGAGCTTCTTGAGCTTGGGATCGAGCCAAACGAAACGATGGCGGTCGTCCTCGTAGCGGACGGCGCTGATCTCCCCGGTCAGGCGGTCGGCCCGGACATCGGCGACGTCCACCGAAGGATGTTCGAAAACAGCGTCGCCGATCTGGCCGGTCTTGAAGTCGTAGCGGTAGACGCCGAACCGACCGGTCCGCTCGTTGGTGATGATCGTTCCGGCGCCCGCCTGACCAAAGCTGACGCGATCGACCGAGCTGTCCTTGCCGGTCTTGCCCTTGATCGGTTTGAGCGGATGCCCGGGCTCCTCCCGATACCACATGGTCCAGCGGTGCTCGTCATAAGCAAGCCCGGCGCGCACGACGCCGCGCGTATCGACGTACCAGTCCCACACATTGGGACGCCCCTTCTCCACCACCTCGGCCTTCCCCGTGGCGAGGTCGACCCGTTTGACGGAGGGGGTGGAATAGATATCGTTCTGGCTTGCCACCAGCGCCCATTGCCCTGTCGGGTCCGCGTAAAGCACGTCTCCGCCGTAGATGCCGCGACTCTTCGGGTCGGCGATGCGGGACCGTCCGTCGGCCAGGTCGAGCACGATCAGGCGGCTTGTCGGGACCACGAGGCCAAAGACCTCGCTCTTGCTGATAATCGTCAGCAACAGCCGGCCGTTGCCGGCCCAATGCAGTTCCGAGAGCACCGCCTTGCCCAACAGGATGTTTTTCGGGGCCGCCTCCGGGTCGTCGGCATTGATGATCACCAGCTTGGCAACGCCCTCGACGGTGACGCGAGCCGCGATCTTGCGGCCGTCCGGCGAAAGTTGGGGGTCGCGGATCGTCGGCTGCGCCGCGAAGTCGGCGATCGTTATGGGCGCCGCCATCGACGGGATCGCGGGTCCGATGATGGACAGGCCCGCAAGCAGGCTGATTAGAAAATTGCGCATGAAGACCCCCCGGACTACCGATCAAGCCTGATGGAAAGAGATAAAGAACGCAATAAGTTTGGCGCCGCGACGGATCGAACGCGGGTATATTCACGGTGGCACCGATGCGGCCTTCCCCGATTCGGGCCTGTTGTATCCGGAGCCCTCGCTCGCGAGTTAAAGAGCGTGACGTAGACGGAGCAAGGCGTGCCGTGGCGATCCGATACACACCTCTCACCTTGATCGGCGCGAGTCTGCTGGCGGCCGCCTGCACGCCGGCTGCGGAGGCTCCGCTGCCGCCCGCCGCCGCGGATCGCGACGCCCGGGTCGAAGCGCCGCGCCAGGACTTGTCGGACGAACAGCGCTCGCCCGACCTGTTCGGCGCGTGGCTGGTCGAGGGGATTGAAGCGCCGAAGCCGGTTGCGCGGGACCGCAGCTGGGAGATGGTGCTGCTTGTCGGCGTGCGGCAGCTCGAACTCCTCTCGCAATGCGTGACGATCGGCCCGTTCGACTATGGCCGCACGTCCGGCGGCGGCATTGCGGTCCGGCAGCCCGTCGCCCCGCCCCGGGCCGAAGCGCCGCCGCCTGCGCAATGCGCGCGGGCGCTGAGCCCGGCCGAGGCGGCGATGCCGGCCGTGCTCCTCAGCGCAACCGACGTCCAGCGGCGACAGGATGGCACGGTCCTGTTGGCGGGGCCGCGGGGAAGCGCGCTCCTGCGCCGGCCCGAGGGGGCGTTGCGCAACCCGCGCGGACAGGCCCCGCCACCGCGGGTACCGCTGCTGTTGGGGGCGTGGCGGTTCGTCAGCGTCGACGGGCGCACGGTGCCGCCGGGCGAGGCGATGGAGCTGCTGCTGCGCCCGACGCAGCTGGAATGGCGGTCGGGCTGCGTCAGCGCCGTGAGGGCGCTGCACCGCGAGGGCGACACGCTGCGCGCCGGCGAAAGCGACATGTTCCCGGTGTGCGAACGCGGCCGCAGCGAAGCCGAACGCTCCGCCGAGCGCCTCTTCGCCGGCAGCGTGACGACCCGCATGGACGCGGATGGCCGGCTGCGCCTGGAAGGCTCCGGGGTAACGGCGGAGCTCGTTCCGCTCGCTTCCGGCCGCTAGAGCAGTAACTGACAATCGCTTACGGCTCAGCCCAACGGGGAATGGCCGAGAGTCGACCGGCAAATTTCGCGGTCACGGTCCTCACCGGCCCGCCGGACAATGCCGTCGCCGAGGACGCGGCGCCCGTAAGGCGCACCTCATGACGCGGAACCGCGGCTAACCCTCGATGCGCGGCAGCGTCTCGAACTGGTGGTATGGCGGCGGGCTGGACAGCGTCCATTCCAGCGTCGTCGCGCCTTCGCCCCACGGATTGTCCGGCGCTTTCCTGCCGAACATCAGCGACCAGATGACGTTCAGGAAGAAGAAGAGCATGCCGACGGCCATGACGGCGTAGCCGAACGAGGCGATTTCGTTCCAGCCGCCAAACGCATCCGGATAGTCGGGGTAGCGGCGCGGCATGCCGTCGAGGCCGAGGAAGTGCATCGGGAAGAACAGGATGTTCACGCCGATGAAGAACACCCAGAAGTGCAGCTGGCCGAGCAGCTCGTTATAGTGGCGCCCCCACATCTTGGCGAACCAGTAATAGAAGCCGGCGAAAAGCGCGAAGACGGCGCCAAGCGACAGCACGTAATGGAAGTGCCCGATCACGTAATAAGTGTCGTGCATGTAGTTGTCGACGCCGCCATTGGCGAGCACGACGCCGGTGACGCCGCCGATCGTGAACATGAAGACAAAGCCGAGCGCCCATAGCAAGGGTGTGCGGAAGCTGATCGAGCCGCCCCACATGGTCGCGATCCACGAGAAGATCTTGATGCCGGTCGGCACCGCGATCACCATGGATGCGGCGGAGAAATAGAGCTTGGTGTTCACGTCCATGCCGACCGTGAACATATGGTGGGCCCAGACGATGAAGCCGATCAGCCCGATCGCGACCAGCGCGTAGACCATCCCGAGATAGCCGAAGACGGGCTTGCGGCTGAAAGTCGCCACCACCTGGCTGATGATCCCGAAGCCCGGGAGGATCATGATGTAGACCTCGGGGTGGCCGAAGAACCAGAACAGGTGCTGGTAGAGGACCGGGTCCCCGCCACCGGACGCGTCGAAGAAGGTGGTCGCGAAATTGCGGTCGGTGAGCAGCATCGTGATCGCTCCGGCGAGCACCGGAAGCGAGAGCAGCAGCATGAAGGCCGTGATGAGCACCGACCAGACGAACAGCGGCATTTTGTGCAGCGTCATGCCCGGCGCGCGCATGTTGAAGATGGTGGTGATGAAATTGATCGCGCCTAGGATCGACGAGATTCCGGCAAGGTGGAGCGCGAGGATCACCATGTCGACCGCCGGCCCCGCATGGCCGCTGGTCGCGAGCGGCGCGTAGAGCGTCCACCCGGTGCCGGCGCCAGTGCCGGATCCGCCGGGCACGGCCATCGAGGCCATCAGCAGGATGAAGGCCGGGACCAGCAGCCAGAAGCTGACATTGTTCATGCGCGGGAAGGCCATGTCCGGCGCGCCGATCAGGATCGGTACGAACCAGTTGCCGAAGCCGCCCATCATGGCGGGCATCAGGGTGAAGAAGATCATGATCAGCCCGTGCGCTGTCACGATCACGTTCCAGAGATGGAGCGCCTCGTCGAAGCCACCCGCGCCGGCCCAGGCCTGGAGATATTGAATGCCCGGATGCGCCAGCTCGAGGCGCATGAGGCCCGACAGCGTGCCGCCGATGATGCCCGACACGATCGCAAAGATCAGGTAGAGCGTGCCGATGTCCTTGTGGTTGGTGGACATGAACCCGCGCGCGAGGAAGGCCGGCTTGTGCTCGCCATGCTTCGCGCCACCGCCGTCCAAGGCCTGGAAACGGCTGGGGCTGGCGGCCGTGTCAGTCATGCGCGCGCCCGACGGTGCGACCATGATCCTGGAACATCGTCTGCTCCTGCAAAGACAGCCTGATTGAACCGTCCATGCAGATATATCGTGTTGCGATATTTATGCAATGCCCGCGCCCTGCGAACACCCCGCCTCCTGGCTATCGCGATTGACTCGATCGATCGCTTATCGATCCATTTCTCGAGGGGGCGTGACGGTCGTTCGGACGCGGATCGCGGACTGCGCCTCCGCGATGGCATCGCTGCGCAACCGCGGCTAAGCGCAAGCGATGACCGACTTCCATTGGCGGCCGATGCGCGAAAGCGACCTGGACGGCGTGGCCGCGGTGGCCGCTATCGCCTTCCCCGGTCATTTCGAGGAACGAGCCTGTTTCGCCGAGCGCCTGGCCCTATTCCCCGACGGCTGCTTCGTGCTCGCCGCGCCCGATGGAATCATCGGCTATCTCATCGCCTACCCCTGGGCGCCGGGCGCGATCCCGCCGCTCAACAGCCTGCTCGGCTCTCTCCCTGCCACGGCGGAGGCGGTCTATCTGCACGACCTCGCGCTCCATCCCGACGCTCGCGGACAAGGCGCCGCCCGGCCGATGATCGAGCGGCTGGCCGCCAACCTGCGCTCGCTGGGCACGCGCCAGATTGCCCTTGTGGCGGTAAACGGTTCGGTACCTTTCTGGCAGACGATGGGGTTTGCGCCTGTGCACGACGATCCGTCGCTCACCGGGAAGCTGCAGAGCTACGGCGGCGATGCGACCTATTTGACCCGCCCGCTCTGAGCGGGTGCGGAGCCTCTCTCCCGTAGCGCGGGGCCCTTGGGGGATCGGAGGGGAATGTGAGGGAAAGCGCGGCCCTCACCGCGCGTCAGCCGCCCGCGGTGCGACCGCCTCATTGTGACTCCACTGGAACGACCCGCCCTTCCTTCCGTTCAGGCCGGGAAGGAGATGTTTGTGCTGAGTATCCCGAGCCTTGAAATGCTGACGCGCATCGGCTTTGCCGCCCGCGGCGTCATGTACTGCCTCATTGGTTACCTGGCATTGCGGTCCGGACGAGGCGAGGACGGCTCGGGGGCGCTTGCCTATCTCGCGGACGGGAGCGGGAAGCTGCTGCTGGGGCTGATGGCCCTCGGGTTCCTCGCTTATGGCATCTGGCGACTGTCCGAAGCCCTCATCGACACGGAAGGGCATGGCTCGGACGCCAAGGGCCTCATCGTGCGCGCCGGCGGCGCAGCGAGCGGAATCATCCACGCCGGACTGGCAGTGGTTGCGGCCAATCTCGCGTTCGGGCGGGCCGGAGGCGCCGGTCGCGAGGGCGCGCAACAGGGGGCTGAAACCGCGCTCGCCGTGCCGGGCGGCGCGCTCCTCCTCGGCCTGATAGGACTGGCGCTGATCGCGACAGGCGCGTGGCAGATCGTGAAGGCGGCGCGCGCCGATTTTCTGCGCCCGCTCGACGGCCAGGCCGCACGACGCCCGTGGGTGATCGGCCTCGGACGGACAGGTTATTTCGCGCGCGGGCTCGTATTCCTGATCATGGGCTGGTTCCTGGTGAAGGCCGGCCTCGCCGCCGACGCCTCGCAGGCGGGGGGCATGGATGCCGTCCTGGAATCCCTCTCGAGCGGACTGCGCTACGCCGTGGCGCTGGGATTGCTGCTTTTCGGTGTCTTCAGCTTTGTCGAAGCCTGCTACCGCCGGATCAACGATCCCGATGTCCTGAACCGGCTGAAGGGCGCCGCGCAGGCGGCGCGAGCCTGACCGGGAAGAGGCATCTCGGGCTTGGGAGCAGAAACATTAGAGCCCGTGAGTGGGTCGCATGCGGGCCCCGGCCCGCATCATTGTCCTTGCCCGTAAGCGCGAGGAGGGTTGCGCCGATCGACCCTAGGTCGGCGGAATAAGTGGCAAGCAAGGCGAGCTCTACCTTCTCGTCCGGACCGGGTCGAAGGCCCTCCAAGAACGACCGTGCAGGCCAGCTGTCGACCGCTTCGCTCATCCGACGTCTGCGAGGTCGTTGAGAAGGTTGGCGACCTGATCCCATCGATAATGGAGGGGCTGGGCGAAACCATGCTCGTCGATCGACCATTCGAGGCGCCGCGACCGGCCGTTGGGTGTCGACGCGGCTCCTCTGGACTGGTAAGGGTAACGGCTCCTTTTGGCCGTAAACGGACTGTCTGTTTCTCGGTTCAGCGGGGGCAAAGCAGACGTTGGCCGGTAGCCCATCCTCGATGCCCGCTAGTGATGGCGTCCATTAAAAGAGCGGGGCGAGGACTCCCCTGGCTTGCCGCTGCCGCCCGAGCAGATCCAAGCAGTCATGGCGCTCGCAGAAACAGCTCAGAGGTGCCGTTGCAGCAGCCTAGCCCCGCTTCACGCGCCCCAACGCTCTGGGCGAATCGCTCGCTATGCGTATCGGCTTACGCGCCTTCGTGTAAAACACCCGGCTCTGAAGCGGCAAATTTGCGTAAAACGAGTAAGCGGGTTGGAATATTCCGACCGCGAAACTTTAGGTGCAGGAGCGTGAATGGCCAATTTCGCCGAACAGTCCGACATAATCGGCCAGGAAGAGCTGCCCCGGGCGAAGCCGCGCGACAGCCTCGAACGGCGTGTGTTTCGGGCCACCGTGATCATCCTTGCGACCCTCGCAGCAGCCTATGTGTTGTGGCTCCTCGTTGATCTGCTGCTCCTCCTGTTCGCCTGCGCCCTGGTGTCGCTCATTCTGCTGACCTTCACGAACGCATTCCGCCGGCGCACCGGGCTACCATATGGCGTCGCACTAGTGCTCGTGGTGGCCGGGCTGCTTGCATTTGTCGGCGGCGCGGTGGTCTTCTTCGGCGCGACAATGCAAACCGAATTCGCGGAACTGGGCACGCGCCTACCCGCCTCCTGGGCCGATCTTCAGGCGAGACTGCAAAACTCAGCTCTAGGGGCTGCAATTCTCGAGCGGGCGCAGGGGGTGGCGCCGAGTGGGCAGACGATCGTGAGCGCCGCGACCGGCGCACTTGCCGCCGTCGGCGGGGCGTTGTCCGGACTCGTTCTCGTCCTTGTCGGCGGCTTATATCTCGCCGCCCAGCCGACGCTCTACGCCACCGGCCTGCTGCGCCTGATACCCCCGCAGGCCCGCGCGTCGGCTGCCGAGACGCTGGATGCCATCTCCGTCTCGCTTCGCAATTGGCTGAAAGGCCAGGCGCTTGGGATGCTCGTCGTCGGCGCGGGCACCGGCTTCGGACTGTGGCTTGTCGGCGTACCCGCCGCCTGGGCGATTGGGCTCGTGGCCGGCCTGGCGGAGTTTGTGCCCTACCTCGGTATATTCGTGGCAGCCATACCTGCGGTCGTCCTCGGCTTCGGGCAAGGCACGGATACGGGGCTCTGGACCGTCGGGGTACTGATCGCGGTGCAGCAGCTTCAGGGCAACCTCGTAATGCCACTTCTGCAGAATCGAATGGTCGATCTGCCTCCGGCCGTAACCATCTTCGGCATAATTGCCGCAGGCATCCTGTTTGGATTGCCGGGAGTGCTGCTCGCGACTCCCCTTACCATCGTCGTTCTGGTGCTCGTTCGCCGGCTCTATCTCGAGGAGGACAAGCATGAGGTGCTCGCGAGCAGCGATGCTCCGGCCACGCCTCCCCCGCCGATAACTCCATCCTGAGCTGGGGTGAGGCAAAGGGCGGAAGCGGCGTAACACAGTCTCGGTAATGGCCGCCGCGCCGCGCACACCCATTCCGGATCGACTGTCTCACTCCTGTAAAGGTGCCGTTTGCAATCGCTCCATCTGGAACTGTTCCAGGGCAACGGCGTTCTTTCTCCTCCCGTCATGTTAGGTCGGCCAAAACTGGAGTTCTCCACATGCTGATCAACGCCGAGACGGTTGATCTCGTTATCGATAGTGCAACGAGCATATTCAGCGACGGTCATGGCGAGTTTGCCGAGATGCTGGAGCAACTCCCGGCGGCGATCTACGTCACCGACAAAGACGGTACCATCATCTACTTCAATCGAGCGTGTGTGACCCTGTCCGGCCGGGAACCGGTGCTGGGCGTGGATAAATGGTGCGTGACGTGGAAGCTCTACACGGTAGAGGGCGAGCGCCTTCCTCACGATGAGTGCCCCATGGCCGTGGCGATCCAGCAACGGCGCCAGATCAGAGACGTCGAGGCGGTTGCTGAAAGACCAGACGGGTCCAGGGTCAACTTCATCCCGTATCCCACGCCGGTGTTTAACGAGAGCGGGGACCTGTCAGGGGCCGTGAATCTGCTCCTTGAGGTCCGCCAAGCGGATAAGCCGCGCTACTTGCGCCAGCAGGCGGAGCGATGCCGCAGCCTGGCCAACGAGACCGGTAGCTCGACCCTCGTCGAAACGCTCATGCTGATGGCCGCAAAGTATGACGAGCAGGCCCTCAGGATGAACAGGTAGAAGGGTCGGTCAGCTTGCCGCGAAGGCGAGCGCAACTCGATCGACTTCCCGTGATCATTCGCTCCTAGCCCCGAACGCGCACCACTGACCGCGCGAAACGGGCGAAGGCCTGCTTTCGGGCTATCGGGGCATCCACTCGGTAATGCCGCTACTTCCGCGCCTTGCGAGCCGCATAACGGGCATCCCGCGCCGCTTTCATGTCCGCTGCACTGGCAGGCTTCAATCGCGCAGCCTTGAGCGCTGCTGCGGCCTCAGCTTCCGCAATGCCGGCGGCCTTGATTGCTGCCTTCTCTGCTTTCGCAGCCGCATTTGCCTCAGCCTTGGCTGCACGCTCCTCGGCGAGCACCTGCTCTCGCGATTCCCGCGCCTGACGGCGTTCCGCCATCAAGGCCTCATCGACCGGGGGCTTTGCCTTCAGCTGGTCTAACGCGGTTTGCTTGGCCTTCTTGGCTGAGGCGACGCGATCTTGAAACGAAGGGTCTTTGAACGAGGCCACGAATTGTCCTTGGTAAGAGATGAACTTCGAGCGCTGTTTATAAGTCGCCAGCCGCGCTTTCAAGCTGGCGCTGATGAGGCCCCATGAATTGACCAGGGGAGCCGTTGATATGGCGCTTGGCGACGCGTTAAACGAGGCCGGGGCCCGAGCCGAGATGGTTAGCACCGGCTCCTGCCTTCGGCCGTCGAGGGTGAGCGGCCGATTAGCGGCGCTGGCCTACCACGTCCGTGATCGCTCGCACGACCTGCTCGGGCACGGCGTAATGGAACAGATGGCCCTGCTCCGGCACGACGCGCAGATCCGAACCGTCGATATCCTCGACGAGCCGCTCCGAGTGCTTTCCGATATGCGCGATCAGGTCGCCCTCGCCTGCCATGATAATCACCGGCAGCCGCAACTCGCCATAGCGGCGGCTGAGCGCCACGGCGCCGGGTATCATCAAAGCGGTGTCGGCGGCCGTGGCGCGCACCTGAGACGGACGCAGTGCCATCGCTATCGGCAAGTCGGCGAATTTTTCCGATACAGCAGCAGGGGCAAAGCTGGCCTTGACGGCGGCCGGACCGGTCAGCAGGCCGGTGAGCGGCGCTACCGTGTGGGCAATCACATCACCGAGCAGCGGAATGGCTGGAACCGAGAACGGGAGGACGTCGGGCCGGACGGAACCGTAATAATAGCCAGAAAGAAGAACCAGGCCGGCCACCGCTTCCGGATGATCGAGTGCCATGGCAATGGCGGCCATCGTGCCCCAGCTGTGGCCGACCACGACGGCGCCTTCTGCGCCGATCTCCTTCAACGCCTTTGCAATGAGCTCCGCCTGAGCGGCCGGTGTCCAGATGGTCGTCCGGGGACGATCGCTGTAGCCAAACCCGGGCCGATCGAACGCGAGCACGCGGTGATGCTCGGCAGCGAGCCCCAGGATTCCACTCGCCTCGAAATCCTGCAGCATCACTCCGTTGCCGTGGAGGAGCACGACAGGCGTACCCTTGCCACGATCGACATAATGAAGCCGGACCCCGTCGACGACGACGAACTTACCGACTGGCGGGTTTTCCTCTTCGACCCGCCGGGCCCGCGCGCGATTGAACCAGGCGCTGGCCGCCAACACGGCGGCGGTTGTGCCGGCAGCAAGCCAGCTCTTATTCTGCTTGGCCGACACCAGCCACTGTTCGGATTGGCGAGATGCGGCGAGGTGGCCTGGTTGGGCTTTCTTGTTGGGCTTTTGTGTCATGGCCCCTCAACCTTGTGGTATGCACAAAGTTGCACGTCACCCGCCAGCGCGTCATCGCCGAAAGATCCGATCGTTTAATGAGAAAACAAGCTGTCATCTCCCGGCAGTTGAGCAGCCAGACCCTGAAACTAAAACCTGAATGGCTTCGTTAGAGTCATATCGTTGGTACAGGCGTTTGAGCGTCCAACGGCCGAGAGACCTTGTGCTCCCGCTTTAGGGAGAGACAGCAGTGCACGCTCTGATTATTGAAGACGAGCCCGTCATCGCGATGATGATCGAGGAAATCCTTCGCGAAAATGGCTACACTAGCTTTGGGTTTGCGGTGTCTGCAGCGGAGGCCGTCGAGGTCGCGCGGGCCCACTGTCCGGATCTGATAACTTCAGACGTGGCGCTGAAACCAGGCAACGGGATCGATGCAATCGTGGAGATTTGCGGTACAAAAGCGCTTCCCGTGATTTTCGTCACCAGCAATGATGCGGAGGTTCGGAGGCGGCTGCCGAGGCATCTCGTGGTGCGTAAACCATTTTTGGCAGCGGACTTGAACGCAGCGATCCGCTCATTCTCCGACTAGCGAAGCGGAGTCCGCCATTCGATTATCCGGAATGTCAGATTGAGCGTTCATGTGCGTTCGTCGCACAAGGTTAGTTCCATGAGCGAGGAAAATATACTGCGCGACTGTTAACCTGTTCTAAGCTAGGGGTCACTAGAAGTCAGAAACAGCGGAGCCGGACTTCTCCTTCGAAGCGGCCCTATGCTGCGGCCGGATCCCCCGGCCCTGACCGACCGGTAGGTCGATCATTTAAGCTACGTGTGTACCTCACCGCTGCGTGGGGGACGTCACGCCTCCCAGACGCGGCGGCATTGAGGTAGCTATGTACAAGTACAGCGTAATCACGGCGGCCATGCTGGCCGCCGGCGGGCAGGCCGCGTCCGCCCAGCAGGCGCCCAGCGCCGGCACTCAACTTCAGCAGATCCCTCCCGCTCCGGCTCCGCCAAGGGTCGATCCCCAGATCAGGATCGAACGCGCCGGCTCGCCCGACCAGCCACTCGCGGGTGGCGCAACGGTGCGCGTTGATTCCTTACATGTGACCGGAAACACCCTGTTCAGCGAGGCAGAACTGATCGCGGCCGCAAACATCGCGCCGGGCAGCGAGCTCACGCTCGCCGACCTTCGCGCCGCCGCCGCCAGGATTGCCGCGCACTATAACGAGCGGGGCTATTTCCTGGCGCAGGCCTATCTCCCCCCACAGGGCATCGAAAACGGCCTGGTAAAGATCGCCGTCGTGGAAGGGCGCTACGGCAAGATCGACGTACGCAACCAGACCAACCTGGCGAATGGACGCGCGAACCAGATCCTGGACGGGCTGCGCACCGGCGATCCGGTCGCGAGCGCCCCGCTCGAACGGCGCCTGCTGCTCCTATCCGACATTCCGGGCGTTCGAGTGAAGTCCACTCTGGTCCCCGGCGCGCTTGTCGGCACCTCCGATCTCCTTGTCGATATTGACCCGGGCCGGCGCGTTACCGGCAGCGTGGAGGCGGACAATGCCGGCAACCGTTACACCGGCGCCCTTCGTGCCGGCGGTTCGGTCAACCTCAACAATCCTGGCGGCATCGGTGATCTCCTCAGCCTGCGGTTGCTCGCTTCGGAAGGCGGCCTGGCTTACGGCCGCGCCTCCTATCAGGCGCCGGTCGGCAGCTTGATGTTGGGCGTCGCCTATACGCATCTCACCTACGAACTCGGCCGCGAATTCGAGAGCCTCGACGCCGACGGCACCGCCGACATCTTCAGTGTCTTCGGCAGCTATCCGCTGGTGCGGTCGCGGGATGCCAATCTCTACGCGCTGGCCGGCGTGGACGTGAAGCAGCTCGAGGACCGGGTGGGCCTGGTATCGAGCGAATCCGACAAGCAGGCAGTAGTTGCTACTGTCGGCCTCAGTGGCGATTCCCGCGATGAGTGGGGGGGTGGAGGTTGGAACGTCTATTCGATGGGCGTTTCGTTCGGAAGCCTCGACATCCAGAGCCCGATCGAACGGGCTGCCGACGCTCTCACGGCGCGCAGCAACGGCAACTTCGGGAAGCTTCAGGCCAATATCGGCCGGCTGCAGACTCTCAGTGGGCCGCTCTCGCTCTACGCCTCGATGCGGGGCCAGCTCGCCTTCGCCAACCTCGACAGCTCCGAGAAGATGGAACTGGGCGGCGCCTATGGGGTGAGGGCCTATCCCGAGGGCGAGGCGTATGGAGACCAGGGCTATATCGCGACGGTGGAGGCCCGATTGATGCTCACACAATGGACAAAGGCTCTGCCGGGACAACTCCAGCTGATCGCCTTCGTCGATGTCGGCGAGGTCGAGTTTTCCCATGATCCCTGGTTCACCGGATCGAACCATGCCAGCCGCAGCGGATACGGCGCCGGCCTCACGTGGTTCGGCCCGCACGATCTGGTCCTCAAGGCCAGCTACGCCCGTAAATTGGGTGACGCAGTGACGACATCCGGCCCCGACAGGGACGGCCGCGCCTGGTTCCACATCTCCAAGCTGTTCTGACGGCCCGACCAGCATCTCCGGCTCACGCCGGCCCCCGATCAAAAGGACGTCATCATGAGCAAGATCTATACCGGGCGCTTCGACGCGGGCGACGCCATCGCGGCCGCCATTCCGCCCGCCAAGGGCCTCCTGTCCGCATCGACCGCCATAGCCCGCGTGGCGGGCCTGTGCTTGCTCGGGATGACGATCGGCTCGGCGGCGCAGGCGCAAAGCCTGCCCACCGGCGGCACTGTCACCTCGGGAAGCGCCACTATCAACCCGGGCGCAACCGTTCTGACTATCAACCAGACGAGCCAGAACGCGGCGCTAAACTGGCAGAGCTTCTCAATCGGCAAGGACAGCGCGGTTGTCTTCGTCCAGCCGAACAGCAATTCCGTTGCGCTAAACCGCGTGCTTGGCGCTGATCCTTCGGCAATCCTTGGAAGCCTCACGGCCAACGGCAAGGTTTTCCTGGTCAACCCGAACGGCATCCTGTTCGGCCAGGGCGCGAACGTCAACGTCAGCGGGCTGGTCGCCTCGACCCTCGGTCTTTCGGACACCGACTTCATGGCCGGCCGCTACACCTTCTCCGGCGCCGGGGGAGCGGTGCTGAACCAGGGGACGATCACTGCCAACGGCGGCTACGTGGCCTTGCTCGGCGCCAGCGTCAGCAACCAAGGTGTGATCCAGGCCAATCTCGGCACCGTTGCGCTCGCGGCAGGCGAAGCGATTACGCTCGACGTTGCCGGGGATGGCCTGCTCAACGTTGCGATCGACACGGGCGCTGTGAATGCGCTCGTTCAGAATGGCGGCCTGATCCGCGCCGATGGGGGCCGCGTGATGATGACCGCTCAGGCGGCTGGGGCACTGCTGCGGACCAGTGTCAACAACAGCGGCATCATCGAGGCACGCACGATCCAGAACCGCAACGGCACGATCGTGCTGCTCGGTGACATGGAGAGCGGCACGATGAGCATTGACGGCGTGCTCGACGCAAGCGCCGCCCAAGGCGGCAACGGCGGCTTTATCGAGACCTCCGCAGCGAATGTCACGATCGCCGACGGCGTCCGTGTCACCACGGCCGCGCCGCACGGTCTCACCGGCACCTGGCTGATCGATCCGAAGGACTTCACAATCGCGGCCACCGGGGGGGACATTTCGGGCGCTACGCTTTCGGCCCAGCTCGTCACGAGCAGCGTCGTCATCAGCACCCTCAGCTCGGCGGGCGACAATACAGGCGGCGCCGGCGACATCTTCGTCAACGACGCGGTTGCGTGGACCGCATCCGGCGCGCCGACGACTCTGACGCTCAACGCTGTGCGGGACGTCAACATCAACGCGGCAATCACGGCTACCAACGGCAATGTAGTCGCCTGCTGCGGCCGCGACGTGAACGTCAACGCGCCGATCACGACGACCAACGGTAGCGTGCTGCTGAACGCGGGTCAGAATGTGAACGTGTTTCACGCGATCACGACGACCGACGGCAACATCGCCCTTTGCGCTGGGCACGACGTCCATATCGACGCTGCGATCACGCTGACGCGGGGGAGTACGATCCCGGCGCAGAGCCTCGGCCTGCCGGTCGGCCTCACCCTCATCTCGGGAGCGGCCGGCACCGGACCGGGCGTCGATGGCGGGACGATCGTCTTCGCGCCGCTCGCGCCGCCGGTCACCGTCACGGTCGCCCCCGTGACGATCAACTACAATCCGGTCTCCTACCAGGCGCCAAGCGACTTCTCGACCAAGTTCGTCCTCACCGAGGGCGCCGCGCTGACCCAGCGAATGCTGCTCTTCCCGAACGGCGACAAAGCGTTCGACGGGACCACCAACGCGGTCTTGGCCGGGTTCAACACAACCGCGACGTCGGGACTGCCGGGCGGCGTCACCCTGGTCGCGGGGCCGGACGCGACTGCCGCGTTCGATGGCTCCAGCGTCGGCACGGGGGTTGGCATCACCTACACGGGCTACAGCCTTGCCGGCGCGAATGCCGACCAATATGCGCTGGCAGGCTCGTGCTGTGTGAGCGGCTCGAGAACGACGTCGACGATTTCGGCAGCGGCGCCGCCACCGGTGGTGACTCCTCCTCCTGTCACGCCGCCTCCTGTTACACCTCCCCCAGTGACGCCGCCGCCACCGCCGGTGGTGACGCCTCCTCCTGTCACGCCGCCGCCGGGGACTGTTCCGACACCGGTGACCCCGCCTCCCGTAGTGCCGTCGCCGATATTGCCGGTCGCCCCGATCGTGCTTGCGCCCGTGCTAACCCCGCCGAGCGCGACACTTCCGCTTGCGTCGGCCGCTCTCCTGCCGATCCTGACCGAACTCGTTGTCGTGCAGCCAGGGCTGGATCTCGCCGTGCTCGACGGCGGCGTCAGGATGCCGGCCCCCGAACCGGTCGCCGCCGCTGCCCCGGCCGCTGCCCCGATGCCGAAACCCGTCCCAGTCCCGGCCAAGCCCGCTCCGGTGCCCGTCTATGCACCCAAGCAGGACCGGAATTGAGGAGGGCCCGCGTCACCGGGAGTATCTCGGCGCGGCTCCAGCGTACGCTAGGGCTCACGATGCTGGCGATCATGATGCCGTTTCCGTTCTCGGCAGGTGCAGCCGAATCATCGCCGCCGCCGACCTTCCTAGCAGAGGGCGCGTCGCCGGACGTGCGCAAGCTCGGCGCGTGGGCAATCCAGACCGGAGATCACCAAGGCGGCCCGTTCATCATCGTCGACAAGGCCGAAGCAAAGGTGTTCGTGTTCAGTGCGAAGGGCGTGCTGCTTGGGACGGCTCCGGCCCTGCTCGGCATGGCCAAGGGCGACACTTCCCCGGACGGCATCGGCGCGCGCAAATTGGCGAGCATCACGCCCGCTGAACGAATTACGCCGGCCGGGCGCTTCGTGGCCGCCATCGGCAGGAATCTGAGCGGGAAGGACATCCTGTGGATCGACTATGATGAGGCGCTCTCGCTTCACCGCGTCGACACGGCGAAGCCGCGCGAGCGGCGACTGCAGCGACTCGCCACGCCGACGACATCCGACAACCGCATCTCTTACGGCTGCGTCAACGTCCCCGCGGCCTTCTTCGAGACCTTTGTCGTGCCGCAGTTCAACGGAAGAACGGGGATCGTCTACATACTTCCGGAGACGCAATCGGTCGAACGCGTATTCTTTGCAAAGCCCTGAGCCCGCTTCCGCTGCCACCCTCGCCGATTCTAGCGATTCCATTCTTCCCGGAGAACGGCCTCTCGACACGTTTTTCCCGACACCGAAGCGCTAAGACCCCCAAAGCGAGGGCCCAAAGCGCGTTAGATTGCCGTATCGCCAGTTAGCCGGCTCACAGCTTCATCGACCGCCATGAGCTCAGTTTTGTGTCATCCGACAGCGAGCGCCGGATCGTCGTCTCGCCCGTGCTGGGCGTCCGGGAAGAGGATGGTCACGACCACTCCCCCGTCATTCCGAACGTCGATCTGGCCGCTGATCTGACGGACCAGCATTCGCACAAGCCCATAGCCGAGCGAACCGTCTCGCACCTCGGACATGCCCACGCCATCGTCCTTGATCACCAGTTCAATATTTCCAGTATGGCGGCGCCTGGTCTGGACCATGATCGTTCCGCACCGGGGGTGCGGGAAAGCGTATTTGACGGCATTGGTGATGAGTTCGGTTGCTACGATACCCAGCGGAACCGCCGTATCCGCGTGGACGAGGATCCCCTTCTCGACGTCAGCCGTCATGGATACGCAGTCGTCGTGATCGGTGATCGGCCTCAACGCTTCGCAAAGGTCGCCAATGTAGGTTGCCAGGTCTACCCGTTGCGAAGTCTCCGATTTGCTGAGCAGGTCGTGCACCCGCGCCATCGCCATGAGGCGATCCTGAGCCTCTTGAAAATGTGCCCTGACGGCAGGATCGGATTGCCGACGCCCTTGGATGCTCAGCAGGGACGATGCGATGGCGAGGCTGTTTTTAGCGCGATGGTTCACTTCGGCGAGTAGCATCTCCTTCTCCCCCGCCAGCTTGCTCAGCTCCCGGTTGGTTTGCTCGAGCGCCGATGTGCGCGCCGCAACCTTTGCCTCCAGGGAATGGGTGAGAGCACGCAGATCCTCTTCCGCTTCGTGGCGGCGGGTGATGTCGAGATACGACAGGAAGTGGTTGGTCACGCTCCCTTGGTCATCGTTCAGCGGACTGGCGAAGAGCATTGCTCGTAAGGATGCCCCGTCCTTCCGGTATTGGACGATCTCCAATGTCACGTCGCGACCTTGCTCCATCGCGGATTCATATTCCCTGATCGCGTCGGGATCCGTTCCCTCGCCATTCATGAAATGAGGGTCTTGCCCGGTGAGCTCCTCGGCAGTGTAGCCGGACAGCTCGATGAACGCCTCATTGGCGAAGATGATCGGGTTGCCCGGAAGTGTCGCGTCCGTCACGATCATCGGCATGCGGGTAAGGCGGACGGCCTCGACAAACATGCCGCCTTGCTCGCGCAAATCGTCCATATGCCGCTCGGATCGCGTCCGGGCGGGAGTATCCGCCATATTTTCTTCATAGCGATTCATGGATGCGCCCTTAGCGGCATCCGTGGCTCAGGGAACTGCTAATTCGACAAAAATGCTACTATCTGAACCACATTCGCCGGAGAGCGCCAATGATTAGGCACATGGCTCAGAACGGCGTCGTCTGGTCGGTCTCGATCTCAGATGCGAGCATGGCCGCTACGCTCCAAGGTCCGCCTTCGGGAAGCTCAATTTCTATCCAGAACGTCCGGTAATGGCGCAAAGCGGACGTGGCGGCCAACTGGTTCATTTGAACCAGCCGACCCCTGCGCACTCAGCTATCGGGAGCAGCCAGGCTCTTGGTTCGCAAGGAAGAATATGGTGGGCGTGGCAAGGATTGAACTTGCGACCCCTGCGATGTCAACACAGTGCTCTACCACTGAGCTACACGCCCACTCTGGGAGCGGCCTTTAGCCGGGGGATTCGCCCCGCGCAAGCCGCCGTCCGCGCTTTTTTACAATCTTCCGTGCCGGTCCTCGGTCTGGAACAGGCGGTCGACCTCGGCGACGAGGTCGCGCAGGTGGAAGGGCTTGGAGAGGACCTTGGCCGAAGGGGTGGCCCGGCCCGCCTTCAGCGCGACCGCGGCGAAGCCGGTGATGAACATCACGCGCATGTCCGGGGCGATCTCGGCGGCGCGCTGGGCAAGCTCGATGCCGTCCATCTCGGGCATGACGATATCGGTGAGGAGCAGATCGAACCGGTCCGATTCGAGCAGAGGCAGGGCCGCCGTGCCGCGATCGACCGAAGTCACCGCATAGCCGGTCTTTTCGAGCGCCCGCGCGAGATAGTGGCGCATCGACTCGTCGTCTTCGGCCAGCAGGATCTTGATCATCCGGTCCTCGGAAACCCCATCGTGCGCGGCCCGATTGCGGCGCCGGAGGAGGGATTATGCCCGAAAGGCTTAAAAGTTTCCACCCAGCGCACAGGGGGTGCGAAGGCCGCGGCGAATGCGATTGCACCGCTTCGGTACGGCCCCTAGATTCGCGGGAGAGCAATGGACGAGTCCCGGCCTCCCTTCCTGCGCGTCGGCCCCGAGTTGCCGGCCTCGCCCGTGATCCTGTCGGTGCCCCACGCCGGGCGCGCTTATTCGGAGGACTTGCTGCGCGCCGCGCGGCTGCCGCGCCACAAGCTCGAGATCCTCGAGGACCGGCTGGTCGACAGGCTGGTGTGGCGAGCGGTGGAGGCCGGATCAGCCGCGTTCATCGCCGCGGCGCCCCGCGCCGAGATCGACCTCAACCGCGACGAGCGCGAGATCGACCCGGCGATGGTCTATCCCTCCCCTGCCCCCGGGACATTGCTCCAATCGCCGCGCACCCGCGGCGGGCTCGGCCTCGTCCCGGCACGGATCAGCGGCGCCGGATCGATCTGGCTGCAGCGCATCGGCCAGGCCGAGATCGAGCGCCGCACCGCCGAGATCCACCGCCCCTATCATGCGGCGCTGGCGCAGGCGCTGGAGGCGGCAAGGGCGCGGTTCGGAATCGCCATCCTGCTCGATTGCCATTCGATGCCGCCGCGCGCCGGCGAGGAAGGCGCGATCGTCTTCGGCGACCGCCACGGCACCAGCATCGCGCCCGATCTGATCGCGGCCGCGGTCGCGGCGGCCGAGGCCGAGGGTTTCGCCACCGCACGCAACGCGCCTTATGCGGGCGGCTACATCACCATGCGCCACGGCCGGCCGGGCGAGGGCATCCACGCGCTCCAGATCGAGATCGACCGCTCGCTCTATCTCGACGCGGCCTTACGCGCGCCCGGGGCCGGTTTCGACCGCACGTCGCGCATGATCGCGGCGGTGGCGGGGGCGCTCGCCGCCAAGGCAATGGAACCGCCGCAGGCGATCGCCGCCGAATAGGCAAAAAAAGACCGCCCCGGAGAAACTCACGGGGCGGCCAAGGTTCAGGGAGGAACGCCCCGAAGGGCGTAACACGCAGCTGCAAAGGGGGGGTGCAGCGCGTATCTTCCTCTAAATGGGTTTGTTTTGCAGAAGTTCAAGCCGCGCCGGGCGGCGCGCGACGGACCGTGCGGCGAAGCCCGCGAACCGACTTTTCAGCCGCGATAGAGCCACGGACCCATCCGCCCGATCAGGTGGCGGTGGCCCTGCAGATGGTGCTTGAGCGCGCCCAGCAGGTGCAGGGCGATCAGGCCGAGCATGAGCTTGGCGGCCAGCTCGTGCAGCTCCTCGAACAGATCGTGGGCGTCGTCGCCGCGGGAGACGGGCAAGGTGCCGATCTCGAACAGGCCGAAATAGTCGATCGGCCGGTCGCTCGACGAGGACAGCATCCAGCCGGTGAGCGGGATCGCGATCAGGAAAAAGTAGAACAGCCAGTGGACGAAGCGGGCCATGACCGCCTCCCAGGGCGCCAGCACCGCGTCGAACGGCGGCGGGCGATGGCCGAGGCGCCAGGCGAGGCGGGCGAGCGTCAGCACCAGCACGGTGACGCCGATCGATTTGTGGAAGAACATCATCCACGACCGCGCGGCCTTGCCGAAATCCTCGTGGTAGAAACCGAGCAGAAGGTTGACCACGACCAGGGCGGCGATGAGCCAGTGCAGCCACATCGCGACGCGCGAATAATGCAGCCGCTCGGGAATCGTCTCGGGTATCATCGTCGTCGCCATCTTCGCCTCCCCGGACGCAGAAAAGGCCCCGTCGCCGGGGCCTTTCCATTAGTCACGACGCCAGGGCGCGCGGTCAAGCGTTGCCGGCGACCTCGCCCTGCGGCGGGACCTTGCCCTGCTGCATCTGCTTGCCGAAGATCTCGCGGATCAGCGGCAGCGAGAAGAGGTGGGCGAACAGCAAAGGCAACATGCCGTTCTGGTTCATCTTGCGGAGCTTGTCGCCATGCGCGTCGCGCAGCTTCTGCTCGTCGACCATCTGGAAGCCGCGATAGACGAACGGCTGCTGGGAGTCGGACGGCTGGATCGACACTTCGCCGTCGATCAGCAATTCGCTCTCTTTCAGCTCCTTCATGAAGGCGTTGGTGCGCTGCGCCGACATCTCGAATTCCTCGCAGAATTTGAGGACCTGGTTGGTCACCTCGCTCGGGGTCTCGCCGTCGAACAGCGCATTGCCGTCCTCGAACTCGCCGACCAGGCCGCTCGACGGATCGAAGCAGAGCGACAGCTCCTCGGCGTCCGGGCGCAGGCGGGCCAGCATGAACGGGTAGCGGCGGATATAGGCCGGAATGTAGGTCTCGGAGAGCAATTTGCCCTCAGCGTCGACGAACACGTTGGTGCCCTCGTTGAGGCCCATCAAAGCGAGCGGAACGGGATTGTCGCCGGTCGAGAAGACGATCGGGTAGAAACGCTGGCAGGCCGCGAACTCGTCGATCGTAATCGGGATCGCATGCGCCTGGGCAAGAAACGGCGCGCTGTCGGCGGCGCGGGTCTTGAAGCTCGCGTGGATGTTGCTCGAAAGCGGCTCCAGGCCGTTGTAGAACAACGGCAATTGCGGATTCGGCGCCTGACTCGCCATGGTCAATCTCTCCCCAAGATGATGAAAGCAGCCGGACGGCCACCAATTTCCTGCCCTCGTCTATGGACGATGCGGCGCTTCCGCAAGCGGTACAAGCTTGCCGGGGTTCATTATTCCGTGCGGATCAAGCGCCTGCTTGATCGCGCGCATCGCCCCCAGGCGAGCCGGATCGCCGAGCCGGGCGAGCTCCGCCAGGCGCATCTGGCCGATGCCGTGCTCGGCCGAGATCGAGCCGCCGGCCGCCACGACGAGATCGTGGACGAAGGCGGTGACCGCCTGCCCCTCCCCCTCGATCCAGGCGGGCGCGGCGCCGGCCGGGGCGCGGGCATTGAAATGGACGTTGCCGTCGCCGAGATGGCCGAAGGCGATCACCCGGACGCCGGGAAAGCGGGCCTCCACGGCGGCGGCGGTCTCGACCATGAAGCGCGGCATCGCCGCGACCTCGACCGAGACATCGTGCTTGGCGGCGGGCCCGTCGGCTTTCTCGGCCTCCGAAATGCTGTCGCGCAGGCGCCAGAAGGCCTCGGCCTGCGCCTCGCTGGCGGCGATCACGGCATCGTCGACCATCCCCTTTTCCAGCGCGGCGCCCAACGCGCGGCCGAGGGCGGCCTCGGGCGATGGTGCGTCCGGCGGCGCAACCGCCTCGATCAGGACGTGCCACGGATGCGCGCCCTCGAGCGGCGGGCGCGTGCCGGGAACGTGGCGCAGGACGAGGTCGAGCGCGGTATTGGGTACCAGCTCGAAACTCTCGACCGCGTCGCCGACCGTATCGTCGAGCAGGCGCAGCAAGGCGAGCGCCTTGTCCGGCGTGGCGAGGCCGATCCAGGCGACGCTGCGCGCGCCGACCGCCGGCACCAGTTTCAGGCTGGCGGCGGTGACCACGCCCAGCGTGCCCTCGGCGCCGATCAGCAGCTGGCGCAGGTCGTAGCCGCGATTGTCCTTCTTGAGCGGGGCGAGACCGTCGAACACCGAGCCGTCGGGCAGCACCGCCTCCAAGCCCTGGACGAGGCCGCGCATCGTGCCGAAGCGCAGCACCTGGGTCCCACCGGCATTGGTCGAGACGAGGCCGCCGATCGTCGCCGAGCCCCGCGCGCCGAGCGTCAGCGGGAAACGCCGGCCGACCGCGGCAGCGGCCTCGTGGAAATGCGCGAGGACGACCCCGGCTTCGGCGACGCCCGTGCCCGCCTCGGCCGAGAGCGCGCGAATCCGGTTCATGCGGCGGAGCGAAAGGAGCAGCGCATCGCCGGCGGGCGTCGGCACCGCCCCGCCGACCATCGACGTGTTGCCCCCCTGGGGCACGAGCGGGACCCTTTCCTCGGCGCAGGCACGGACGATTTCCGCTACCTCCGCCGTGCTCGCGGGGGAGATCATGGCCGCTGCCGCGCCGCGGAAGCGCTTGCGCCAGTCCTCTAGCCACGGGGCCATCTCCGCCGGATCGGTGGTGAAGCCCTTCGGCCCGAGCAGGTCCTTGAAGCGGGCGAGGAGATGGGGCGGAGGGGGATTGGCCATAAGCATGTGGCGCGATAGTAAACATCGCCGGGGGGATGTCGCAATTAATCACATGTTCAAGCGCCGTGCCGATAGGCTGGAAGCAATGGAGCTCCCCAAATGATCCTGGCGCCGCTGCTGATGCTGGCGCATGCCGCCGCATTGCCCGCGGCCGAGCCCGCGCCGGAGCGGCCGATGGAGCTCGCCCAGGTCGTCGTGCGCGAGCAGATCATCATCCGCGTGCCGATGCGGATGCGGAAGGACAAGGCGCCGCCCCGGGCGACTCCGGTCGAGTGGGAAGAGAGCAAGGGCCCGAAATGCGTTTCCCATCGGACCGTGGCGGGCGCGACCCTGCTCGGCCAGGACAGCGTCGATCTCATCCTGCGCGACGGCAGCCGGGTCCGCGCCAAGCTCGATAATTGCCCGGCGCTCGATTATTATCCCGGCTTCTACATCAGCCCGCACCCGGACGGAAAGATCTGCGCCGACCGCGACATGATCCGATCGCGCATGGGCGGACAGTGCGGAATCGAGCGATTCCGGACACTGACTCCGAAGCCTAAGGATTGACCCTCGCTTGACAAGCGCCCGTGCCTTTGCGCAAGCGGATCCCAAACCAGCTTGATCTTGAGCGCCCCAATTCCGGAACAGATATGACTTTCGCCGATCTCGGCCTTTCAGACGAACTGCTCCGCGCGGTAAATGAGTCCGGCTATACCGAGCCGACGCCGATCCAGCGGCAGGCCATTCCGTCGGTCCTGATGGGCCGCGACATCATCGGCATCGCCCAGACAGGCACCGGCAAGACGGCTGGCTTCGTGCTGCCGATGATCGACATCCTTGCCCAGGGCCGCAGCCGCGCGCGCATGCCGCGCTCGCTGATCCTCGAGCCGACCCGCGAGCTGGCCGCGCAGGTGGCCGAGAATTTCGAGAAATACGGCCAATATCACAAGCTCAACATGGCGCTGCTGATCGGCGGCACCAACATGGCCGACCAGATCAAGAAGCTCGAAAAGGGCGTCGACGTGCTGATCGCGACGCCGGGGCGGCTGATGGACCTGTTCGGGCGCGGCAAGATCATGCTCAACGGGTGCAACCTGCTTGTCATCGACGAGGCGGACCGGATGCTCGACATGGGCTTCATCCCCGACATCGAGGAAATCTGCACCAAGCTGCCGCCGCAGCGCCAGACCCTGCTCTTCTCCGCGACGATGCCGGCGCCGATCAAGAAACTGGCCGACAAGTTCCTCTCCAGCCCGAAGACGATCGAGGCCGCGCGGCCGGCCACGGCCAATGCGTCGATCGAGCAGAGGCTGGTGAAGGTCGATTCGCGCAAGAAGAAGGAAGCGCTCGTCCGCCTGCTCCAGAATGACGAGGTGAAGACCGCCATCGTCTTCTCGAACCGCAAGACGATGGTACGCGACCTGACCCAGAGCCTGAAGCGCAGCGGCTTCCGCGCCGGCCAGATCCACGGCGACATGGAGCAGCCCGAGCGAGTCGCCGAGCTGGACCGGTTCAAGTCCGAGGAGATCAACATCCTGGTCGCCTCCGACGTCGCCGCGCGCGGGCTCGACATCAAGGGCGTCAGCCATGTCTTCAACTTCGACGTGCCGTGGCAGCCCGACGATTATATCCACCGCATCGGCCGCACCGGCCGCGGCGGCAAGACCGGCATCGCCATCACGCTAGCGACCAAGGAAGATGCCGAGGCGATCGCCGGCATCGAAAAGCTGCTCGGCATGCCGATCCCGCCCGTGGGCGGCGCCGAGCCGGTCCGCGACGACGAGGAAGCGGAAGAGAAGCCGGCCCGCAGGTCGCGCGCGAAGAAGGCCGAAAAGCCCGCCGCCGAGCGCAAGCCCCGCGAGGAGAAAGCGCCGCGCGAGGAGAAGCCCGCCAGCGAAGAGAAACCCGCCCGCGCGGAAAAGCCGGCCCGGGCCGAGAAGGCGCCGCCCGCCGAGCCGGTGGAACGCGAGCCGCGCGAGCCCGTCGCCAAGCCGCGCCGTGACGAGCGCGCCGAGCGCCGCCCGCGGCGCGACGAGGACGAGCGCGAGCCGGCGCTGGTCGACGAAGGCTGGAACGGACCGGTGCCGAGCTTCCTCGCCTTCGGGTTCGACAGCTGAGCGATCCTAAGGCGGCGCTCGCGTCGCCCTGCGTCAATATCTGCGCGCTCGACCAAACCGGCCGCATCTGCGTCGGCTGCGGCCGCACGCTCGGCGAGATAGCGGAATGGAGCGAAGCCGCACCCGCGCGCCGGCTGGCGATCATCGCCGCGGCGCGGGATCGGCTCACTCGAAGCTAAGCGGCTCCGCGGTTTCGAAGCGGATCCAGGGCCGGGCGCGGTGGCTGTAGACCGAGATCGTGGGCTCGGGGAAATCGCGATCCGCAAAGCAGCCGACGGCGACCGAGACCATGCCCGGACGCCGCTCGATCTCCCAATAGAGGACGGTGCCGCAGCGCGGGCAGAAATAATGGCGCCCCCAGAAGCCTTCGTCGGACGAGCGCGTGTATCCGCTGCTCGCGCCGTCGGTCCGGACCTGCTCGACCGGCCAGGTCGCATTGAGACCGAAGGCGCTGCCGGTGCGCTTCTGGCATTCGAGGCAATGGCAGAGGGAGATGCGGGCGGGCTCGCCTTCGCAGGTGGCGGTCAACGCTCCGCAGGAACAGCTCGCAACACGCGTGACCATGGCGCCCTCCCGTTCGATCGCGCATCATAAGCGCGCCGCGGCGGACATGGCGACCGTTATTGCGGGACGTCGTCGTTCATCGGCGGCAGCTGGAAAGTGCCTTCCTGACGGACCTCGGCAACCCCGGGGAAGCTGCGCAGGCTTTCCTCGATCGCGGGATCGCCATGGCCGCCGACGACACCGACTCCCGGCAGTTCGCGCTCGATCTCGAGCCCTGCGCCGCGCAGTTCGTTGGCGACCTCGTGCACATCATGGTCTCGAGCGATCCGCACGAGATAGTTGACGGTCTTGGCCGGGCCCGTGCTGTTTTCGTCCATGCCCGGAATGTAATCCTTCAGGGCGCCTGAACCAAGCCCGCGCCGACATCCTGTTCGTCGAGCCCGCCGACCTGAACGGCGCTGTCCACGATTTTATCCCACAAGGCCCGGCCGCGCAGCGACGGATCGGTTTCCGCCCATAGCGCCGCAATCCCGGCGACATGGGGACAGGCCATGCTCGTGCCGGACAGGCTGCGGTAGAGCCGCGGGCGCGGCACCGAGGAAAACACCCCGACCCCCGGCGCCGCGACATCGATCGCGCCGGTGCCCGTGGCGCCACAGGAGAAGGTGGCGATGCCGGCGTCCGCTCCGATCGCGGCGACCGCCATGATCGACGGGGCATTGGCCGGAGCCGAGACCGGCGCGACATAGCCGTACCGACGATCGCTCTCGTTGCCGGCGGCGGCGATCACCAGGGTGCCGGCCTCCAGCGCCCGCCGGCCAATGTCCTCATAAAGAGGATCGAACGGTTCATCGGGCCTAACCGCACGCCCCAGGGACATCGAAGCGACGGCGCAACCCTGCCGAATCGCCCATTCCATGCCGGCGAGGATGTCGAGTTCGCGCCCGGCGCCGCTGTCGTTCAGCACCTTCACGACGTGGAGATCGGCGTCGGGCGCAACGCCGTAGTACGGCACATTGCCTCTGCGTGCCGGGCGCCCGGCCGCAGTGCCCGCGCAGTGGGTGCCGTGGCCACGGACGTCGTCAACCGTCTGGCCCGCGACGAGGCTATGCGTGACGATCGTGCGGCCGGCAAAATCAGGATGGCCGAGACCGATGCCGGTATCGAGGACCGCCAGCTTGACGCCTCGTCCGGTCGCGCCCCGCCCCGGCAGGTTCACCGCGTCGCGGCCCCAGGTCGAGGCAGCGCTGTCCCTCCAGGGCGGCCGGGCCGATGTAAACATCCAGAATTCGGGCCGCGTGTCGGCGACCTCGTCCATCGCAGCCATGGTCGCGGCGACATTCGAGGAGCGTTCGAAGCCGCCGCCAATCGCGGCGATCCCGAAGCTTTCGAGCAAAACGACATCGTCGCCGCGCGGCAAGCTGCTGTCCGCAGCAGCAAAGTCGCGTGACCGCGCGACCTCTCCGTTTCCGCTGGCGCGTCCAAGCAGTCGAGCGGCCCGATCGACGGACACATCCTTACGAAAGACGACCAGACGTCGTCCAGTCGGCTGCGGCGGTACGATCGTGGACCGGACCTTGGGCTTTCGCATCATATCGGTCATCGGCTTCTCCTCCTCGCGGAAAGGGAAGCACGAGCGCGCGAGTCCGCGCTAAGCGAGACTGGTCCGTTTCGGAGGGCGCGGCGTCAGGCCCCGGCCGGCCTCCGCGTGATCGCGTGCGGGACGACGTGCGCGGTCCGGGCGTCCGGGTCCACTTCGAACCGGAACTTGCTGTAGAAGCGGATCTCAACCATGGCCCGCTTCCTTCCTGGGCGCGTGGTAGCGGGCGCGGAAGGCGTTGGCGAAGGCGGCGAGCCGCCCTTCCGTGATCGCGGCGCGCAGATCGGCCATCAGCGCCTGATAGAAATGCACATTGTGCTCGGTCATCAGCATCGCGCCCAAAATCTCGCCGGCGCGGACGAGATGGTGGAGATAGGCGCGGCTCCAGGTGGCGCAGACCGGGCAGCCGCATTCCGGGTCGAGCGGGCTCTTGTCCTCGCCGAACTTCGCGTTGCGGATGTTGATCGGGCCCGAGCGCGTGAAGGCCTGGCCGGTGCGTCCCGAGCGGGTCGGCAGCACGCAATCGAACATGTCGATGCCGCGCTCGACCGCGCCGACGATATCGTCGGGCTTGCCGACGCCCATCAGGTAGCGCGGCTTGTCGGCGGGAAGCTGGCCGGGCGCGAAATCGAGGCAGCCGAACATCGCCTCCTGCCCCTCGCCGACGGCGAGCCCGCCGACCGCATAACCGTCGAAACCGATATCGATCAAAGCGTCGGCCGATTCCTTCCGGAGATTTTCGTCGAGCGCCCCCTGCTGGATGCCGAACAAAGCGGCGCGCCCGGCATGATCGCCGCCGGAATCGAAGCCTTCGCGCGAGCGCCTCGCCCAGCGCATCGAGCGGTCCATCGCCACCTTCTGCTCGTCGGGCGTGGAGGTGGTCGGCACGAGCTGGTCGAACGCCATGACGATGTCCGAATCGAGCAGCCGCTGGATCTCCATCGAGCGCTCCGGCGAAAGCATGTGGCGCGAGCCGTCGAGGTGGCTCTTGAAGGCGACGCCTTCCTCGGTGACCTTGTTCAATTCCGACAGGCTCATCACCTGGTAGCCGCCGCTGTCGGTGAGGATCGGCCGCTCCCAGCCCATGAAATCGTGCAGGCCACCGAGCCGCGCCACCCGTTCCGCGCCGGGGCGGAGCATCAGGTGATAGGTGTTGCCGAGGATGATGTCGGCGCCGGCGGCGCGGACGTCGGCCGGCTTCATCGCCTTCACCGTGGCAGCGGTGCCGACAGGCATGAAGGCGGGCGTGCGGATCTCGCCGCGGCGCATGGCGATCGTGCCGGTGCGCGCGGCGCCATCAGTGGCGGCGATCGTGAAGGCGAAACGGGGGCGTTCGGACATGGCCGGGCCTTAGCGCGTCACTTGCCGAGCGCAAGCTCCCAGATTTCGCCCTGCTCGGGCTTGCCGAACTCGTGGTGAACCTCGGTCGAGACGATTTCCATGCCGGCCGCCGCATAGATCTTGCGCGCGCTGAGCAGGATCGAATGGGTCCAGAGCTGGAGCTTGTCGTAGCCGGCATCGCGCGCAAATTCGATGCAGTGACGGACGAGGTCGTTGCCGAGGCCGAGGCCGCGCGCGGTCGGCTCGACATAGAGCAAGCGCAGCTTGGCGACACTGTCGCCGGCGTCGGTGACGAAGACCGAGCCCGCCATCGCGCCGTCGATCTCGGCGATCCAGCATTGCTCGCGGCCCGGCTTGAAATTGCGCAGGAACGAGGACGTGATCTCGCCCAGCAGGGCCTCCATCGGCCGCCCCCAGCCGAAGCCGTCATTGTAGAGCACAGCCTGGCGCGCGCAAACGAGACCCATGTCGCCGGGCCGGAAGGTGCGGATCGTGTAGGGCTTGGTCATGGCAGCAGCAGACTAGCATCGCCGTAGGAATAGAAGCGATAGCCGGTGGCGATGGCGTGGGCGTAGGCGGCCTGCATGCGCTCGCGGCCCATCAGCGCCGAGACCAGCATGAACAGGGTCGACTTCGGCAAATGGAAGTTGGTGACGAGGCCGTCCACCGCCTTGAAGCGGTAGCCGGGCGTGATGAAGATCGCGGTGTCGCCCTCGAACGGGCGGATAATGCCGTCGTCGCCGGCCGCGCTTTCGAGCAGACGCAGCGAGGTGGTGCCGACCGCGACCAGCCGGCCGCCGCGGGCACGCACGGCGTTCAGCCGGTCGGCGGTGGCGGCGTCGATCCGGCCCCACTCGCTGTGCATGACATGGTCGTCGGTGTCGTCGGCCTTGACCGGGCGGAAGGTGCCGGCGCCGACATGGAGGGTCAGCGTCTCGTGGCCGACGCCGGCATCGGCAAAGGCCTGCATCAAAGCCGGCGTGAAATGGAGCGCGGCGGTGGGCGCGGCGACGGCGCCCTTCTCGCGCGCGAACATGGTCTGGTAGTCCTCTGCGTCGCGCGCGTCGGTCTCGCGCTTGCCGGCAATGTAGGGCGGCAGCGGCATGCGTCCGGCGCGCTCGAGCAGCAGTTCGACCGGCTCCTCGCCCTCGAACGCAAGCAGGATGCTGCCGTCCTCGGCCTTGGCGCCGGCGAGCGCGGTCACCCCGTGGCCGAAATCGATCCGATCGCCGTTGCGGACGCGCTTGGCGTTGCGGACGAAGGCGCGCCATTCGCGCACCCCCTCGCGCTTGTGCAGGGTGGCGCCGATGCTGGCCTCGCCGCGGCGCCCTTCGAGCTGGGCGGGGATGACGCGGGTGTCGTTGAAGACGAGGACGTCGCCGGGCGCGAGCAAGGCCGGCAGATCGGTGACGACACGGTCGTCGAGCCGGTCGCCCTCGACCAGCAACAGGCGCGCGCTGTCGCGCGGGGAAGCGGGGCGGAGCGCGATACGCTCCGCCGGCAGATCGAAATCGAATAAGTCGACGCGCATGGCGCCGGGCTTATTGCTGGGGCTGCGTCGCCTGTACAGGGGCAACGGCCGCGTCGGCGGCCGGGGCGGGAGCGGGCGGAGCCATCAGCGCACTCGCGGGGAGCGGCGGCACATTGTCGGCGCCGATCGAAGCCCGGACGACGCGCGTCGGATTGGCCGGCGGCTCGCCCCGTTCGATCGCGTCGACATATTGCATGCCGCTGACGACGCGGCCGAAGGTGCTGTACTTGCCGTCGAGCGTCAGGCGCGGCGCCAGCATGATGAAGAACTGGCTGTTGGCCGTGTTGGGCTCGTTGGTGCGGGCGGCCGAGACGGCGCCGCGGACGTGCGGGAGCGCGTTGAATTCGGCGGCGAGATCGGGCAGCGGCGATCCGCCCTCGCCAGTCCCGGTTGGATCGCCGGTCTGCGCCATGAAGCCCTCGATCACGCGATGGAAGACGACGCCGTTATAGAAGCCCTGGCGGGCCAGCGTCTTGATCCGCTCGACATGGTTGGGCGCGACATCCGGGCGGAGCTGGACGACGACGCGGCCGCCGGTCGAAAGATCGAGGTTCAACGTGTTCTCCGGCTCCAGCGCCGGCACGATCGTCGCCGGCGAAGGCGCGGCCGGGGCCGGCTCCTGGGCGGCGACGGAACCCGCCAGCAGGAAGCCGCCGGCGGCGGCGAACAGTGATTTCAGCAACATAGGCACCCTTATCCCCGTAAACTGGTCCTGCGCATCTCTAGCGCCCGCCATTAAGATTGTCAGCCTGAACGGCTCATGACCCCTTGCGGCCGAGCCGCTCCACCCGCGCCACGACATCGTCGGCGACCGCGGGCGAGACGAACTTGCGGATATCGCCGCCATAAAGCGCGATTTCCTTGACCAGGCGCGAGGCGATCGGCTGCAGCGACACATCGGCCATCAGGAAGACCGTCTCGATCCGGTCGTTCAACTGCTGGTTCATGCCCGCCATCTGATATTCATATTCGAAATCGGCGACGGCGCGCAGGCCGCGGACGATCATCGACGCGCCCTCGCGCTCGGCAAAGTCCATCAGCAGGCAATCGAACGAGACGACGCGGATGTCGCGGTCGCAGCTCTCGACCTCGCGGCGCACCATCTCCATCCGTTCCTCGATCGAGAACATCGGCGACTTGGACGGATTGGTGGTGACGCCGATGACCAGCCGGTCGACGAGGTTGGCGCCGCGGCGGATGATATCCATATGGCCGAGCGTGATCGGATCGAACGTGCCCGGATAAACGCCCGTGCGCATCATCATGTCCCCCATTGGTCCGGCGAGCGGCTTATCAGTGATCGCGTTCGACCGCAAAGCGCGCGATCGCGCGCAGCAGATCGGCCTCGGCGCCGTAGGATTGCAGATATTCGACGGCCTGGGCGACGAGCAGATCGGCCTGCTGGCGGGCGCGCTCGGCGCCGAGCAGGGAGACGAAGGTCTCCTTACCGCGATGCTCGTCCTTGCCGACGCGCTTGCCGGTGCGGCTCTCGTCGCCCTCGGCGTCGAGCAGGTCGTCGGCGATCTGGAAGGCGAGGCCGACGTCGCGAGCATAGCCGCGCAGCGACTTGCGGCCTTCCGGCGGAATGCGGCCCATGATCGCGCCCGCCTCCAGGCAGAAGGCGATCAGGGCGCCGGTCTTCAATTGCTGGAGGCGGGTGATGGCGCCGAGGTCGAGCGAAACGTCCTCGGCCTCCAGGTCCATCATCTGGCCGCCGGCCATGCCCGCCGGCCCCGCTGCGCGGGCGAGTTCGGCGACCAGCTCGGCCCGGACGAAGGGATCCTCGTGCGTCGCCTCGTCGGCCAGTACCTCGAAGGCGAGCGCGTGGAGCGAGTCGCCGGCGAGGATCGCCGCGCTCTCGCTATAGGCTTTGTGCACAGTCGGTTTGCCGCGGCGCAGATCGTCGTCGTCCATGCACGGCAGATCATCGTGGATCAGCGAATAAACGTGGATGCACTCGACCGCGAGGCCGGCGCGCAGCGCGCGCGCGCGGTCGACGTGGAAAAGCGCGCAGGTGGCGACGACCAGCAACGGCCGCAGCCGCTTGCCGCCGCCGATCGCGGCGTGGCGCATCGCCTCGTAGAGGCGCGCGCGCGGATCGGGCGGGACGGCGAGCAGGTCTGAGAAGAGCCGGTCGATATCGGCGCTGACCTCGTCCATGGCGCTGGCGAGGAGCGGCGGCAGCGGGATCGCCACCGCCTTATTCGGCGTCGAACGGGGTCGTGCCGCTCGGCTGGCCGTCGCGGCCGACCTGGATCTTCTCGATCCGCGCCTGGGCGTCGCGCAGCCGCGCCTCGCATTGCTGCTTGAGCTGGTCGCCCTCGGCATAAAGCGAGATGGATTCGTCGAGCGAGGCCTCGCCGCTTTCGAGCTTGCGGACGATTTCCTCCAGGCGCTTCAGCGCCGCTTCGAACGAGAGCTGGGTGATGGCTTCAGGCTGATCCGACATGGCCCTGCTTTGGCCTCCGCACCGGCGAGGGTCAAGCGCCCGCCTTGGCGCGTTCCTCGGCCTGGAGTTCCTTGCGGCTCAGTTTGCCGATCATCGTCTTGGGGAGGCTGTCGCGGATCTCGACGGCGGCGACGCGCTCGTGCTTGCCGAGCTGGGGATTGAGCCACTCCATCAAGAGGTCGCCGGACACGTCGGCGCCGTCGGTGAGCGTCACGAAGGCCTTGGGGCGCTCGCCGGCATAGGCGTCGGGGATGCCGATCACGAGCGCCTCCCGCACCGCCTCGTGCCGGTAGAGCAGAGCCTCAATCTGGCTCGGGAAGACCTTGAACCCGCCGACCGCGATCATGTCCTTCAGCCGGTCGACGATGCGGATATAGCCGTCCTCGTCGATCAGGCCGACGTCGCCGGTGCGCAGGCCGCCGCCGTCCACGAACACCTCGGCATCGGCCTCCGGGCGGTTCCAATAGCCCTTCATGACCTGCGGCCCGAAGAAGACGATCTCGCCCGGCTCGCCTTCCGGCGGCGGAAGGGTCGGATCCTCCTTGTCGACGAGGCTTACGGTCGTGCCGGGGATCGGCTGGCCGATCGTGCCGGGCTTGTTCAGCCCCTCATAGGGATTGGTCGAGACCACGCCCGAGCTTTCGGTGAGGCCATAGCCTTCGACCAGCCGCGCCCCGGTCTTTTCCTCGAAGCGGCGCTTGACCTCTGCCGGCATCGGCGCGCCGCCCGAAATGCAGACGCGGAGCGAGGACATGTCCGTGGCCGGCGTGCGCGGATGATCGAGCAAAGCCTGGTACATGGTCGGCACGCCCGGGAAGGAGGTCGGCCGCGCACGCTCGATCGCGGCCAGCGTCTGGGCGGCGTCGAAGCGGGGCAGCATGACGATCTCGCCGCCGCGCATCACGGTGCGGTTCAATACGCAGGTGTTGGCGAAGACGTGGAACATGGGCAGCACGCCCATGATCCGGTCCTCGGCCTCCGGCTCTGGATCGAGCGCGTCGACCTGGCGCGCATTGGCCGACATGTTCTGGTGGGTCAGCATCGCGCCCTTGGGCGTCCCCGTCGTGCCGCCGGTATATTGGATGAGCGCAAGATCGCTTGCCGGATCGATGTCGACCGCCGGAAAATCGCCATTGTTCGCGATCAGGCCCGAGAAAGCGGTGACGCGTTCGTCATGCGGGCGGTGCGCGATCTCGCGGCTCTTGAACAGGCGGTAGAGCAAAGACTTTGCGGGCGGCAGCGCGCCCGCCACCGAGCCGACCACGAGCCGCTCCAGCGGCGTTTTCTCCATCACCTCGAGCGCCGCGGGGAGCAGCAGGTGTGAGGACAAAGTGAAGAGGAGGCGCGCGCCGCTGTCCTCGATCTGGTCGCACAATTCGGCGACCGTGTAGAGCGGCGAGAAATTGACCACTGTCGCGCCGATTTTCAGCGCGCCATAATAAGCGGCGACATAATGGGGCACGTTGGGCAGGAAGAGGCCGACGCGGTCGCCCTTGCCGATGCCGAGCCGAGCGAGGCCGCAGGCGACGCGGTCCACGCCGTGCAGCGTCTCGGCATAGCTGTATTTGCGGCCCATGAAGTCGATCAGCCAGGCATTGGGCACGCGCCGCGCGGTCGCGTCGAACATGTCGGGCAGGCTCAAGGGCGGGAAGGAGCGATCCCAGGAACCGGGATGCTGGTACGCGGTACGCCAGATGGCGGTCGGGTCGGACATTACGTTGACGTAAAGCCTGGCTCGCCGCGCGGCAAGCCTCAGGCCTGGCGATACCAGTTCACGCCCTCGTGGAACTCGCGCACGGCCCTGCCCTCGACCTCGAGCCGGCGGAGATGGGCGAGCGCCTCGCCGGTGGCGAGGCCGATCACGCTGTCGTCGATCCGGCGCGCGAACAGGACCGAGAAGCAATCGACCGCGCGGCGCGGCTCGGACAAGTGCGCGTGCAGCGCGTCGAGCCGGTCGCGGTGGCCGTAGTCGAGCGCGTCGAGCCGGGCGTGGAGGCCGGTGAAGGGCTCGCCGTGCGAGGGCAGGACGAGCAGGCTGCCCGGCAGCGTCTTCAGCGTGGCGATCGAGGAGAGCCAATCGCCGAGCGGATCGGCCTCGGGCTCGCTGAGGCTCAAAGAGACGTTGGACGTGATGCGCGGCAGCACCTGATCGCCCGCGATCATCACGCCGCCGGCTTCGTCGACCAGACAGGCATGTTCCGGGCAATGGCCGCTGCCGACCAGCACCCGCCAATCGCGCGCGCCGATGCGGATCACATCGCCGTCGCGCATGCGCACGAAGCTGACGGGCACCGGGCTCACGACGGAGGCGAAGCGGCCCCAGCCCTTGGCGGTCTCGGCGGCAATCCTGTCCTTGTCCCAGCCGGCGGCGCGCCAATAGGCCAAGGCTTCGGGCGGCGGCGCATCGCGCACGTCGATGCTGAGCATGCGCGCGAACAGCCATTCCTCGCGCGTCATCCACAGCGGCGCGGCGAAGCGCCCCGCGAGCCAGCCGGCGAGACCGATATGGTCGGGGTGAAAATGGGTGCAGAAGATGCGCGTGACCGCGCGACCGGCGAGCGGCCCCGCCAGCAGGGCTTCCCAGCCCTGGCGCGCGACCTCGATGTCGAGGCCGGTGTCGACGATGGCGACTCCGTCGCCGTCGTCGAGAATCCAGATATTGATATGCTTCAGGGACCCCGGCACCGGCAGCCGCGCCCAGGCGACGCCATCCGCAAGCCGGACCAGCTCGCCTTCGCCCGGCCCCTTGCGGCCGAGCGGATAGGTCAGGCCCTTATGGCTGTAGGCCTCGCCGGCATCGGCCAGCGAGGCATCGGGCTCAGCTCTTGAAGGGGTCGACAAAGCCCTGATCGGCCTCCTCTACGCCCGACTGCGCGGCAGCCTCGGCGGCGTGGGCGGCTTGGGCCTCGCGGGCATGGGCCTCGCGCTCGGCGCGCAGCTCGGTGATCAGCGCCTCGCGGTCGCCGGCGAGGTTGAGGTCGACCGGGGCCGCCTCGATGCCGGCGGCCTTGGCGGCCTTGGCGACGACGGCGTCGAGCTCGCGCTGCGAGGTGAGGCCGAGGGTCACCGGGTCCTTGGGCTGGATGTTGGCGATGTTCCAGTGGGTGCGATCGCGGATCGCGGCGATCGTCGTGCGGGTCGTGCCGATCAGCTTCGAGATCTGGCCGTCCGAAACCTCGGGATGGTTGCGGATGATCCAGGCGATGCCGTCCGGCTTGTCCTGGCGCTTGGAGACCGGGGTGTAGCGCGGGCCCTTGGTACGGCGAACCTTGTCCGGCTCCTTCTGGAGCTTGAGGCGATATTCCGGATCGGCCTGGCCGCGCTCGATCTCCTCCATCGTCAGCTCGCCGGCGCGCAGCGGATCGCGGCCGGTCAGCTTGGTCGCGGCGGTGTCGTCGGCGATCGCCTGGACCTCGAGAATGTGCAGGCCGCAGAAGTCGGCGATCTGCTCGAAGGTGAGCGCGCTATTGTCGACCAGCCACGAAGCGGTGGCATGGGGCATGAGAGGCTGGGCCACTGGGGTCCTCCAGATAAAATAAGGGCCGCCCCTTACCGGAGCGGCCAAACCATTGCAGCGGATGTAAGCCGGGGCCGGTTCCGAAGCAAGATAAAGGTGCGGTCCAGGCACAGTAAATCACGCTGCGGCATTCCCCTCGTCCCCGCAAAGAAGCGGGACCCCCGCGTTCGCGGGGGTGACGATAATGGGCAGGGCGGTTCGGGCATTCTCGTCACTCCTGCGAACGCGGGAATCCCGCTTTTGTTCGGCCCGTCACTCCACCTCGAGCACGATCTTGCCGATATGCTCGCTGCTTTCCATGCGGCGGTGCGCGTCGGCGGCCACTTCGAGAGGGAGAACGGTGTCGATGACCGGGCGAATGCGGCCGGATTCGAGGTGGGGCCAGACCTTGTCGCGCAGCGCGTCGGCGATGGCGGCCTTGAATTCGACGGGACGTGCTCGAAGCGTCGAACCGGTCAGCGTCAGGCGCCTGGCCATGATCGCCCAGACTGGGATTTCCGCCTTGGCGCCGCGCTGGACGGCGATCGAGACGTGACGCCCCTCCTCGGCCATGCAGGCGATGTTGCGCGCCACATAATCGCCGCCGATCATGTCGAGCACGACGTCGACGCCGCGGCCGCCGGTGATGCGCTTCACCTCCTCCGCGAAATCGGCCTCGCGATAGTTGACCGCATAGTCGGCGCCGATCTCGAGCGCCCTCGCCGCCTTTGCGTCCGAGCCGACGGTGACGATGACGGTGAGGCCGAACGCTTTGCCGAGCAGGATCGCGGTGGTGCCGATGCCGCTGGTGCCGCCATGGACGAGCGCGGTCTCGCCCGCCTTCGCGCCGCCCCGGTCGAACAGGTTGGACCAGACGGTGAAGAAGGTCTCGGGCAGCGCCGCCGCCTCGACCATCGACAGGCCGGCGGGAACGGGAAGGCATTGCGCGGCCGGCGCGACGCAATATTGCGCGTAGCCGCCGCCGGCGACGAGCGCGCAGACTGGCTGGCCGAGCAGCGCCCGATCGACGCCGTCGCCGAGCGCGACGATCGTGCCCGCGATCTCGAGCCCGGGGATGGCCGGCGCGCCGGGCGGCGGCGGATAGAGGCCCATGCGCTGCATCACGTCTGGCCGGTTGACGCCGGCAGCCGCGACGCGGACCAGCACCTCGCCCGGCCCGGGCTGCGGCACCGGCCGCTCGACGGGCCTCAGCATTTCCGGTCCGCCCGGCTGCTCGGCCTCGATCGCGACCATCATGGCCGGAACGGTGGTCATAAGGTCACGCTCCCCGAAGAATGTTGGGGATATAATCCTGCGCGATGTTGACACAAGCAGCCCGCCGGGTGGAGTCTTCGGCCATGGACCTCGACGAGCTCTTTCCCGACAAGCCCGGCGACCCGCTGACGCTGCTCGCCAGGCAGGATCTCGATCCCTTCTCGGTCGACGAACTCAACGCCCGCATCGCCCTGCTGGAAGCGGAAATCGCACGGACCCGGGCAAAAATTGAAGCCGCGGTTAACCATCGGGCAAGCGCCGAGGCTATATTCAAGAAATGACCAGGCTGAGGAAACCACCCGGTGTTTTCCCTAGTTTGAAAGGCACGTGCTTGATGCTGGGCCGATGCGGCACGACATTAAGGTCAAGACGCCCGTGACGACCAACGCGGGCACATAGGAGTAGACCATGCCGTCATTTGCCCGCGAACTGGAACAGACGCTGCATACGGCCCTCGCCGAAGCCAGCGGTCGCCGGCACGAATATGCGACCCTCGAACATCTGCTGCTCGCGCTGATCGAGGACACGCACGCTTCCAAAGTGATGAAGGCGTGCGGCGTCGACCTGCCCGAGTTGCGCGAAGCCGTCCGCCTCTATCTCGACAGCGAATTGGAAGCGCTCAAGGTCGAGGGCGAGACCGACCCCTCCCCGACCAGCGGCTTCCAACGTGTCGTCCAGCGCGCCATCCTACACGTACAGTCCTCGGGCCGCGACGAAGTGACCGGCGCCAACGTGCTCGTCGCGCTCTTCTCCGAGCGCGAGAGCTATGCCGTCTATTTCCTGCAGCAGCAGGACATGAGTCGCCTCGATGCCGTCAGCTACATCAGCCACGGCGTCGGCAAGGGCGAGACCTCCACCGAGGCGCCCGAGGTGAAGGGTGTGGAGGAGACCAAGTCGGATGACGGCAAGAAGAAATCCGAATCCGCGCTGAAGCAGTTCACCGTCAACCTGAATGAGAAGGCCCTGGACGGCCGCGTCGATCCGCTGATCGGCCGCGGGCCCGAGGTCGACCGCACGGTGCAGATCCTGTGCCGCCGCTCCAAGAACAACCCGCTCTATGTGGGCGATCCCGGCGTCGGCAAGACCGCGATCGCGGAGGGCCTCGCGCGCAAGATCATCGAGGGCGACGTCCCCGAAGTGCTGAAGCCGGCCGTGATCTACTCGCTGGACATGGGCGCCCTGCTCGCCGGCACGCGCTATCGCGGCGACTTCGAGGAGCGGCTGAAGGCGGTCGTGACGGAGCTGGAAAAGCTTCCCGACGCGATCCTGTTCATCGACGAAATCCACACCGTGATCGGCGCCGGCGCGACCAGCGGCGGCGCGATGGACGCGTCGAACCTCCTCAAGCCCGCGCTTTCGGGCGGGACGATCCGCTGCATCGGATCGACCACCTACAAGGAGTTCCGCAACCATTTCGAGAAGGACCGGGCCCTGCTCCGGCGCTTCCAGAAGATCGACGTCAACGAGCCGACCATCGAGGACACGATCAAGATCCTCGCCGGCCTGCGGTCGGCGTTCGAGGAGCATCACAGCGTCAAATATACGAGCGACGCGATCAAATCGGCGGTCGAGCTCAGCGCGCGCTACATCAACGACCGCAAGCTGCCCGACAAGGCGATCGACGTAATCGACGAGGTCGGGGCGATGCAGATGCTGGTGCCGCCCAACAAGCGCAAGAAGACGATCACGACCAAGGAGATCGAGGCGGTCATCTCGACCATCGCCCGGATCCCGCCGAAATCGGTGTCGTCGGACGACAAGAAGGCGCTCGAGCATCTCGACCGCGACCTGAAGCGCGTCGTCTTCGGCCAGGACAAGGCGATCGAGGTGCTTGCCTCGGCGATCAAGCTGAGTCGCGCCGGCCTGCGCGATCCCGACAAGCCGATCGGCAACTACCTCTTCTCCGGCCCCACCGGCGTCGGCAAGACCGAGGTCGCGCGTCAGCTCGCTTCGATCATGGGCATCCCGCTCCAGCGCTTCGACATGTCGGAATATATGGAGCGCCACTCGGTCAGCCGTCTGATCGGCGCGCCGCCGGGCTATGTCGGCTACGACCAGGGCGGCCTTTTGACCGACGCCGTCGATCAGCATCCGCACTCGGTGCTGTTGCTCGACGAGATCGAGAAGGCGCATCCCGACCTGTTCAACATCCTGCTGCAGGTGATGGACAACGGCAAATTGACCGATCACCACGGCAAGACGGTCGATTTCCGCAACGTCATCCTGATCATGACGACCAATGCGGGCGCCAGCGACATGGCGCGCGAGGGCGTCGGCTTCGGCACTCAGACCCGCGAGGGCGAGGACGAGGAAGCGATCAAGCGGATGTTCACGCCGGAATTCCGCAACCGCCTCGATGCGATCGTGCCGTTCGGCTATTTGCCGCCGGAAGTCGTGGCGCGGGTGGTGGACAAGTTCATCCTCCAGCTCGAACTGCAGCTGGCGGACCGCGGCGTCCACATCAGCCTCGACGACGAGTCCAAGAAGTGGCTGACCGATCGCGGCTACGACCGGCTGTACGGCGCGCGCCCGATGGGTCGCCTCGTCCAGGAGAAGGTGAAGCAGCCGCTGGCCGAAGAATTGCTGTTCGGCAAGCTCACCAACGGCGGCGAGGTCAAGGTCCGCATCAAGGACAATACACTCGCCTTCGAGATCATCCCCGCCCCGCCCAAGGCGCGGCGCAAGGGCAAGAAGCAGCCCGAAGAACAGGCCTGATCACAGCCGCGTGAATAGGAAGAGGCCCTCTCCGGAAACGGAGGGGGCCTTTTTCCTGGTTCCCGCGGCGCAGACTCCCACTCGCTTCAAAGCAAGGATAGGATGCCTCCCGGATCAGGGAGAGCCATGATGTCCGAGCTCATCTTCTACACCAACCCGATGTCGCGCGGCCGGATCGTGCGCTGGATGCTCGAGGAACTGGGCGAGCCTTATGAAACCGTCCTGCTCGATTACGGCACGACGATGAAGGCGCCCGACTATCTGGCCGTGAACCCGATGGGCAAGGTGCCGGCGATCCGACACAACGGGACGGTCGTGACCGAGGCGGGCGCGATCTGCGCCTATCTGGCCGACATGTTCCCGGATCGCGGGCTGGCGCCGCCATCGGGCAATCCGGCCCGCGGTCCTTATTATCGCTGGATGTTCTTCGCAGCGGGGCCGGTCGAGGCTGTGGTCACGGGCAAGGCGCTCGGCCTGTTGGCGCCCGAGGACAAGAAGATGATGGCGGGATACGGATCGTTCGACGAGACGATCGACGCGCTCGAGCGCGGCATCAGCCAGCATCCCTATATCTGCGGCGACGAGTTCACCGCCGCCGACGTCTATGTCGGCTCGCAGATCGGCTGGGGGATGATGTTCGGCACGATCGATAGGCGCGCGGCCTTCGCCGACTATGTTGGGCGTATCCAGGCCCGGCCCGCGGCGCTCCGCGCACGCGAAATCGACGACGCATTGATGCCCAAGAAAGAGGAGGAGCCGGCATGAGCGGCGATATCCGCACCCGGGCGATCGCGCTCTATGACCGCTTCACCCACGAGGGCCTCGATCGCCGCACCTTCATGGCCGAGCTGACCCGGATCGCGGGCAGCGCCGCCGCCGCCAACGCCCTGCTGCTCGGCATCGCCGCCAGCCCGGCCGCGGCGGCGATCAAGGCGGACGATCCGCGCCTGCTCATCACGCGCGGCTCGCTGGGGCTAGAAGGGCACGCGCTCGACGGCTATATGGCCGCGCCCAAGGGCAAGAAACGCCTCCCCTCGGTCATCGTCATCCACGAAAATCGCGGGCTCAATGCGCATATCGAGGATGTCGCGCGGCGGCTCGCGCTGGCCGGCTACTTTACGGTGGCGCCCGATTTCCTGACTCCCGCGGGCGGCACGCCGTCCGATCAGGACAAGGCGCGCGAGATGATCGGCAAGCTCGACCTTGGCGCGAGCATGGCATCGGCGGTCGCGCTGGCCGGGCAGCTGAAGGGCGTGAAGACCAGCAACGGCAAGGTCGGCGCGGTCGGTTTCTGCTGGGGCGGCGCCTTCGTCAACCGCTTCGCCGTCGCCGGCGGTGACGCTCTCGACGCCGCGGTCTCCTATTACGGGCCGGCGCCGGACGTCGCCGAGGCGGCAATGGTGAGGATGCCGCTGATGCTGCACCTTGCCGGGCTGGACGAGCGCGTGAACGCCACCGGCCTCCCCTGGGCGGAGGCGCTGAAGAAGGCCGGCAAGACGGTCGAGGCGCACACCTATGCGAACGTCAACCACGCCTTCAACAACGACACGTCCGCCGAGCGTTACGACAAGGCGGCGGCGGACCTGGCGTGGCGGCGGACTCTGCACTTCTTCGGGCGGCATCTAAGTGGATAGGCCGCGGCTAAAGGGGGGATCGGGATGTCACGAAACGCGCAGTTGGGCCTCAGCCTGGTGCTGACCGCCTTCATCCTCGGCATTGCCTTCTACACCGGCAATTCCGGGCTCTACATCCTCGCCGGGCTGGCGGCGGGCAGCGCCATCGCCCTGTGGCAACGCCGGCGGACGGCCTGAACGAAAAAGGCCCGACGTCACCGCCGGGCCTTTCCGTTTCGTGCCTTCTCCGGGAAGCGCTTAGTCGCGCTGGCCCATGAACTGGAGGAGGAAGGTGAACATGTTGACGAAGTCGAGATAGAGCGACAGCGCGCCCATGATCACGGTCTTGCCCATCATGTCGGTGCCCGCCACGTGGGCGTACATGCTCTTGATGCGCTGCGTGTCGTAGGCGGTGAGGCCCGCGAACAGCAGCACGCCGATGAAGCTGATCACCAGTTGCATCGTGCCCGACTGCAGGAAGATGTTGATGATCGAGGCGACCAGCAGGCCGACCACGCCCATGATCAGGAAGGTGCCGAAGGCCGACAGATCCCGCTTGGTCGTGTAGCCGTAGAGGCTAAGGCCGAGGAATGCCGCCGCCGTGGCGAAGAAGGTCTGCGCGATCGACGTGCCGGTGAAGACCAAGAAGATCGACGCCATCGACAGGCCCATCACCGTTGCGAACGCCCAGAAGAGCATCTGCGCGGTGGCGGTCGAGAGGCGGTTGATGCCGAAGCTCAGCACCATCACGAACGCCAGCGGCGAGAACATGATCAGATATTTGAGCAGACCGGGTCCGCCGAGGACCGTCGCCGCATAGCCGCTGTTCGCGAACAGCAGAGCGACGATGCCGGTGAGAAGGACGCCCGACGCCATATAATTGTAGACGGACAGCATGTAGGAGCGAAGGCCGGCGTCGAAGGCGACGCTTTCCCGGCCGACCCCAGCCGTTCCAGGCTGCGGCCTTGCGGTCGCTCGAGGGTCAAATCCGTTAGCCATGTTCACTCGTCTCCTTGATCGGCAATTGCCCCTGCCGTTGCGGCCAATATCGTGTGATACGGGGGCGCTTTCAAGCGAAACCGGACATGCGCCCCGGATGCTTTCAAGTTGGTTGACGCCTTATGCATCGCCTGTTCGTCGCCATTCGACCCCCGCGCCCGATCCGCGAGCAACTGCTCGCGGTCATGGGCGGCGTGCGCAACGCGCGCTGGCAGAGCGATGAACAGCTCCATCTGACGCTGCGTTTCATCGGCGAGGTCGACCGTCACCAGGCCGAGGACATCCATGCCGCGCTGGCCGCGATCCGCCATCCCGGCTTCGAGATCGCGCTGGCAGGCATCGGCCGCTTCGGCCGGCCGGGGCAGCCGGGGAGCCTGTGGGCGGGAGTGTCGCCGCACGAACCGCTCAAAGCCCTCCACCACAAGGTCGACCAGGCCGTCACCCGTGCCGGAGTGCCGCCCGAGCGCCGCGCCTTCGCGCCGCACATCACGCTCGCGCGGCTGAAGCGCGACGCCGGACCGATCGACGGCTTGCTGGCGCATTCCGGCGGCCTCTCTAGCCCGCTTTTTGCAGTGGATGCTTTCGCGCTCTACGAGAGCGAGCTTACGCCGGACGGGGCGATCTACTCGGTGGTCGAGCGCTTCGATCTCGGCTGATCAGGCGCCGAGCCGGCCGAGCAGGCGATCGACCATGCCCGCATAGGACGCCCCGAACAGCCGCAGATGCACGAGCGCGGGGAACAGTTGATAGACGTCGCGCCGTTCCCTCCATCCGGCCTCCAAGGGTCCGTAGGCATCCCAGAATTCGGCGGGGGGCGACCCGAACAGGGTCAGCATCGCAAGGTCGACTTCCGCGTCACCGCCATAGCAGGCCGGATCGATCAGTGCCGCGAGCTTGCCGTCGGCAACGAGGATGTTTCCGGTCCAGAGGTCGCCGTGGAGAAAGGAGGGGGGCGGTGCGGCCGGCAGCAGATCGGGCAGGCGCCGGGCGAGGCGCTCGACCCGTTCGCGCGTCGGCCGGTCGAGGATGCTCGCCGTGGCGACCAGCCTCTGCTCGCCCCAGAAGGCCGGCCAGTCGCTGGTCTGGCGGTTGTCGAGCGCAACGGTGCCCAGCCGATAGTCGACCGGCCAGCCATATTGCCGGCCGACCTTGTCGTGGAGCCGCCGCACGACCCGTCCGATGTCGGTCCAGGCATGGGGGCTGAACACGCCGTCATTCTCGACATGGTGGAGCAGCAGCACGCCGTCATGCTCGCCCTCCACCATCGGCACCGGCACGCCTGCGCCCAGCAGCGCCCGCAGCATCGCCGCCTCGGTCGCGACGGCCGCCCCGCCCTTGGCGACCGTGCAACGGCCATCGGGGCGGCGGAGCAGCAAAACCTCGGACAGATCGCCGCCGGCAAGCCGCTCGAGCCGCTCGGCCGGAACGCCGGTGAGGTCGGCCACCTTGCTGGCGAAGGCCGTCACCGCCCGGCGATCTTCCGCGCAAGGCCCCGCGCGCCTTCTGTGACGTCGCGCCAGGTGACTTCGAAATGCTCGGACTGGCCGTAATAAGGATCGGCCACCGCCTCCCCTTTCCGTCCCTCGACATGATCGAGCAGCAGCGACAATTGCGCCTTGCCGTCGTTCGGCTCGAGGCGCTTCAGATTGGCGAAATTCTCGGCATCGAGCGCGACGATATGATCGAAGCGGAGGAAATCGTCCGGCGCAACCTGACGCGCGCGCAGGTGGGAAATGTCGACGCCGTTCTTGCGGGCGACGGCGATGGCGCGAGAGTCGGGCGAGCGCCCGACATGCCAGTCGCCGGTGCCGGCGCTGTCCACTTCGACATCGAGCCCCAGCCGTTCGGCCTCGGCGCGGAATGCCGCTTCGGCGAGAGGCGAGCGGCAGATGTTGCCGAGACACACGAACAGGACCGAAACCGTCATCGCTGAAACCCTGTTGCCAATGTGCGCCCCTCTGCTAGCCAGAAGCACAGAACAAATCGAGAGGTGCCATGGCGACGCAAAAGGTGGACGCTCCCCCGATCAGAGTCGGCGCCTATGCCTGGTACGCCCTCTTCGTTCTCGTCATCGTCTATGCGCTCAATTTCGTCGATCGGCAGATCCTCTCGATCCTGGCCGAAGACATCAAGAAGGATCTGGGCCTGGAGGATGCCCAGATCGGCTTCCTCTACGGCACCGCCTTCGCCGTCTTCTACGCGCTGTTCGGCATCCCGCTCGGGCGGCTTGCCGACAGCTGGTATCGCGGGCGCCTGATGGCGATGGGCCTGGCGCTCTGGTCCGGCATGACCGCTCTGTCGGGCTTCGCGACGAGCTTCGGCATGCTCGCCGTCGCGCGCATCGGCGTCGGCATCGGAGAGGCGAGCGCTTCGCCCGCCGCTTATTCGATGATCTCGGACAGCTTCCCCAAGGAGAAGCGCGCCACCGCCCTCTCGATCTATTCGAGCGGCCTCTACATCGGCGGCGCGCTCAGCCTGCCGATCGGCGGCTTCGTGCTCAGCCGGTGGAACACCGCCTACCCGAGCGCGGCCGAAGCGCCTCTGGGCCTCGCCGGCTGGCAGGCGGCCTTCCTCGCCGTCGGCATCCCCGGTCTCCTTATCGCTTTATGGGTCCTCTCGCTCAGGGAGCCGCAGCGCGGCGCGTCCGACGGACTACCCCAGCCGGTGGTGCGCCCGCATGCCTGGCGAGACTTCGGGCGCGAGCTGGTGGCGATCCTGCCGCCGCTCACCTTGTTCAACACCGCGCGCCTGCCCGGCGAGTTCAAGATCAACCTGATGGCGCTCGCGGTCGTGGCCGCCGCCGCCGCGGGTCTGATTGCGCTGACCGGCGACGCCCCGCAATGGGGAGCCTACGGGCTCGGCATCTATGCCGTCTTCTCCTGGGTTCAATCGCTCCGCCATCGCGACCGGCCGACCTACCGGTTGCTCTGGGCGACGCCGACGACGCTGATGCTTGCGATCGCGTTCGGCAGCATCTCGTTCGTGAGCTATGCGGTGAGCTTCTGGACGCCGCCCTACGTGATGCGCACCTTCTACCCCGACCCGACCGGGCCGGCCTTCTACATTTCCGGAATGACGGGCGCCGAGGAAGTCGCCACCATCATCGGCTGGGGCGCGGCCGCCAGCGCCGCAGTCGGCGTGATCATGGGCGGCATCATCTCGGACCTGTGGCGCCGCCGCCATCCGGCGGGACGGCTCTACGTCAACGCTTTGGCGGTGATCCTCCCCGCGCCGCTGACCTGGTTCCTGTTCAGCACCGGGGATCTCACCCGTTTCTACGCCGTCTTCCCGTTCGCCCACATGTTCGGCGCGGCATGGGTCGGCGCGGCCGTGGCGACGCTCCAGGATCTGGTTCTGCCGCGGATGCGCGCCACCGCCGGGGCGACATACATCCTCGGCACCACGATGATCGGATTGGCGCTCGGCCCTTATTATGCGGGCAAGATGGCCGACGTGCTGCAGAGCCTCAGCGCGGGGATTTTTGCGCTCTACGTCGTCCCGCCCTTCACCCTGCTCGCGCTGTGGGTCGGATCGCGAACCATCGCCGGCGTGGAGGACGGCAAGATCGAAAGGGCCCGCGCAGCGGGCGAGCCCCTCTGACCGCTTGGTAGAGGAAACGGGCCGCCCCAAGGCGACCCGCGCTCATTCAGCGAAACACGCCGCAGGCGATGCGACCACCGCTGTTGCCCGACGGATCCGTCCGGTAGTCGTCCGCGGTCGCGTGGATGACGATGGAGGCACCATCGCCATCCAGCATGGCCGCTCCGCCGCCGCTCAGTCGCCCACCGGGGATCGTATATTCCAGCGAGCCTTCCCCGTTCGCGCCGATCAGCACGTTGGGCAGGTCGCCGTGATGCATTCCGGCGGGATTGTCCTTGCCGTGCTTCCGGTCCGTCGGGTTCCAGTGCGGACCGGCGCTGGCGAAGTCGGGCGCCGCGCAGACGCCGGTCTGGTGGATGTGCGCGCCATGCGCGCCGCTCGGGAGATTGCGGCCGTCGATCCGGATCCGGATGCTGTCGCCCACCTGGCTCGCCGTCGCGCTCCCCATGACGCGGCCGCTGGGGTCGCGCAGCTCGGCCGAAGCCATTGCGGCATCGGGCCCTGGCCCGACGTCATCCGCATCATATGTCGTCGCGCAGCCAGCCAATGCCAGGGCTGCCGTCGCGCAGAGCGTCCACCGCTTCATCTCGTCCTCCTAAATTGCTCGTCATCTGAACGAGCCGGAGGCGAAACAGTTTCCCCAGGCACCGTCAAGGGCACCGGGGCCGGGCGCAAAAAAAAGAGCCGGTCCCGAAGGACCGGCTCCCTTTTCGCTTGGTGCTTCCCGCCGCCGAAGCGACGGGAGCCCACCTTACTGGCCCGAACCCGGACCGAAGGTGATTTCCACGCGCCGGTTCTGCGGCTCGCGGACACCGTCGGCGGTCTCGACCAGCGGACGGCTCTCGCCGAACGCTTCGGTGGTCATCACGCCATCGGGCACGCCGCGACCGGCCAGATACTGGCGGACGTTGTCGGCACGACGCTGCGAAAGACCAACGTTGTACTGGGCCGAACCCGACTTGTCGGCGTGACCGGCGAGCACGACCTGCGCCTGACCCGTCGACTGGTAAGCCGAGGCAGCGTTGTCGAGGATCGCGGCAGCCTGCGGGGTGATGTCCGACTTGTCCCAATCGAAGAACACGATGAACGGACCCTGCACGACCGGCGGCGGCGGAGGCGGCGGCGGAGGCGGCGGGGGCGGGGGAGGCGGCGGCGGCGGCGGCGGCGGCGGCGGCGGAGCGGCGCCGAAGTTGAAGATGATGCCACCGAGCAGGCTGTGCGAGCGATAGCGCGACGAAGCCTCGTCACCGTTGAACGCCACCATGTCGAGACCCGACACGTTGAAGAAACGGTACTTCAGCTGGGCGTCGATGTTCTCGGTGATCGGGGCGCGAACGCCTGCGATGACCTGCCACGCGAGGCCGGAGTCGCTGTCGTCGAGGAAAGCGCCCTGGTTCGCGAAAACGCGCTGGTTGTCATACTTCACGCGGGCGATACCGATACCACCGCCGATGAAGCCGTTGATGCCATCGTCATCGCCGAAATCGGCCATGCCGTTGACCATGAAGCTCAGCACGTTGGTGTTGCCGGCTGCGGCATCATAGATCACGCTTGCGCGATTATCGCCCGGCAGAACCAGACCCGACGTGGTTACGCCTTCGAGGTCCGCCTTCTTATAGGCCACTTCGGCTTCGATGCGGAACGCACCGAGATCGTAGCCGGTGAAAAGCGCCGCGTCATAACCATAATCATGGTCAAGGCCGATGACGTTATCCACGCCTGCGATGTCAACGTCGATATCCTCGACGATCATCGCACCGAGTTCGCCGCCTACATACCATGCGCCGTCGCGAGCCATTGCCGGAGTCGCGAGCACGGTGGATGAAAGCGCCACAACTATGGCGAGCTTCCGCATAAATCTTTCCCCTTTCTTCTGCGTTCCAACGGGAACGACCTTGAACTCAATACGGTAAGCGGAGTTTCCGTGCAAGCACGCTTAGCCCCGATTATGTTGCAGAAAAGCCTCAGTTTGTATTGAACCCCTGCGGCCCCACTGCGAACAGGCCCTCAAACGACACGCCGCCGTATCGGTTTCACAGCCGCTCGAAAAAAGATCAATCAGTCAGACCGTGTGACATTAATGTCGCAATCAAAGCGTCGATCGCTGCGCGCGCTTCCGTGTCGATTATCGCGCCGCCAGAAGGACTTAGGATAGGCGGCTGCCGTTTTCCTACCACCTGAACACCGCCGATCACGAGTTTCGCGGCCGGGACCTCGCCATCGCTCCAGCCACCGTCTTCATAGTGAAGCCAGAGGCGCGCCGCCTTGTCCCAGACGCATGTGCCCGGTTGCGGCGAGAGGAATCGCCAGCCCCCCTCGGTCCAGCAGGCGATGTGGCCCTCCTGCCCGGTCCACGCGCCGTCTGCCGGAGCCGCAACGACCCAGCTTTGGCCCGGCGTTGGCGCTGTCGGAGGCGTCGCCAATGGACCTTCTTCCACGCAGCCGTGAAGGGCGCAGTCGATCCGGGACAGGGCCTCGTTGTGGTACAGTTCCTTCTGGGCCTGCCCTGGCAGGATGAAAGGAAGCTGGAACCGCGGTGTCGCGTTCATAGAGTTGCTCCAACTAAAAGCGCTCGCCGCGCCTCAGCGGCGCAGTTCCACTCAAGAAAAACAATGACTTGAGACGAATTCGTATCTAGTCCGGAATGACGGCCGTAGTGGGACGGGACTCAGCCCACGCTCCCATCTGGACTACGCTGACGGAGAAAGGCACCGCGATCCCGTCTGCCGCCTGTTGGCTGGTCGTATAGGTGAAGCGCGGCTCATCGAGGATGACGGCGCGCTCCCTGATTCCATCGGACACGATCAGGCGATACACCTCGGCCTCCTCTGCCAGCGGAACATCGAGCCCGTCTGACCAGGTCCAGCCCGCACGGCTGCGCCTTACCCAACTCAGGAAGAGATCCCCGGCGAGCCATGCGGCGTGCAGGTGGACAGGCGTCGGCGGGCGTATCGCTTCGCCGCTGATCAACAGAGTGGCCGTGGCTGGCTCATCATCGCCCATGCCGATGGCCAAGGCTTGGCAATGACCGCCGATCGCCGGCACGGCGGCTCCGCCAGGCGGAGCGTTTCAGGATCGAGAAGCAGAAACGGCTCCCCGATGGCGTGTGTGGCCGCGGCCCATTCGCTGCCACGCCGCCCGCGCACTAGGCGCGACACTCGGAAGCGTCGGTCGCCCAGCGGCTCGGCGGAACCGAACTGGATCAATTCGCCGCCCAACATGGCCGCGTTGGAGCCGCCGACCAGCGCGTCGTCGCTCCGGCTCTCCAGCCACATGTCGTCGTTCAGCAACTCGACATCGACGCTGCTCGCCGCGTCGAACAAGGCCGCATCTCCCTCGCCAAGCGCGGTCACAGCCGATCCCATGACTGCAGGAGGAGCCGTCGATCCCACCTCCTGCCATTCACCGCTGCCGAAGCGGATCGAGAGGGACGCCCGCCGTCAACCCTCGCCGCCCGCCGCCGCGATAGCCAGCTGGGGCCGCGTCAGGGCGCTGTCGCTGACCGGCGGAAGATCGAGCAGAAGCAGCGATGTGGGGCCATGATGCAGGTCGGGGTGGCCGATCGCCCGGCCTGGCTCGGCCGCCGGCGCTGGCAAGACACCCTCCCCCACCCGGACCAGCCCGAGGCTGACCACCATCCTGTCGAGCGTCCAGCGCTCTATCTTCCACAATCCCGGCTGGTCGGAGAGGCGGACGCAGGCGCCCGGCCGCATTGTCAGCCAGTTCCAGCTCAAATGCTGGGTAGCGGTCGTGCGCCCCGCCCAGAGGGCCGAGAGGCGCTGCTCCGCAATCGCCTTGGCCGCACCGGCGGAGAGGGTTGCCGGGAGCGCCAGCCGTTCGTGAGGCTGGCCCGCCGTCCCGCGCGTCGCGCGTTGGAGACCGGCCTGATAGTCACGCGCAGGGTCGTGATAAGCCACGCTGACCTCGCCGGTCAGCCCGCCCATCGCGCGCTGCGATACGTCGCCCGCTCCGCCGGCCCCATTGGCCGAGGTTGCGCCAGTGGATCTTCCGTCGACCAGGATCGGGGCCTCATAAGCCGAAACCAGCGAGAGCGCGCTGGCATCGCCGCGCAGCGACAAGGGGATCGCCTGGGCCAGCGTCTCCAAGACTGCGCGCACGCTATCTCCGCCGGCGGCGAACCCGCTCAGGTGGGGTGTACCCCCATCTTCTATCGCTCCCGCGCTGAGCTCTCCGGCCATAACACCCACCGAAACCGGTCCCGAATCCGCCTCCACTTCGAATGTCAGCGACGGGATCCGGTTACCGAAATCCTCGAGCTGCATGTCCTCGAACACCGCGTAGGCGAGCCCGCGATAGGCCGGCGCCTGGCCAGCGCCTTCGATCGCTGCGATCAAGGGGTCCACCTCCTGGTCCTCAGTTCCGAGATAGAGGCGATAACCGGTGGCGCTCTTGAAATCTCCGCCCGCCCCACGGAGCAGCTTCCCTTCGGCCCAGATCCGCCGCACGCCCTTGATGGGCCGCGCCGACAGCGCGACCGCAAACGACGCGGTATAGGAATAATCCGTCGTCTTCGGCCGGCCCTTGGTGCCCCCGCTCGTCCGCTTGTGCTCCTGGAGATCGGTGGCCCAGATGACCGTGCCCGCCACGCGCATCATCCCGAATATTTTCGGCAGTTCAGAGCCATAGGACGAGGTCTGGACCGCAAGGTCGCCGAGACGTGGTCCGTGGCGTCCTTTGGGCGCAAACAGCCGGCCGTCGATCTGCTGCCCGAGGATCGCGCCGATCGCAGCGCCGACGGGGCCGCCGACGGCGCCGCCCACGGCGGTCAGGACGAGAGTGGCCATGTTTCCCTCCACACCCGCCACGCCGCCAGAACCGGCCACGGCACCGCCCCCGGCCTCTCCACCACCCGCCGCATGCGAATATCCGCGTGAACGAAGCCGCCATCGACGAGCACCACGAAATGATGCTGGCCCGAACCTATACACACCAGCAGGATGTCGCCGGCCGCCGCGTCACCGGGCGCGATGGATCGGGCATGTCCGGCATATTGTTCGCTCAGTCCGTCCGGGGCGGCGCCGCGCATCGCATAATCGCTGGGCACCAGCTCCAGTGGCAATTGGGCCGCCGCCGCGACGAGTCCCACGCAATCCAGCCCGTGGTCCGGCCGCCGCCCTTGCGGGCGGAAGCGCACGCCGACCAGCGCTCGTGCGCGGTCGACGACGGACTTGTTCACGATGCACCCGGATAGCGGGTCAGCAGGTCCATCCCGGGCAGATGCGGTTCCCCGCGGAAATTTGCGCCGTTGGCGAACCGAACGGTGCATGTTGCGAAGCTCTTGTCGCAGCCCTCCATGACCTCGACCAGGTCGCCTGCGGCCGGCGGAAAGCGGGGCGGCTCGCGCAGCACGAGCCGGGTTCCCTCCGAAGCCAGCAGGCTGCTCTCCAGCCCGCTATTGGCCCCGCCGAGCCACCGCAGCCGTCCATAACCATAGGCGTTTCCGGCCGCCCCTTCCGCAATGTGGATCACGTCTTCGCTCTCCACCGCGATTATCCGGGTCGTGGTAATGCGTGAGGCCATCGCTACGCGGCACCTCTTGTCCCCCAACGTGGCGCGGCATTCGGGGGACGTCTGCTCGACCACGGGCGTATTGAGCCGCGCGGCGGGGCCACGCAGTTCCGTCGTAAAACCGTTGCGCTCGATGCTGACGTCGCCGAATTCGCCGCGGGCAAGCAGCACTTGCTCGCCGTCAGGATCCTCCCAATCGATCGCGAAGATCGAGACTGCGGCGCCGTCCCACCGTCCGGCCGAGAGATCAGTCCGGCTGATGGCCTCGCTCGTCAACGCACCCGAGACTTCGAGCGTGTCGAGCTCGAAACCGTCGGAAAGGGTGATAGCCGATGGCAGCATCCCAGGCATGGCGCGATAGCGCAGGTGGGCGATCACCAAATCCTGGTCGTGGGTGGTGAAACCCAGGCAGACGCCGTCGCGCCGTTCCACCCGCCAGCAAAAGGCGATCGTGCCGAGCGCGCTGTCGACGAAGCTCACGACTCCCTGACCTCGACCAGCGGCACCGAAGGGACTTCGCCGGCCGCAAAGGTTGCTCGGGTGACGCTCAACCGGTCTTCGGCAAAGCGCACCGGGACGTCGAAGCGATAGCCGGCTCGGACCACCGCACCTGTCGGGAGCGGCGTTTCGAAGCGCACCACCCCGCCCGCAGCCAGTATCCAGCCCGACACCTGCTCCACGCCGTCGACCGATACCCGGACGCTTCCCGCCACGGGCCGGGTTATCCGCCGCACCTGGTCCTCATAATGTTTGATCAGCGGGAAGTCGGTGCGCAGCCCGTCGCCGACCCCGATCGGCTGGTCGTCCGCTTCCGGCTCACCCGTCATGCCGTGCGAGCTGTGATCGTAGGGATCTTCGAATCGGAAGGCGACCGCCGCCCCGCGCCGCGCGCGGAAGAAGGCGATCAGTGCCTGCAATTCGGCCTCGCCGCGCAGCCCCGGTCCGGCGTCGAACCGCAGCCGCGCGTCGGCCCAGCCTTTCGGTTGCCTCGGCGATGCCCCGCGCCGTCGCGCCGGCATTGCCGGCGATCACCCAATCATAATCCTCGAGCTGGAGCACGTCGAAGGCGGGCGCCGCCCAGCCGATCGGGATATTGGCCCGCCTCGCCTCCGCCCCGTCGAGCACCGTCGGGAGATAGACCAGCAAGAGGCTTTCCGCCGACGGGACCTCTGCCTTCACGGCCGCGACGAGCGAGGCGGTCGATGCCGCCAGCAACGCTCCCGCCTGGTCGAGCAGATCCTTCTGCGCCGCATCGAGCGGCTGCCGCACATCCGCGATCGATACCGGATTGCCGCCGAGTGCCGCCTTCGCGGCATCGTCGTAAAGGCATATCTGCCCGTCGCCCGTCACCCACCACCACGGCTCGCCCACCTGGAACCGCACGGCTGCGCCTGCGTCGCGGGCGATGGCGCCGAAGGCCCGCCCCACGGCCTGGAGGTAATTCATCGCTCCCGCATGCGCGGGCGACAGCAGGGTCGAAGGGGGCACCCAGCCGGTCAGCGCCGGCGCGCCCGCTTCGGTGCGCTGCTTCCAGTCGTTCCAGCAATGCGCATCGAACAGCTCGTAGCTGAGCGAAAGGATCACCGAGATGCCGAGCGCGTGCGCGCGGGCCAGGAAGTCGCGATGCCAGGCCGCGCACGAGATGTTGAGCGCACTGCCGGCAAGGCTCACGTAGAATCCGCTGCCGAGCGGCTCGAGCCGGAAATAATGGCTCATCCCGACATAATGGTTGATCTCGTTTCGATAGCCGAGCTGCACGATGTTCCGCAGCAGCCGCGCCGGCGTCAGATGGTAGAGATCGTCATAGCCCGTGGCCATCCGCAGCCGATGCTCGGGCACCAAAGTCTCGCCGATCGCCAATACCGAGCCGGCCCCGTCGCAGGCGATGCCGCTTATCTCGGCCCAACCTTCTGCCGGCGCGGAAAAGGACGCAGCCTCCCCGCTGTAACCGGGCGGCACGAGCGAGATGAACAGACGGTCGATGTCGCCGGCCCAGACCGGATCGGCTTCGTCCGGCAGGAGGAACCCGCCCGCCAGATTGGCAAAGTCGATCGCGACCATGGCATCATCCGGGGCGCCCGTGGCGTAATTCCAGAGGCGCACGTACCAGCTTTTCGGCTGGCCGGCAGCGTCGCGGCCCTCGATCGTCAGCGTCGGCCCGTCGATCGCGTCCAGGCCCTTGATGCCGCTGCTGCGCCAGCGAAAGCGCAGCCGACAACCGCGGAAGTCGCGGTCGGTTTCATAGGCGAGCAGCGGATTGTCGAACCGGTCCTCCGCTTCCCAAATCAGTCCGGCCAGGTCGTCGGCCTTGTAGAAGACGGCATCGACGCGCAGTGAGTCCGGCCCCGTAGTGACGACGCTCGCCATCATCGGCCGCGGGAAATTCACCGACCAGAAGCGCGCGTCGAACCGCTTCAAATGACCGAAAACCTTCGCGGCCGCAGAAGGCGCGAGCCAATGCCCCATATCGTCCTCCCGTCCGCTAAGTGCTGGGGTCAATCTTCGACGCGGAGCAGCGCCTGCTTGACCGCACGCGCGACCTGGCGGCTCGATCGCGCGAGCGCCTGCGGCTCCGCCCCCGCGGGCGCATTGATCGTGATGTTCATGCGGATTTCCCGGCTTCCTCCCCGCAGCGGGCCCGCTGACCCGGTCTCGATCCGGCCGCTGGAGGTCGGCACGAACAATTCCGGCCCCCGTTCGCCCACGCGATAGGCCCGGTTCGGGGCGACCAGCCCGCCCGTCGCCCGCCCCGGCGCGCCGAGCACGGCGATCAGGAGTTGGCTCGCCAGCGCGCCAAGGCTGCCGCCGCCGCTCTCGGCGCCGCCGTTTCCGCCGAACGCCGCGCCGATGCCGGACCGGATGGCCGCGGCAGCAATGTCGGCCATCACGGCCAGTGCGAGGCTCTTCAGCTCCTCAAAGCCGAACTTCCCCTTGCGCACGGCCCGGGCGAGCGCATTCTCCAGTCGCAGTCCGGCGCGTTCGGCCGCATCGCCGAACGGTCCGTCGAGCTGCGATCGCATCTCCGCCACGTCGCGGGCGAATACGGCTGTGTCGGCGCGCACGCTGACCAACAGCCGATCGATGTCCTCATCCATCCGGAAACATCTCCTGAAGCCGCTCCATTTCCGCGCGCGACGCGGTCGGTGGCTCCTGGCCGCGCATCGCGCTGACAATGGCGGCCAGCTCAGCCGGCGTGGACCGCCAGAATTCCTCCGGACGCCAGCCGAGCAGGAGCCCGGCCAGCCCGGCCCAACGCGCCGCCGAGTTTGCGAACGTCGCCGCTGGCTCGGTCACCGGCCCTGCAGGATCTGCATGAGCAGTCGCTTCAGGATCGGAGTCATGGCGGCGAGCCCTGCTTCGGCGATCGCGGCGCCGATCCTTTCCTTCGTCACCATCTCAGGCCGGTCCTGGACGCAATGCCAGAACAAGGCGGCCATCTCGGACAGTTTCAGCGCGCCCTCGGCCGCGCGCTCGACGAGGGCGAACAACGGGCCCAGTTCCTCCTCGGCGGCGACCAATGCCTCGAAGCTCGGCCGCAGCGTCAGCGGCTCGCCGCCCACCAGCAGCCTCGCCTCCCCCCGCGCCAGGTTGGGGGTCACAGCGGCACCACCGGGCCGGCGCTTTCGAGGTTCAGCGCGTAATTGCGCTCGCCATTATAGTCGCCGGAATAGTCTAGCCGGGTCACCAGGAACTTGCCCTGCATGCGCTCGCCGCTCTCGAAGCTCAGCTCATAGTCGTCGACGATCCCGGCCAGCGCGTTCGACTTGAGACGGCTTTCGGCCGCCGATCCGCTGAAGATCCCGCTCCCCGAAACCGACACAGATCGAATGCCGGCGCCCGACAGCAATTCGCGCCACGCGCCCGAATCCTTCGAAGTGACGTTCACCGCTTCGCCGTTCACGGACATCTGCGTGGTCCGCATGCCCGCAACGGTCGAAAAGACCGGCGGCTCGGCGCCGTTTCCGACCTTCAAGAGGAATGTGCTTCCCTTTTCCGCGCTCATGTATCATTCTCCCTATAGTCAAGCTCAAGCACTGGAACTCGCCATGATTTCTTATGCGCTTGTTGCGGCTCTGATGATTATGGGGCCGCTTTCCGGATCGACTTCAGCCTCCCGCAATGCTTATTCGCAGTGCATCAATGCGTTCATGAAGAAGAGCCTTGCCGACAAGCTCGACACCCAGGCCTTCGGCACGGCGGTTGCGAGCGCCTGTCAGGCCGAAGCCACCGCCTTCCGCAACGCCGTCGTCTCCAAGGCCACCACGGACGGGTTCAAAAAGGCCGAAGCCGAGCAGATGGGCAAGGACGAGGTCCTCGACTATCAGATCAACGCGACCGAGATGTTCAGCGAATATAGCGAGAACAATACGACCCCGAGCTGATCGAGGCGCCAAGTCGTTAGGCGACTTCCATCACCCTGATGCGATGCTCGACGAGCAGCGCCCGGATGCCTTTCTGCTCAACGGTCCGCGAACGCAGGAACAGGGCTGACGCCACGCGCCAGCCGGGCAGGTCTCGTCCCAGCGTCTCCCCGGCCTGTTCGGCGGCCGCCCTCATGGCGGCCAGCCGTTCGCTCTGCCCGCCTGCGACCCGCACGACGATCGCGGTGCGAAGCTCGCGCCCCTGCCAGCTCTTGCTGCTCCAGTCTGCCGAGGCGGGCTCGCCCACTTCGATCCGCGGCAGCACCGGCGCGTCGGCGCCATAGACGGCCACCCCGTCCAGGACGGGCTCGCCTTGCAACGCCGCTACCAGCGCCGTCCGCACCGTCTGCGCAGCATCGCTCATCGTCCACCTCGCTTCGCTTGCCGTCCGACGATCCGCGGTCGCTTCACTGCAGCCGCAACCGCCGCCAGGGCCGCCATAAGGCGGTCACGGCCGCGGGCGGCCCCATGTCTCCTGCCTCGTCGCGATGGGCGTGCAGGTGGGCTGCGAGCCGCACCATTCCCTGACGCAGCGCGTCGGGCACCTGCGTCCATTCGGCCGCCATCCCAGCCTCGTAGCTGACCTGCACCCGCCGGATGTCGCCAGGCCCGGTAATCCGGATCCAGCCGTCCCCTTGCGCATCGATGTCGATGGCAAAGGCGTCGACGGGCAGCGCGACCGGTTCGCCGTCCGCGGGAAGCCCCTGGATCGTCGAGATCGCCCGGACCGGCGTACGCCCCAACCGCTGCCACGCAGCGCTGGCCGGCAGGACTTCCTTCACCTCCCGGGCGATCGTGACCTGGCCGGTGAAGCGTTCGCACAGTTCGGCGCCGCTCCGCATCCAGCCGGCAATCAATCCGTCATCGGCTTCCCCGTCGACGCGCAAAAAGGCTTTGGCGTCGTCCGTCGCTTGCGGCGGCAAGACGATAGCATCGCTCCCGATCATGGCTGCTCCTTCCCCCCGATGGTTGCGCCGCGCGGGCCAGGGGACAGTCCGCGCGGCGCCCTCCCCTTCCGAAGAAGGGGAGTGCCATTCTGTGTCAGGCGCTGAACTTCATCAGCTTGATCGCCTCGGAATTGGCCACCTGCCCGCCGACCCGCTTGGTCGCGTAGAAGTGGACGAACGGCTTGTGGCTGTAGGGGTCGCGCAGGATCTGGGTCTCGGTCCGCTCCGCGATCAGATAGCCCGCCTTGAAATGGCCGAAGGCGATCGACAGGCTGTCGGCCGCGATGTCGGGCATGTCCTCGGCTTCGACCACGGGATAGCCGAGCAGGGTGTTCGGCTGGCCCGTCGTCAGGCTCGGCTGCCAAAGGAACGCGCCGTCGCTCGTCTTGAACTTGCGGATCCGCGCGGCGGTCGCCGAATTCATCACGAACACCGCGCCCTGCCGGTAGGGCGGCCTCAGCGCCTGGACGAGGTCGATCAGCCGATCCTGCGGGCTCGAGGCCGCGAAAGCGCCGGCGGCGCCGCTGGTCACGAACTGCAGCGTCCCGAACGGCCGGACGGAATCGCCCGCGGCCGAAACCGGCGCCTGCAGGAAACCCTTGGGCCGGTTGACCCCCGATCCGCCGACGAACGCAGCGCCCTCGGCGCGTGCGAATTCGGTCGCGATTTCATCGGCCAGCCAGCCTTCGACGTCGAACGCGGCATCGTCGAGCATGGCCTGCGTCGCCGCCGGGTTCGCATAAAGCTCGCCGAACGGCGGCGCGATTTCGCTAAAGCTCGGCGTGTCTGTCTCGATCCGCGCCGCATCCTCGGCGACCCAGCCGGACGGGATCCCGCCGGTGGTCACGAGCTTGCGATAGCCGGCCGAGCCGACCTTCACGACATTGGCGATCGCGCGGATCGGCGAGATCGCGGTCAGCGTGCGGTCGATGCGTGCGTCGATCTCCTCGGGCACGGCATAGCCGCCGGTGCTGTCGGACGTGCCGGCCAGCGCTTTCAACTCCACTCCCGCCTCGACGCCGCGCCGCAGATAATTCTCGACGAACGGCGAGCGTTCGGCCTGCGCGCCGCTCAAGGCCGGGCGCGATGCCGCCACCGCCTGCGCGTCGATGCGCGACTTGAGCTGCGCCATTTCCTCGCGCAGCTGGGCCACGTCCTCGTCCTGCCGCTCCAGCGCCTCGAACGAGGCCTCCAGCGGATCCGCCTTCACTTCCAACATGTCGTCTCTCCCGTCATTGATCGTCCACCGCATGCACGCGCGCCCGGGGCTGCATCGGAAAGGTCACCAAGCTGATCTCGACCAGGTCGACATCAAGCAGCTCGCGCATCCCGGATCCGCTCGCTTCGTCTTTCGCCTCGCGCACCCGGTATCCGAAGCTCAGCCCGCCGAGCGCGCCGTCCCGGATCAGCGCCGCCGCCTCGTTGCCGGCCGCTCCGGAGGAAAGCCTCCCGATCACGCGGAGGCCCCTTCTGTCTTCGGCGAGATATTCGATGCGGCCGATGGGCCGGGCGCGTTCGTGCTGCCAGAGCAGCGGCACCGCTCCCGCCTTCACCGCGCGGGCGAAGGCTCCGGCGCGCACCACGTCTCCGCCGCGATCGGGCCGGTCGAAGATCGCGGCATAGCCGGCAAACCTCACCGCACGAGCTCCGTCAGGCCGAGCTTCACCGCCATGCCGACCAGCAGCACCGCCAGCAGGGTGCGCATGGTCCAGTCGACCACTGCCTTCCACGCCGCTTTCTTGGCGTCGCGCCAGGCCTGGAGAAGCTGTCGCAGCTCGTCCATGTCGCGGCGAGCATCCTGGCCGGTGAGGCCGAGCGTCCCCAATGCGCGCTCCGCGCCTGTCTCGCTCGCTTCCTCGATCAGGGCGCGCAGGGTGACGAGGTCCGCGCCCTGCGCCTCGGCCTGGGCCATCAGCCGGGCCAGCATCGATGCCGAATCCGTCATTATGCGCCTTTCCCTTCGGCGAGCGGTTCGAAGCCGAGCATCTCGCGTTTCTCCTGTTCGGTGAGGAATTCGGCGGCCGAGACCTGCGCCCACAGACGCTCCCTGTCCTCGGCAAGCGCAGTGACCTGATCGATGTCGAGCGTCAGGCCCTCCCCCGGCCACCAAGCCGAAAGCGCGCCGGCGATCCCGCCCAGGATCTTCTCGGCGAGCGGCAGGATCGTGAGCCGCCACAAGGCCCGGTTGGCTTCGCGGTAATTGGCGTAGGTCGCGTCGCCCGGCAGGCCGAGCAGCATCGGCGGCACGCCGAAGGCCAAGGCGATCTCCCGTGCCGCGGCGGCCTTAAGGCCGACGAAGTCCATGTCGGCGGGCGTGAGACTCATCGCCTGCCAGCGCAGGCCGCCCTCGAGCAGCATCGGCCGCCCGGCATTGGCCGCGCCCGCGAACCCCGCCTCCATCTCCGCCTTCAGCCGTTCATATTGGTCGGGCGAAAGGGGCATTCCCTTCTCGCCCGGATCGAACAGCAAGGCCCCGGATGGCCGCGCGGCGTTGTCGAGCAGCGCCTTGTTCCAACGCGTGGCCGCATTGTGGATCGCCACCGCGCCCGCCGCGGCTCCCAGGCAGCCGAGCCCATAATGATCGTCGAGCGGGTGCATCGCTTTCAAATGCACGACCGACGGCCGGCCGAGCCCGTCGCGCGCCGCCATCCGGCTCTTCGCCTGCCCGGCTTTGTAGACATAGGCGAGCGGCCACCCTGCCGCATCGGCCTCGACGCTGACCCGCTCGGGCCGCAGCGGAAACAGCTCCGCCGGCACGCCGTCCGCGTCGAGCAGGATTTGGATGAAGGCATTGCCGTGCAGCAACAGCTGCGCCGCCACCGCTTCCAGCAATGAAGGCCGGACCAGGGACTCCATCTGCGCGCCGGCCACGGCCGCGCCGGAGGCATAAACGGGCGCGCCGCCGATGCCTTCCGCGACGAGCCGGACGGCGCGCTGCGCCACCGGATTGTGCAGATAGGCTTCGCGGACCTGCTGTTCGTAGCCCCGCGGCCAGGGCTCGCCGGCGAGCCCGCTCCATCCGCGCAGCAGAAAAGGCCGAGCGGCGACGCGCCCGGCCTTGCGGCCAAACCATTTCATCGATGTCTCCCGCTTGTCCGGACAGCGGCAGCAAAAAGGCCGCGACGGCTTCCCGTGCGGCCCTGCTACAATTCTCCAGCTTGGCTTAGTGGTACCATAACAGCGTGACGCTGTCAACATCTTTTTACCGTTTTGGTTCTACAACGATGCAAGTTAAGTGCGAATGCGCCGAACGTTTCGCAAGTAGTATGAGTCGAATCACGCCTGTCCCAAAATTGGTCCGCAGTTGGCCGCGAGGCGACTTGTAGAGCTTCGAAAAATCGAGCAAGTCTTCGCCCAGTCGAGCAATTCCGCCAATTTGAAGGCGTTGACACATCGTAAAATTACTGTGAAAATCAAAACACTTAGGGCGGATTGCTCCGCGCCTCGATCCCGGGGGATCGTTCGGCGCGCTTCACGACATGGTGGCGGGAGGGGAATGGAATGGGTTTCCGTGACGGCTGTCTGCATGCCTTCCAGGCCCTGGCGGCGATGGCCGCCGGTGCGCTGCTGGTGAGCACACCCGCCCTCGCAACCACACCGCTCTTGATGTGGAAAGACGTGAAGCAAATCGCCGTCCATTGCCTGGTCGTCCCGGACCCTGCCATGCCGGCGACCCGCGCGCTCCAGTCCGCGCTCTGCGACCGTGTCTGCACCCTCGCTGCATCCGGCGCTCCCGCACCCGTCGACGTGGTGGGCTTTGCCGATCCGGCCTTGATCGCGCCCGGCACGGCGGTGATCCTGGTCCACGCTTCGGTCGAACCCGCCGGCCGCGACGAACGGCTCCTCGCCTTCAGCATCCGCCCGTTCCGCGTCTCGGCGGAACAGACCACGACCTTGTTCGGCGCGGCGCCCCGCGCCGCGAAGATTCCGGTTTCAGGCGTCGCCAGCGCGGCCCTGGATAAGGCGCTCGGCGCCGCATTGTCCGAAACCCTGCCATGGCTCGCACGGCCGGAGGGGCCACGGATCATTCGCTAGCTTCCATCAACCACCAGAGTTTTGAAGCAAAAACAGCCAAGGAGAGGCTTTGCCCATGTCGACTGAAATCCTTCACAGCGCGGACACTCTCAACTGCGCCTGCGCGGCCTGCACCTCGTTTCGCGGCGTCGATCTTGACGTTCCCGCAGACGCGTCGCTCGATCCGCTGGCCGGCGGCACCGCCAACGGCAAGCCGATCTGGACGCCCGAGCAGATCGCCGCTTATCTGAACCGCACCGGCGGCCAATGGGGCGACGGCGTCAACGACATGATGCCGACCGGCGGCGACAAGAATGTCATCACCTTCGGCTTCCACGAGAACCAGCAGAGCCTGTTCGACAACGGCTATGTCTATGCGAGCGGGAACCAGCTGTTCGGCCTCGCCGAATATTTCCAGTTCGCCGCGTTCAACGCTGCGCAGCGCGACGCGACCCGCGAGGCCTTCCAGTATTGGGACGACATCCTCGCGGTCTCGTTCCAGGAAACCGGCGCCTATGAGGGTGACATCAACTTCGGCAACCTGACCAATTCGCCGAACACCCAGGCCTATTCGCGTATCCCCACCACCGGTCTCGCCACCACCCTTGGCGGCCAGGTCGCGGGCATCGCCGGCGACGTCTGGGTATCGGTCCACCAAGTCTCGAACTTCCAGTTCGACGAGGGCCTGTACGGCATGAACACGCTGGTCCACGAGATCGGCCACAGCCTCGGCCTCTCGCACCCGGGCGGCTATAACTTCGGCCCCGGCTTCGCGGTCACCTACGGCAACGGCGCCGAATACGCCCAGGACGCGCGCAACTACTCGATCATGTCCTACTGGAACCCGCGCGACATGGGTTCGACCGCCAGCGGCGTCCCGACCCGCGACTTCGACTGGAGCCTCATGTCGATCGCTTACGGCTCGACGCCGATGGTGCACGACATCCTCGCCGCGCAGAACATGTACGGCGCGGACATGACGACCCGCACCGGCGACACGGTCTACGGCTTCAATTCGAACGCTGGCCGCGACGCCTTCGATTTCGAGAAGACGCCGTGGCCGACGATGGCGATCTGGGATGCGGCCGGTAACGACACGCTCGACGCGTCGGGCTTCAACGTCACCCAGGTGATCGACCTCACCCCGGGCTCGCTGTCGAGCATCAGCGGCATCACTTATGAGGACGCGCTCGCCACCTTGAGCTTCGAGCAGGTCAACGCTAACCGCGTCGCGGCCGGCTACACCGCGATCACCCGCGCGACCTATGACGCCAACATGGCGGCATTTGCGGCGGACCCGAACTTCCGTGGCCGCCTCACCGACAATGTCGGCATCGCCTACGGTGCGGTGATCGAGAACGCCAAGGGGGGCTCGGGCAACGACACGATCTACGGCAACAACGTCGACAACGTCCTCACCGGCAACGCAGGCAATGACGTGATGGAAGGCCGCGGCGGCAACGACACGCTCGACGGCGGCGCTGGTGCCGACGTCATGAAGGGCGGGATCGGCAACGACATCTACATCGTCGGTGAAGCCGGCGACGTCGTCGTCGAGAATGCCGGCGAAGGCCTCGATACCGTGCTCTCGTCGATCGATTACACGCTCGGCGCCAATGTCGAGAATCTCGATCTCACGGGAAGCGCGATCTCGGGCACCGGTAACGAGCTCGACAACCGCATCAGCGGCAACGGCCTCACCAACATCCTGACCGGTGGCGACGGCAACGACGTGTTCGTGGCCGAGATGAACGACGTGCTGACCGCGTCCAAGTTGGGCGCGATCTCGGTCGACATCCTGATGGACTTCGATGCCGCCGGCGACGACGTCATCGATCTCAGCGCCATCGACGCCGATCTGACGCAGGACGGCCACCAGGCGTTCAGCTTCGTCGGCAAGTCGAGCACCAACAATGCGGGCGATCTCGGCTACAAGACCTACGGGAACGTCAATGCCGCCGAAAAGGCGCTCGGCTTCGACATCGATGGTCTCGCCGACAGCGCTCACAGCGGCCCGATCACGGTGATCTTCGGCAACAACGACGCCGACAAGGACGCCGACTTCGCGCTCGTTATCTACGGTACGCCTCAGATCGAAGCGACCGACTTCCTCTTCGCCTAATCGCGGAGCCGAAATGGAAACGCTCCTGGAGCCCCGCTCCGGGAGCGTTTTCGCATCTCAGGCGGCGAAAGCCGAGGGCATGAAGGGCTTCCAGTTGCGGCTGTGGCCGCCGACGCCGCCCTGGACCCTTCCTTCCGAGAGCGGGATCGCCGTTCCGCAAAAGCCGCACTCCGCCGTCAGCCGGCCGACATACCAATGGGAGTGGCCGCAGCCGGGGCAGTGGTTGGTTTCGTCGTCGGGGTAGACGACGCAATATCCGCGGACGGCGGGATCGTGCGGAAAGGTCTTGGCCTGGCGTTCGGTCAGCATGTTGGCGGGTTCCTCGTATTTGCCCCCCGCCTATCAGGCCCTCCGCGCTGGCGCGGTCTTTGTTCGACGGCTGCGGTCATGGTTTCGACGAGGACGTGATCCTCGACGAAAGCCGCGCGGCACGCGATGAAGCTGCCCGGCCAGGATTTTTTCGCGCGCCGTGCGGCGCTCCGATCCGATCCGCGTTGATGCCCCGCGACAAGGGGGACTGAATGACGATCGACCAGATGCTCGCTTTTGCGGTTCTCGCGGGCATGATGCTGCTCTTCATCTGGGGGCGGATCCGCTACGATATGGTCGCGGTGCTGGCGCTGCTCGCGGCGCTGGTCCTTGGCATCGTCCCGGCAGACAAGGCCTTCACCGGCTTCAGCGACGATATCGTGATCATCGTCGGCTCGGCGCTCATCATAAGCGCGGCGGTCGCTCGCTCGGGGATCGTCGAAGCCGTCATCCAGCGCGTCGCCGGCCGCTTCTCCAGCATGGGGTCGCAGCTCACGATCCTCGTCGGATCCGTCACGTTGCTGTCCGCCCTCGTCAAAAATATCGGCGCGCTCGCGATGCTGATGCCGGCCGCCTTCCAGATGGCGAAGCGCTCCAACACCTCGCCCTCCTGCCTGCTGATGCCGATGTCGTTCGGCTCGCTGCTCGGCGGACTCATCACTTTGGTAGGCACCTCGCCCAACATCATCGTCAGCCGCGTGCGCGAGGAAATGACCGGTCAACCTTTCAGTATGTTCGACTACACGCCGGTCGGTCTCGGAATTGCCCTGACCGGGCTAGTCTTCCTCCGCTTCGGCTACCGCCTCCTGCCGACCAACCGCCGCGCTGCGCCCACCTTGGGTGAGGCACTTATGATTGACGACTACACGACCGACGCCCGCATCCCTGCCAACAGTCCTGCCGACGGGATCAGCGTCGTCGCCTTCAAGCAGCTGACCGAGAACGAAGTGGAAGTGACGGGCCTCCACCGCGGCGAACGCCGCCGGATCCGGCCGCTGCCCGATGCGGTCCTGAGCGCCGGCGACGTGCTGATCCTGGAAGGCGAGCCCGAAGCGCTCGAGCGGGCCATCGCCACGGCCGGACTGAGACTGGAGGGCCAGCAACGCTCCGCGTCCCGCGAGAAGTCGCCATCGGACGTCGGCGTCATCGAGGCCGTGATCGGCACCGACTCCGTCTTGGTCGGCGACGCCGCCAGCCGGGTTGCTCTCCACGACCGTCACGGCGTCAATTTGCTCGCCGTGTCGCGCCGCGGCGAGCGGCTGACGAAGCGGCTGCGGGATCTGGAGCTCTGCCCGGGCGACGTCATCGTGCTGCAAGGTCCGCTCAGCACCTTGCCCCTGCGCCTACAGGAAATGGGCTGCCTGCCGCTGGTCCAACGCAACATCCGTCTCGGCAGTGCCCGCCGCGGCCTCGTGCCGTTGGCCATCCTCGGCGGCGCGATGGTCCTGACCGCGATCGGCTGGGTTCCAGTCGGCGTCGCCTTCTTCGGCGCGGCAGCGCTCGTCATGCTCACCGGTTCGCTCCCGGCGCGGGAGGCCTATGCCCATGTCGAATGGCCGATCCTGATCATGATCGGTGCGCTGATCCCGGTCAGCGACGCCCTGCGCACCACCGGCGGCACCGATCTCATCGCCGGCTGGCTGTCGGCGACCGCCACTAGCCTCCCGGCCTGGGGCGCCGTCGCCCTGATCATGATTGCTGCGATGGCGGTGACGCCGTTCCTCAACAACGCCGCCACGGTGCTCGTCATGGCGCCGATCGCCGCGCTTTTCGCCAATGATCTCGGCTACCGGCCCGAGGCCTTCCTGATGGCCGTCGCGGTAGGCGCCGGCAGCGACTTCCTCACGCCGATCGGCCACCAGTGCAACACGTTGGTCATGGGGCCGGGCGGCTATCGCTTCGGCGACTATGCCCGCCTTGGCGCGCCGCTTTCGGTGCTCGTCATCCTGGTCGGCGTGCCGCTCATCCTGGCGGTGTGGCCGCTTTAGGCGGTTCGCGCCAGGAAGGCCGTCTCGCGCTCCACCCAGCTCCGGAAGCTGTCGCGGGCCAGCATCGCCTCGACATAAGCGGCGAGCTTGGGCCGTCCATCCGCCCACGCCACGCCCAGATGCTGCAGGTTCACGAACGGACTGGCGACCGCGATGTCCGCCAATGTCAGGCGATCCTCGATCAGCCAGCCGCTGTCCGGAATGATGCGCTCCAGATAATCCAGGATCGGCGGCAGTTCCTCGCGCTCGGCCTTGTCGGCGGTCGCCAGATCGCCGTCCCGTTTCATGAAGCGGGGCGCGACGACGCGATTGAAGAACATCTTGGTCCCGCAGCCGGCCAGGATCGTGTCGGCGAATTCGTCATACCAGATGGTCCGGGCCCGCGCCTTGGCCTCCAGCGGGATGAGGTTAGGCTCCGGCATGATCGCGTCGAGATAGGTGATGATCGCGCTCGAATCCGAAATGCCGAAGTCGCCGTCGCGGAAGGCGGGGATCTTCTTGAACGGGCTGGCCTCTAGGAACTCCGGGTCGTCCGAGCCCAGAGGCAGCGGCCGCGATTCCAGCTCGAGCCCCTTTTCCGCTCCGAATGCCAGCACCTTGCGCACGAAAGGCGAGATGGACGAGCCGTAAACGATCATTCCCCGGACCCCTAAATAGGTTTCTTTATGCAACTTCTATATTCCGGTGATGGAACGAACTCAAGCTGGTCCGTGTGAATGCGGTTGGGCTCGCGTTCCACTTGCTCTAACGGGCGCAGCCTATGCACGAGCGCCCCTCATCGTCTGCTCTCTGGCGCGAAGAGATTCGCGCGACAATGCTGCTCGCCTATCCGCTGATCCTGACCAATCTCGCCCAGGCCGCGATCCACGCGACCGATGTGGTTCTGCTCGGCTGGGTCGGCTCACGCTCGCTCGCGGCCGGGGCACTCGGCGTCAATCTGTTCAACGCCGTGCTGATCTTCGGCACGGGTCTCGTCACGGCCTCCGCGCCGATGATGGCGCGCCAGCTCGGCCGCCATCGCCACAGCGTCCGTGAAGTCCGCCGCACCGTTCGCCAGGCGATGTGGGCCGCCGTCGCCATCGCCGTTCCCTTCTGGGTTTTGCTCTGGCAGGCCGAGCATATCCTGCTCTTCTTCGGGCAGGAGCCGGGGCTGGCTGCGGATGCCGGCGGCTTCGTGCGGGCGCTCCAATGGGGGCTCCTCCCCTATTTCTTCTTCCTGATCCTGCGCAGCTTCGTGTCCGCGCTCGAGCGACCGCTCTGGTCGCTCGTCATCGGCGGCGGCGGGGTCCTGTTCAATGCGATCGTCAATTACGGTCTGATCTTCGGCCATTTCGGCCTTCCCCAGCTCGGGCTGCTCGGGGCCGGCATCGGCAGCGCGCTGTCGAACCTGCTGATGTTCGTCGGCATGGCGATCGTGGTCACCCGCCACGAGCAGTTCCGGCGCTACCGCCTGTTCGGGCGCTTCTGGCGTGCCGACTGGTCTCGCTTCGCGGCGATCTGGAAGCTCGGCCTCCCCATCGCCGTCACGCTCACCCTCGAGGTCACGATCTTCAACGCGGCGGTCTTCCTGATGGGCCTGATCTCGACCGAAGCGCTCGCCGCCCACGCGATCGCGATCCAGATCGCGGCTTTGTCCTTCATGATCCCGCTCGGCCTCGCCCAGGCGGTGACGGTGCGTGTCGGCCTCGCCTTCGGCCGCGGCGACCGCGCCGGCATCGCCCGCGCCGGCTGGACCAGCTTCGCGATCGGCGAGGCCTTCATGGTGGTGATGGCGCTCATCCTCGTCGCTATCCCCCACCTCCTGGTCAACGCCTTCCTCGACGAGAGCGACCCCGCCAATGCCGAGGTGATCGGCCTCGCCGTCTCGTTCCTCGTGGTCGCCGCCCTGTTCCAGATCGTCGACGGGGCGCAGGCGGTCGGCGCCGGCATGCTGCGCGGCCTTCACGATACGACCGTGCCGATGCTCTACGCGCTGGTCGGCTATTGGGTCATCGGTCTCGGCACCGGGGTCTTTCTCGCCTTCGGTCTGGAATGGGGCGGCATTGGGCTTTGGCTCGGTCTCGCCCTCGGCCTCGCCGTGGTTTCAATATTGATGATCCTGCGCTGGATGCGCCGCGACCGGCTCGGCCTCATGCCCGAAGCGCATTAGGCGCACCGCGCCCGTCTCGCCCTTAATGCGGGACGGGCTGATGATCCGTTCCGGGACGCCCCAAATTGGCGTCTCGACTCCTTCGCGCCGACCGCTGTCTAAGGCGGGATGCCGTTGCACGCCTATCCGCTCCACCAACCTGGGACCCGCCTTTACGGTGGTCATTACCAGCGCAGCACGCCGCGGGCGTCGGTGCGGATCGCGGCCTCCCTGCGCGAGCCGGCCAAGCCTTCAGGCCCGGTCACCGTCACCGACCTGTCGGCGCGCGGCTGCCGCATCCTTACCAGGCAGCGCCTGGCCCCTGGCACGATCGTGTGGCTCCGCCTCCCCGGCATCGAAAGCTGGTACGCCACGGTGGTCTGGGCCGCGGGCGGTGCGGTCGGCCTCGATTTCGACCGGCCGTTCCATCCGGCGGTCGCCGACAAATTGATCGACACGTACCGGACGGCATTCCCGCTGCGCGAATGGACCGCCGAGATGCGGCGCCGCTTCGGCTGAACCCGCCCGCAGGCGCGTCCGATATGGATGCGCTTGCCCGCCTCTTGCTCGGCAATGGTATCAAAAGGCCGAAAAGCGGGGGACCAGAGGGGGTTAGCTTGGATGCGGAAAGCGAAAGCCACGCCCAAGGAATAGAATATAGCGCGCAACCGAGCCTGTTCGTGCTGACCGACGGGGACGCGGCCACCGAGCGCGTCCGGAGCGCCGCCGCCGCGCTCGGCTATCGCATAGCCGATGTCGCCCCCATCGATGCCGCTGTGTCGCGTCTCGACCGTCAGGCCGGGCTGGACGCCGTCGTCGTCGAGGTGGATCGCGATCCCGGGCCGGCGCTCGACGCTCTGCTCGATCGGCTGGAGGCCCGCGCGCGCTCCGGCGGCCACGGCAGCGTCGTCGTCGCGCCCCCCGCCTTGCTCGATGCGGTGGCCGCGCGAACCCCGCATCCGCGCATCCAGCACCTCTGCGATCCCCTGCCGCACGACCGGATCGCCGCCCTTGCCCTCGCCGTCGCCGCGCCGCCGGCCCGACTGCACGACATACGCCGGCAGCAGGGCCCGGTCCGGCTCCAGCAGTTGAGCGAGGAGATCGGTCGGATCGCCTCCCTGCTCGCAACCCTGTCCGAGACCGAGGCGATCGAGCCGGCACCTCGCCACGCCGGAGACGAGGAAGGCGACCACCCGGTCGGCCCGGCCGAGATTCGCGCCGTGCTGCGCGCGCGCCGGATGCGCGACCGCTATTTCAACGGCGAATTCTTCGCCGATCCGGCGTGGGACATGATGCTGGACCTGCTCGCCGCCCGGCTCGAGGGTCAGCGCGTCGCCGTCTCGAGCCTCTGCATCGCCGCCGCGGTGCCGCCGACCACGGCCCTGCGCTGGATCAAGCTCATGAGTGAGCACGGCCTGTTCGTGCGCAGCGCCGATCCGCAGGACGGCCGCCGCGTCTACATCGCTTTGTCGGACCAGGCTGCCGCCAGCCTGGGCGCCTATCTTCGCGCAGTGCAGCGCCTGTCGCCGCTGGTGATCTGAAGATGGTGGGCGCTGACGGGCTCGAACCGCCGACCCTCTCGGTGTAAACGAGATGCTCTACCAACTGAGCTAAGCGCCCGCATGGGGAATGCGGCTATCTAGGCCGTCTGGCGCATCCGTCAAGGCGGCGCGCCGTCGCATTGCGCCTCATAGCCAGCCCATGACGGCCAGCAGAAGCAGGGTCGCGACCACCGAGATCAGGATCGATCCGAGACAGCCCAGGCGGTTGGAAAAGAGAAAGAACAAGAATCGTCTCCCGCAATGTGGTGCCGGACAACGAACCCGATGCGCATTGGGCTCCCGCGCCTCTTCCGATCGGTGGGAGCACTGTTCCGCTGCGGCGAAGACGGTTAGTGTGACGGTGACGAAGCCCGGCGGCCGATCTCCAGACGGGAGTTGCCGCCCCGGGCCCTGCCCGGGAGGCGCGCGATGAAATCCATTCTGCTCTACGCCAACGAGGACGGCGGCACGGCCGCCCGGCTCGAGGCGGCGCTGACGCTGGCGCGGACCTACGACGGGCATGTCGTCTGCCTGCAGGCGACGCCCTATGATTCCTATATACTCGGCGATCCGTTCGGCGGCGTCTATGCGCTGCCCGAGGTGGTCGAGCGGGTCCGCGAGGCCGAGGACGCGCACCGCTCCCGTGTCGAAGCGATGCTCCCGCGCGAGGGTCTCTCCTGGGAATGGCAGCGCGTGGACGGGGCGCCTGTCCAGTCCCTCATCGACCGCACCCGCTTGGCCGACGTGGTCGTGGTGAGCCTGCCTCCGCGCAACGACCAGGGCAAACGGGGCACGACCGGCATGGCGGGGGACGTCGCTCTGCACGTGCGCGCGCCGGTGCTCGCCATGCCCATGGAGGCCCGGGCGTTCGACCCGCTCGGCGTTGCCGCCGTCGCTTGGAACGGCTCGATCGAAAGCGCGCATGCGCTCCGCCTGGCCTTGCCGCTGCTGGCCCGGGCGCGGAGCGTCCATCTGATCACCGTGGACGGCCGCCAGCACGACTTCGCGGCGAGCCAGGCGCGCGACTATCTCGCGTTCCACGGCATCGGCGCCGAAGTGCGCGAATGGCCTCTCCAGGAACCGGGTATCGCGACCACCTTGATTGCCGCGGCCGAGTCGCTGGACGCCAGTTACCTGGTGATGGGCGCCTACGGCCATTCGCGCCTGCGCGAGGCCGTATTGGGCGGGGCCACGCGCGACCTGCTCGATTCCAGTCCCATCCCGCTCGTATTGGCCCACTAGGCCGCGGCTCCGTCTAGAGCGTGCGGATCAGGCGGATGGCCACTGCGGCCCAGGGCGGATCCGCGACCACCAATTGACGCTGGCCGCCGCCCAGCGGCAGCACGTGAAGCTTGCCCTCTTCGCGCCCGATCAACCGCCCGAACAGGAAGCGCCCAGCCGGCCGCGGCAACAGCAGGTCGCGGTTCATCGCGCGGCCGAACTCGTCCGGCGTCAGGCGATGGCACCAGATTTCGTCGCCGCTGCGATAGTCGCCGATCCCGGAAGCCACCGTGACCGCGACCAGCCCGGGCTCCGCTTGCGGGGGAATCGCCACGCCTTCGCGCCGCGGCGCGTGCGCACCGTCATGTTCGAGTACCGCCGCCACCGGGATGTCGGCGCGATCGGGCAGCTTGACGAGATCCCCCGCCTCCACGCCGAGCGCGCGTGCAATCCGGTTCAGCCATCCCACCGAGACGGTGCGCGTGCCCGTCTCCAGCCGCCCGATCGTCTGCGGCGTGGTCGGCGGCTCGCAGCGGTCCGCAACGTCCTGCAGCGTCATCTTCTTGGCCCGGCGAACCTCGCGGATACGCGTGATCATGCCCCGTCCCCTAACCCGTGTGGTTATTTCATTTTCCTACACAAGGGCCGGAATGGCAATAGCAAAGATGAATCGAGTCGCAGGAGAAGAGCATGGCCGCACCCAAACGCAACCGCCTGCTGGCCGAACGCGCACTGCCCGAGGACGGCGAGCAGCGGGGCTCAAGCCCGGTTCGCACGCGCCGCGCCCGCTCGGTGACTGTGAACCTCGCCGAATCCCCGTTGGCCTGGCTGCGCGCACGCGGGCATATCGACGAGCGTCAATTTGCTGCCGGCGAGCATCTGCGCGTCGACTGGGAACGGTCGCAGCTGCCGCCGCGCGTCACGATGCGCTGGGATGCTCCGCCGCTCGCGCGCGGCCGTGGCGGGGCTCCGGGCCCCGCCGATCCGACCGAGGCGCAGCTTGCCGCCCGCCGCCGCTTTGAGGCGGCGACGGCGGCGGTCGGCCCGGGCCTCAGCGATGTTCTGTGGCGCATCGTCTGCGCGGGCGAGGGGATGCGCGATGCCGAGCGCGCGCTCGGCTGGCCGGCGCGCGCCGGCAAGCTCGTCCTCGGCTTGGCCCTCGATCGGCTGGCCGATTTTTACCGCCAGCGCTGAGCGCCCTTTCGACCAGCGTGCCGAGCACTTCGACCAAAGGCTTTGGCGAGCTAGCCGACAAGGCGTACAAGCGATCCGAGCGGACGGCGGAAGGAAATGTATGAGCATACGGTTGTTCTGCCTCCTCGCGTCCGCGGCGGCGCTCGTCGCGCCGCTTCATGCCCAGCCGGTGCCGAGACCCGATGACAGCGCCGCCGACGTGCTCGGCTATGCGCCCGACGACTCCCAAAGGATGACGGTCCCGGTCAGCATCGGCGGCAAGGGTCCGTACCGGTTCATCGTCGACACGGGTGCCGAGCGGACGGTCATCGCTCGCGAGCTTGCCCACGAGCTCCGCCTTGGCCCCGGCGATAGCACGATTCTGCACAGCATGACGGAGGTGCAGGAGACACCGACTGTCCTGATCCCCCGCTTGGAAGTGAGCAGGAAGACGGTGAGGGATATCCACGCCCCTGCTCTGGCGCGCGCGCACCTCGGCGCGGAAGGCATGCTCGGCGTGGACAGCCTGCAGGCTCAGCGGGTTCTGTTCGATTTCGTGCGCCAAGAGATGTCGATCTCGCCGTCGCGCGTGCGCGAGCCACGCTGGGACTCGGATACGATCGTGGTCACGGCGCGCAGTCGCTTCGGTCATCTGATCCTGGTCGATGCGGCCGTCGACGGCGAGAAAGTGAATGTGATCCTTGATACCGGGTCGCAGGTCACGATCGGCAACAATGCCTTGCGTCGCAAGCTCGCCAAGAAGGGCAAGCTGCGCTTCACTGTCCCGATCAGCTTGCTCAGCGTCACTGGAGGCGTCACTCAGGCGGATTATACTGCGGTTAAGAAGCTCCGGCTGGGCGGCGTCGACATCACCGACATGCCGATCGCCTTTGCCGAGGTGCACCCGTTCCGCAAATTGAAGCTCACCGACAAGCCGGCGCTGCTGCTCGGAATGGACGCCCTCAAATTGTTCGAGCGCGTCTCGGTCGACTTCGCCACCCGCAAGGTACGCCTGCTGCCTCCCGGCACCGCGCAGGCGGATCAGCCGCGCCGTTATGCCGGGCGTCTCGTCCGCTGATCAGGCGGCGCTTGCCACCTTTTCGGCCTGCGTCGCGCCCGGAGCGTCTTCCGCGAGGATCCATTCGACCGCTGCCTGGCAGTGAAGCGCCGTCGTGTCGTAGACCGGCAGCACGTTGGCGCCGGTATCAACCAGCATGACCAGCTCGGTGCAGCCGAGGATCACCGCTTGCTGCCGCGCCTGGCTCATATGGGTGAGGCAGGTCTTGAGCGCGCGCTGCGACGTCCGCGTCACCTGTCCCCGGGTCAGTTCCTCATAGATGATGCGATCGATCTCGCGGGCTTCGGCCGGCGCCGGCGGCGTGACGGCGATACCGTGCGCCTCGATCCGCTCGCGATAGAAAGGCTCCGACATCGTGAAGCGCGTCCCCAGCAGGCCGGCCCGCCGCACGCCATCCTTGGTCAGCCGCGCCGCGGTCACGTCGCCAATGTGGAGGATCGGCACGCCCACCGCCTCGGACACGCGCTCGAACGGCTTGTGCATCGTGTTGGAGCCGATGATCAGGCCCTCGGCCCCGGCCTGCTCGAGCCGACGTGCCGATGCGATCAGCACCTCGGCGAGCGCGTCCCATTCGCCGTCATGCTGCAACTTGGCGACGGGTGCGAAATCGAGGCTGTCGATGATCAGGGGCGCCGAGTTCAGCCCTCCGAGCCGCCGCGCCACGCCCTTGTTGATCTGCTCGTAATACATGGCGGTCGAGACCCAGCTCATCCCGCCGATCAATCCCAATTTACGCAAAGCCCGTTCACCCCGAAAGAAACCGAATCCGCTCGTCCTCTAGGCTATTCGGGCGACGCACCTGAACCCCGGGTGATCCCTTAACCGAGCGATTTTACGATCTCTTCGACCATCTTCTTGGCATCGGCGAGCAACATCATCGTATTGTCGCGGAAGAAGAGCTCGTTCTCGACCCCTGCATAGCCGGCGCCGCCCATCGAGCGTTTGATGAAGAGCACCGTCTTGGCCTTTTCCACATCGAGCACGGGCATGCCATAGATGGGCGACGACTTGTCCGTTTTCGCGGACGGGTTGGTTACGTCGTTGGCGCCAATGACGAAAGCAACGTCGGTTCGGGCAAATTCGGAGTTGATGTCCTCCAGCTCGAACACTTCGTCATAGGGGACGTTGGCTTCGGCCAGCAGCACGTTCATGTGGCCCGGCATGCGCCCTGCGACGGGGTGGATGGCGAACCTCACCTTGACCCCTTCTTCCCTCAGCAGGTCGGTCATCTCGCGCAGCGCATGCTGCGCCTGGGCGACTGCCATGCCGTAGCCCGGAACGATGATGACCTGCTCGGCTTGCTTCATCAGGAAGGCTGCATCCTCCGCCGATCCGCGCTTGTACGGCCGGTCGAGCGCCGATCCGCCGCCCGTGATCGCCGCATCGCCGCCAAAGCCACCGGCGATGACCGAGATGAAGCTCCGGTTCATCGCCCGGCACATGATGTAGGAGAGGATTGCGCCCGACGAGCCGACCAGCGCACCGGTGACGATCATCGCCGTATTCTGGAGCGTGAAGCCCATCGCCGCGGCAGCCCAACCGGAATAGGAGTTCAGCATCGACACGACGACGGGCATGTCGGCGCCGCCGATCGGGATGATCAGCAGGAACCCGATCAGGAAGGACAGTGCCGTGACCGTGAAGAACACCCAGGGGCTCTGGTCGGTGACGGAATAGGCGATCAGGCCCAGGATCGCCGCCAGGATCCCGAGATTGATCACGTGCCGTCCCGGCAGCATGATCGGCTTGCCGGACATGTTGCCGTTGAGCTTCAGGAACGCGATCACCGACCCCGAGAATGTAATCGCGCCGATCGCGACGCCGAGGCCCATCTCGATCCGGCTGACCTTCAGGATCTCGCCGGCGCCATCGAGGATTCCGAACGCGCCCGGATTGAGGAAGGCCGCTGCGGCGACCAGCACGGCGGCCATGCCGACCAGCGAGTGGAAGGCCGCGACCAGCTGCGGCATCGCCGTCATCGCGATCCGCTTTGCGGTGACGAAGCCGATCGCCCCGCCGATGGCGATCGCGATCAGGATCTCGGGCAGGCTCGTCACATCGTGCATGATCAGGGTGGTGACCACTGCGATGCCCATGCCGATCATGCCGAACCGGTTGCCGCGGCGGCTGCTTACCGGGCTCGAAAGGCCGCGCAGCGCGAGGATGAAGCAGATGCCGGCGATCAGATAAGCGAGTGGCACCCAGGCCGGAACGTCCGCGGCCTCATGCATCGCGGCGTTCCTTCTTCTTGTACATGGCAAGCATGCGCTCGGTGACCGCAAAACCGCCGAAGATATTCACGCTCGCCATCGCCACCGCGATCAGCCCCAGCCACTTGGCGGCGGCCGAGCCCGCTTCGGCCGAAGCGATCAGCGCGCCGACGATGATGACCGAGGAAATGGCGTTGGTCACCGCCATCAGCGGCGTGTGCAAGGCCGGCGTTACCGCCCAGACGACATAATAGCCGACGAAACACGCCAGCACGAAAATCGACAGGATTGAGACGAAGTCCATCCAGGAGCCCCCTGACACTGATGTGCGCCCACTGTGGCGGGTCGCGCAGACCGTGTCGAGGGGCTATCCCGGTGCGGATCGGCGATGCCCCGAAGCGTCAGGCCTTGCGATCGCCTTTGTGGCCGTAGCCCGATTTGACTTCGGTCTTGGCATGCTGACGCTGGTCGGCCGCCGACGACCGGCCGACGTCCGTGACGTCCTTGAACCGGCCTTGCGTGTCGCGCGTCACATAACGCTTGTCGTTGCCGGTATCGATCAGCTCGCGCTTGCCGCTCATGCTCCTCACTCCTCCAGAAATGGACTGCCTGGAAGAATCCGCGAAGCGTCGCCTTTGTTCCTGAAATCAGTTGCCTAGCAGGCGTGCGCTTACCACCTGGCCGCTGCGCGTGAGCCGAACGCCCTGGACGATCTCGTCCTCGTCGGGCAGCACGACCCGTTTCGCGTCCGGATCCCAGAAGGCGCTGAGGAAATTGTACAAGTTGCGCGCGTAGAGCGCTGAAGCATCGGCGGCGAGGCGCGACGGTACGTTGCGATGACCGACGATGCGGACGCCGTGCCGCTCGACGATCGCGCCCGCGACTGCGCCTTCGACATTGCCGCCCTGCTCGACGGCGAGGTCGACGATCACGCTGCCGGCCCGCATCGTCGCCAGTTGCGCGTCGGAAATCAGGCGCGGCGCCGACCGCCCCGGGATCAGGGCGGTGGTGATGACGATGTCCTGCTTGGCAAGATGGCTCGACACCAGGGCCGCTTGCGCCTGCTTATATTCGTCGGACATTTCGGTGGCGTAGCCGCCCGCGCCTTCGCCTTCGATTCCGGCGACATCCTCGACGAAGATCGCCTTGGCGCCCAGGCTCTCGATCTGCTCCCGGGTCGCGGCGCGGACATCGGTGGCCGAGACGATCGCTCCAAGCCGCCGCGCCGTCGCGATAGCCTGCAGGCCGGCGACGCCGACTCCCATTACGAACACGCGCGCCGCGGCGATCGTGCCGGCCGCCGTCATCATCATCGGGAACGCGCGGCCATATTCGCCGGCCGCATCAAGCACCGCCTTGTAACCGGCTAGGTTCGACTGCGAGGACAAGATGTCCATCGATTGCGCGCGAGTGATCCGCGGCATGAATTCCATTGCCAGCGCTTCTACGCCTGCGGCCGCATAGGAATCGATGCGCGCCCGGTCGCCGAACGGATTGAGAGCGGCGACGACCAGCGCGCCCGATTGAATGCCGTCGAGCCCGCTCGGATCGGGGCCCTGCACGGCGAGCACAGCGTCGGCGCCGCTCAGCACGCTCGCGCGGTCGCCGACGACGGCGCCCGCGGCCTCATAGTCCGCGTCGGATATGGCAGCGCTTTCGCCCGCGCCGCGCTCGACCGCCATCTCGGCGCCCAGGGCGATGAATTTCTTGACGGTTTCGGGCGTGGCGGCAACGCGCCGTTCGCCCTCCGCCATTTCCTTGAGAACCGCGATTTTCACCCCCCCGCGGCCCCTCGTCAGTTCGAAATCAGCAGAACGACTATGGCGGTGGTGACCACGCTCACGATCGTTCCCCACTTCATGATCGCCGCGAAAAGCGAATAGCTCTTCTCGTGGTGCTTATAGTCCATCGCATTTTCGGGTTCGGTAGCCATTTCTTCCTCTGGGATGAGCAAATTTATCGACACCCTTATCGAAGAGGGTGCCGGCGCCCAAGCCCAAAATTAGGCTGAAGCTTAAGCCCCCCTTTACCGGCCGCATGCTAGAGCATGCGTTCAACCGAGAGGAGCCCGCATGCGGCCGGATGCGACACGTTGCCTGTTGCTGATCGACGACGAACCCGCGCAGCGGCGTCTGGTAAGTGCCATCGGCGCGCGGGCCGGCTGGTGGGTGATGGGCGCGCCCGATGTCGATGCGGCCCAAAAGCTGCTCGCCGGCGAGGAAGGGCGCGACGTCGACGCGATCATGCTCGATCACTGGCTCCCGGGCGAGGCAGGGGCCGACCTGATCCGGCAGATTCGCGCGCTTCGCCCGGACCTCCCTTTATTGATCCTCACCGCGCAAACCTCTGTGGCAGCGGCCGTGGATGCGATGCGCGCAGGCGCCAATGATTTCCTCGTCAAGCCGATCGCGCCCGACCGCCTGCTTGCAGCGCTGAACGCGGCCACTGACCGACGCCAGCGCAACGGCGAGCTTCGCCCCTTGTCGGAGAAGATCACCAAGACGCTCGCATTTGACGAGATTGTCGGATCGGCGCCGGAATTCCGTGCCGCGCTCGCGATCGCCGCCAAGGCGGCCCGCGCCCGCGTCTCGGTCCTGATCGAAGGCGAGAGCGGATCGGGCAAGGAAGTGCTCGCCCAGGCGATCCACAGCTCCAGCCCGCGTGGCAAGAAACCGATGGTGACCGTCAATTGCGGCGCGATCCCCGGCAACCTCGTCGAATCGGTCCTGTTCGGCCACGAAAAGGGCGCCTTCACGGGCGCGTTCGACCGCCATATCGGCCGGTTCGAGGATGCCGACGGCACCACCCTCTTCCTCGACGAGATCGGCGAACTGCCGCTCGACACCCAAGTGAAGCTGCTGCGCGCCATCGAGACGGGCGAGATCCAGCGCATCGGCGGGCGCAGCATCCAGATCGTCGACGTGCGCATCATCGCCGCGACCAACCGCCGCCTGCTCGACGAAGTTGCCAAAGGGAATTTCCGCGAGGATCTCTATTACCGCCTCAACGTCGTCCATGTGGATATCCCACCGCTGCGCGCGCGCCAGAGCGACATCCCGCCGCTCGCTCGCCACCTACTGGCCCGGATCGCGGAGCAGCCGGGCATGCGCTACCTCAGCATCACCGACGACGCGCTCGAAGTGCTGATGGCTTATGGCTGGCCCGGCAACGTCCGGCAGCTTCAGAACGCCTTGTTTCGCGCCGCCGTCCTTTGCGACGGGAACGCGCTCACCGCTGCCGACTTTCCGCACATCGCCCAGGAATCGACGTTCAGCAAACGCGCCGACGATTATCATGCCAAGGCGCTGAGCGGCGCTTCCAACAGTGCCGCTTTGTCGCACGGTCCCGGCATCACTCTGTACGAATCGAGCGGCCACCTGCGCTCGCTCGAGGAGATCGAGGCCGACGTCATTCGTCTCGCCATCGGCCATTATCGCGGCCGCATGACCGAGGTTGCCCGCCGGCTCGGCATCGGCCGCTCCACCCTGTACCGCAAGCTCGGCGAGCTCGGCATCGGCGCCGACGCCGCCTAGACGAAGCGCGATCTCCTGCTAAGCTTGCTCGATGCAGGGCTTTACTAACGGAAAAATTCTCATCACCGGCGCCGCCTCGGGCATCGGCGCCGCAACGGCGACGCTGCTGGCCTCTTCGGGCGCGCGGAAACTGATCCTGTGCGACCGCGACGAGAACAGGCTCGCCGATTTCGCGTTCACCTTGCCGTGCGAGCGCCAATTGATGGTGGGCGACGTCACCGACGAGCAGATGTGGGCCAACGCCGACCTGACCGGCCTGACCCACGCCGTGGTCAATGCCGGCATCGGCGAGGGCAAGCCGATCCTCGAAACTACGTTGGCCGACTGGCGCCGGGTCATGTCGGTCAATCTCGACGGCGCCTTCCTCACTTTGCAGGCCGCCATGCGGGCGATGCACGGCAATGGCGGCGCGATCGTCCTCACCGCCTCGGTGGCGGGCATCAAGGCCGAGGCGGGCATTGCCGCTTATGCCGCCTCCAAGGCCGGCGTGATCCAGCTCGCGCGGGTGGCAGCCAAGGAGGGGGCGCCCAGCCGCATCCGGGTCAACGCGATCGCCCCGGGCGGCGTCGAAACCCCGATCTGGACCAACGTGCCTTTCTTCACGGATCTTGTGAACAGCACCGGCAGCGAGGAAGCCGCGTTCGAGGCGATAAGCGCAGCCGCAACGCCCCTCGCCCGCTTCGCCAAGCCCGAAGAAATGGCCGAGCAGATCGCCTTCCTGCTGTCTGACGCGTCCGCCTTCACCACAGGCAGCTGCCTCGTCAGCGACGGCGGCTACTCCCTTTAGATCGGCGTCGCCCCAGCCGCCTCTTCCACGACGGGCTCCTCACTGGATTCCTCCGGCGCCGCCGCGGTCGCGGACCAGATGGTGCTGAGGCACTGCGCCAGCGCGGTCATGGCCGTATCGCTGCCCGCCAGCTTCAGGCTGTCGATCCGCTGGCCATCGCGCGCGATATGCATCCCGCGCGCGCCGGCGAACTGTTCGAGGAAGCCGGTTCCCCCGGCGGGACCGGATGGGCTGACCGCAAATGTGAGGCCGGGGCCGTCGGCGTCGAGATTGCGCCTGGCGACCGCCTGCATCGGCCACGCGCTGCGCTCGTCGAAACTGACCTGGATGTCGTATCGTCCGCCATCCTCGAATGCGTTCCATTGGCGGTTCTGGATCAGGAAGCGGATGCTGTCATTGTCCGCGCTGCCCCAGACCGACACGACGGTCCCGCTCGGCGCGGCCGCGTGAACGAGACAACCGTCAGGCGTCACCTCCAATGCCCAGGGACTTGGCGCCTCGGTTTGTGCCGTGGCGACCGCGGCCGGCGCTGCGAGGGCCAGGACTGCAATCAACGACCTGAACATGGTGGGCTCTCCTCGCCCCCCGCTCATGTTCTTGTTCGATAAGGCAAACCTTCGGGGCCGTTTGTTGGTTGCACGAATGGAGCGATTTCCGGCCGCTGCGCCCACGCCGCCGGGCCGCCCATCGGTTGATCAATCCTTTACGGACGTGACCGTGCAAGCCCGAAATGCTGGGAGACGATAGCTTCCAATTTGCTAACCTTTGTCTGCCATGACGGCTTAATGGGCGGGTTGGGCGAATTGTGGACCGGTTTCCTGAAAAGGGCCGGAAAAGGGGGCGACCCACGCCTCCGCATCCTGCTGTGGGCGACCCTGGCCTGCCTCCTTTTCGGAGCCGTCGAGCTCGGTCAGCCGCTCGAAAACGCGCTGCGCAACTTGCGCAACACGGTTCGCAGCCATCCCACCAGCGGCGACATCGTCCTCGTCGGAATTGACGATCGCAGCCTGAAAGAGCTTGAGAAATGGCCTTGGCCTCGGGGATATCACGCGCTTCTGACTGATCGTCTCATCGCCCAGGGTGCCGACCGCATTTTCTTCACGATCGATTTCTCGTCGCGTGCGGATCCACGAAACGATGCCATGCTGGCAGGCGCACTGGCGCGTGCAGGCCGCAAGGTTACCTTGCCGTTCCAGCAACTGCGCGATCCGGCGTCCGGAAATCAGACCACCGTACTCCCGCACCCCATCTTCCGCTCGCACGTCAGCATGGCCTCGCTCTCTTTGGAGTACGACTTCCAGGGCGCTGTCTGGCGATTGCCGAGCGTTGGTCAGGCCGACAAGGTCACCTATCCATCCTTCGCGGCTGCGCTGAGCGGCGCAGAGGGCCGGCAGGGCGAGGAATTCCGCGTCGATTATTCCTTCGATCCTCGATCCGTGCCCAATATTAGCGCTGTCGATGTGATACGCGGCCGATCCCGCGCGGGCGCATTCTCTGGCAAGACTGTCGTCGTCGCTCCGACCTCGGCCCAACTCGGGGGCTTCCAGCTCGCGCCTGGCCATGGCTGGATGTCGTCGTCCTACATTCACATCCTCGGTGCCGAGACGTTGAAATCGGGGCGTCCGGTAGACGTCGGATGGTTTCTCCCGTTTCTCGTTACGGTTCTAGGCGCGGGCCTGTCCCTGCTGCTGTCGAGGCTCCGCAATGCGATCGGGGCGATGGCCGGCATATTGACGTGCGTGCTGGTCGCGCCGTTTCAGCTCGACGCCAGCTTGATATATATCGACACCGCGCCGGCGGTGGTCGTGTTGCTGGCGATTGCCGCATCGCTGGCATGGTCGGAATTCCGGCGGTCCTATCGGCTGCGAGGGACGGTCAATGCGGTCTCCGGCCTGCCCAACCTCAATGCCCTGCGACAGGAGAAGATCGATCACGGCCGCCCATTGGTGGCGGCGCGCATACTGAACTATGCCGAAATTGCCTCCGCCCTTCCGGTCGATGATGAAAAGGCACTGGTCGAGCAGATCATAGGTCGACTGACGGTAGGGGCGCCCGGACGTGGGCTCTATCAAGGCGACGAGGGTATTTTCGCCTGGTTCGCCGAGGAGGGCGAGACCAACTATCTCGGCGATCATCTCGATGCCCTGCATTCGCTCTTCAGAAGCCCGATCGTAGTAGGCCGCAATCCGCTCGACCTCAGCATCACGTTCGGGTTCGACGCCGGCGGGGCCCGCTCGCTTTCGAACCGCCTCGGCAGCGCCCTCGTGGCTGCCGATGAGGCGAGCCACGAGGCGCTCAAGTGGAAACGCTACGACCCTGCCAAGCTTAAGGACGCGGCCTGGCGGCTGTCCCTGCTCAGCCAGCTAGACGCTGCGATCGCCGCCGGCGACGTGTGGATAGCCTATCAGCCCAAGCTGGACCTGCGCACGCGGGCGATCTGCGGGGCCGAAGCGCTCGTGCGCTGGACACATCCGGAAAAGGGCCCGATCAGCCCGGCCGAATTCGTGGCCGCGGCCGAGCAGCATGACCGCATCGAGGGCCTGACCATATTCGTGCTCGAAGGCGCCATCGCTGCTGCGGCCGCCATCCACCGCCGTGGCATTGCATTCAATGTGGCGGTTAATCTCTCCGCCCGCCTGATCGACGACAGCAATCTCGCCGCGACAATTGGGTCACTTCTGAAAAAGCACCACCTGCCGGCCTCGTCGCTCACGCTGGAGGTAACCGAAACTGCCGCTCTTAGCGGCGGCGTCGGAAGCCTCGATATGCTCTGGAAGCTGCGCGAAATCGGCGTCTGCATCTCGATCGATGACTATGGGACCGGGCTTTCGACCCTCGATTATTTGAAGAAGATCCCGGCGACCGAGATCAAGGTCGATCAAACCTTCGTCCAGGCCATCGAAAACAGCAGAAGCGACAAGCTCATGGTTCATTCGACCATACAGCTCGCCCATTCGCTCGAACAAACCGTCGTCGCGGAAGGTGTCGAGGACCGTCAGACCCTTGAAACGCTTGCACAAATGGGCTGCGACGTGGCGCAAGGCTATCATATTGGCAGACCTATGACTTTCCGTGCCTTAACGAGACAGGTGCTGGGTGAACGGAGATCCAAAGCCGCCTGACAATAGTTAATGTCTTGATAACCATTTTATTGGAGTTCATAACGAGGCCCTCAGGCGCCGCGACGGTCGTGGCGCGTGCTTTGAAGGGGGGTCTTTATGACGAACCACAAAAATACTCGCCCGACCCGCGGCTTCTGGGATTGGCTCTGGGGCGGCGGCGGCACCGGCGGCGCAGTCAAGGGCTGAAAATGAGAACCCCGGCTTCGGTCGGGGTTTTTCATTTTGTCGAATGAAAAAGGGCCCTTACGAGGCCCATTTTTGTTGTCGCGGCTCAGGCGGGCGTCAGCGCCGCGTCGCGAAGGCCGCGCCAAACCCGCAGCGCCTGCACGGTCTCGGCCACGTCGTGGACGCGCAAGATCTGGGCCCCCTGCTCCGCCGCTTTCACCGCGAGCGTGAGCGATCCGCCGAGTCGTTGATCGGCCGGCGCTTCGTTCGAAAGCGCGCCGATCATGCGCTTGCGGCTCGCACCGAGCAGCAATGGGCAGCCGAGGCCGTGGAACAGCGCCAGCCCGTTCATCAGCTGCAGATTGTGCGCGACGCTCTTGCCGAAGCCGATACCCGGATCGACGATGATGTTCGCCCGGTCGATGCCCGCGGCCACCGCCGCCGCAACCCGTGCCTCGAGCCAATCATAGACTTCGAACAGCACCGGCCCGTCGTAATGCGGGGCGACCTGCATCGTCTCGGGCGCGCCCTGGTAGTGCATCAACACGACTGGACACCCCGATCGCGCCGCCACGTCCATCGAGCGCGGATCGTAGAGCAGGCCGGAAACGTCGTTGAACACCGCCGGCCCCACCGCCAGCGCCGCTTCCATCACCGCCGCCTTGCGCGTGTCGATCGAGAGCGCCGTGCCCGATACGGCGAGCTGGCGCACCACCGGCAGCACCCGTTCGATCTCGTCGCCTTCCCAGACCGGCTCCGCGCCCGGACGCGTCGATTCGCCCCCGATATCGATGATCGCGGCGCCCTGGGTCGCCATGGCGTGCGCCGTCTCGGCCGCCGTGCCCTCGTTGCGGCCGCCGTCGGAGAAGCTGTCGGGCGTGACGTTGAGGATGCCCATCACCTGGGGCTGGTCGAGACGGATCACGCGCGGGCCGAGCGTCAGCGGCGGGCGCGCGGTCGTGAGGTTGATCCAGGCCGTGCGCACCGGCTCGCCGAGACGCTCGACCACATCCCCCATCGTCTCCACCGGCACCAATTCGGTCGAAACCCGGCGCTTGCCCTCGATCACGTCGATTTCCACCGCCGAGAACCATGCAAGGCCGCCGGCCAGCCGCGCCACCCGGCCATCATAACCGAACGGCGCGTCCACGAAGGCGGTAGGCCGCAGATAGATGCGCTCAGCCATGTCCTATTCTCCGCAGCCGGACCGGACGACCGGGCGTCCGCCCTGCCTCAATCCAGCGTGGCGATATATTTCTGCCTGAGCTCGTCGAGACAGACCAGCGAATCCCCCTGCGTCACGTACCAGAAGGTCCAGCCGTTGCACGAAGGCGCGTCCTGCGCCGCGGCGCCGATTTGGTGGATCGAGCCCTGCTTGCCGGCCAGCTCGACCGATGCGTCGGCACCGACCTTCGCCTGCCAGCGCCGCTTGGAATCGGTCAGCACCGCGCCCGGCTCGATCATGCCGGTCTCGATCAAGGCGCCGAACGGCACGCGCGGCTGGTTCTTCTTGGACGCCATCGTCCGCATCGCGCTCTCGTCGAGCTCGAGCGTCGAAGCGATGCGCTCCTTGGCAACCTTCACATATTTCTGCTCGCGCTCGATGCCGATCCAGTGGCGCCCGAGCCGGCGGGCGACGGCGCCGGTCGTCCCCGTCCCGAAGAAGGGATCGAGCACGACGTCGCCTTTGTTGGTGCAGGCCAGCAGCACGCGGTAAAGCAGGCTCTCCGGCTTCTGGGTCGGATGCGCCTTCACGCCGTCGGTCTTGACGCGCTCGCCGCCCGAGCAGATCGGCAGGACCCAGTCCGAGCGCATCTGCACTTCATCGTTGAGCGCTTTCATCGCACGATAATTGAACGTGTAGCGGCTGTCCTCGCTCTTCGAGGCCCAGATCAAAGTCTCATGCGCATTGGTGAAGCGCGTGCCGCGGAAGTTCGGCATCGGGTTCGATTTGCGCCAGACGATGTCGTTCAAGATCCAGTAGCCCAGATCCTGCAGTGCGGCGCCGCAGCGGAAGATATTGTGGTAGGAGCCGATCACCCACAAAGTCCCGTCGGGCTTCAGGATGCGGCGGGCCTCGCGCAGCCAGGCGCGGGTGAAGGCGTCATAGGCCTCAAACGTGTCGAATTTGTCCCAATCGTCGTCGACCGCGTCGACGCGGCCGCCCTCGGGCCGGAACAGGTCGCCGCCGAGTTGGAGATTGTAGGGCGGGTCGGCGAAGACCATGTCGACGCTGTTGTCCGGCAGCGCGGCCATCGCGGCGATGCAGTCGCTCTCGATGATGCGGTTGAGCGGAAGATCGGGATGCGGCCCGGCCTTTGCGCGGCGCACAGCCGTACCCACACGTCCCATCACGCTCATTCAGACAGCCCCCGGTTTAACCACAAAGAGGTCCAGAGTGAGTCAGCGCGACTCGGCGGTCAAGGACAGTGCGTTGAGCCGAGTCGTTAAGAATCTACCGCAGGTGAAGAGAACGAAACGAGTCTCCCCCACATCTGGCGTCCGCCCCGATTCTTGAGACTCAATATGAAGTGGTGTGGCGGGAAAGACTCACAAGTCGAGCATATGCTGCTTCACCGGGGCGAAGCTGCGCCGGTGCAGCGGAGTGAGGCCGTGCAGGTCGAGCGCCGCGACATGCTCGGGCGTGCCATAGCCCTTGTTGGTCGCCCAGCCATAATGGGGATGTGTCTCGGCATATTCGGCCATCATCCGGTCGCGCGTGACCTTGGCGACGATCGAGGCAGCGGCGATCGAGCGGCTCTTGGCATCGCCGCCGACGATCGCCTTGGACGGATAGCGCCAGTCGGGGCAGCGATTGCCGTCGACCAGCACGGTGCCGGGCTCGATGCCGACGGCTTCGACGGCGCGGGTCATGGCGAGCATGGTCGCCCAGAAGATGTTGTAGCGATCGATTTCCTCGACCGTCGCGATGCCGACGGCGACGCGGGCGACTTGCTGCAGCTTGCCGTAGAGGCTCTCGCGCACCTCGAAGCAGAGCTTCTTCGAATCGTCGATGCCGCGTGGACAGCGCTTGCGGTCGAGCACCACCGCCGCCGCAACGACCGGCCCGGCCAGCGGCCCGCGCCCGGCCTCGTCGACGCCCACGACCGGCTCGGCGAACGGTTTTTCAATCTTGAAGCAGGGCGGCGGCATCGGCGCAGGGTAAAAAGGACGGCGGGATCGCGCCAGTCAAAGCTGAAAATTCAATCCACTAAGCTGTGGATAAGTTCGAATGGCGAGACACCGAGCGCATGGCCCATCGGGCCGTGGCCCGCGCCAAAGCCGGGCGCCGCTAGGATCGTGGCGCGAGTGTAATTCCGCCCCCGCTCGACTGCCTCGACGGCCGACAATCCCTGCCCGAGGCCGGCGGCGATCGCACTGGCAAGCGTGCAGCCGGTGCCATGCGTGTTGCGGGTCTCGATCCGGTCACTGCTCCAGCGCCGCACCTCCTCCCGGTCGACGAGCACGTCGGTCAGGATCGGTCCCGGCAGATGGCCGCCCTTGGCCAGCACGGCCGCCTCCACCTTGTTCGAAAGGACAAGCGCCGCGCTCTCCGCTTCGGCGCCCGTGGCGATCGTGCGTCCGCTCAGCGCCTCGAGTTCGGGCACGTTGGGCGTGATCAACGTCGCCGCTGCCATCAGCCGCTCGAATGCGGCGACTGTCGCCGAATTGGCCAGCGCGGCGCCGCTCGTGGCGATCATCACCGGATCGAACACGATCGGCACGCCGCTGAGCCGCGCCAGCCGCTCCGCCACCGCGGTCGCGGTCTCCGGCGAGCCGATCATGCCGATCTTCACGGCGTCGACCCCGAGGTCGTCGATGACCATGTCGATCTGCTGCAGCACGACGTCGGTCGGTATCGGCAGCACACCGTCCACGCCCAACGTGTTCTGCGCGGTGATCGCGGTCACTGCCGTCATCGCGAAGCCGCCGAGCATGGTGACCGTCTTGATGTCGGCCTGGATCCCGGCGCCGCCGCCGCTGTCGGACCCGGCAATAATGAGGACGCGCGCGGCTTTCACTTGGGGCTCTTTCGCTCTGTCGAGGCCGGGAAGCGGACGAGCAGACCGGCCGGCCGGATCGGCCGCGGCTCGAAATTGCCGCCGCAATTGGGGCAGATGCCGGCCAGGGGACCATCGACGCACTGCGCGCAAAAAGTGCATTCGAACGTGCAGATGCGGGCGTCGGCGCTGTCGGGCGCGAGATCGCGACCGCACCGTTCGCAATCGGGACGGAGCTCCAGCATCAGGCGGCCTTCACCGCCTCGCAGATGCTGTCGACCACTTCCTCAACCAGCGCATGGTCCTCGCCCTCCGCCATCACGCGGATCAGCGGCTCGGTGCCGGATTTCCGGATCACGAGGCGGCCGGTTCCCTGAAGACGCAATTCCGCCGAGGCAATCGCCGACTTGACCGCCTCCGCCTCGAGCGGCGCGCCCCTTTCGAAGCGCACGTTTTTTAGCAACTGCGGCAACGGCTCGAACTGGCGCAGCAATGTGCTCGCCGGCTGGCCGCTCTCGACCAGGCAGGCCAGCACCTGCAGCGCCGCCACCAGGCCGTCGCCCGTGGTCGAATAATCGGTGAGGATGATGTGGCCAGATTGCTCGCCCCCGACATTGAAGCCCTTCGCGCGCATCGTCTCGAGAACGTAGCGGTCGCCGACCTGGGTCCGTTCGAGGGTCAGCCCTTGGCCCGCCAGAAAGCGCTCGAGACCGAGGTTCGACATCACCGTCGCGACCAGCCCGCCGCCGCGCAATTTGCCGCGCTGATGCCAGGCCGACGCGATCAGCGCCATCAACTGGTCGCCGTCGACGACCTGGCCCTTCTCGTCGACCACGATCAGCCGGTCGGCATCGCCGTCGAGCGCGATGCCGATATTGGCGCCGGCCTCGACGACCGTCTTCTGAAGCAGGGCCGGCGCGGTGGACCCGCAGCCCTCGTTGATGTTGAGACCGTTGGGAGAAACTCCGATCGCAATCACTTCGGCGCCGAGCTCCCACAGGGCGGCGGGCGCAACCTGATAGGCCGCGCCATTGGCGCAATCGACCACGACCTTGAGGCCGTCGAGCCGCAGCTCGTTCGGGAAGGTCGCCTTGGCGGCGTGGATATAGCGGCCGCGCGCATCCTCGATCTTGCGCGCCCGCCCGATCAGCGGAGAAGGCGCCAGCTGCGGCTCATGGTCGAGCAGCCGTTCGATCGCGCGCTCGTCCTCGTCGGACAATTTATATCCGTCCGGGCCGAACAATTTGATGCCGTTATCTTCGTACGGATTGTGGCTCGCCGAGACCATCACGCCGAGGTCCGCACGCATCGAATGGGCGAGCAGGGCCACGGCCGGCGTCGGCACCGGCCCGACCATGACGACATCCATGCCCACGCTGGTAAAGCCCGCGATCAGCGCCGATTCCATCATGTAGCCGGAAAGGCGGGTATCCTTGCCCACGACCACGCGGTGGCGATGGTCGCCGCGGACGAAATGCGCGCCGGCCGCCTGGCCGACCCGCTGCGCCATCGCGGCGGTCATCGGCATCTGGTTGGTGCGGCCCCGGATCCCATCCGTGCCGAAAAATTTGCGAGTCATCTGGTCCCAGCCCGTTAAATTTCACTTGCGGTATCCCGTACCGCTCTCAAGAGAGTGTGATAGCGGCATTCGTGTCGAAGAGCGATGCTTTTGAACGGCAGGGCGCCGGTCGGAGTTCGCGTCTTTTGGGAAATGCCACGGTCATTTGTTGAAGGGGCGCGTATGTCACAACCAACCCGTATCCTGCTGGCGCTCGTCACCGGGCTCGCGCTCGGACTGCTCAGCGCCCGTACCGGCGGGGCCTGGGTTGGCACAGCGATTACGGTGGCCGAGCCGATCGGCGGCCTGTGGCTGAACGCCCTGCAGATGACGATCATTCCGCTGGTCGTGTCGCTGCTGATCACGGGCATCGCCGCCAGCATGGAGGCGGCCCGCGCCAGCCGTCTCGCCACGCGCGCCATCATCCTCTTCCTAGTCCTTTTGTGGATTTCCTCGGGCTTCGCCGCCGTGGCGATCCCATTCTTCCTCGAGATATTCCCGATGCCGGTGGACGCGGCTGCGGCGCTCCGGTCCGCACTCGCCACGTCCGAGCCAGTCGGGGCAGTGCCGGGCTTCGGCGATTTCCTGCGCTCGATCATCCCGAGCAACCCGATCGCCGCCGCGGCCAACGACGCGATCCTCCCGCTGATCATCTTCACCGCGGTCTTCGCCTTCGCGCTGACTCGCCTTCCGGCCGAGCCGCGCGAGCAGCTCACCCGCTTCTTCCGCGCGGTATCGGACGTGATGCTGGTGATGATCGGCTGGATGCTCTGGCTGGCCCCGATCGGCGTTCTCGCCCTGGCCTATGTCGTCGGCGCCCGCGCCGGCACTGCCGCCTTCGGCGCGCTGCTTCATTATGTCGTGATCATCTCATCGGTCGGCATCGTCCTCTGGGCGCTGGCCGTACCGTTCGGCGTGATCGGCGGACGAGTGTCCTTCCGCCGGTTCCTGCGTGCGATCGGCCCGAGCCAGGCGGTGGCGATCAGCACCCAGTCCTCACTCGCATCGCTGCCCCCGATGCTGCGCGGCGCCGAGAGCCTGGGGGTCCCCGTCGCGGCGTCCGGCGTCGTCCTGCCGCTGGCGGTCGCGGTCTTCCGCTGGACGGGGCCCGCGATGAACTTCGGCGTCGCCCTCTACATTGCCCATTGGTATGGCATGGAGCTCGGGCCCGCCCAGATCTTCGCCGGAATCGCCGCCGGGGCGACCACCACCCTGGGTGCCGTGAGCCTTCCCGGCCAGGTCAGCTTCATCACCTCGATCGCCCCGATCTGCATGGTCATGGGGGTTCCGATCGAGGCGCTGGCGCTGCTGATCGCCGTGGAAACGATTCCCGACATCTTCCGCACGCTCGGCAACGTCACCATGGACGTCGCCGCAACCGTGACGGTGACCCGGCGCACCGGCTTCATGGAAGGCGAGGCGATAACGGCGGAAGACAGGTTGCTTGCCGGCGAAGCGGCGCCGCACACCTGAGGACGGGCCGGCTTCGCCGGTCCCGCCTCGCGCCTGGACTGGTTACTCGTCGCGCTTGCCGGAAGGTCCGGTCGCAGCCTCGTCGTGACCGCTCTTGTCGCTGTAGAAAGCGGCGGCAAACAGGCCGCAGCCGAGCAGGACCGAGATGAAGACGCCGGCGATGGTGGCGACCACCATATGCAGCCGCAGCGGACCGTAGAGCGAGAGATACCATAGAGCCGCGGCGACCAGCACCACCCCCGACAGGGCGATCCAGCCCACCATGCGCTTGAATTCGCGGAGCGCGGATGTCTCGCGCTCACCCTTGATCTTGGTCATTCGCCGGCCTTCCCGTGCTCGCCAGGCAATGTGAGGCGCCCGGCTCCGTCGCGCGGCGACGGATGCTCCATGCCTCTACGCCCGCGCTCCCGCAGCGTACAGGGCGGTATTTACCCTAGGGTGTTTACCGGAGGCGCGTCAGCGCCCTCGGAACAGGCCGCCGAGCAATCCGCGCACGATCTGGCCGGCGATGCGGTTTGTGACCTGGCGCTGCACCGAGCGGCCGACTTGGCGCATCATATCCTCGTGCAGCGGCCGATCGCGCCCCGCCTGGCGTTCCGCCCGCGCCCGTTCCTTCTCCGCTCGCTGAGCGGCCGTTTCCGCCTCTTTCTGCGCCTTCTGCGCCGCTGCCGCGTCGGCTGCGGCGGATGCCCGCGCGGCGAGGATCTCCTCGGCGCTCTCGCGGTCGAGCGGCGTCTCGTACTGACCCGCCACCGGAGATGTCGCGCGGATCACCGTCCGCTCCTCGGTGCGGAGCGGCCCGAGCCGCGACCGCGGGGGCTTTATCAAAGTCCGCTGGACGGGGCTTGGCGCGCCGTCCGCGCCGAGCAAGGACACCAAAGCCTCGCCGGTGCGCAATTCCGTGATTACGCTTTCGACCGCGAAGGCGGGATTGGGCCGGAACGTCTCGGCCGCCGCCTTGACCGCCTTCTGGTCCTTCGGCGTGAAGGCGCGCAATGCGTGCTGCACCCGGTTGCCGAGCTGGCCGGCAATATCCTCGGGAATATCGATCGGATTCTGGGTGACGAAATAGACGCCCACCCCCTTCGACCGGATCAGCCGCACGACCTGCTCGACCTTGTCGAGCAGCGCCTTCGGCGCGTCCTCGAACAGCAGATGCGCCTCGTCGAAGAAGAAGACGAGCTTGGGCCGCTCTGGATCGCCGATCTCGGGGAGCTCCTCGAACAGCTCCGAAAGGAGCCACAACAGGAAGGTCGCGTAGAGCTTCGGGCTCGCCATCAATTTGTCGGCGGCCAGCACGTTGACGAAGCCGCGCCCAGCCTCGTCGATGCGCATCAGGTCCGCGATGGCAAGGGCCGGCTCGCCGAAGAAAAGGCTGCCGCCCTGGCCCTCGAGCTGGAGCAATTGGCGCTGGATCGTGCCGACGGTGGCCTTCGCGACATTGCCGTAGGTCGTGGCGAGCTCCGCGGCATGCTCGGCGACATAGGTCAGGATCGCCTGCAGATCGTCGAGGTCGAGGAGAAGGAGGCCCTGCTCGTCGGCGATGCGGAATGCGATGGCGAGCACGCCCTCCTGGGTGTCGTTGAGCCCCATCAGCCGCGCGAGCAGCAGCGGTCCCATCTCGGAGACGGTGGTCCGGATCGGATGCCCCTGCTCCCCGAACAGATCCCACAAGACGACCGACGGCGCCTCATAGGCGTAATCGCTCTCGCCCACCTCCTGCGCGCGCTGCGTCATCGCCGCATGGGCCTTGTCCATCGGCGAGCCGGGCATGGCGACACCGGCAAGGTCGCCTTTGACGTCGGCAAGGAAGACTGGCGTCCCCGCCTTGGCAAAGCCCTCGGCCAATCCCTGCAGCGTCACCGTCTTGCCGGTGCCGGTCGCGCCGGCGATGAGGCCGTGGCGATTGGCGCGATTGAGAAGCAGGCACTGCGGCCCTTCCTCCGAACGTCCGACGAGAAGGGAATCGTCCACGGCTTGCTCCTGCATTTGGTCGCCCCCGACCAACCACAGCCGTCCGTGCGGCGCAAGCGGCCCGCCGGATCGCGCCAGGCACAAAAAAAGGGCCTCCCGAAGGAGGCCCTTTCTATCTCTCAGGCGAGAAGCGCGCTCAGGCGGCTTCGGCCTCGAACTCGTCGGCCATCACCGGGCCCGAATCCTGGCCCTTGGCGGTGACGTCGCGGTCGACCAGTTCGATGATCGCGATCGGGGCGGCGTCCGAAGCGCGGATGCCGGCCTTGATGATACGGGCATAGCCGCCGTTGCGGTCCGCGTAGCGGGTCGCGAGCACGTCGAACAGCTTCTTGAGCTGGGTCTCGTCGAGCAGGCGGGCATGGGCGAGGCGGCGGTTGGAGAGGCCGCCCTTCTTGGCGAGCGTGATCAGCTTCTCGACATAGGGGCGAAGCTCCTTCGCCTTGGCGGTCGTGGTGGTGATCTGCTCATGCTTGATGAGGGCAGCCGCCATGTTGCGGAACAGGGCCGCACGATGGCTGGAGGTACGCTGCAGCTTGCGGCCGGCGACGCGATGACGCATGTCTTCTTTCCTTCGTTCGTCCCGGGGCCGTCTTACGGAGATCCCCGGACCAGGCGATGAAACGGGGCACCGCCAAGACCCCTAAACAGCAAGGCGGAGCCGCAGCCCCGCCCTCTTGCGCGCCCCAAAAGACCATATGGCGCACGGAGTCAAGGCGTTTGGGCGGACGCAGGAGCGGGATCGAGTGGTGCAAAACTGTAGAGGTAATATTTTACCTTCCGGGAAACCCGCCGAAACATTGACTTTCCGACGCCTCATTGGCATTTGGCCGTCACCAGCGCCGCTCGGATTCGGGCGGCGCAGTTCATTTCAAGAGGTCATGCCCCATGAAGGCGCTGATGAAGACCACCAAGTCGGCCAAGCCGGCCGAGGTGGAGAAGAAGTGGCATCTGATCGATGCCGACGGGCTGGTGGTCGGGCGTCTCGCCACGATCGTAGCCAATCTCCTGCGCGGCAAGCACAAGCCGAGCTACACCCCGCACGTTGATTGCGGCGACCACGTCGTCATCATCAACTCGGACAAGGTGCGCTTCACCGGCAAGAAGCTGCAGGACAAGGTCTATTACAAGCACACCGGCTATGCGGGCGGCATCAAGTCGATCACCGCCGGCAAGGTGCTTGAAGGCCGCTTCCCCGAGCGCGTGCTCGAGAAGGCGATCGAGCGCATGATCCCGCGCGGCCCGCTCGGCCGCGACCAGATGCGCGCCCTGCACCTCTATAACGGCACCGAGCATCCGCACGGCGGCCAGAACCCCGAAATCCTCGACGTCGCGGGCATGAACCGCAAGAACAAGGTGGGTGCCTAATGTCTGATACCCGTCAGTCCCTTTCCGATCTCGCGGCGCTGACCGAGGGCCAGGAAGCTGCTCCGGCCGCCGCCGCGCCGGCGCCTGCCGCTCCGATCCCCGGCTCCGAGGACAATGGCGTTTCGACGCAGGGTCCGCAGATGGAAGCCGTTCTGCGCGAGCAGCAGCTCGACAAGCAGGGCCGCGCTTATGCGACCGGCCGCCGCAAGGACGCCGTCGCCCGCGTTTGGCTGAAGCCCGGCACCGGCAAGATCACGATCAACGGCCGCGACCAGGAAGTGTATTTCGCACGTCCGACGCTGCGCCTCGTGATCAACCAGGTGTTCGACATCACCGAGCGCCGCGACCAGTATGACGTCGTCGCCACCGTCAAGGGCGGCGGCCTCTCCGGCCAGGCCGGCGCGGTCAAGCACGGCATCAGCCAGGCGCTGACCCGCTACGAGCCGACGCTGCGCACCACGGTGAAGCGCGCCGGCTTCCTGACCCGCGATCCGCGCGTCGTCGAGCGTAAGAAGTACGGCCGCGCCAAGGCTCGCCGCAGCTTCCAGTTCTCGAAGCGCTAATACGCCTCAGGCTGTACACGAAATCGGGCGGTCCGGAGCTTCCGGGCCGCCCTTTTTCGTGTCCGTAACGGACGTTTTTCGCCGCTTGACCGTCGCCTTGCCGGCCTGAAACTATGGCGGCAGCGGGACGCTTTCCGTCCTGCCACATCGGGAGACCAGAGATGTTGGAACCCAAGAACCCCAACGACGATCCGCTCCGCAAGACGCCGACCGACACCGAGAAGAAAAGCGATCCGAACAAAAGCGGGTCGTCCGAGAAGAAACCCCAATAAGCCGCAGCGCCGCCGGTTACGCGAAACCGGCGGCGTCTCGCCCTAGCCGAGCTCGGCGATCTCCGCTGCGCAGGCGGCCGCTGGCAGCCGCAGGAAGAAGACCGTCCCCCCGCCCGGATTGGCCTCCGCCCAGATGCGTCCGCCATGGGCCTCGACGATCGTGCGGCTGATCGAGAGGCCAATTCCCATCCCTTCCTCGCGGCCCGACGTGAACGGCTCGAACAACGTCTCTGCAATCTCGGGCGCGATGCCGGCGCCGCTGTCGCGCACCAGGATCTCGACGAACCCGCGTCGTTCGGCGGCCGCAATTTCGAGCTTCCGGCAGGGCGCGTTCTGCATCGCCTGCAGCGCGTTGCGCACGAGATTCAGCATCACCTGCTGCAACTGGATCGGATCGGCCTCCACCGCCAGCGTGGGCGGAACGTCTAGCTGGATATCCAGTCCGCTTTCGTCGAGCCCGACCAGGGCCAGGCCCATCGCCTCCTCGACCGCCTCCCCGAGCGGTACCGCGCGGGTGCAGACCTCGCCCCGCTCGGTCATCGCCCGCAGCCGCCGGATTACGTCGCCGGCCCGCAGCGCGCTCGCATGTGCGCCCTTCATGCCCTCCAGCAACAGACCCTCGCGGTCCTCGCCTCCGGACTCGAGCAGGCGCTGGCACCCGACCAGATAGGAGGTGACCGCCGTCAGCGGCTGGTTGAGCTCATGTGCAAGCGTCGAGGCCATCGTGCCCATCGCGCTCACCCGGGAGACGTGGATCAGTTCGGACTGGAGCTGCTGCACCTTCTGCTCGGCGGTCCTCTTCTCGGTGAGATCGACGAGCGCGCCCACCGCCCTGATCGCCGCGCCATTGTCGTCGCGGATGATGAAGCAGCGCTCGTAGATGATCGCATATTCGCCGTCGGCGCGCCGCAATCGATATTCGTCCGACCAATAGGTCGCGCGGCTCGCCAATGCCCGCGCCAGACCGGCTGCCACCCGTTCGCGATCATGGGGGTGCAGTCGCTCCTGCCACCAGTCGATCGGGTGATGCGCAGTGTCGTCGGTGCCGGTAAAACCACGTGCCGTCTGGCTCCAATGGATGTCGTTCGCCGGGATATCCCAGTCCCAGATGATATCGTTGGTCGCCTGCGCGGCCAGCTCGAACCGTTCCTGGGTCTCCTGAAGCGCCGCCTCGGCGAGCTGCCGCTGCGTGACATCTCGAAAGAAAATGCCGATCCCGTCGCCGAACGGGTGGAAGCGCAATTCCAGCCACAACTCGCGCCGCCCGACATGATGATGGCTCATCGTCCGCGCGACCCGTTGGGCCATCGCCTCGTGCAGTAGCCGGCCGACCTTGTCGCGTTCGCGGCCGGGCCATGCCTCCCAGACGGTCCGCCCGACGATCGCATCGGCGGTCCGTCCATCGACCCGCAGCGCTTCCGTGTTGAGGCGCACGATGCGGAAATCGGCGTCGAGAAGAATGAAGCCGATGTTCATGCTGTTGAGAAGGTCGCGCAACTGGTCCTGCGTCACGTTCAACACTTGCGGCAGCTCCCGTCTCGACCTCGCCCGCGCGTTCTAGCCCAAAGTGCGCAGGCGACGCACTACCCTCGATAGCGCCGCGCGTGCGGTCATTACGGTCGCACGTCGAGCAGCGGAACCGCGGGCCGAGGGGACGGTTGTGCCTGCTTCAGATTGGACAGGACATGGACACGATCGTCGACTATTTCGCCCACCGTGCCGGGGAGGAATTCTTTCACTCCGGACGGGCGGCCACCGATGAGGCGCGGACCGCGCACCGCCGGCGCGCCGAGCGTTACGCGAACCTGGTCTGGGCAGCGCGCGGCGCTCCGCGAAACCCTATTCGCCGCTCCCTCTGATCGGCAAAGGGCGGCGCACAAGCGGCGGCACAATCCGGATCTCGGTCCACGCGTCATGCGGTGGCTTGCAGATCCTTGAGGAAGCTGCGGATGCGCCGCGCGTTCGTGCCGACATCGCTCTGGCCGACCTGGCTGATCGACCGCATGTCGACGATCGAGCCGCCCGCCATGTCGTCGCGGACGCGCGCGACGACATTGTCCTTGAAGCGAAAGAACAGGCTCGTATCGACCGCCTCGACGATGCCGGTGCGCGGATCGACGGTGGCGATCTCCCATCCCCGCTCGCGCATCAGGGCCTCGATCCGGCTCACGGTCTCGGCCTTGCTCCAGGGCACGCGCAGGCTCTTGAGATCGCCATATTCCTGGGCATGGATGGCGCGCCAGCGCTCGCGCGGAGTCAGCCGCGCCAGCGCCGGCCGACCGAGATCGGGGATGTAGGCGAGATTGTCGTCGCGCACCCGCAGCCGGTAGAAGCTCGGCGGGTCGTCGAGATTGGTCGTGATATCGTGGATCGGCGCTACGCTGCGCGCCGTCGTCACCATGCTGCCGAGATAGAAGACATAGCCGAGCGCGACGATCAGCGCGATGAGGTTCAGCCACACCAGCGCATGCATCCCGCTGCGCCCAGCGAGCACCAATGCGATCAGCGCGAGCACCGCACCTGCGATCGCGGCGAAGAACATATATTCGAGCAAGGCGAAGCCGGTGCGGAAATGCCACATGCCCTGCCCGCTGCCGATCGCGGCGACCAGCGCCACGAAAACCGCACCGAGGCTCAGGATGGCGGCGATCCAGGACAGCCGCTGCGTCAGTTGTCGTCTCCGAAGCGCGTCCGCCATCGTTCGACTCCCTGCCGTTCCGGCCGAGTGTGATCCCAACCATGGCTCTCGACAAGCCCCGCGCCGCTTTCTAGATAGCGGGCCAAGGCGCGGGTATGATGTAATGGTAGCCTGTCAGCTTCCCAAGCTGAACGCGCGGGTTCGATTCCCGCTACCCGCTCCAACAAATCCGTGACGCACGGGCGCTCCCGGAACCTCATCGCATCGCCGGCATCAAATCCACGCGGTCCCACCGGGCCGGGAGGAGATAATGATGACCATAAGAGCCGTTTTGTTAGGGGCCGCCGCTGCAATTTTGACCACAAGCCCGGCCTGTTCGCAGGATAAGGGGCCGAGCGACGCCCAAATCGCCCATATCGCCTACAGCGCCGGCCAGATCGACGTCGAAGCGGGCAAGCAGGCGCTGGCCAGGGCGCAGGACCCCGCCGTGCGCGCGTTCGCCGAGACCATGGTCCGCGACCACGTCGCCGTGAACGACCAGGCGCTGGCGCTGGTCAAAAAGCTCGGCGTAACGCCCGAAGCCAATCCGGTGAGCGAGGGCCTGGCCAAGGAGGCCGCCGCGCAGACCGCGCGGCTCGGCGCGCTCAAGGGTGCGGAATATGACCGCGCCTATGTCGCCAACGAAGTCGCCTTCCACCGCACCGTCAACGACGCGCTGCGCACGACGCTCATCCCCGCCGCCGACAATGCCGAATTGAAGGCCCTGCTGGAGACCGGCCTCACCCTGTTCCAGGCCCACCAGGCCCATGCCGAGCAGCTCGCCGCGAAGGCCGATAAATGACCATCGGCAAGCGCGGCGTCGCCCTGCTGCTGGCGGCGGCCGGCCTGAGCCTGGGTTGCACAGGATCGGACGCCGCGCCTGCCGCCCCGCGGACCCACGTCATCGTCGTCGACAAGATGCAGTTCGGGTCCGTCCCCCGCGGCATCCGCGTCGGCGACACGATCGAGTGGGCGAACAACGACCTGTTCCGCCACAACGCGACCGCGCGGGACGGCAGCTTCGCCGTCGACCTGCCGCCGCGCAGCAAGCGCAGGATGGTGGTCCGCAAGGCCGGCACGGTGCGCTTCTACTGCACCTTCCATCCCGCGATGCAGGGGTCGCTCGCCACCGCGAAATAGGCCGCCAAACACGGGAACCTCCCCTGCCCCGCGGCATCCAATGGCCTGAACCCAAAAGGGAGTGATCGAGTGGAGCTTATTCAACGCGCGCTGGTCAATGACGACGAAGTCGCGCTGGTCGACGACATTTCGCGACGCCTCGCGACCGAGCAGGCCGTCCGGACACTGATCGCGGCCGCAGGCGACGATCCGTCCCGAGAAGGCCTGCTCGACACGCCGGCGCGCGTCGCCAGGGCCTATGCCGAATGGTTCGCCGGCTACAGGATTGATCCCGCCCGGCTGCTCCAGCGCACCTTCGCCGCGGCGGACTATCGGGAACTCGTCCTGCTCCGTTCGATCCCGGTCCGTTCGATCTGCGAGCACCACATGGCGCCGATCACGGGCGTCGCCCATGTCGGCTATCTGCCCGCCGGCAGGGTCGTCGGCATCTCCAAGCTGGCGCGGGTCGTCGACGCTTATGCGCGGCGGCTGCAATTGCAGGAGCGCCTCACCAGCCAGATCGGGCAGACCATCGACGAGGTGCTGAAGCCGCGCGGCGTCGGCGTGATCATCGAAGCCCATCACGGCTGCATGGCCAGCCGCGGCGTCAACCAGAACGGCATTTCCCTGGTCACCCAATGCTGGCTCGGCGCGTTCGAGACCGATGCCGAGCTCCGCCGCGATTTCACACAATCCGTCCAGCGTGGCATATAGGGGCCATGGCGACACTAGCCGACGCCCCCGAAATCCACGACCAGCGGCCCGCCGAGGCCGGCTATGCGGACGACCTCGCGCTCGTGCGAGGCTTCGCCGCGCGGCAGCCGGAAGCCGTGCGCCTGATCACGGCACGCAACAACCAACGCCTGTTCCGCGCCGCCTGGGCGATCCTGCGCAATCGCGCCGAGGCCGAGGACGCGGTCCAGAGCGCCTATCTCAAGGCCTTCGCCGCCGCGGGCTCGTTCGAGGCACGATCCTCGCTGACGACCTGGCTGACCCGGATCGCGATCAATGAGGCGCTCGGCCGCCGCCGCGCCGCGCAGCGGCGCATGGCCGGCCTCGACGGAAGCTCGGTAACGGTGCTCGACGACTATCGGGACAAGATGATGCGCGGATCGACCACCACCCTGCTGCCGGACGGCGCATTGGCGCGCCTGCAGATCCGGCAGATGCTCGAGGAAGCCATTGCCAGGCTGCCCGACCATTTCCGCACGGTCTTCGTGCTGCGCGAGATCGAGGGGATGAGCGTGGAGGAGGTTGCCGCAGCGCTCGCCATCGCGCCCGCGACCGTCAAGACCCGCACGCTGCGCGCCCGCCAGCGTCTGCGTGAGGCGCTGGCGCCCGACATCCAGACCGCGCTGCAGGGCACTTTCCCGTTCGCCGGCGTCGACTGCGTCGCCATGACGCAATGGGTGGAACGGCAGATTTGCGCCTAGCTTGATGGCGTTGTCGGGCCGGCGTCACATGCTGAGCGGCGCCGCATAGCCGGTCAGTTCGAGATAGCCGCGGCCGCCAGGCGTAGTCACCGCACCCTCCCAATAGACCGGCATGCCGGCGCTGCGGCCGTCCAGTTCCTGGGCGTCGAACAAGGGCGTGAGCCGATACGTGCGCACGCCCTCGGGAAGGCGGAGCATGAGATCGGTTTCGACCGGATAGATCGCGCCGGTGGCCGGCGAGCGCCAGCGGCGGCGCGGCGCGAAGCGCACGTCGTCCGGTCCCAGCAGGACGACGCCGCCGTCCGGCCGGCGCAAAGTGCCCCCGGCATAGAACGTGTCGCCCTTCGCGCCGCGCACGCGGAACGCCATCAGCGCGCCGCCGTCGTCGAGATTGATGCCCGCCCAGTCCCAGCCGGCGGCGCCCGGCGCGAGCAGGGTCGACGACCATTCGCGGTCGAGCCAGCCAGTGCCCGTCACCGCCAGCCGCTTGCCGCCGCGCGTCGCCGTACCGGTCACTTTCAATTGCGGCAGCGAATAATAATAGCTCGCCTGCTCCGGCCGCGGCCCCTTCTGGCTGTATCCGCCGCGGCCGTTGGCCATCACGGACTGGGTCGGGACGAAGGCGAGGTCGAGCGCGAATTCGCGCGATGACGCCGCCGCCCGGAATTGCCCGCCCGGATCGCGGCGGAGGCGCCAATCGAGCAATGTCACATCGGCATCGTCGCTGCGCGCCTCGGCGATCCCGAAGCCGCCGCGGGCGGCGCGCTGGTCGTGGAGCAGGCGCCCCGTCGCCGGATCCGACAGCGCGGCATGCGCGAACAGGATCTGGCGCGGCGCGAAGGCGCTGGGATTGGCGGGGTCGACGGCGGGCCGCGAACGGAAGAAAGTGATCTGAAAGCCCAGCCGTTCGCCCGCGTCGGCCTGCAGCCAGCCGGTGAAATACCACCATTCGGTGCGGTAATCCGGATGGGCGCCGTGGTCTCGCGGAAAGCGGAATTCGAGCCCGGGCTTTACCTCGGGATAGGTGACGAGCGCTTCGTCGGCCGGCGCCGCCACGGCCAAGCCGAGCAAAGCGAGAGGCACCAGCCGCCGCATCACCAATCCTCGCTGACCGCGCGGACCGCGTCGCGCGAGACGGCCCGGCGCCCGGCGAGCACGGCCGTTCCGGCCGACGTCGCCACCAAGGCGAGCCCGACGCTCGCCAGCAACGTCCACGGGATGCGCGTCGTCATCGTCCAGTTGAACGATTGCGGGTTGATCACGTGGATCAGGATCTGGCTGATGCCGAGCCCGAGCGCGATCCCCGCCGCCGCACCGATCAGCCCGAGCAGAGCCCCCTCGCCGGCCAGCATCGCCACGATCTGGCGCGGCGCCATGCCGACGTGACGGAGCATGCCGAATTCCTTGATCCGCGCCATGGCCTGGGCCGAGATGGTCGCCGCCACGCCGGCAAGGCCAATCAGGATCGCGATCGCCTCCAGCCCGTAGGTGATGGCGAAGCTGCGATCGAACAGGCGCAGCGCCTCGGCGCGCAAAGCCTTGGGCTCGAGCACCTGGACCCGCCCCGCCAGCGAGTCCGGAAGACGGCGCAGGATCTCGGACCGGACAGATTCGGCCGTCGCGCCGGGCGCGAGGTCCACCGCCGCCTCGCTTCGGTCCCGGTCTCCGGTCAGCGCGACATAATCCCGCTCATCGATGACGACAGCGCCTTGCTGGCGGGCATAATCGCGCCAGATGCCGGCGACATGGCCCGGCGTACCGGATGGGCCGAACGGGAGCGTCAGCCGGTCGCCGGGACGAAGCCGGTAGATCCGCGCGGCCGGCTCGGAGAGCCACAGTGCCAAACCCGGCCCCGTCTCCCGGGCGCGCTCGATCAGCGGCAGCGCATAGCCCGCCCCGCCGACCGGCCGCACGATCAGCGCCAATGACGGTAGCTCCGGATCGAGCGCCAGCGGCACCGTCTTGCTGAAGGCGATCGATTCGACGCCCGGCGTCCCCGCCAGCCGCCGCTGAGCATCGGCATCGAACAGAGGTTCGCTCGCGGCCGCGCCGACATAGAGATCGGCGCTGAGGAAGGCATCGAGCCAGTCGTCCACCGCGCCGCGGAAGCTGGTCACCATCACCGCCATCGCGATCATGAGGGCGGTGCTCGCGACGATGCCGCCGAGCGCGGTGGCGGCCTGCGACGGCGCGCCGAGCAGCCGCCGCAGCGCGAGATCGAACCACGGCCGGCGCGTGTCGATCCTGGCCAGCAGCGCGAGCAGCGTCCGCGCCAGCCACGGCATCGCCGCCACGCCGCCGGCCAGCACCAGCCCGACCGCGATGTAACCGAACAAAGGCAGCCGGTTGACCGCAGGCAACAGCGCCGCGCCCGTGCCGGCCAGGATCAGCAGAAGCGCCGGGCGCCAGGCGGGCCGGCGGCGCGGGTCGACCGGATCCCCGGCGTCCTTGAGCGCTTCGGCCGGCACGATCCGCCCGGCCTGCAGCGCCGGCGCGAGACTTCCCGCCAGCGCCGTCGTCACGCCGAAGAGGAAGAAAAGCAGGGCCGCCAGCGGCGAGAATAAAAGATCGGGCGTCGCGTTGTCGAAATAGCCGCCGCCGAGGTCCGCGCCGACGAACCGCAGCACCAGGGCGGCCAGCCCATAGCCGAGTATCAGCCCGATCATGGCCCCGGTGATACCGAGCACGGCGCCTTCGCCGACGAGGTGCCGGACGAGATCCCTTTTCTCCAGCCCCAAGGTCCGCAGCAAGGCCAGCTGCCGCAGCCGCCGCGTGACCGACAGCGACTGCGCCGAATAAACGAGGAAGCCGCCGGTGATCAGCGCGACGAGGGCCAGCATGTCGAGATTGACGCGGTAGGCGCGCGACAGGCTGTCGCCACGCCGGCTTTCCCCCTCGGGGTCGGTGAGCCGGGTACCGCCAGGCAGCACGTTTTCGACCGCCGCCCGCACCCGGCCAATGCCGGCTCCCTGGCGCAATCGGAGATCGACCCGCTCGATGCGGCCGAGCCGCCCAAAGCGCCACTGCGCCGCGGCGATGTCGACGACGGCCACGGCCTGCCCGGCCGCGACTCCGGGCAGGTCGCCGCCGACGGTGAAGACATGCTCGCGGCGCCCGACCCGCACGGTCGCACGATCGCCCGGCGCCAGGCCTGTGCGCCTCCGCCCCTCCGCCGAGAGGTGGATCATGCCCTGGTCGAACGCGGAATCGACCGCCGCGCCGCCTTTGTACGCGGGCACCAGAGCGGGCGTGACCTGGAGCGCGCGCAGCACGTCCAGCCCCAGCAAGGTCACGCGCGCCTCTCCGATGCGGGCGTCGAGCTGCACCACCGGGCTGGCGTCCGCCACCCCGTCGACACGGAACAGGCGCGGATAGACTCGCTCGTCGAAGCCGCCCGACGCGACCGACCGCACCTGAAGGTCGGCGCCCCCCGACACGCTGCGTACCGCCGCGCCGAACGCCTCGGCGGCCGAGCGGTTGATGACATGGACCGCGAACGCGAGCGCGACGCCGATCGCGATCGCCAGCACCGCCAGCACGAACCGGATCGGGAAGGCGCGCCATTCGCCCGCGATCAGCCAGCGCCATGCGCCGCCGGCGGAACGCGCCTCAGCCACCGCCCGCGACCAGCCCGGCCGGGGTCAGCAGCAACTGCCGGTCCGCGCTCGCCGCCGCCGTCGGCGAGTGGGTGACCAGCACCATCGCCGCGCCGGTCTCCCGCACTGTGCCTCCGAGCAGGGCCATGACCTGGGCGGCCGTCTCGGGATCGAGATTGCCGGTGGGCTCGTCGGCAAGGATCAGGGACGGGGCGTGGACCAGCGCCCGTGCGATAGCCACGCGCTGGAGCTCGCCGCCCGACAGTTCCTTGGGGTAGCTGTGAAGCCTGCCGCCGAGCCCGACCAGACCGAGCAGCCTGCCGGCCTGCGCCAGCGCGTCCGCCCGTCTTTTCCCCTGCAGCACCAGCGGCAGGGCGACGTTGCGGGCGAGATCGAGATGCGGCAGCACGTGAAAGGCCTGGAAGACAAAGCCGATCGCGTCGCGCCGCAGCCGGGTGCGCGCACTCTCGTCGAGCCCGGCAAGCTGCCGGCCCGCGACGATCACTTCGCCGCTGTCGGGCACGTCGAGGCCGGCGATGATGTTGAGCAGGGTCGATTTGCCAACGCCCGATTCGCCGCGGATCGCGACATGCTCGCCGCGCGCCACCGCCAGGCCGAGCCCGTCGAACAGGATCCGGCCGCCCGGCAGGGCCTTGCGCAACGCGACGAGCTCGAGGGCGGGATCGCTCATCGGCCGCACGATAGAGCGCGACCCGCGCCCGGGAAAGCGGCGGCGCGCTCGTAATTTTTCCGTCGCGCGGGCCGAACATGGGCGCTAGGGGCGCAAGCCATGCCCCCGTTCGACATGCAGGTCCGCGACCTGGAGGAGCTTTCCCGCCAGAGCCGGCGCCGGTCCCTCATTCCCCGCGCCGGCCACGATTTCGCGTCCAACGACTATCTCGCTTTGGCCTCCTCGCCGCGGCTGAAACAGGCCGTTGCCGAGGCGCTCGAGCGGGGCGTCCCGCTCGGCTCCGGCGGCTCGCGGCTGCTGCGCGGCAACCACGAAGAGCATGAGGCGCTTGAGGCGGAGGCGGCGTGCCTGTTCGGCACCGAGGCCAGCCTGTTCTTCTCGAGCGGCTATGCCGCCAATGCCGCGTTGCTCTCGACGTTGCCGCAGCGCGGCGACCTCATCGTCTATGACGAATTGGTCCACGCCAGCAGCCACGAGGGCATGCGCCTCAGCCGGGCCTTGTGCCTGTCCGCCGTCCATAACGACGCGGACGCCTTCGAGAGCGCGATCGCCGCCTGGCGGCGCGGCGGCGGCGCCGGCAAGGTCTGGATCGCGGTCGAGAGCCTCTACAGCATGGAGGGCGACCGCGCGCCGCTCGACGCGCTCGCGGCATTGGCCGACCGCCACGACGCCGTGCTCGTCATCGACGAGGCGCACGCGACCGGCGTGTTCGGGCCCGACGGCCGCGGCCTCGCGGCGCATCTCGACGGGCGCGACAACGTCATCACCGTGCGCACCTGCGGCAAGGCCCTCGGCTGCGAGGGCGCGCTGGTCTGCGGGCCGGCGCCCGTGCGCGATTTCCTCGTCAATCGCGGCCGCGCCTTCATCTTCTCGACCGCGCCCTCGCCGCTGATGGCAGCCGCGGTCCGCGCCGCCTTGCGTCTGCTGGTCGACGAGCCGGAGCGGCAGGCGCGGCTCCACGGCCTGATCGAGGCCGCCGCGCGCCGGCTGGTCCCACTCGGCGCGACCGCGTCGGGAACGCAGATCCTGCCGCTGATCCTCGGCGACGATGCGCGCACCATGGCGGTCGCCGCACGCCTGCAGGAGGCCGGATTCGACGTGCGCGGCATCCGCCCGCCGACCGTCCCCGCCGGCACGGCGCGGCTGCGCATCTCGCTCACGCTCAATGTCGACGAGGCGGCGGTGGCGGCGCTGGGCGACGCGATCGAGGCGGCTTGGGCATGACGATAATCGTCACCGGCACCGACACCGGCATCGGCAAGACGATCTTCGCCGCCGCGCTCGCCGGGGCGCTCGGCGGCCATTATTGGAAGCCGATCCAGTCGGGGCTCGAGGAAGCGAGCGACAGCGCGACCGTGGCCGGCTTGTCGGGCCTCGCGCCGGACCGAATCCTGGCCGAGGCCTATCGCCTCTCTGCGCCGCGTTCGCCGCACCTCGCCGCGGAGCTGGACGCCGTGACGATCGACCCGGACAGGCTCACCCCGCCGGATCTCGATCCGCTCGTGGTCGAAGGCGCCGGCGGGCTGCTCGTGCCGGTGACGCGCGACCTTCTTTATGCCGACCTGTTCGCGCGCTGGGGCCATCGCGTCGTGCTGATCGCCCGCACCGGGCTCGGCACGATCAACCACAGCCTGCTCTCGATCGAGGCGCTCCGCGCGCGCCGCATCCCGATCCTCGGTGTCGCCTTTGTCGGCGAGGCGAACGAGGACAATGAGGCGATCGTCGCCAAGCTGGGCGGGGTGAAGCGGCTCGGTCGCCTGCCGCTCCTGGATCGGCTCGATCCGCGAGCCCTCGCTGCCGCTTTCGCGGCCCATTTCGACCTGGCCGATTTCCGGTGAGCTCGCCGGTCTGGCATCCGTTCACCCAGCACGGCCTTGGCGAGCCGATCCCGCTCGTCACCCGCGCTGAGGGCGCCGCTCTCTACACGGCGGAGGGGCGCCGCATCGTCGACGCCATCTCCTCCTGGTGGGTGACGACCCACAGCCACTGCCACCCGCGCATCATGGCGGCGATCGCGGAGCAGGCCGGAAAGCTCGACCAGATCATCTTCGCGGGCTGGACGCACGAGCCGGCCGAGACGCTGGCGCGATCGCTCGTCGAGATGATGCCGGCGCCGCTCGCCCACGTATTCTTCTCGGACAGCGGCTCGACCAGCGTCGAGGTCGCGCTCAAGATGGCGCTCGGTTACTGGGCCAATCGCGGCGCGCCGCGGCACCGCATCCTCGTGATGGAGCACAGCTATCACGGCGACACGATCGGCGCGATGTCAGTCGGCGCGCGCGGCGTCTTCAACCAGAGTTACGAGCCCTTGCTGTTCGACGTCGGCACCGTGCCCTTCCCCGCAGGGCACGAGCAGGAGACGCTCGACGCGCTCGAAGCCTATTGCCGCGCGGCGCCGGCCGCTTTCATCGTCGAGCCGCTCGTGCTCGGCGCCGGCGGCATGCTCTTCTACCCGGCCGCCATATTGGCCGAGATGCGCGCCATCTGCGCGCGCCACGGCGTCCTGTTCATCGCCGACGAGGTGATGACCGGCTGGGGCCGCACCGGCACCCTGCTCGCCTGCGAACAGGCCGGGATCGTGCCCGACATACTCTGCCTGTCGAAAGGCCTGACCGGCGGCGCGGTCCCGCTCGCGGTCACCCTCGCCACGCCGCCGATCTTCGAAGCCCATGTCTCGCAGGACCGGGCCAAGCAGTTCTTCCACTCGTCGAGCTACACCGCCAACCCGATCGCCTGCGCCGCCGCCAACGCCAATATCGCGATCTGGCGCGACGAGCCCGTTCTGGAGCGGGTGGCCGCGCTGGCCCGCCGTCAGGCCGAGCGCTTGGCGGGCCTCAAGGGGGTCGAAAACAAGAGACAGATCGGCACCATCGCCGCGCTGGAGATCGCGGACGGCAGCGGCTCCTATTTGTCCGCGCTCGGCCCGCGGCTGCTCGCTTTCTTCCGCGACCGCGACCTGCTGCTCCGCCCGCTCGGCAACACCGTCTATGTGATGCCGCCTTATTGCATCGAGGAAGCCGATCTCGACGCGATCTACGGAGCGATCGAAGAGGCGGCGGCTTCTTTCTCGTGATAGGGTCGCGCGCAGGAGGATCCGTCATGCAGCCTGCCCGCCTCATCCTCGCCGCCGCCTTGCTGATCGGCGCCGCTCCGCCGGAGCCGAAAGCGCCGGCGTGGCTCGCGGGCGCGTGGGAGACCGAGCAGGCCGGGAGCTGGACCGAGGAGCGCTGGGCGCCGCCGCGGGGCGGCGTGATGCTCGGCACCAGCCTCAGCGGGAAGGGCCAAAGCGCCACCTGGTTCGAATATATGCGGATCGCCCGCGACGAAGCGGGCAGGCTCCACTTCTACGGCTCTCCCCAAGGCAAGCCGGCCGTCGCCTTCCGCGTCGAATCCGCGGCTGCCGAGAGCATCGTCTTCGTCAATCCGGCGCACGATTTTCCGACCCGCATCGCATATCGTCGGGCCGGCGACCGTCTCGTCGCGACCGTCTCCGGGCCCGGCGGCGCCAATACGCAGACCTGGAATTATCGGCGCGCGGAGTAGGTCAGCCCCAGAGGGCGTTGCGCAGGACGAGCAGGATACCGAGCACGCTGATCAGGAACACGAGGGTGCGCACGCGCGGAATGCCCATCGCGTAGAGCGGCAGGTAGACGACCCGCGCGGCCAGCCAGGTGATCGCGCCGATCTCGGTCAGCCAGTCGGTGCGGTCGGACACGCTCACGATCAGAATCGCCGCGGCCATGATCGGGAAGGTCTCGAAATAATTGGCCTGCGCCCGCGCGAGCCGGCCGACGATCGGTTGCGGCGGCGGCAGTTCCTCGTCGCGCGCGCCCATATTCCATTTGGTGCCATATTGCCGCGTCTTCACCCGCACGGCGGCGAAGATATGGACCAAGGCCAGGAGGCACCCCCAGGCGAGCACGGTCAGTTCGGTGTTCATATCCCCTCCTCCATCACTTGCCGGCCATCCTCTTCAAGCCGCCGCACGAGATCGTAGACGCACGCCTCGAGGGCGTTCTCGCTGGTCGAGCGGACGACGAAGTTCGCGCCCACCTTGCCGGCGCGAAAGAAGGGATAGGAGCCGATTTGGCAGCCGTCGTGCGTCACCTCGGTCTCGCGCAATAGGTCGGCCACTTCGCTCTCCGGCACCCAGCAGCCGATGGTGCGCGACAGCAAGGGCTTGCCGCCCTCGAGCGTGCCCGACAGCGCCTCGAGCATCATGCCGGCGATGTGCGGCACGCCCGCTAGGATGAAGATATTGCCATGGCGGATGCCCGGCGCGCCCGACATGCGATTCTCGATCAGGTCGGCGCCGGCCGGCACCCGCGCCATTCGCAAGCGCGCCTCGGTCAGCCCGCCCTTCGCGGCATAATAGCTTTCCAGCGCCGCCCGCGCCCTCGGGTGGATTTCAACGCCGACGCCGGTCGCGGCCGCGATCGCATCGACGGTGATGTCGTCATGGGTGGGGCCGATGCCGCCGGTGGTGAACAGATAGTCGTTGCCGGTCCGGAGCGCGTTGACCGCCTCGACGATCCGCTCGTGCACGTCCGGCACGATCCGGACCTCGGTGAGGCGGATGCCCTGCAGGTTGAGCCAGGTCGCGATCGGCGAGACGTTTCGGTCCTGGATCCGGCCCGAGAGGATCTCGTCGCCGATGATGAGGAGCCCGGCCGTCCAGATCCGTTCGCTTGCCATTCCGCCCGCCATAACGGTGGCTCCGGGGCTCGCCAAGCCATGGCCGAGGGCTTATATGGCGGCCATGACCGAATATCTGACGATGGAGAAGGGCGACACCGCGTCGGCCCGAAGCGGCGCGATCAAGCTCCACGGGCCCGAAGGCTTCGCCGGGATGCGCGCCGCCGGCCGCCTCGCCGCCGAAATCCTCGACGCGCTCGTGCCCCACGTGGTCCCGGGCGTCACCACCGCCGAGCTCGACTCGATCGTCAATCGCATGATCCGCGATGCCGGAGGCTATCCCGCGACCCTGGGCTATCGGGGCTACACGCACAGCTGCTGCATCTCGATCAACCACGTCGTCTGCCACGGCATTCCGGGCGACCGGACGCTGAAGGACGGCGACATATTGAACGTCGACGTGACGCCGCTTTTGAACGGCTGGCACGGCGACAGCAGCCGCATGTATCTGTGCGGCGACGTTCCCATCAAGGCGAAGAAGCTAGTCCAGGTCACCTACGAGTGCCTGATGCTGGGGCTGGAGCAGGCCAAGCCCGGCAACCATCTCGGCGACATCAGCCACGCCATCCAGAGCCATGCCGAGAAGCACCGCTACGGCGTCGTCCGCGATTTCTGCGGCCACGGCGTGGGGCGGCTGTTCCACGACGCGCCCGAGGTCGTCCATGTCGGCCGCCCCGGCACCGGCCCGGAGCTGCGCCCCGGCATGATCTTCACGGTCGAGCCGATGATCAATATCGGCAAGCCGGGCTGCAAGGTGCTCGAGGACGGCTGGACGGCGGTCACGCGCGACCGCAGCCTCTCGGCCCAGTTCGAGCATTCGATCGGTATCACCGAGGACGGCTGCGAGATCTTCACGACCAGCCCCAAGAGCCTTCACCAGCCGCCTTACGCCTGATCCGCACGCGGGCGCGACAGGGCGATCCCGCCCCGCCGTGAAATGTTCACCAGCGCCCCGAATCGGCTGGACGGGCCCGGGAAATCCGTGTGATCTCGCGCCACACAGCACGAGAGTTTCCTAAGTGAAAAAGATCGAAGCCATCATCAAGCCGTTCAAGCTCGATGAGGTGAAGGAGGCCCTGCATGATGTGGGCGTCTCGGGAATCACCGTCTTCGAGGCCAAGGGCTTCGGCCGCCAGAAGGGCCATACGGAGCTCTATCGCGGCGCCGAATATGTCGTCGACTTCCTCCCCAAGGTGAAGCTCGAGGTCGTCGTCGAAGACAATCTCGCCGAGCGCGTCGTCGAGGCGATCGCGACCGCGGCCCGCACCGGCCGCATCGGCGACGGCAAGATTTTCGTCAGCTCGATCGAGGAAGCGCTCCGCATCCGCACCGGCGAGCGCGGCTCCGAGGCGATCTGACGGACAAGCTCCCCGGCGAAAGCCGGGGCCCAGATGAGTTCAAAAGACTGGACCCAGGCTTTCGCCGGGGAACGAAGTGAAGGAACAGTAGAATGGCCAACGACGCCGGCAAGATTCTGAGCATGATCAAGGACCAGGAGATCGAGTGGGTCGACCTGCGCTTCACCGATCCCAGGGGCAAGTGGCAGCACCTCACCATGACCGCCAGCCTGATCGACGAGGATCAGCTCAACGACGGCTTCATGTTCGACGGCTCCTCGATCGAGGGCTGGAAGGCGATCAACGAGAGCGACATGACGCTCCAGCCCGACCTCGACGCCGTCTATGTCGATCCCTTCTCGGCGACGCCGATGCTGATCCTGTTCTGCGACGTGGTCGATCCGGGCACCGGCGAGCTCTACGCCCGCGACCCGCGCTCGACCGCCAAGCGCGCCGAGGCCTATCTCAAGACGACCGGCATCGGCGACACCGTCTATGTGGGGCCGGAAGCCGAATTCTTCATGTTCGACGACGTCCGCTTCGAGGACGGCTACGCCACGTCCTATTTCCGCATCGACGACATCGAGCTGCCGACCAATACCGGCCGCGAATATGAGGGCGGCAACCTCGCCCACCGTCCGCGCGCCAAGGGCGGCTACTTCCCGGTCGCGCCGGTCGACAGCGCAATCGACATCCGCGCCGAGATGATGTCGACGATGATCGAGATGGGCCTGCCGATGGACAAGCACCATCACGAGGTCGCCGCCGGTCAGCATGAGCTCGGCATGACCTTCGGCAAGCTGGTTGAGACTGCCGACCGCATGCAGATCTACAAATATGTGGTCCACATGGTCGCCCATGCCTACGGCAAGACCGCGACCTTCATGCCCAAGCCGATCGCGCAGGATAACGGTTCGGGCATGCACACCCATTTGTCGATCTGGAACGAGGGCAAGCCGCTCTTCGCCGGCAACGGCTATGCCGGCCTGTCCGACACCGCGCTCTACTTCATCGGCGGCATCATCAAGCACGCCAAGGCCTTGAACGCGTTCACCAACCCGACGACCAACAGCTACAAGCGCCTGGTGCCGGGCTTCGAGGCACCGGTTCTGCTCGCTTATTCGAGCCGCAACCGCTCGGCCTCGTGCCGCATCCCCTACGGCTCGGGCGAGAAGGCGAAGCGCGTCGAGTGCCGCTTCCCCGATCCGCTCGCCAATCCGTATCTGGCTTATGCGGCTCTGGTCATGGCCGGCCTCGACGGCATCCAGAACCGTCTCCATCCGGGCGAAGCGATCGACAAGAACCTGTACGATCTGCCGCCGGCCGAACTGGTCAATGTGCCGACCGTCGCCGGCTCGTTGCGCGAGGCCCTGGTCTCGCTCCAGAACGACCGCGACTTCCTCACCAAGGGCGACGTCTTCTCCGACGACCAGATCGACGCCTATATCGAGACGAAGTGGGCCGAAGTGATGCGCTGGGAAACCACGCCGAGCCCGGTCGAATTCGACATGTATTATAGCGGCTAAGCCGTTTCTCCCCGCGCTCTCCAAAAGAGCGCGGGGATTTTTCGGCGCGGCTACTCGCCCTTGTCCTCGCCCGGCCGCGTCTTCTGCGTCGGGGCGTTCGCATTTTCGCCGACCTTGTCTTCGCCGAGCTGCCCCGTACCGTGATAGGCCATCTCGGTCTGCCCGCCGTGGCCCATGAAGCCTCCGGATTGCGGCTTCTTGCCGGTATGCGGGTTGGGATAGGCGCCGCCGCCGGAATCGCCACCGCCGAGGCCGCTCTCGCGCCCGCTGAATTTCTGCTGCGCTTCCGGGTCGCTGGGTCGCTTGTCGCTCATCTTTAAACCCTTTCTCTCGCTGGTCAGTCTGCAGGCTCTGCGGCGAACTCGTCCGCGAGCCTCAGCACATAGGCGATGTTGTCGATGGTGAGGCGCAGCCCCTCTTCTTCCTGCAGCCGGCGCTGGATGTAGCGGAGGCGCGCGTCCGGATGGAGCTCCGCGTCGAGGATTTCCGGGTCGGCGAGGTTGCCGCCGCGATGGCGTTCAAGCACGGATCATCTCCATTCTGGATCTTCGCCCATTCAACGAGCGGGACGGCGGTTGGTGCCCGCGCCTGAGGCTCAGTCTTCCAGGATCTGGCTGTGGTGGCGGGTATCGCGCATCCGCAAATAGACGATCAGCGAGACGCCGATCATGGCGGTCACGTACCAGTAGAAGCCGCTCTCCATGCCCTGCGTCTTGAACCACAGCGCGACATATTCGGCGGTGCCGCCGAAGAGCGTGTTGGCGAGCGCATAAGGCAAAGCGACGCCAAGCGCGCGGATATGGGCCGGGAACAGCTCCGCCTTCACCACCGCGTTGATCGACGTGTAGCCGGTGACAATCACCAATGCGGTGAGCACCAGCAGGAAGGCCGCGATAGGATCGCGCACCGTCTCAAGCGCTGTGAAGATCGGATAGGTGAGCAGCAGCCCGGCAAAGCCGAAGCCGACCATCAAGGGCTTGCGGCCCCAGCGGTCCGACAATGCGCCGGCCGCCGGCTGGAGCAGCATGAACAGGAACAGGGCCGCGGCCGTGATCTGGGTCGCCGTCTCGCGGCCGAAGCCGGACGTGTTGACCAGGAATTTCTGCATGTAGGTCGTGTAGGCGTAGAAGGCGAGCGTGCCGCCCGCGGTCAGCGCCATCACCAGGAACGCCTCGCGCGGATGGTTGCGGAACAGGCTGAAGGTGCTGGATTTGGGCGCGTCCACGCCCTGCGCATTGTGGAAACTCTCGGTCTCGGCCAGACGGCGGCGGATCCAGAAGACGACCACGGCGAGGCCGGCGCCGATGAAGAAGGGAATGCGCCAGCCCCATTGCTCGAGCGCGGCTTCCGACATGCTCGCCTGCAGCACGATCAGCACGCCGAGCGCGATCAGCTGGCCCGAGATCAGGGTCACATATTGGAAGCTGGAGAAGAAGCCGCGCCGCTGGCGCCCCGCCATCTCGCTCAGGTACGTGGCGCTGGCGCCATATTCGCCGCCGACGCTGAGACCCTGCATCAGCCGCGCGAGCACCAGGATCGCCGGCGCCCAGGAACCGATGCTGGCATAGCCCGGCGTCACCGCGATCAGCAGCGATCCGGCGCACATCAGCGACACCGACAGGGTGAGCCCCGCCTTGCGGCCCTTGCGGTCGGCATAGATGCCCATCAGCCAGGCGCCGATCGGCCGCATCAGGAAGCCGACCGCGAACACCGCGGCCGCGCTCAGCAGCTCGGCGGTGCGGTTGCCCGACGGGAAGAAGGCCGGCGCGAAATAGAGGGTGAAAGCCGAATAGACGTACCAATCATACCATTCGACCAGATTGCCCGCCGAGCCGCCGATGATGTTGCGCAGCCGATGGCGGCGGTCCTCGGCGCTCCTGTCGTGCACCCTCAGTCTCCCTTAAGCGCCGCCGCCTCACGCGGTGGCGAGCGACCGCCGGCTTCCGTAAGCCAGGTAGACGCCGAGGCCGATGACGTTCCAGACCAGGAAATAGAGCTGGGTCTGCGACGGCAGGCTGAAGAACAGATAGATGCAGCCGAGGATCGCGATGGCGCCGACCAGCCACGGCAGCGGGGTGCTGAACTTGCGGGGCACGTCCGGCGCGCGTCGACGCATGATCAGCATGCAGGCGGCGACCGCGGTAAAGGCCGCGAGCGTGCCGGCATTGGCCAAAGCGGCGATCTCGTCGATCGGCAGCAGCCCGGCGATGATCGCCACCAGAATCGCGGTGATCACCGTGATGCGGATCGGCGTGCCGGTGCGCGGCGACACCTTCGCGAGGCTCATCGGCAGCAGGCCGTCGCGCGCCATCACGAAGAAGATGCGGCTCTGGCCGTAGAGGAAGGCGAGCAGCACGGTCGGCAGCGCGATGACCGCCGAGACGCCGAGATAGGTCGCCGCTCCCGACTGGCCGAGGTTGCGCAGGATCAGCGCCAGCGGCTCGGGCGTGTTGGCGAATTCGGCATAGTGCAGCACGCCCACGGCGGTGACCGCGACCAGGATGTAGATGGCGACGCAGACGAGCATCGAGCCGACGATGCCGATCGCGAGGTCGCGTCCCGGATTCTTGGTTTCCTCGGCGGCGGTAGCGATCGCGTCGAAGCCGTAAAAGGCGAAGAAGATGATCGCCGCGGCCGCCATCACGCCGCGCTCGACGCCGTCGGGGCCCATCGCCTTGCCGAAGCCGTGCGGCATGAACGGCTCGAGATTGGCGGCATTGAAATAAGGCAGCGCCACCACGACGAACACGATCAGGGCGACGATCTTCACAATCACGAGCGCGGCGTTAAGCGTCGCACTTTCCTTGGTGCCGAGCATCAGCAGGCCGGCGACGACGGCGATGATGAAGATGGCGGGCAGGTTGACCACGCCGCCGGCGTGCGGCCCCTGCATTAGATCCATCGGAAAGCCGAGCCAGGCCTGGAGCAAGGGCGCGGCATAACCGGACCAGCCGACCGCGACCGCGCTTACCACCAGGCTGTATTCGAGGATCAGGCTCCAGCCGATCACCCAGGCGACGAGCTCGCCGATCACCACGTAGGAATAGGTATAGGCGCTGCCCGAGGCCGGGATCATCGTCGCCATCTCGGCATAAGCGAGCGCGGCGCAGGCGCAGATCAAGCCGGCGATCAGGAAGGAGAGGATGACCGCAGGCCCGGCCTTGTCGGCGCCGACCCCGATCAGGGTGAGGATGCCGGTGCCGACGATCGCGCCGACGCCGAGGGCAATCAGATGGGGCCAGCTCAGGCTCTGCGTCAGCCGGTGTTCGGCCGCCATTTCCTCGCGGCCGACGATGCGCTTGCGCGCGTTCCAGTTACCCATTCAGACCCCCGAATTCTTGTTTGCGCGCACAATGGCGGCTTCCGGGCCATTCGTCGAGATGCTGCGATCGACGGGCTGGAGACGCTCAATAATCCTTGGAAACCCGCACGTTCACGCTCTCGCGCCCGATCGTGGAGATGCTCGAGAGGAGCGAGAGCCAGCGCGTGATCTGATATTCGACCTGCGTGGCCGAATAGCCGCGGCCATCGGTGATCACCTCCACATAGACGCGCCGGCCGATATATTTGCCCGCCGCGATCGAGGTCCCCTGCCCGGTGCTGATGTCGGCCGGCAGGATGCGGAGGCGATCGAGCCCGGTCGCGGTGCGCACGGCATTGATCGGATCGAGCCCGCCGCCGGTATCGTTCAGGCTCGCAACGGCGGCGGCGAGCTGCAGCGCTTCGGGCGCCGACAGGTTGGTGATCGAGGTGCCGAACAGCAGCCGGCTCAGCAGTTCGTCCTCGGGCAAGGCCGGCGTGCTGGTGAAGGCGATTTCGGGCTTCTGGCCGCGCCCGGTGACCCGGATCGTCGCGTTCAGCCCCTGCACCCCGCCTTCCGCGACGATGTCCAGCAGGGGATTGATCGGGCTCTCGCCCTGGAAGCGGATCGTGCCGCGTTCCAGATCGAAGCGCCGGCCGGCGAAATCGTACGTGCCCCGCACCAATTCGGCCTCGCCGGTGATGCGCGGAGCGGTGACGGTCCCGGCGATCTTCAGGTCCGTGCCCCATTCGCTGTTGATGCCGAGGCCGGTGACGGTCAGGCGCTTATCGCCCCGGACCTTGAGGTCGAGCGCCCAGGGCCGCACCGGCCGCGGCGCGGGCGCTTCATCGTCGGGGCGGTTGAGTTCGCGCACCGGGATCCGCGCCACTTGGGCCGCCGCCGTGGCGCTGCCGAGGCGGAAGCTGCCGCTGACCAAAGCGAGATCGCCGGCGATCGTGCCGCCAGAGCCGTCCGAACGGATCGTGAGCGGTCCCGTCACCTGGGCCTTCAAATCGTCGCGATCGATCAATTGCGCGGCCTGCGTCTCGAGCGCGATATCCATCCCGAAACCGTTGGCGGCGGCGAGGTCGAACGTGCCGCGGCCGCGCACGCGCCCGTCCTTCTTGGTCGTTCCGGCGAAGCTGTCGATCACCAGCCGCGAGCCGCCGAAACGCCCGCTCGCCTGGATATTCTCGATCACCGTGCCGCTGACCGCGCTTTCGAGGCGGGCGCCGCTGGTGCGGACCGAGCCGCGGATCTGCGGATTATCGATCGTGCCGCGCGCGTCGGCGCCGACTGCCACCGGCCCGCTGAGATCGAGCATCTCCAGCCCGGTCAGCCGCCACAACGTATCGGCGGGTCCGTTGTAACGGAGCTGGGCGAAGAGCGGTGCCCGCGTCAGCCGCTCGGCCAGGCTGCCGCTGGTCCCGACCGGCGAGATCCGCGCCTGCGCGCGCCCGATCGTCCGGCCTTCGCTGACCGCGATCGCGCGCATCGCCGCGTTGCGCCCGTCGAGCTTGGCGACAAGGCCGATGTCGACCGGCCGCGACGAGAGAACCAGGCCCGCCCGCGTCAGCCCGCGCACGCGCAGGTTGGCGTCGCCGGTCGGCGCGCCGTCTCCCTTCGGCTCGCGATAGCTGACCGTGCCCGACGCGATGCCGCCCAGCCCCAGCCGCGGCCAGCCAATGTCGAGCACGGTCAGCGGCATCCGCTCCATGCGCGCGTTGAGTTCGTTCGCATCCTTGCCGAACAGGCCGGAGACGGTGGCGTTGCCCCCCGCAAAGGTGAGCGCCGTCGGCGACAGGCGCCAGCCATCCTCGGTCTGGGTGAGGACCGCCGGCTCGCTGAGCTCGATCGGCCTGCGGTCGACCGTCCCTCCCCCGGTCAGCCGCACCCGCCCGGGGGCGATGTCGGCGACCGTGCGGAACACGAAATCGCGGCCGCGGGTGCCGGCGATGTCGGCGCGGATCCGCCCCGTGCCGCCGCGCATACTGGCCTGGGCGTCGAGCCGCGCGAGCGACAGGCCGCCGCGGCTCAATCCGCGCGCGCTCATTGTCGCCTCGACCGAGGTCCCGGCCGGATCGAGCAGGATCACGCCGTCGAGCTTGCCGCGGCGGATGGTGAGCGGGGTCGCACCGGCAAAGCGGGCGTCGTTCGCCGTCAGATGCGCTTCGATCCGCTGCACATCGCCGACCGGGCTGAACGCCAGCTGCCCGTCGAGCCCGCCGCCGGCCACGGCGAGAGTGCCGCTGAACCCGCCCGGATCGGCGCGGAGCGTGCCGCTCGCGGTCGTGCCGGAAAGCTGCAGCGCCGCGATCTGGATCAGTGCCGGCTGGCCCTGGGGCAGCAGGATCGCGCCGTGAGACTGGAAGGGGCCCAGATGGGACTGCCCCTCGGCGCGATAGGCGAAGCCCTGCGCGTTGGGATCGAGGTTCAGCAGCACGTCCGCCAGCCCCATCGCGTCGTTGGGCCGCTGCAGCCGGATCGTCATCTTCGGCCGGTCGATCCGCCCGTCCAGCCGGATCGTGAACGGGCCATATTTGGCCTGCCGCCCCGTGCCTTCGAACAGGAACGTGCCGTCGTTGCGGCGCAGGCCGTTGCCCTGGATCGCGATCGACGGGCCGGTCAGCCGCAAATTGCGGAAATGGAGAATCTTGTCGGTGCCGCGCACGAGATCGGTCTCGATCTGCGGCAGCCCGCCCGACAGCCCGGCGAGGAAACCATTGTCGAAACGGCGCACCCAGGCGCGGCCCTTGCCGGTCACGATCGTGCCCTTGCCGCCGGGCCCTTCCACGATCTTGAGCTCGCTGGTGACGTCGACGACGCCGAGGCCGGGGATCAGATAGCGCGTCAGCCCACCCGACAGGATGACCTGATAGGTGCCGCCCTCGGTAAGATCGACGAAGACGCTGACCTTGCCCTTGAGCTTGTCGGAGCTCAGCGTCATCCCCTCGCCGGTCAGGCGCTTGCCGGTGACCTTGAGCACGCCGTCCACCGAGAGGTTCGCCAGGATGCCGCCGGCGACATCGCCCACGCCGGTCACGCGCCGCGCGAATAGGCGCAGCGGCACAGTGACGGGCGGATCGGACAGGCGGCCGCGCCCTTCGGCGCGAACGTCGTCGAAGCCGGTATCGTCGAAGGCGACGTGCGGCGAGGTCAGGCGATAGGTGAAGCCCGCGCGCTTGAACGGACCGTCGAGCAACACCGTCAGCCGGACGTCGCGGCCGCTCATGTTGGGGAACAGGGCCTTGGGCTGCAGCAATTCGGCGCCGACGCGGACGTCATCGAAGCCGCTGCGGGCGAGGTCGATCACGCCCTTGCTCTCGACCCGCAGGGCCTGCGAGCGCAGCGACAGCGCCCCGTCGAGCCGCCGGTCGACGAGCGTGGCGTGCGCGTTGACCAGGATCGCCGGCGCGGAAAGGCGCATCAGCTTGCCCTTCAGGAACTGCGCCGGCGCAAGCTCGCCCGACAGGCGGTAGCGGCCCTTTTCGGCCTTCAGCGCGAAATCGGCGGCGCGCTGGCCCGAGAGATCGAGCCGCGCGGTGCCGGCCCAGGCGCTCCAGCTGCCGTCGCCCGCAATCTGCAGGGCGATCGGCCGCTTGGTGCCGAGGATCGCGCCAACCACGCCGTTTTCCGGCGCCGCTAGCCGTACGTCGAGATCGAAGTGGTCGCGGTCGGGCTCGGCATCGAGCAGCAGGCTAAGTTCGTCGCCACCGCCGCGCACCTTGGCCTTGAGGTCGACCAGGGCGCGGCCGGAGCGTATGTCGGCCTCGCCGGTGACGCGCGCGATCCGCACCTCGCCGGTGACCGCTTTCTCGAACCGGAGCTGCGCGATTTCCAGCCGCCCGATGCGAATGTCGAAACCGGGCAGGATCGGCCGCGGCTCCTCGCTCGGGATCAGCTTGGGAAGGCGGTGCAGCACGACCAGCTCGGAGGTCAGATCGTCGACCACCAGCCGGTTGGTGAGCCAGGCGATCGGCTGCCAGTCCATCTCGATGCGGGGGGATTCGAGAAACAGCCCGTCGGGATCGTAGGCGCGCACGTCGATCAGCTGCGTGTCGCCCCAGATCGACCCCTCGATCCGGCCGATCCGGACCTTGAGCCCCGACGAGGGGCTGAGCGCGGCGATGCGATCGGCGAGGAAGCGGTGCCCGGCGTCGGTGTCGAGGAAGGCGAGCAGGCCGGCGAAGGCCAATGCGAGCGCGACCAGCAGCCCGACCACCCCTTTGGCGAGCGACGACGCCCAGCGTCCCCGCCGGCGGCGGACGGGCGGCTCGCCTTCCGCCCCGGCGATCGGCGCGGGCGCCTGGTCGGCCATCAGAAGGCCTGGCCCAGCGAGACGTAAACCGCGATTCGGTCGTCGCCGCTGCGCCGGTTGAGCGGCGTGCCGACATCGACCCGGATCGGGCCGAAATTGGTGTGGTAGCGCACGCCGAGGCCGGCGCCGAAGCGGAGATGGTCGATCTCCGGCAGCGGCGACGTGTAGATGTTGCCGGCGTCGATGAACGGCACGATCCCGAAATTGCCGACCCGGACCCGCGCCTCGAGCGCGAACTCGGCAAGGCTGCGGCCACCGATCGGATCGTCGAAGATCGGGTCGCGCGGCCCGAGCTTCTGGAAGCCGTAGCCGCGCACCGATCCGCCACCGCCGGCGTAGAAGCGGCGCGACGGCGCGATGCGGTCCCGGCTGGCGCCGAAGATCGTGCCGAGCCGCGCCCGCCCGGCGATCGTCACCGTGTCGGAAACCGGCTGGTAGAAGCTGCCGTCGAGCTGGACCCGCGAATAGCCGAACGTGCCGTCCTGCAGCGACGCTTCGGGCGAGAAGCGCCCCGACAGGCGGAAGCCGCGGGTCGGATCGAGCAGGTCGTTCGAGCCGTCATAGGAGAGGCTCGCCGGCAGCGCGCCGATCAGGAAGGTGCGCCGTCGCGTCGTGCCGCTGTCGATGTCGACGTCGCGTTCGTCCGAAGCGATCAGATCGGCGCCGAGCGACCAGGTCCATTTCTTCTGCCAGATGATGTTGCTGCGGCGCTCGATCCCGGCGCCCAGCAGGAAGGTGCGGGCGTCATAGGCATTGCGCTCGACATGGCTGGCCGCCGCTTGCGCGGTCAGCACCTGGTCGCGCTTGCGGAAATTGTTGCGGCGCAGGGTGGCGGAGATGAGCTGCTCGCGCGTGCCGGCGACGCCGCGGAAGGTGACGGCGCCTTCTGGGCGGATCAGGTTGCGGTGCTGCCAGCTCGCCTCGACCCGGACGCCCTCGCCGGTGCCGTAGCCGGCCGCGCCGGCGATGGTCCGCATCGGCGCCGGCTCCAGCGCGACGGCGATGTCGACCGTCTTGGTCGCGGGATCGTCGATCGGCCGCAGGCTGACCGACGAGACGATGCCGGTGGCGACCAGGGCCCGACGCAGATCCTCGAGCAACGGCTGTTCGTAGCGGTCGCCCGGATCGAACCGAGCGATGCGCTGGATATGCTTGGCGGAGAACAGCCGATCGCCTTCGACGACGATGCGCCCGAACTGCCGCGCGCCTTTCGGTTCGACCGGCAGCACCAGCGTCGCCGTGCGCGTTTCGTGGTCGACGGCGATGTCGAGCTTGCCGACATCGGCGAACGCATAGCCGCGCTTGCCCAGCTCGATCCGGAGCGCCGCCTCGCCGGTCGTCACGTCGGCGGCGTTGACCGGCTCGCCTTCCTCGACCCCGAACGCCTGCCGCAACGCGGCTTCGTCCTCGCCTGCCCCCTCGATCCCGGGCAGGCGGACTTCGGCGAAGCGATATTGCGGGCCCGGCTCGGCCTCGAGCGTCACCTGCGCCACATTGGCCGCCGCGCCTGCTTCGACACGGGTGCGCACGAGCGCGTCATAGTAGCCCCAGGCCCGCAGCAATTCGCTCAGTAGGTCGGCGTCGGCGCGCGCGCGCCGATCGATCTGGGCGGCGTTGGCAGTGTCGTCCGCATCCTGCTCGAGCGCGGACAATTGCTTGAACTGGAGGAGAAGCGCCTCTGACCCGACGCCCTCCAGCCCTTCGATCCGCACGGTGTAGCGGCGCTCGCTCGCCGCATCGGCGATGCTGGTATCGGGCGCATCGGCGATCTCGCCCGGCTCCTCTTCCATATCCGGCCATTCGACGCCGAGGTCGGGCATCGGAGCGAGCGGCGCCGAAGGGTCGAGCGGCTGGTCAAGCTCGTCCAAGCCGCTGCTCTCCTGCGCTCGCGCCGGATGATGGGTGAGAGTGAGGGCAGCGACGGCCAGAGCGGCCGCCACACGCCGCCCCGCAGCGACTTGCAACATAAAGCGAAATCTAGCCGGGGGCGGAGCGCTCCGCCAGCGGGATTATAAGGGCGTTAACCCTAGTGGACCGTGTCCGTCACGTCTTCGCCACGGAGCATCGTGATCGCGCGCTCGATCTGCCGCCAATGGCAGAAATGGATGACGTTGCCGAGCGTCCGGCTGCGGTCGGCCCGGTCGGCCGCCTCCGTCTGCGCGAGCTCGCCATAATGCTGCATCAATTCGGTCGCTTCGGCCAATGCCGCGCGATCCACATGGATATGCTCTCGCAAGAGGTCCCCGCATCTTGTGTTCTTAGCGTCCGCTTTGCGTCTAGCCCGCCCGGGTTTCAAAATGGCGCACCGGCTGGGTCAACGCGATCTTCACCATCCAGGGGCTGGCATCGCGGGCGGCGACCTGCCAAAGGACCGCGCATGAACGCACCCCAGTCCAACCGCACCCAGGCCGGCGGCTTCCTCATTGCTGCCAGCGTCATCGTCGGCTCCGTCGCGGGCATGATCGTCGGCCAGCCGAGCGCCGGCTTCGTCGTCGGCCTCGCCACCGGCGTGATCCTCGCCGTGGTGCTGTGGCGGCGGGATCGGCGCCGCTAGGCGATCCTCCGCCCGGCCCACACCACGCGACCGACCACGTCAATCTCGTCGAGCGGACAATCGGGCCAGCTCGGATAGGCGGAATTGTCGCTGCTGATCGAAGCGGTCCGCGCGACCGGATTGACCGACAGCCTCTTCACCATCAGCGCATCCTCGATCCGTAGCACGTAGATGCCGTCGCGCAGCCGGCCCGCGACATCGCTGCGATCGACCATGATCTCGTCGCCGTCGGCCAGGGTCGGGACCATCGAATCGCCCTCGACGCCGATGATCGAGAGCCCGCGCACGTCGCCCGCCCCAAGCCGTTTAAGCCATTGGGAATCGAAGGCGAAATGGGATTTCGCGCGCTCGTCGCCGGGCAGCGCGCCCGGCCCCGCCGACGCGCCCAACTCCAGATGCGGGACGATCACATGGCCGGCCGCGTCGGCTGAAGCCGGCTGGCCGCCAAGCCTTTCCTCCGGCACGCCGAAATAGCGCGCGAGGATGCGCCGGTCCTCCTCCGCGAGGGTCCTGGGCGTGCCGCGCTTGATGAACTGCTGCACATAAGCGGCGTTGCGGCCGATCAGCCGCGATAGCGAGGCATAATCCTCGCCTCGCTCCCTGATGAGGCGCTCCAATTCTGCGCGCGCGTCCATTCTTCGATCCTATCATAGGAATTTTCCTAGACAAGTAGGAAATCTCCTTCGATTGTGAACATAGCGAGAACATTCGAGTCGGAAGGAGAGACAGATGCACCTGCTGCAGCGCGTGGAGAGCCATCTCAGAAAGACCGGCATGACCGCCACCGGATTCGGACGCACGGCGCTCAACGACCCACGCCTGGTCCACGACCTGCGCCGGGGCCGCGAGCTCCGCCCCCGCACCGCCGCCCGCATCTGCGCTTTCATCGATGAACGCGAGCAGGGAGGCACGCTATGCGGCCGCTGATCAACGACGCCACCAGCGCCCTGCTGCGCGCGGTCTGCGCGCGGATCGAGCGAGTCGACCGCATCGTGTTCGAGGAGATCGTCAGCCGCCAGTGGGCAAGCGCCACCTTCACCGGGGCGCGGCACGACCTCACCTTCCGGCTGGAGGGGCCGAATGCTTGGGCATCGGCCGACTCGTTCCTGGATAATCTCGAAAGCGCGGAGTTTGCGCTGCGCGGCCACATCCTCGCCGACATCGCCCTGGTTTCGGAGGAACGGTTCGCCGATCCGGCGGGCGACCCGCGGACGCGCCTGCGGATTGAGGCGCTGACCGTCGAGGACGCCTAGGGCCGGCGCGCGGCCATTTTCTGAAGGTCGTCGAGCGCGCTACGCAGCCGCGCGTCGACCGGATCGTCGAACGGGACCGCGTCGATGACGGGCTCGGCCGCGACGCGCGTCTCGCGCATCTGGCGGCGGAGCAGACCCTGCTCCAGCCGTTCCATCAGTTCGGGGATGGTCGGCATGCGTTCGTCCGCGGCTACGGCTGCGGCCCCGGCATCGGGCGGGCAGGCGATCTCGTCTTCCGGATAGACTTCGGCCTCGGCGGCCTCCGGCTCCTCCTCATATGCCTCGACGTGCGGGATATCCTCGATCACCGGCTCAACCATCTCGGCTTCGGTGAGCTCGAGCCATTCCTCCGCTTCCTCGGCCTTTTCCACTTCCTCATCCGGTTCGGGCATCAGGAAGCGCGGCAGATCGGGCGTCTCGGCTTGGGCCGGCTCGCCAAGGTCCAGCCCGGCGAAGAGCGGCCGGCGCGACGGGGCGTCGGGGTGGAAATCTGCACGGCGCAGTCGCGGCGGATCGGCCGGCACTTCGGCCGACCGTGCCCGCACCGGCGCCTCGGAAGGGCGGCTGCCGATCGCGCGCAGCACCAGCCAGATCAGCACGAACGTTCCCAGCGCAGCGGCAACGATGACTGACAGGCGCGCGGTCTGGCCGAGCGGCGGTGCGGCGGCGGGCAGGATCGCGGACAGGCCGGTCCCGGCGATGGCGTCGGCGAAGAAGGCGTCGGGCATCGCATAAGCGACGAACGCAACCGACAAGGCGGCCAGCCCCGCCATGGGCAGATCGAGTGAGAAGCGCACGCCGCTCCCCCGCCTCACGATGCTTTTCGATGCCATTACAAAGCCATGCCAGTCAGTTTCCGATAAGCGGGAGCATAATTGGAAATGTTCAATGACCAGTTACGATCGCGCTCGACGAAGGCGCGGGCCGTGTCCCGCCGCGCCTCCCAGCCGTTGCGCTCGCCCAGTAGCCCATCGAGCGCCGCTGCCAGGGCTGCAGGGTCGTCCGGCGGGAACAGGGTGCCGGTGACGCCGTCCTCGATCAGTTCGCGATGGCCGCCGACGTCCGACGCCGCGACCAGCTTGCGCTGCGCCATCGCCTCGAGCGGCTTCAGCGGCGTCACCAGCTCGGTCAGCCGCATCGCCTTGCGCGGGTAAGCGAGGATGTCGATCAGCCCGTAATAAAGCTCGACCTGCTCGTGCGGCACGCGGCCGATGAAATGGATCCGTCCCGCCGCCGGCGATGCCGCGGCCTGCGCCTTCAGCGCCGCTTCCATCGGCCCGCCGCCGACCAGAAGCAGATGCGCGTCCGGACGCATTGCCACCAGAAGCGGCATCGCGGCGATCAGATCGTCGAGCCCTTCATAATCGTAGAATGAGCCGATGAACCCGATCACGTCTGCGCCGTCCAGGCCGAGTTCCTCGGCGAAGTCACGGTCATAGGGCAAGGGCTGGCCGAACATGCCCATGTCGACGCCGTTGGGCGAGACGAGAATCTTGTCGGCGTCGATGCCACGCGCGACCAGGTCGCGGCGCAGCCCCTCGCAGATCACGGCGACGGCGTCGGCCCGGCGAACCGCGTGCGTTTCAAGCAGGCGCGTCAGCCGATAGCGCAGCGACCCCTCGCGCCCGGTGCCGTTGCCGACCGCGGCATCCTCCCAAAAGGCGCGGATCTCGTAGAGCAGGGGCAGCTTCCGCTTCCGCGCCACACGCAGGGCGGCCAGCGCGGTCAGCACTGGCGAGTGGGCGTGCAACTGGTCCGGTTTCCACTCCTCAGCCAGCCGGTCGAGCCGGTCGGCGAGCATCCGCACCTCGCGCAATTCGCGCAGCAAAGGCGGGCCGGACGCACGGCCGGGCGTCCGATAGAAGGTGATTCCGTCGATCACTTCCGGATCCGGGCCCGGCGCGGCGTGGCGCACGCCAGTCAGGCAGGCGACGTCCCAGCCCTGCGCAATCTGCGCCTTCAGGATCGCGCGCGTCCGAAATGTATAGCCGCTGTGGAGCGGCAGGCTGTGATCCAGGACGTGGAGAATGCGCATGGAGCGCGTTTGCCACATCGGGCTTAACGCCGCGTCAACCGCGCGTGCCTACAAGGCTGGCAACGAACGCCGCGGGACCGCACGCACATGATCGACAGTTTCGCGCTCGCCCTGACGCATGGGTTGATGGCCCTGGCCGCCTGGCGCCTGCTGTTCCGGCCCGATCTCGACGACGAGGATGCGCCCGGTGCGTGACCTCGCTTTCATCGCCTTCATCGCGGCCTTGCTCGCATTCGGGTTGAAGCGCCCGTTCCTGTGGGTGCTGGCCTACGCCTATGTCGACATCGTCTCGCCCCAGCGGCTGAGCTATTATCTGCTGAACAGCATCCCGATCTCGATGCTGGCGGCGGCGGTAGCGGTGGGCGGCTGGCTGCTGCTCGACAAGAAGAACGGCTTTCGGGTCGCCGGCCGGCAGTGGCTGATCCTGATCCTGCTCGCTTATTGCGGCGCGACGACGCTCTATGCCGATTACCCGGTCGAGGCGCTGGAGAAATGGGACTGGGTCTGGAAATCGCTCTTCTGGGCCATCTTCCTCCCCTTCACGCTCGGCACGAAGCTTCGCATCGAGGCCTATCTGCTGTTCATGACCCTCTCGGCGGGCGCGATCGTCATCGTCGGCGGCCTGAAGACGGTGATGGCCGGCGGCGGCTACGGCGCGCTCAACCTGATGGTCGAGAACAATAGCGGCCTCTACGAAGGCAGCATCATCTCGGCCGTTTCGATCGCCCTCATCCCGGTGATCCACTGGCTGTCGCGCCATGGCACGATCTTCCCGCCCGACTGGCGCGTGCGCCTGTTCGCTTACGCCCTGATCTTCTCCTGCCTGCTGATGCCGGTCGGCACCGAGGCGCGCACCGGCCTCGTCTGCATCGCCGTCCTCGGCGCGCTCAGCCTGCGCGACGCGAAGAACCGCTTCGTCTACGCCGCCTTCGTCGGGCTCGCGATGATGGCCGCAATCCCGTTCCTGCCGCAGAGCTTCACCAGCCGCATGGGCACGATCGCCACCTACCAGGCCGACAGTTCGGCGACGACCCGCCTCGCCGTCTGGGCCTGGACCTGGAACTACGCCCAGGACCATCCGATGGGCGGCGGCTTCGACGCCTATCTCGGCAACAATCTGCGCGTCGAGACAGTCGCCAGCCAGACCGCCGGGTCGGTGCAGGTCGTCCAGGCCAAGGCGCACCAGGATTCGGCCCGCGCCTATCACAGCTCCTATTTCGAGATGCTCGGCGAGCAGGGCTTTCCGGGCCTCGCCCTCTACCTCCTGATCCACGGCATCGGCCTCGTCCGTATGGAGGTTCTGCGCCGGCGTTATCGCGCGGCGGAAGGCCAGGATGCGTGGATTGCGCCGCTCGCGACCGCCCTCCAGCACGCGCAGATCATCTACCTCGTCGGTGCCCTGTTCGTCGGCATCGCCTACCAGCCGTTCATCTTCATGCTGGTCGCCGTCCAGATCGGCTTCGACGGCTGGGTCGGCACCCGCACGAAAGCCATGGCGCGGCGGCCCTGGATAGGAACCGCCGCGCCCGTCGCAAACTGATCAGGCGGTTTCCATCCGCGTGTCCGCGCTCTCGACGAGCTCGATGAATGCGTCGGTGAAGGCGGGAATATCCTCGGGCTTGCGGCTGGTGACGAGATTGCCGTCCACCACCACCTCCTTGTCGACCACCTCGGCGCCGGCGTTGCGGAGGTCGGTGCGGATCGAGGGCCAGCTGGTCACGGTACGGCCACGCACCACGTCCGCCTCGACCAGCAGCCAAGGGCCGTGGCAGATCGCCGCGACCGGCTTGCCGGCGTCGACGAACTTCTTGATCGTGTAGACGACCGATTCCTCCATCCGCAATTTGTCCGGATTCTTGGTCCCGCCGGGCAGGACCAGGGCGTCGAAGTCCTTGCTGTCGACATCGTATATGGTCGCGTCCGGCATGATCGTCTTGCCGTTGTCGCCCTTGATCTCGCTGAGTTGCAGCGAGGCGAGCGTCACGGTCGCGCCGCGGTCGATCAAAGTCTGCCGCGGCACCAGCAGCTCCGAATCCTCGAAGCCGTCCGTGGCGATCATCAGGATCCTGGCCTCGGCAATGTCCGGCATCTTCATATCTCCTCGGGAAAGTGTGATCCTCCAACGAAGCCCGACCGCGGCGCGTTCCGGAACGAAGCGGTGTCGCGACCGGTTATCGCGCCGTCACGAAAAGGAAATCCCCGATTCCGATGCTCTGCTATGTCGAAGATTCCTCTCCCGGCATCACCCGCAAACGCCACGGCCGCTACTGGCAATATTTCGATGCGCAGGGGAAACGCATCACCGACCGCGACGAGATCGACCGGCTGAACGGGATCGGCATGCCGCCCGCCTATGAGCGATGCTGGTTCTGCCCGAAGCCGAACGGCCACATCCAGGCGGTCGGCTACGATGCGAAGGGCCGCAAGCAATATCGCTACCATCCCCGCTTCCGCGAACAGCAGGAGACCCTCAAATATGAGCGGCTGGCCGCGTTCGGGCGCGCCCTGCCGAAGCTGCGGCGGCGCGTTGAGCAGGACATGGCCCGCCGCAAGATCGGCTGCGACACCGTGCTGGCCGCAGTCGTGCGCCTGATCGACGCCACCTACATGCGCGTCGGCAACGAGGAATATGCCAAGGAGAACAAAAGCTTCGGCGCCACGACGTTGCGCAACCGCCACGCCCGCGTGAACAGCCGAAGCCTGCAGATCACCTATACCGGCAAGCACGGGATCAAACGCTGCGTCACCGTCAACGACCGCAGCCTCGCCCGCATCGCCAAGCGCACCCAGGACCTGCCTGGCCAGAATCTGTTCGAATTTCTCGACGAGGACGGATCGGTCCGGCCGGTCACGTCGAGCGACGTCAACGGCTACGTGAAGGAGGCGACCGGCGACGATTTCACCGCCAAGGATTTCCGGACCTGGGGCGCCAGCGTCATCGCATTCGAGGAGATGGTCAGGCGCGCCGCCGACAGCGACAAGATAAGGCTGAAGAGCGTGATCGCGCCGGTTGCCGAGGCGCTCGGCAACACGCCCGCGATCAGCCGCAAATCCTATGTCCACCCTGCGCTGATCGAGGCCGCCAAGGACGCCGGGGCGATCGGCGCGGCGAAGCTCCCGCGCGCCACCAAATATCTGAGCGCCGCCGAGCGCGGCCTGGTCGCGTTCCTGGACGCCCTCCCCGGCGAGACGGCAAGGGTGGACGCGAAGGCCGCGGCTGAGGCAAAGGCTAAAGGCAAATCGAAGAAGCAGGCGGAAGCGGACATGGCAGCGAAGGCACAGGCGAAGCTGAAGGCAGAAGCAGCCTGATGAGTAACGCGAATAACGGGAGCGTGATCGACGCCGCCGAGAACCTGTCCGAGAAGAGCGTCGAGATCGCCACCCAGACTTCGGGCTGGATCAGCACCAACGGCCTCGACATCCTGATCGCGGCCGGCCTCGGCGCCGTCATCGCGCTCGTGCTCCTCGGCGTGCGCGCGCTGGCATGCCGCCTGATGGCCAGCGGTGCGGCCGGCGACACCCATTGGCGCATCATCTTCGCGCGCGTCCTCTCCCGGACGAATCTCTTCTTCATCATCATGTGCTCGGCGGAGCTCGTTGCCGAGCATGCGGCGACGCCGCTCGCGCTGTTGCGCGTGATCAACGTCCTGTTCGTCATCGCCGCAGCGCTCCAGGCCGCGATCTGGGCGCGCGAACTGATCCTCGGCTTCATCCAGCACCGCGTCGGCGTCGCCGAGGAGCATAGCACGCTGGGATCGGCGATCGGCATCATCCGCCTGCTCGTCAGCGTGGCCGTATTCGCGATCGCGATCATCCTGATCCTCGACAATCTCGGCGTGAACGTGACCGGCCTTGTCGCCGGCCTCGGCATCGGCGGCATCGCCATCGGTCTCGCCGCGCAGGGCATTTTCTCGGACCTGTTCGCGGCCCTCTCGATCATCTTCGACAAGCCGTTCCGCAAGGGCGACGGCATCAAGGTCGGCCAGATCAACGGGTCGGTCGAGCAGATCGGGCTCAAGACCACGCGCATCCGCTCGCTCTCCGGCGAGGAGGTCGTCGTCTCCAACGCCAAATTGCTCGAGCAGCAGCTCCACAATTATACCAACCTCGAACACCGCCGCATGGTGCAGATGTTCGGGGTTACCTATCAGACGCCGCCCGAGGTGCTGGACGGGATTCCGGAGCTGGTGCGCGGCATTGTCGAGGGGCATGACCATGCCACCATGGTCCGCTGCGGCCTGATCGGCTTCGGCGCCTCAAGTCTCGACTTCGAGCTGCAGTTCGACATCCACTCGCTCGATTACGAATATGTCTTCATGACCCGCCACGCGATCTTCATCGAGATGCTGAAGGCGTTCGCGACGCAGGGCATCGAATTCGCCTACCCCACGCAGGTCAGCTTCACGGCCGCGCCGGACGGCGAGTTGATCATGCCCTACCCGCACGTAAAGATGCTCGCGACCGAGGATTGCGACAATTAGGCCTCAGGCTGCCATCTGACGCTGGCGGGCCTCCGCTGCGGGCGTGGTAGAGGCAGGTTCTTGAGTCTCCGCCGGCGAAGCCTCGGCGACCATGGCCAGCATGTCCTGGACGGTGATCGCGTCGCGATATTCGCGCTGCATCTCGTCGGTCAGCACCTCGATCATCAGGCAATTGTCGATCCAAAATTCGATCACGCCGAAGGCGCCGCCGCGCCGGCAATATTTGGTGGTCCAACCCTCGTGCGCGCCGATCGCATAGATGCGCTCGATGGCAAGTTCGGTGCCGATGGCGAGGTGGACCGCGCCGTGGCGGCGATGCGTGCCCGCGATCGCGAACCCGTCCATATGGCCTTCGCCCTGGTGGAGCTCGGTGCCGCGCGGATAGACTTCGATCAGCGTGCCGTGGGCGTCGCCGGCGAGCGCGACCCACGAACCCTTGCCCACATGCGGGAAGGGCGCGGCCACGCCGCCCATGATCTCCGCCAGCACGCCGGCCGTGTGGCGGGGATCGTCGGCTTCGATCGAGACATGATAGATCACGCTGGTTCGCCTCTTGCTCAACTGGTTGGAGGCGGTTTCCCCGAATGGCGGCGCGCGCGACACGGCAGGTCGACAAAGCCTCGGGGCTTTTCGACGAATGTGGTTAACCAGGCGAAACGAACGACGAAGCCGCCGCAACGCGCGACGAACGTCCCTTCTGAGAGGGGAAGATCAGAAGCCGACGTCGTCCAGCGACAGCAAGGTCGCGTTGCCGCCCGACGAAGTCGTGTCGGTGCTCGTCACCCGCTCCATGCAGAAGCGCGGCAGATAATGCGGGCCGCCGGCCTTGGGGCCGGTGCCGGACAGGCCTTCGCCACCAAACGGCTGCGAGCCGACGATCGCGCCGATCATCGAGCGGTTGACGTAGAGGTTGCCGACCCGGGCGAGCTCCTGCACCTCCTCGGCCGAGCGCGCGATGCGGCTGTGCAGGCCCATGGTGAGGCCGAAGCCGCTGCGATTAACCCGCGCCACGGTTTCGGCGAGCTGCCCCGCCTTCCAAGTGGTGACGTGAAGCAAAGGACCGAACCATTCGCGGTCGACGTCCTCGATCCGGTCCACCCCGATCGCGGTCGGCGGCACGAACAGGCCCTGCTCGGGCACCGGGATCGTCTTGAGCCAGCTATTCTGCATCGCCGCGCGCCGCTCCATCAGCCGGTCGTAAGCGGCTTGGTCGATCACCGGCCCGACATCGGTGCGCGGGTCGGCCGGATCGCCGACGACCAGGGTGTCCATCGCGCCGCCGAGCATCTCGAGCGTGCGGTCGGCAATCTCCTCCTGCAGCAGCAGCACGCGCAGGGCCGAGCAGCGCTGGCCGGCCGATCGGAAGGCCGAGGTGACCACGTCGGCCACTACCTGCTCGGGAAGCGCAGTCGAATCGACGATCATCGCGTTGATGCCGCCGGTCTCGGCGATCAGCGGCACGATCGGCCGCTCGTCGTCGACCAGCAGCGTGCGGGCGATGCGCTTGGCGGTCGCGGTCGAGCCGGTGAAGGCGACGCCGGCGATGCGCACATCCTCCATCAGCGCCTGGCCCATTTCGGGGCCGCCGACGGCGAGCACCAGCGCATCCTCGGGAATGCCGGCAGCATGGGCGAGGCCGACCGCATAAGCGGCGATTTCGGGCGTCTGTGGCGCCGGCTTGGCTACGACGGTGTTGCCGGCGACCAGGGCGGCGGTGACCTGGCCGAGGAAGATGGCGAGCGGGAAGTTCCACGGCGCGATGCAGACCCAGGCGCCGCGGCCTTCGAGCCGCATGACGTTGCGTTCGCCGGTCGGCCCAGGCAGCTCGACCGGCTGCAAGCCGGTGCGCGCCTGCTGGGCGTAATAGCGACAGAAATCGACGGCCTCGCGGACCTCACCCAGCGCATCCGGAATCGTCTTCTTCGCCTCCTGGACGGCCAGCGCCATCAAGGTATCGCGATGCTCTTCGAGCAGATCGGCCAGCCGCTCGAGGCGCGAGGCGCGATGCTCGACGCTCGCCGAAGACCAGGCGGTAAAGCCGCCGAGCGCACGGTCGACCGCCTCACGCGCGGTGACGCTGGCGGGGGTCGGCGCGAAGCCCAGTGGCTTGGCCACGACGGCCGCGACGCGGCTGAGCTCGCTGCGCTGATTGAGGTCGAGGCCCTCGCTGTTGCGGCGCTCAACGCCGAACAGGTCCTTAGGAAGCGGGATGCCCGGATGCCGCGTGCCGCCGACGGCCGCGATCTTCTTGACCGGATCGGCGAGGATGTCGGCGTCGGTCATGGTCTCGTCGGCCAGCTGGTGCACGAAGGACGAGTTGGCGCCGTTCTCGAGCAGGCGGCGGACGAGATAGGCGAGCAGGTCGCGGTGGCCGCCGACCGGCGCGTAGATGCGGGTGTGGTAGCCCTCCTCGCGCACGAGCTTCTCGTAGAGCCCCTCGCCCATGCCGTGCAGCCGCTGGAACTCGAAGTCGCGGCTATCGCCGGCCCATTCGAGGATCGTGGCAACGGTCAGCGCATTGTGGGTGGCGAAGGCCGGATAGATATGTTTGGCGGCGAGCATGTCGCGCGCGCCGGCCAGATAGGCCACGTCGGTGGCGGCCTTGCGCGTGAAGAGCGGATAGTCCGACAGCCCCTGCTCCTGGGCGTGCTTGATCTCGCTGTCCCAGTAGGCGCCCTTGACGAGGCGCGCGGCGATGCGGCGGCCGGTCTTCTCGCCCACGGCATTGGCCCAGGCGATGGTCGGCCGCGCGCGCTTGCCATAGGCCTGGATCGCCATGCCGAGCCCGTCCCAGCCCTTGAGGGCGGGAAGGCTGGCGACCGCCTCGATGATATCGAGGCTCATCTCGAGCCGCTCGGTCTCCTCGGCGTCGATCGTGAACGCGATGTCTGCGTCCTTGGCCAACGTGGCCAGGGCCTCGACCTGCTCGATCAGCGACGACACCGACCGTTCGTATTGGCCGACCTCGTAGCGCGGGTGTAGCGCCGACAGCTTGACCGAGATCGAGTGGCCTTCCTTGCTGGCCTTGCCCACAGCGCGGATCGCATTCTCGTAGGATTTGAAATAGCGCTCCGCGTCGGGGAAGGTGCGCGCCGCCTCGCCGAGCATGTCGAAGCTGGCGGTGAAGCCCTTATTCTCTCGTCTGCGCATGCGCGCGATCGCTTCCTCGATCGTACGGCCCATGACGAAGATCTCGCCCATCATGCGCATCGCCGCGCCAACCGCCTGACGGACGAACGGCTCGCCGGCCCGCGCGATCAGCTTCTTGAGCGCGCCTGCCTGCTCGCTCTCGCTGACCAGGGCGCGGCCGATGACGAGGCCCCAGGTCGCCGAATTGACCAAAGCCGAGTTGGACTTGCCCTTGTGTGCCTTCCAGTCGGCATTGCCGAGCTTGTCGGCGATGAGCAAATCGGCGGTCTCGGGATCGGGCACGCGCAGGAAGGCCTCGGCCAGCGACAGCAAGGCGATCCCTTCGGACGTGTTGAGGCGATATTCCTGGAGGAACTGGTTCACCCAGCCGCTCGCCTGGGCGCTGCGCAATTCGGCGAGCATGTCGAGCGCGCGGTTTTCGACCCGGCGGCGCGATTCGGGGCTGAGCGTGGCAGCGGGCAGAAGGTCGGCCAGCACCTCGGGCTCGGGTGCACGAAACAAACGCGAAATTTCCGCACGCGCCGATGCCGTAGCGTTCGCTTCGCCAGCCACCATCTTTGACACTCCCAAGGGGTTGAGTCTCGCCTCGGCGAGGTTCTAGACCGGCCCACTAGCGGACGAAGGCGCCCGCGACAATCACGGGGGATGCCACATGCCGGTCGCCAGTCTCGACGAGATCAGGAGCAAGGTCGGGACCGAGCTTGGCGCCTCGCCCTGGATCGCGATCAGCCAAACCGACATCGACACGTTCGCGGACGTCACCGGCGACCACCAGTTCATCCACGTCGATCCGGACGCCGCCGCGAAAACCCCGTTCGGCGGCACGGTCGCCCACGGATTCCTCACCCTGTCTCTGCTGAGCCAGATGGCTGCGAGCGTGATGCTCGTCCCCGAGACCACGAAAATGGCGGTGAATTATGGCTTCGAGAAAGTCCGCTTCATCGCGCCCGTCCGTTCGGGCAAGCGCGTGCGCGGCCATTTCACGCTGGCGTCGGCCGAGGAGAAGAAGCCCGGCCAGTGGCAGTTCGTGCACCAGGTCATCGTCGAAATACAGGACGAAGACCGTCCCGCATTGCAGGCCGACTGGATCGGCATGATATTCGTTTAAAGGAGAGAATGCCCATGACCCGCGACGCCGTCATCGTATCCACCGCCCGCACGCCGATCGGGCGCGCCTATCGCGGCGCCTTCAACGCCACGCCCTCGCCCACCCTGGCGAGCCACGCCATCCGCGCGGCCGTCGAACGCGCCGGACTCGATCCGGCCGAGATCGAGGATGTGATCATGGGCGCCGCCCTCCAGCAGGGCGTACAGACGACGATCGGCCGCACCGCGGCGCTGCGCTCGGGCCTCCCGGTCTCGGTGGCCGGCATGTCGATCGACCGTCAGTGCGCCTCGGGGCTGATGGCGATTGCGACCGCGGCCAAGCAGGTGATCGTCGATCGCATGGATGTGTGCGTCGCCGGCGGCGTCGAATCGATCTCGCTGGTCCAGACCCCCGAAATGCGGCTCGGGCCCGATCCGGACCTGCTGTCGATGCACAATGGCGTCTACATGCCGATGATCAACACGGCTGAGGTCGTGGGCAAGCGCTACAGCGTTAGCCGCCAGCAGCAGGACGAATATGCGCTGCGCTCGCAGCAGCGCACCGCCGCCGCCCAGGCCGCCGGCAAGTTCGACGACGAGATCGTCGCCGTCACCACCAAGATGATGGTGAAGGACAAGGCGACCGGCGAGACCTCCATGCAGGAAGTCACGCTCGCCAAGGACGAGGGCAATCGTCCGGAGACCACGCTCGAAGGCTTGGCATCGCTCCAACCTGTGATGGGTCCCGAAGCCATGATCACGGCCGGCAATGCCAGCCAGCTGTCGGACGGCGCCTCGGCCTGCGTGGTGATGGACGCGGGCCTCGCGGCGCAGCGCGGCCTCACGCCGCTCGGCCGCTATGTCGGCATGGCCGTCGCCGGCACCGAGCCCGACGAGATGGGAATCGGCCCCGTGTTCGCCGTGCCCAAATTGCTCAGCCGCTTCGGCCTCACCGTCGACGATATCGGGCTGTGGGAGCTGAACGAGGCCTTCGCCGTCCAGGTCCTCTATTGCCAGGACCGGCTCGGCATTCCCGACGACAAGTTGAACGTCAACGGCGGCGCGATCTCGATCGGCCATCCCTACGGCATGTCGGGCGCGCGGCTTACCGGCCACGCTCTGATCGAGGGCAAGCGCCGGGGCGCGAAATATGTCGTCGTGACGATGTGCGTCGGCGGCGGCATGGGCGCTGCCGGCCTGTTCGAAGTGCTTTGAGGAACGACGGGATGGCCGAACCACCGGCGCGGCCGTCCCGCCGCAGCGGCCCGGCATCGCTCGCGCATCGCATCCGGGTAGACGCGCACGCTGCCTGGCTGGCGGCGCGCGATCCGCGCACCCCCTGGTATGCCCGGGCGCTCGGCCTGCTGGTCGCGGCCTATGCGCTGTCGCCGATCGACCTGATTCCGGACTTCATCCCGGTTCTGGGCCTGCTCGACGAAGCGGTGCTGATACCGCTCGGCATCTGGCTGTTCCTGAAGCTGCTGCCCGACGGCCTGTTCGAGGAGCATCGCGCGGAAGCCGCGGCGGCCGCCGAGCGCCCCGGCTCGGCATTGGGCGCGCTCCTCATCGTGCTGGTCTGGTTGCTGACCGCGCTGATCGTCGCGTGGCTGCTCGGCCTCGATTTCGACTGAAGCAACCGCCGGCCCCTTCTCCCGTTATCCTTGACGAACGGAGGAGACGCAAATGCCGGTATCGAACCTGACGCTCGTCGAGCGCATCGCCCGCGTGCTGGCGGGGCGCCAGATCAGCATCAATGCCGAGGGCGACGATCCGTCGGCCGGGCCGAACGTCGACGAGACCTGGCACGAATATGTGGACGACGCTTTGTCGGTCCTGCGCACCTTGCGCGAGCCCGACCCAGTCATGGCGGCCGCCGGCGACGTCGCCGTCTGGGAACGGATGGTCGAGGCCGCGCTCCGCGTGGAACGGTCCGCCGGCACTCTGTGACGGGCTACCGGGCCGTCGAACGCTCAGCCATTATGCTGGGCGATCCAGTCCTCGACCACCGGGGCGATCCGCTCGCGCCACTTGCTGCCGTTGAAGATGCCGTAATGGCCGACGCCCGCGGCGAGATGATAGCGCTTCAGCTCCTCGGGCAGCGACGTCGAGATATTGAGCGCCGCCTTGGTCTGGCCGATGCCCGAAATGTCGTCGCGTTCGCCCTCGATCGCGAGGATGGCGATGTCGGTGATCGCCGCCGGGTCCACCCGCCGGCCGCGATGCATCAGCTCGCCCTTCGGCAGCAGGTGGCGCTGGAACACCGCGTCGACGGTCTGGAGGTAGAATTCCTCGGTCATGTCGCAGACCGAGCGATATTCCTCGTAGAAATCCTTGGTCGCGTCGGCGCTCTCGCCGTCGCCGTCGACGAGATGCTTGAACATCTCCCAATGGCTGGTGAGGTGGCTGCCGAGGTTCATCGTCATGAAGCCGGCGAGCTGTAGGAACCCCGGATAAACGTGCCGGCCCGCGCCGGGATAGGAATAAGGCACGGTCGCGATGACATTCTTCTCGAACCAGGCATGCGGGCGCTGCGTGGCCAGCGTGTTGACCGCGGTCGGCGCCTCGCGCGTGTCGATAGGTCCGCCCATCATGGTCAGCGTCTTGGGCCGCGCCGGATGCTTGTTCTCCGACATGACCGCCGCAGCGGCATAGCAAGGCACCGACGGCTGGCAGACCGCGAGCATATGCGCGCCCGGGCCGATATGTTCGAGGAAGGCGACCAAATAGTCGATATAATCGTCGAGATCGAAGCGCCCGTCGCTCAAGGGCACGAGCTTCGCGTCGCGCCAGTCGGTGATGTAGACGTCGTGCTTCGGCAGCATCCGCTCGACGGTGCCGCGCAGCAGAGTCGCATAGTGGCCGGACATCGGCGCCACGATCAGCAGGCGCGGGGAATCCTCGATCCCTTCGCGACGGAAGCGCTTCAGCTGCCCGAACGGCTTTCTTAGCACCACCTCTTCATGGACCGCGACCTCCTCGCCGTTGACGAGGGTCGTCTCGAGCCCGAATTCCGGCTTGCCCCGCGGCGCGGAGGCGTGGGCGAACACATCGAGCGCAGAGGCGACGATCGGACCCATGCCGCTGTAGGAAAACGGATTTGCGGGGTTTTGCATCCAACCGGCGCCGATATTGGCGAGGGTGCTTGCGCCGGCGAGCAGCGAGCGCTGCATTTCATACGCGTCGTATAACATTATACCTCCACCCCACCGGCACTGCATAGCGTGCGCCGCGAGGATTAATCTACCGTAATAAACCGACCGGTCGGTCAAAGGCTCCGCCGCCGTTCACGGCGGTCATGGCATTGAGGCGTCGGCGACACGCTGCTAGGCCCCGGCCATGGCCACACACACTCCGGAAGCCGAACCAACCGAACGCAAGCTCGGCAACCTCGCCATGATCTGGCGGCACGCCATCCGCTATCCCGGCCACATCGCCGCCGCGGCGCTGGCCTTGCTCGTCGCAGCCGGCGCGACGCTGGCGATTCCGGACGGCTTCCGTCGCGTCATCGACAAGGGCTTCGCCGCGGGCGGCGTCGACGTTTCGACCCATTTCTACTCTCTGTTCGGGATCGTCATCATCCTCGCCTTCGCGACGGCGGTGCGCTTCTACTTCGTCTCCTGGCTGGGCGAACGCGTGGTCGCCGACGTGCGGATCGCCGTGCAGCGCAACCTGCTCCGGCTCGAGCCACGCTTCTTCGAGGAAAACCGTCCGTCCGAGATCGCGTCGCGCCTCACCGCTGACACCGCCGTCATCGAGATGGTGGTCGGCACCACCGTTTCGGTCGCGCTGCGCAACACCGTAATGGGGTTGGGCGGGATCGCCTACCTGTTCACGCTCGCGCCCAAGCTTACCGGCGCGTTACTGCTCGGCATTCCGCTCGTGATCCTGCCGATCGTCTTCATCGGCCGGAAGCTGCGCGACGTCTCGCGCTACAGCCAGGACCGCATCGCCGACGTCGGCGCGATCGTGGCCGAGACGCTCGGGGCGATGAAGATCGTCCAAGCCTTCGGCCAGGAGCGGCGCGAGGCCGAGCGCTTCGGCGACGCGGTCGAGACTGCTTTTTCGACCGCGCGCCGCCGCATTGGCCTGCGCGCCGTGATGACCGCGATCGTGATCGCTTTGATGTTCGGATCAATCACTCTGGTCATGTGGCAGGCCGCGATCGACGTAGCCGCGGGACGCCTGACCGGGGGGACCGTCGCCGCCTTCGTCTTCACCGGCGCGCTCGTCGCCGGCGCCTTCGGCGCCCTGACCGAGGTTTACGGCGAATTGCTCCGCGGCGCCGGCGCGGCGGGGCGTCTCGCCGAGCTCATGGCCGCCGTGCCCGAGATCAAGCCTCCGGCCGCTCCGGCGGCCCTCCCGCAGCCAGCATTGGGCGCGCTCAGCTTCGATCGCGTCACGTTCCACTATCCCACCCGCCCGGAGGTCAGTGCACTCAACGATTTCAGCCTGGACGTGCGGCCGGGCGAGACGGTGGCCGTGGTCGGCGCATCGGGCGCGGGCAAGACCACGCTGTTCCAGCTCGCGCAGCGTTTCTACGACCCCGAGCACGGCCAGATCCGCCTCGACGGCGTCGACCTGCGCACCGCAGACCCGGCCGACATTCGCGGCCGCATCGCAGTCGTGCCGCAGGAAACCGTGATCTTCGCCGCCTCGGCACGCGACAATCTGCGCTACGGCCAGTGGGACGCCCACGACGACGCTCTGTGGGCCGCCGCCGAGGCCGCCAACGCCGCCGAGTTCCTCCGCAAGCTTCCGGGCGGGCTCGACACCTTCATGGGCGAGGGCGGCGCCCGCCTCTCGGGCGGCCAGCGCCAGCGCATGGCGATCGCGCGCGCCATCCTGCGCGACGCCCCCCTGCTGCTGCTCGACGAGGCGACCTCGGCGTTGGACGCGGAATCCGAGCGCCTGGTCCAGGCGTCCTTGGAGAAGCTCGTCGAAGGGCGCACGACGATGGTCATTGCCCACCGCCTCGCCACCGTGCGGGCGGCCGACCGCATCGTCGTCATGGACCAGGGCCGCATCGTGGAGGAAGGCACGCACGACAGCCTGACGGCGCAGGGCGGGCTCTACGCCCGTCTGGCCCGGCTCCAGTTCGAAGGGCTCGCCGCTTAGGAACCCTCCGCGGGGCTCCGCTAGGACTTCGCGCCCGTGCCGGCGACGGGGATCGTCTCGATGTGCGTGCGGAAGTCGGCGATCAGCGGCCGACCCTTTGCGATCGCCGCCTTCACCGCCGGCAGGCCGAGCGAGGCCGCGTGGCTGGCCTTGTCCGTCCACACCTCGGTGATCCAGATCGCGTCGGCGTCCTTGGCGTCGAGCGCCACGACGTAGCGGATGCAGCCCGGCATGTCGGCCGTTCCTTCGGCAAGGATCGCGACCAGCTGGTCCCGCTTGCCAGGCACGGCCATAATCTGGCCGATCAATCCGTACATTCCGTCCCCCGTTGCAGCTGCAATGGCCCCGTCCGGCCAGGCCGTCCAGGTGCCGGCCGCAGCCATGCCGAGGAGCGTCTCGCGTCGTGAAAGGTCCATCGCTCGGGCTTAGCAGCCGCGCGCGATGTCGGACAGCCTCGCAACGAAAAAGGGCGGCCCCGCAGGACCGCCCTTTAAACCATCGGCGCCGGAGCGCTTAGAAGGTTGCGTAAGCCTCGTTGCCGACGAAGCCCATCGCCGTGACGTTGGCGCGCTTCGTAATCGCGAGCACCTCGTCGACGACTTCATAGCGAGCCTCCGGATGCGGCTGCAGGTGCAGCTCCGGGGTCGGCGTCATCGTCGTCGTGATGTCGAGATACTGACGCAGCGTCACCGCATCGACCGGCGCACCGTTCCAGAACACCGTGCCGGCCGGATCGATCGTGATCTTGTTCTTGACCGGATCGATCGGCGGCGGGTTGGTCTGGTCCTGGCTGTCGACCGGGAGGTCGAGCTTCACGGCGTGGGTCTGGATCGGGATGGTGATGATGAACATGATGAGAAGAACCAGCATGACGTCGATAAGCGGCGTCGTGTTGATGTCCATCATCGGTTCGCCTTCGGCGCCACCAGTTGACATAGCCATCGAATGTTACTCCTGGGTCTGCGCTTAGATGCGGCCACCGCCGGAGCCCGGCGGCGGTTCGGAGATGAAGCCGACGCGGGCGAAGCCGGCGCGCTGCATCGTGAAGACCGCACCACCGATGCACTTGTACGGCGTGTTGACGTCGCCGCGGATGTGCGCCTCCGGCATGTTTTCCTCGGTCAGGTTCTCGACGCCGCCGACCCGCACAATCTCGGCTTCAAGCTTCTTGACCGCGCGGTCGAGCAGCTGTTCCGAATCGACCTTGCTCAGGCCCCAATAGACCTCGCAGCCACCAGCGCCGTCACCGCGCACGGAGAGCGAAACGTTCTCCGGCTTGGTCTGCGTCGGTTCGAAGGCGACCTTCGGAAGCGCGACCGGAACCGTCTGGACCACGACCGGAACGGTGATGAGGAAGATGATCAGGAGCACCAGCATGACGTCGACGAGCGGCGTCGTGTTGATGTCCGACATCGGTGTCTCTTCGCCAGTTTCCTCTGGGCCGACACTCATGGCCATAGTTGAAAAATCCTATCCTAATCCGTCTCATGGCGCCGACAGAGCCGGCGAAGCCCTGGCGGGACGGCCGGGGCCGCCCCGCCTTCGTTGCTTAGAGCTTCTTCGGGCTGGCCGTGGTGGTCCCGGTGGCGCTGCCGGTGGCAGTGGTCGCCGGCTTGGCCGGGGCCGCACCTGCACGAGCCGCCGTGACCGGCTTCACCGCGCCACCCGACATCATGTAGCCATGAATGTCGTTGGTGAAGCGGGCGAGCTCCTCGAGAACCGCCTTGTTGCGGCGCATCAGCCAGTTGTAGGCAAGCACGGCCGGAACGGCGACGGCGAGGCCGAGCGCGGTCATGATCAGAGCTTCACCGACCGGGCCGGCGACGGCGTCGATCGAGGCCTGACCGGCGGCGCCGATCTTGATGAGCGCGCGGTAGATGCCGATGACGGTACCGAATAGACCGATGAACGGTGCGGTCGAACCGACGGTGGCGAGCAGCGCGAGGCCGTTCGACAGCTTCGAGGCGATGGCGCCCTGGCTGCGAGCGAGCGAACCAAGCATCCAGTCATGCTGATCGATGGGGTCGGTCAGCTTGTTGTGCTGCTCCTGGGCGATGACGGCATCGTCGACAATCTGGCGATAGGCGCTGTTCTTCTCGAGCTTGGTGGCACCCTCGCGCAGGTTTGCGGCCTGCCAGAAGCTGGTGCGAGCGCGCTTGCCCTGGTTGAGGATCTTCTGCTGCTCGAAGAGCTTGACGAAGAGGATGTACCAGGAAGCGGCCGACATGACGACCAGGATCAGGAAGGTCGCCCAGGCAATGGTACCGCCCTGTTCGAGCGCGGCCATCAGGCCATAGGGATTCTCGCCGCCAGGGGCTGCTGCGGGGTTGGCCATCTTAAAACGTTCCTCTCATAGCAAATTTGCAAATTATAGCGTGTGCGAAGCTCAGCTCAGTCCGTCGGGATGCGCCACACGATACGGCTCGAGACCGAGTCGGTGGTCGGGTTCCCATCACTGTCACGGGCCGGCGTGAACTTTGCGCGGCGCATAAGCAGTTTGCAGGTGGCCTGATCCAGCGCGGACGAGCCGCTCGAGGACGTAACCGAGCAATTGGTAGGACGCCCATCCGGACCCACGTCGAGACGGAAACCGGTGGTGCCCTGCTCCTCGTTGCGGAGCGCGGACGCCGGATAGTCGTCGTTCGAGAAGAGCGACGCCAAATTGGCGCGTGCCTTCGCGGGCTGGACCTTCTTCGGCGGCGGCGGCGGAGCCGGCGGAGCTGGCGGAGCCGGTGGCGCGGTCGGCGTGATCACCGGCGGCGGCGCTTCCCGGACGACCTGCACCTGCGGCGGAGCCACGTTGGTGCGAACGATCGGCGGCGGCGACACGACGGGTGGCGGCTCCATCGGAACGTCAGGCGGCGGGGGCGGCGGCTCTTCAGGGGGCGGCGGTTCCTCAGTGACGTCGAACGTCTTGAGGTCCTTGGCCACCGCCTTCACCACATTATAGGCCAGGCCCGTGATGAAAGCGTAGCCGAGAAGAGCGTGCAGCAATGCCACGACGACGATCGCCGTGATGCGGCCTGAGCTCATCTTTTGATCAGCATAGGACATTAATCAGCCACACTCCCTCTCTCAATTTCCTGCGGTCTCCGGCAGCAGCACAAACGCAGCCGGGCCATTACGGGTCCATCCATGTCTTAACATATCATGGGCTGGGCCGTGTCTCTATCGCGACATGTTTCGGGGCGCAATCCTCCTGTGGGTCCCCGTATACGATATCGAAAAATCGCCGTAATCGCCCGTTAAGGCGGCAAAACTTATGGAAAACGAGGGTTTAGCGTCGATGCGCGGGTCGGGAGTAACAATGTTGTCACTAAAATTTATGGTTCCATTCGCCCTGATTTGGGTCGCAACGGGATCCCACGCCGAATCACCGGCCCAAGTTGCGGATTCGCTGACCTATGCCGATCTCGCCGATCTTGCCCTGCCCGCGCCTGTCGTGGCCCATGTCCAACTGCGTAGCGCGACCCGGCTGAAGCCCGCGCAGGCCCCGGACCTGCCGGCGGGCATCTCCCGCTTCTACGTGCAGGCCGACGTGATTTCGCTGATCCGCGGCGCCCAGGGTCTCCCCACGCGCGTTTCCTATCTGGCCGACGTGCCGGATGTCGGCGGAAAGCCGGCCAAGCTGGCGAAGAAGAGCCAATATATAGCACTGGCGGCGACCGTTCCCGGCCGGCCCGGAGAGCTGCAGTTGCAGGGCGCCGGCGCCCATCTCCCCTACACGGCCGCCCGCGCCGAGCAGGTGCGCGCGATCCTGCAGGAGGCGACCCGCGCAGGCGCGCCGCCGCGCATCACGGGCATCGGCCGCGCCTTCCATGTCCCGGGCTCGCTCCCGGGCGAGAGCGAGACCCAGATCTTCCTGCGCACTGCGGACAACGAGCCGGTGTCGCTCTCCGTGCTGCGCCGCCCGGGCCAGACGCCGCGTTGGGCCGTGGCGCTGAGCGAGATCGTCGATGATGCCGCCGCGCCGCCGCAGCCGAACAGCCTGCTCTGGTACCGGCTCGCCTGCTCGCTCCCGGCCGCTTTGCCCTCGCAGAGCTACGCGGAAGGCGAGACCGAACATGCCGGCGCGATCCAGGCGGATTACCGGCTGATCAAGGAGCGGCTCGGCCCCTGCGCGCGCAGCCGCAGCTAGAAGGAAGCGAGATCGACCCCGACTCCCGCACAGTCCGGATAGATGTCCGGCTTGCGGGAGGAGACGCGCAAGGCCGTGACGCCGCGGCGGGTGGCAACCAGGTCGTAGATCTCGCGCACGAACGTTTCCTGCAGGTTGAAGCGGCGACCCTTCGCGACCCGCAATATCTCCGTCCGCAGGAAGTCGTAATCCCAAGCCCCGCCGGCATCGTCGTCCGATTCGAAATAGACCGCCTCGACCCACACTTCGACGGTGACGTAGAGGCGCTGCGGCGCGCCGATCTCGAAATCGTGGAAGCCGATGTCGACCGGCAGGCAGAAGTCCTCGAGCACGATCTTGCGCGTGCGCGGGGCAAGCCGGTCGGGAACGAGCCCTTCGATAGGGACAATCCGGGTCATGCTTCGGGCTCCAGAAACTGCACGTCGCGCGGCAGGCCGAGGAATCGCTGGCCGCCGTCGAGGGTGATGGTTTGCCCGGTATAAGTCGGGGTCGCGACGATGAAGCGCAAGGCAGCGACGATCTCGCCCACATCGACGCCGCGCCGGAGCGCATTCATCGCGTGCACCTGATCGAAATTCTCGCGGCTCTGCGGCCCGGATACGAGCGTCACCGAGGGCGCGATGCCGCACACGCGGATGCCGCGCGCCGCATAAACACGGGCCAGCAATTCGGTCAGCCCCGCCAGCCCGATCTTCGAGACCGTGTAGCTGAAGAAATCGGGATTGGGCTGGGCGAGCTTGGCGTCGAGCAGGTTGACGATGAGCCCGCCGCCCTGCCCGGCCTTGGCAGCGAAGGCCTGCGACAGCAAAGCCGGCGCGCGCAGGTTCACGGCCTGGTGCATGTCCCAGAGATCGAGCGTGAAATCGTCGGCCGCGTCGTAGACGAAACGCGAGGCATTGTTGACCAGCAGCCGCGGCGGCGGCAGCCCGTCGAGCGCCGCAATGATCGTCGCAGCAGCATCGGACCGGGCAAGGTCGGCCGCGACGACGGTGGCTTGGCCCAGCTCCGCGGCGAGCGATCGGGCCTCGTCTTCGGAATCATGGCAATGGATGAGGACGTGCCAGCCGTCTTCCGCAAGCGCGCGGCTGATCGCCGCGCCGATCCGCTTGGCCCCACCGGTGACGATGGCGCTCCGCGGTCCCTGAAACTCTGCCGTCATGCGCCGGGCGATAAGGCGACGCCCGGCCTGCGGCAAGCGTGCGGCTTGCTGCGCCCGGCATCAATCGCCTAATCCCGGCTGCGATGCCTGCCCCAATCCTCCCTTCGGACCTCACCGGCCTCTCGCTCGCCGACATCGCCCGGATGGCCGACGAGCGGCGACTGCCGCCGGTGGAAAGCTGGAACCCCACGCATTGCGGCCACAGCGCGATGCGCATCGCGCGCGACGGGACCTGGTTCCACGAAGGCAGCCCAATCGGCCGCCCCGCCATGGTACGGCTCTTCTCGACCATCCTCCGCCGCGAGCCCGATGGCGGCTTCGTGCTGGTGACGCCGGTCGAGAAGCTCGACATCGACGTCGAGGACGCGCCGTTCGTCGCGGTCGAGGTCAAGAGCGAGGGCGATGGGCGGGATCGCTCGCTCGCCTTCCGCCTCAACACCGGCGACATGGTGATCGCCGGACCGGATCATCCGCTGCGTTTCGGCTCCGACCATCCTTATGTCGAGGTGCGAAAAGGGCTCGATGCGCTCGTTGCCCGACCGGTTTATTACGAACTGGCCGAGCTCGCGCTGGGGGAAGGCGGAGACCAGCCGGGGCTTTGGAGCAATGGCGCCTTCTTTCCGATGGGGAGCGGGGCGTGACCCTCGCCGCGACCCTGCGCGAAGCGCTGGAGCTTGGCCATCGGCGCGACCCGATCCTGCTTGAGGGCGACCCGTTCGACCGCGACGCCGACCCGGCCCAGGCGGTCACCCCGGCCGCGGTCCTGGTGCCAGTGGTCGACCGGCCCGAACCGACCGTGATCCTCACCGTCCGCACCGACACGGTACGCCGCCATGCCGGTCAGATCGCATTTCCGGGCGGTCGCATCGACCCCCAAGACGACGGCGCGATAGCAGGCGCGCTGCGCGAGGCGGAGGAGGAGATCGCCCTGCCCCGCTCCGCCGTCGAGGTAATCGGCATCGGCGACCGTTACCGCACGATCACCGGCTATGAGGTGACCCCGGTCGTCGGCGTCGTCCGCCCCGGGATCGACCTGCGGCCGCAACCCGCCGAAGTCGCCGCCATCTTCGAGGCGCCGCTTCACTACCTCCTTCGTCCGGAGCACCAGATCATCCGCACAATCATGTGGCAGGGCAGCGAACGCTCTTATTATGAAATCGAATGGGAAGGCCGTCGCATCTGGGGCGCGACCGCGGCGATGATCGTCAACCTCAGCCGCCGGCTGGCGCTGGTCGCATGAAGCTCGATCCCGCACCCTGGCAAACGCAGCCCGGAATGGCCGAACTGCTCGCCGCGCTCGACGCGCCGCAGGGCGCCACCCGCTATGTCGGCGGATCGGTCCGCGACGGGCTGCTCGGCCTCCCCGTCGGCGACGTCGATCTCGCCACCCGCCTCGCTCCACAGGAGGTGATCGACCGGCTCGGGGGCGCCCGCATCAAGGCGGTGCCGACCGGCCTCGCACACGGCACGATCACCGCGGTCCTGAAGAACGGCCCGGTTGAGGTCACGACCCTGCGCCGCGACGTTTCGACCGACGGCCGGCGCGCCACCGTCGCCTTCACCGACGACTGGCGAGAGGATGCGGCGCGGCGCGATTTCACGATCAACGCGCTGTCGGCGGATCCGCTGACGCTGCAGGTCCACGATTATTTCGACGGCGAGACCGATCTCGCCGCGCGGCGACTCCGCTTCATCGGCGACCCGCTCACCCGCATCGCCGAGGACCACCTCCGCATCCTGCGCTTCTTCCGCTTCCACGCTCGCTTCGGCGAGGGCGAGCCGGATGCGGCGTCGCTCGAGGCCTGCACGGCCCGCGCCAACGATCTGATGGCGCTGTCGCGCGAACGCATCGCCGACGAACTCCTGAAGCTGCTCGCCCTCCCAGATTCTTCGCCGACGCTGGCGCTGATGGTCGAGCGCGGGATCCTCCGACCGGTCCTGCCGGAAATCGACGAGGCCGGCGTAGAACGGCTCCGGCAGCTCGTCGCCTGCGAGACGGCTGCGGAGGCAGCACCCGATCCGCTCCGCCGCCTCGCCGCCCTGCTGCCGGGAGACAGCGCCATCGCCGCCGACGTCGCCGCCCGTCTGCGCCTTTCGAACAAGGCTGCGAAGCGCCTCGTCTCGGCCGCAGGCCGCGGGCCGGACGATAGCGCGAATCCGCCCGCCCTCGCCTATCGCATCGGCGCCGATGAAGCGGCCGACCGGCTGTTGCTGATCGGCGCCGACCCTGTCCTCGTCCGTTCACTGTGCGATTGGCACAAGCCCCGCTTCCCGCTCGGCGGCGGCGATCTCATCGCGATGGGGCTGAAGCCGGGGCCGCAAGTGGCGCGGACGCTCCAGGCCGTCGAGCGGAGCTGGATCGACGGCGGCTTTTCAAAAGATGATGGCGAAGTGCGGCGCCTCGCGCGGGCCGCGGTCGATCAGGCGTTGCGCGAGAGCCAGTAATCGAGGGCGTCGTCGGCCGCGAGCGGCTGGGCGAAATGGAAGCCCTGACCGGTGGCGCAGCCGAGGCCGGCCAAGGCCTGCGCCAGTTCGGCGGATTCGATGCCTTCGGCGGTCGTCGCCATGCCGAGCGCTTCCGCCAACGACAGGACGGCCCGGACGATCGCGATCGAGTCCTTGTCCTTCAGCATGCCGGTGACGAAGCTGCGATCGATCTTGAGCACGTCGATCGGAAGGCGCTGCAGATAAGCGAGCGAGGTGTAGCCGGTCCCGAAATCGTCCATCGCGACCTGGACATCGAGCGCCTTCAGCGCCTCCAGGACCTCGGTAGCGCGATGCGGATCCTGGACGATCGCGCTTTCGGTCAGTTCCAGCATCAGGCGCCGACCTGCGAGGCCGGTCGCTTTCAATGCTTCCGAAACGGCCGAGGCGACGTCGTCGCGCGCGATCTGGATCGCTGATAGGTTGACGCCGACATAGATCGGGAGCTGCTTGCCAGCCTGCCGATCCCAGCCGGCGAGCGTGTGGACCGCCGAATTGAGCGCCCAGCGACCCAGTGCGACGATCAGGCCCGATTCCTCGGCGACGGGGATGAATTCATCGGGCGAGATCACGCCGCGATCTTCATGCTCCCAGCGCGCCAGCGCTTCGAAGCCGGCGACGGCGCCGGTCGGAAGGTCGATCAGCGGCTGGAATGCGAGCTTCAACTGCTCGCCTTCGATCGCGCGCCGCAGCTCGGTCTCGATGCTGAAGCGGCGCCGGGCCGCCTTGGCCTGGTTGGGCTCATAGACCTGGATCAGCCCTGAGCGCTTCGAGCTCTTCAGGGCGAACTGCGCGTTGCGCAGCACTTCCTCGGCCAGTTCGACGCTGCCCGTGAGCAGTGAAATCCCGATCGAGCAATCGACGCGTATCTCCAGCTCGGACAGGCGGAAGGGGGTGCCAAGCACGGTCCGGATCCGATCGGCGAGCTGCAGGGCGTCCTCGAGGCCGTTGTCGAGTCTCATCAGGATGCCGAACTCATCGCCCCCCGTCCGCGCCAGGACGTCGCCGGCACGCAGGCCCGAGAAAAGGCGGCGGGCAAAGGTGATCAGCAATTCGTCGCCGGCGATCGCGCCGACGCATTCGTTGACGCGGCTGAAGCGGGTCATGTCGATCACCAGCACGGCGTGGCTGGCCTCGCGGAACTCCTTGTCCTCCAGAACCGCTTCGACCCGCTCGTTGAAGGCGAGCCGGTTGGGAAGGCCGGTTAGGCTGTCGCGCAGCATCTCGGCGCGCAGGCTCTTCTCGGTCTCGACCTGGGCGGTCCGGTCGATCAATGTAAACAGGCAGCGCTTGGCGGAGAAAGGCGAGGGCTGGAGCCGTGCCAGTTTGAGCTTGAAATAGCGGCCTCCGATACGGCGCCCGTCGGTCGCCTCGAACTGCAGTTCGGCCTGATCGCCCTTGAGGAACCGGTCGAGCCGCTCGCCGATCGGGCCGGCCGCCAGGAACGGGATTCCGCTGATCCACTGGCCTTCGACGCTGTCCCAGTCGGTCAGCTGGCGGAAATGGGCATTGGCCGTGTCGACATAGACGTCGCCGCAATCGCTGACGCAGAGAACGGCGGCGGCGATCGGCAAGGCATCGAGATAATCCTGCCGCGCCGCCTCGATCGCCTGCTCCGAGACGGAGAGCGCGCGCGCCACCGGTGCCGCGCCCCCAAAGGCGAACTCGGCAATAGGCAACTTCGTCGGTGCGCGCTGGGATGCGGCCTGCATGACAAAGCAAGTAGCGGCCAGCAGTTAATCTTTGATTGCCGCCGGGGTCCGGAATACCGGCGCTAGAACTTATTCTCCCGCGGAAAACCGTTGGGAGCCATCCGCCCCGCCGCGCCGCGCGCCGTCCGCCAGGGAGAGAGATCGGGCTCGCTGCGCGTGCGGCCGCTGGCCCCGCCCATCTCCCAGTTGATGCCGTCGGCGAATCTGAGCGCCTTGGCGTCGGACAGGCCCCCGTCGCGGTAGCGTTGCAATTGCACGCCCTGCCCCCGGCCCATTTCGGGCAGTTCCTGGAGCGGGAAGACCACCATTTTCCGGTTCTCGCCGATCACCGCGACGAAATCGTCCTCAGGGCCGATCGGCCGCACCACTGCCAGCTTCGCGCCGGTGCGGACGTTCACGACCTGCTTGCCCTTGCGCGTTTCCGCGACGGCGCCGGCGGTCGAGGTCAGGAAGCCGCGGCCGTCCGAGGACGCAAGCAGCAGTTTCGCCGCCGACGAGGCCGGGAACAGGGCGACGATATTCCCCTCGCCTTCGAGGTCGACCATCAGCCGCACCGGCTCGCCGAAGCCGCGGCCGCCCGGCAATTTATCGGCCGCCAGCGTGTAGAAGCGGCCGTTTGCGGTCACGAGCAGCAATTTGTCGGTCGTCTGCGCGTGGAAAAAGAAGGACGGGCCGTCCCCTTCCTTGAACTTCAGCGCCTCCGGGCTGGAGAGCTCGACATGGCCCTTCATCGCCCGGATCCAGCCGCGCTGCGACATGATCACGGTGATCGGCTCGCGCTCGATCATTGCTTCGAGCGGGATCTCGCGTGCCGGACCCGCTTCCTCGATCAGCGTGCGGCGACGGCCGAGATCGGTGTCGGCGCCGTAGCGCTGCTTGAGCGCCGCCAGATCCTTCTTGAGCCGCGTCCGCTGCCGCGCGGGGGATTCGACCAGCTTCTCGAGCTCGGCTTTCTCTTTCTCGAGCTTGTCGCGCTCGCCGCGAATCTGCATCTCCTCGAGCTTGCGCAACGAGCGCAGGCGCATGTTGAGGATGGCTTCGGCCTGGCGGTCGGTGAGGCCGAACTCGGCCATCATCACCGGCTTGGGCTCATCCTCCTCGCGGATGATCTGGATGACCCGATCGAGGTTGAGATAGGCGACCAGATAGCCTTCGAGCAACTCGACCCGGTCGGTGATCTTGGCAATGCGATGCTGCGAGCGCCGCACCAGGACGTCGAGCTGATGCTCGAGCCAGGCGGTGAGCACGTCCTTGATGCTCATCACCCGCGGCGTGCGCGACGCATCGAGCACGTTCATGTTGAGCGGTATGCGGACTTCAAGATCGGTCAGCCGGAACAGGCTGTCCATCAGCATCTGCGGCTCGACCGTGCGGCTGCGCGGCTCAAGCACGATCCGGATCTGCTCGTCCGATTCATCGCGAATGTCGGCCAGGATCGGCAGCTTCTTCTCGCTGATCAGGTCGGCGATCTGCTCGATCAGCTTGGATTTGGGCACCTGGAAGGGGATTTCGCTAATGATGACGGTCCAGGTGCCGCGGCCTTGGTCCTCGGTCTCCCATTTGGCCCGCACGCGGAAGCTGCCGCGCCCGGTCTTGTAGGCATTGGCGATCGCTTCCTTGGGATCGACGATGACGCCGCCGGTCGGGAAGTCCGGCCCGGCGACGAAATCGAGCAGGGCGCTGTCCTCCGCCTTGGGATCGTCGATCAGGTGGCTCGCCGCATCGATCACCTCGGAGACGTTATGCGGCGGGATCGAGGTCGCCATGCCGACGGCAATGCCGCTGGCGCCGTTGGCGAGCAAATTCGGGAACAGGCCGGGAAAGACCTCCGGCTCTTCTTCCTCGCCATTGTAGGTCGGCTTGAAATCGACCGTGCCTTCGTCGAGGCCGGCCATCAGCTCGTTGGCGGCGGCCGTCAGCCGCGCCTCGGTATAGCGCATCGCCGCGGCGTTATCGCCGTCGACATTGCCGAAATTGCCCTGGCCATCGACCAGCGGATAGCGCAGCGAGAAAGGCTGAGCGAGGCGGACCATCGCGTCGTAGATCGAGGCGTCGCCGTGCGGGTGATATTTGCCCATCACGTCGCCGACGACGCGCGCGCATTTCTTGTAGCCCGCGGCGGGATCGAGCTTCAGCAGCCGCATGCCCCAGAGCAGCCGGCGATGGACCGGTTTCAGCCCGTCGCGGACGTCGGGCAGCGAGCGCGCCGTGATCGTCGAAAGCGCATAGACCAGATAGCGCTGCGACAAAGCGTCGTCGAAAGGCGCGTCGACAATGTGGTCGAATTCGTCGGTGGTATCAGCCATGAGCCGAGCGATAGCAGCGCCCAGGCAACGAGGCGAGCCCCGCCCTTGCCTTGCCCATTTATGTAACTTAGTATCATGGAAAATGGGGGCCGTTCATGCGCAAATCCGTTTCTCTTGTCGCACTCCTGCTGGTTTCGGCTTGCGGCGGCGCGGACCGCCAGCAGGAACCTGCTCGCGAAACGACATCGTATGACGTGGCCGAGGAACCGCCCGCTGCTCCCGGCTCAGGACCCGCAATCGCGCCCACGACAGCGCCCGGCATCGCGTTCAATTACCGCTACGCCTTCCGTCTGCCCGGCCAGAAGATCGCAAGCGTGCAGGAGCAGCACGCCCAGGCATGCGAGAAGCTAGGCCTCTCCCGATGTCGCATTGCGGGCATGCGCTATCGTCTGGTCAACGAGCGCGACATCGAGGCGATGCTCGCCTTCAAGCTCGACCCGGCCATTGCCCGCCAGTTCGGTAAGGCGGGAATCGAAACCGTCGCGAACAACGAAGGCATGCTGATCGACAGCGAAATTTCCGGCGACGATGCCGGCGCGGCCATCGCCGCGGCCAATCGCAGCGAGGCACAGCTCAGCGACGATCTCGAACGGATCGAGGCGCAGCTTGCCCGCGCCGGGCTGGCCGCTGCCGAGCGCGACCGTCTCCAAGCCGAGGCGCAGCAGTTGCGCCAGACGATCCGCGCCAACCGCGACGCCCGCGACGAGCAAAGGGAATCGCTCGCGACGACGCCGATGGTCTTCCAATATGGTTCGGGCGATCTGGTCCCGGGCTTCGACACGCACTCGCCTATGCGCCAGGCGCTTGAGGCGGCAGGCGACAATTTGATCGGCGGGGCCGCGTTCCTGTTCGTCGCCCTCGCCACGCTGCTCCCTTGGGGAGTCCTCCTGCTCCTGCTCTGGTGGCTGGTGAGGCGGCTTGCGCCGAAATTCGGGTCGCGACGTGCGGCGGGGCCCGAACCGCAAGCCGGCGGGTCCGTGGAAAGCTGACCGCTCAGGCCGGCGCCGGCTCCCGATAGACTTCGGGCGGGCCGAGTTCCGCCTGCGCGGCGACCTGGGCCAGCAGCCAGTCGCGGAACATGCGGATCTTGGGCTGGTTGCGCTTGTGCTCGGGGTAGACCAGCCAATAGCTCGGCCCCTCGAGGACGGTGAGGCCGAACGGCGTCACCAACCGGCCCGACGCCAGTTCATTCTGCCACATCAGGGGACTGAGCATGCCGACGCCGTGACCGGCCATCGCCGCATTGCCTTCCGCGGCCTGGGAATCGAGCCTGATGCCCCGCGCGAGCGGCTCCTGATCGGCGAGGCCGGCCGCCGCGAACCACAATTTCCACCACACGTCGCCAGGGCTGAGCCGCGGCACCGCGAACAGATCGGCGGGGTTCGCCAAGGGATGCCGTTCTAGGAAATCCGGGCTGCACATCGGCGTGACGTGCAGCCGGAACAGGAAATGATGCCTCAGCCCCGGCCACGGCCCGGTGCCGCTACGGATCGCGACGTCCGCCGCGTCGCGGCTGAAGTCGACCATACGCGTCTCCGTCTCCAGCCGCACCGCCAGTTCGGGATGGGCGATGTGGAACAGGCCGAAGCGCGGCGCGATCCAGTTGCTGGCGAAGGTCTGGGTCGTGCTGATGTTGAGCACGCTCTGATCGTCGGCCACCAAGGTCGCAAAGGCGTCGGACAGGCTGTCGAACGCGCCCGAGACAAGCGGCGCGATCCGGCGGCCCGCGTCGCTCAATGTCACCCGGCGCTTGTCGCGCACGAACAAGGGCAAGCCGAGCCGCTCCTCAAGCAGCTTGATCTGGTAGCTGACCGCCGCCTGCGTCATGCCGAGTTCGCCCGCGGCAGCGGTGAAATTCTCGTGCCGGGCGGCGGCTTCGAACACCCGGACAGCGGTCAGAGGCGGGATGTGACGCATCCTGAAAATGATAAGCCCTGCTTATCAACTGTGTCGAGCGTTTAGTTGGCGTTCATCTTGCCGATACGCCATTTCTCTCTTGCCCCCGAAGAAGGAGCGACATCAGGACTAGGGAAGGACGATAAAATGCACGAGGATTTCAACACGCGCCTCTGGGCCGATTATGGCCCGCAATTCACCGCCGCCATGACCGACCTGCTTGCCAAGGTCCACGTCGTCTTCGAACGCATCGTCGCGATCGAGTTCGCGGCGCCATGGGAGAGACGGGACGACGCCTGCGTCGACTGCTGATCCCAGTTCCTCTTTCCGGGCCGCGGCCATGCCCACCCGCCGCAGGACCGGACGGCACGCATGACCCGCCGCCGCACCTCTCCGGTCCGGCGGGCATGCGTGCCCCCAGTTGCGACAAAAACGGACCGGATCGACGCCGTCGATCCGCTTGCTCTCCGACCGGCCCAGGCGCTAGCTCATGGTCCGTGACGCAATCTAGCACTTTGATGGCCTGGCCGGACCTGCTCGAAAGGCCCCGGCCGGAGCCCGACGCCGAGATTCGCTACGGCGCGGATTCGATGCAGGTCGTCGACCTGTGGCTGCCCGGGGGCGACGGCCCCCACCCCGTCGCGCTGATGGTCCATGGCGGTTGCTGGCAGACCAAGATCGCCGACCGCCGCATCATGGACTGGATCGCCGACGACCTGCGCCGGCGCGGCATCGCCGTGTGGAACATCGACTATCGCGGCGTCGACCGCGATGGCGGCGGCTATCCCGGCACCTTCCTCGACGCCGCCGCCGCGGCCGACGCGCTGCGGGAACACGCCTCGCATTACAATCTCGCTGTCGCCGACCTCGTCGCCGTGGGCCATTCGGCCGGCGGTCATCTGGCATTGTGGCTCGCGGGGCGGCCTCGCCTGCCGCAGGACAGCCCGCTCCGCACGGCAGATCCCCTGCCCATCCGCACTGTCGTCAGCCTGGGCGGATTGCCGGACCTTGAAGAGGCCGCGTGCCCGCCCGGCAGCGGCTGCGGGACCGAGGTCATCGCGCGGCTAACCGGCGGCAGCCTCTCCGACACGAGCGTGCCGCGCCTTGCTCCGCTCGGCGTCCGCCAGCTGCTGATCAACGGCCTGCAGGACAAGATCATTCCGCCCTCTTATGCGGAAGGCTATGCCACCCCGATGCGCGCCGCCGGCGACGATGTGGAGGTGAGGATGATCGACGAAACGGGCCATGTGGAGCTGATCGCGCCCGAGACGAAGGCGTGGGCGACCGCGGCCGCGGCGATCGAACGGGCGCTCGGCCGATGACCCTCACGCGGGACCAGGTGCGGGCGCTCGACGCCGCCGATCCGCTGCGCGCGCTCCGCAACCGCTTCGTCATTCCCGACGGGCTCATCTACCTCGACGGCAATTCGCTGGGCATGCTTCCAAAGGCGGCCGTTGCCCGGCAGCGCGCGATCGTCGAGGGCGAATGGGGCACCGACCTCATCCGCAGCTGGAACACGCACCAGTGGATCGACGCGCCGCAGCGTATCGGCGCCAAGATCGCTCCGCTGATCGGCGCCAAGCCGCACGAGGTGATCGTCGCCGATTCGGTGACGGTGAACCTGTTCAAGCTGATCACCGCCGCGGCACGGCTTTCGCCCGATCGGCCAGTGCTGCTGTCGGAGCCGGGCAATTTCCACACCGACCTCCACGTCGCCAGCGGCGCGGCGGAACTGCTTGGCATGCGGCTCGACACGGTCGACCGCGCCGACATCCCGGCCGCGCTCGGAGCCGACACCAACCTGCTCCTCCTGACGCACGTCCATTACAAGGCCGGCTACCGCTTCGACATGGCCGAGGTGACGGCCCGGGCGAAGGCGGCGGGTGCGCTCACCTTGTGGGACCTCAGCCACAGCGTCGGCGCGGTGCCGCTCAACCTCAACCGCGACGGCGCCGAGCTCGCGGTGGGCTGCGGCTACAAATATCTGAACGGGGGCCCCGGCGCTCCCGCCTTCCTCTATGTCGCCGAGCATCTGCAGGAGCGGCTGGTGCCGCTGCTGCGCGGCTGGATGGGCCACGCCACGCCCTTCGCCTTCACCGACGATTATGTCCCGGCCCCCGGCATCTCGCGCTTCCTGGCCGGCACGCCCCCGATGCTGAGCCTGCTCGCGCTAGAAAGCGGGATCGAGGCTTTCGAAGGCACGAGCATGGACGCGCTCTGGGCCAAGTCGGTCGTCTTGTTCGACCTCTTCGCCGAGTTGATCGACCAGCGTTGCGCAGGCCACGGCCTCGAATGCATCACGCCACGCGACCCGGCGCTTCGCGGCAGCCACATCTCCTATCGCCACCCGCATGCCTTCGAGTTGTGCCAGGCGCTGATCGAAGATGAGGTGATCGGCGACTTCCGCGCGCCGGACGTGGTGCGGTTCGGCCTCACGCCGCTCTATCTGGGCTATGAGGACATCTGGGAGGCGGTCGAGCGCTTCGCCGCCATCCTCGGAAGCGGGCGCTGGCGCGATCCCCGCTACGCGGTGCGCAGCAAGGTCACGTGATTGCGCCGTGGGGGCGCATCCACTATAGGCTCGGCCATCCGCCTCGGCGCGCGTCCAAAGCCACGCGTCCCCGGGGCTTGTTCTTTTCACCCTCCGGGGAGCAACCCTCATGTCCCGTCGCCGCCAGATTTACGAAGGTAAGGCCAAGATCCTCTACGAGGGTCCCGAACCCGGCACTTTGATCCAGTATTTCAAGGACGACGCGACGGCCTTCAACGCGCAGAAGAAGGGCACGATTTCCGGCAAGGGCGTGCTCAACAACCGTATCTCCGAGCATATCTTCACTTTGCTCGGCCAGATCGGAATCCCGACCCACTTCATTCGCCGCCTCAACATGCGTGAGCAGCTGATTCGCCAGTGCGAGATCGTGCCGATCGAGGTGGTGGTGCGCAACGTCGCGGCCGGATCGATCTCGAAGCGCCTCGGCATCGAGGAAGGCACCCAGCTGCCGCGCACGATTATCGAATATTATTACAAGGACGACGCGCTCGGCGATCCGATGATCGCGGACGAGCATATCGCCTGCTTCGGCTGGGCGAGCCAGGAGGAGATGAACGATATCGCCGACATGGCGGTGCGCGTGAACGACTTCATGGCCGGCCTGTTCGCGGCGATCGGCATCCGCCTCGTCGACTTCAAGCTCGAGTTCGGCCGGATCTGGGAAAACGACTTCAGCCGGATCATCCTCGCCGACGAGATCAGCCCCGACGGCTGCCGCCTGTGGGACATGACCTCCAACGAGAAGCTCGACAAAGACCGCTTCCGCCGCGATCTCGGCGGCGAGGCCGAAGCCTATCAGGAAGTCGCGCGCCGCCTCGGCCTGCTGCCGGAGGGCGAGCCCAACAGCGTCCTCGACCTCGACACGCACCGCAAGAAGCGCGGCAAGTGACCTGATCCCGCGCTGCGCGGGAATCAGGTCATCCCGGCGCAGGCCGGGATCTCGGAACAAGATCGCACCCGGCTTTCCCGAGGCCTGGCCTCCGCCGGGGCGACGGTCAGGCTTCGTGCCTCCACGTCGTCCCGGCGCAGGCCGGGATCTCAGGACGAGATCGCACCAAGCCTTCCGGCCCCGCCCTCCGCCGGCGCGACGGACAAGAAAAAGCCCGCCGATCCCCTGGGACCGGCGGGCCTTTTCATGCCCCGCTCTCGCGGAGGCTTATTTCGAACCGCCGACCGGTCCGCCCATGGCGGTGGCGGCGCGGCGCTGCGCGGCGAGCAGGATGTCGCTGCCCTGCATGTAGGGGATCGGGTTGACCGCCTTGCCGTCGACGCGGACTTCGTAGTGGAGGTGGCTGCCGGTCGAACGGCCGGTCGAACCCATCAGCGCGATCATGTCGCCGCGCTTCACGTGCTGACCCGCCTTGACCAGCGACTTGGAGAGATGGCCGTAGCGAGTCTGGATGCCGCGGCCGTGGTTGAGCTCGATCAAATTGCCGTAGCCGTTGGCCCATTCGGAGCGGCCGACTACGGCGTCGGCAGTGGCGTAGATCGGCGTGCCGAGCGGACCGGCGAGATCGATCCCGGCGTGCATCGCGGCGCGGCCGCGGAAGGGGTCCGAACGGACGCCGTAGCCGGAGGTGAAGTTGCTGCCCTTGACCGGTTGGGTCGAGGGAATGGCGATCGTGCCCTGCTCGACCTGGTCGAGCTTCTTCCAGCTTGTGAAGAGCTGCTTGAACTTGGAATCGCCCGCCTTGAGCGGCTCGACCGCCTCGAACGGACCGCCGGTGCCGGTGAAGCGCGCCGGATCGAGGCCGAGCTTGCGGACTTCCGCTTCGGTCAGCTCGAGGCGCTTGTCGGCGGCGACCTTGATCGCGTGCACGTCGGCCTGCATCGCCTCGACCTGCTGCTCCATCCGCTCGATCTCGGCAGTGCGCGCGATCTCGGCGTCGCTGGACGCTACGGTGAGGAACTGGACGGTGGCGAAGACCGACCAGGCGAGCAGCGCGAAGAGCGCGACGGTGCCGGCGACCTGAAGCCGGGCCGGCACGCTCACGCGGCGCAACTGACGACCGTCATGAACGAAAATGTCGCGCATTTTGAAAACGCTGCGGAACTTTAGAGCCCCCGAAACATTCTTAGCTTGAACCAAAATCGTCATCACAATCCCCGGTCAGCCTGAAAACGGGCTGCCACGGCCACGCACACACGCGACCAAAAAAGTCCTAGAGGCTCTGTCAGCCCCGGCGTTTATCGTCAGGAAGTTGCCCACCCCGTGACGTGTGATTGCAGACTGTTAAACATCTCTTTCCACCGCAACCCCTGCGTAGAAATCGCGGGATAGACCGGCTGCCTCCCGCGCCGAGTCGTTGAACGGAGGCTTCAGAAGGCCCCGGAAGTAGGTTTTTATTAACCAGTGAAACCGCTCGACCGGCTCAAATCCGCGGGATTCGGCGGCTGATTTGAACCATCTCGTTCCGGCCGCGACATGCCGGATTTCGTCATTGTAGATGCGGTTGATAATCCCCGCGGACCGCGTGTCGCCGGCCGCCTCGAAACGCTCGACCGTCGCGGGCGTGACGTCCAGTCCGCGCGCCTCCAGCACCATCGGCACCACCGCCAGCCGGGCGAGCGCGTCCTCGGCCGTACTGGCGGCCGCTTCCCACAGACCGTCGTGGGCGGGATGATCCCCGTAGCATGAGCCGAGCGTCCGCAACCGCCGATCGAGCAAGGCGAAGTGCATCGCCTCGTCGGCGCCGACGCCGATCCAGTCGTCGACGAAATCACGCGGGAAGTCCGCGCCGAAGCGGCCGACGACGTCGAATGCGAGATCGATCGCGCCGAATTCGATATGGGCGAGCGCGTGCAGCATGGCGACGCGGTTTTTCTCGGAGCCGCCCTTCCCTCTTTTGGGCATGCACGAGGCCGGCAGCAGTTCCGGCCGGTCGGGCCGCGCCGGGCGATCGGGCATCGTTACGTCGAAGGCGAAGGCGAGATCGCCCCGCCGCCACGCCCGCGCCGTCCAGCGCGCGGCGCGCACCTTGTCATAGGGCTGGGCGGCGAGCAGCACCGCCCGGACGGCTTGGGCGACGGTGGCGGGTCGAGCGTTGTTCACGCCGACCCGCCTACTATCACGCCGGAGATTGTCTAGCCGCGGCGATCCCGCTTGGCGGCGATGCGCAGCCGCAGCGCATTCAAGCGGATGAAGCCGGCCGCGTCGCGCTGGTCGTAGCCGCCGGTTCCTTCCTCGAAGGTGACGAGGTCTTGGTCGTAAAGCGAAAGCGGGCTCTCGCGGCCGATGACGGTGACATTGCCCTTGTAGAGCTTGACTCGGACCTTGCCGCTGACATGCTCCTGGCTCTTGTCGATCAGCGCCTGCAGCATCTCGCGCTCGGGGCTGAACCAGAAGCCGTTATAGATGAGCTTGGCGTAACGCGGCATGATCTCGTCCTTGAGATGCATGGCGCCGCCATCGAGCGTGATCGATTCGATGCCGCGGTGGGCGGCGAGCAGGATCGTGCCGCCGGGCGTCTCGTAGACGCCGCGCGACTTCATGCCGACGAAGCGGTTCTCGACCAGGTCGAGCCGGCCGATGCCGTTGTCGTGGCCGAGCTGGTTCAGCTGCGCGAGCAGGATTGCGGGCGAAAGGCGCTGGCCGTCGATCGCGACCGGGTCGCCACGCTCGAATTCGATCTCGATCACGGTCGGCTTGTCCGGCGCGTCCTCGGGCGAGATGGTGCGCTGGTGGACATATTCGGGCGCTTCCACGGCCGGATCCTCGAGCACTTTCCCCTCGGATGACGAGTGGAGCAGGTTGGCGTCGACCGAGAACGGGCTCTCGCCCTTCTTGTCCTTCGCGATCGGGATCTGGTGCTGCTCGGCGAAGGTGATCAGCTGCTCGCGGCTGGCGAAATCCCATTCGCGCCATGGCGCGATCACGCGGATGTCGGGCTCGAGCGCATAATAGCCGAGCTCGAAGCGGACCTGGTCGTTGCCCTTGCCGGTGGCGCCATGGCAGACCGCATCGGCGCCGACCTGGTGCGCGATCTCGATCTGGCGCTTGGCGATCAGCGGCCGCGCGATCGAGGTGCCGAGCAGATATTGCCCTTCATAGACGGTGTTGGCGCGGAACATCGGGAAGACGAAGTCGCGCACGAATTCCTCGCGCAGATCGTCGATGAAGATGTTCTCGGGCTTGATGCCGAGCAGTTCGGCCTTGCGCCGCGCCGGCTCGACCTCCTCGCCCTGGCCAAGATCGGCGGTGAAGGTCACCACCTCCGCGCCATATTCGGTCTGCAGCCATTTCAAGATGATCGAGGTGTCGAGCCCGCCCGAATAAGCGAGCACCACCTTCTTGGGCGCCTGGGTCATTCTTACTCCTGATACAAAGCATTGGAGAGCGCGCGGAAGCGATCGGAGACGGCGTCCGCCGCCACCCCGTCCCGCACGGCAAGGAAGAGCGTATCGTCGCCCGAAATCGTGCCGGCGATCTCGGGCAGGTTGGACTGGTCGATGGCGAGCGCGACCAGATGGGCCGAGCCCGGCGGCGTCTTCAATACGATGAGGTTACCCGCCGTCTCGACCGACTGCACCCATTCCGAAAGGATGCGCTGGAGGCGCGACGCCGCCCAGTCGCTGTCGCCGATCTGGTCGGGAAGTGCATAAGTGAGCACGCCGCCGCGCTTCACCTTGACCGCGCCCAGTTGATCGAGATCGCGCGATACCGTCGCCTGGGTGACGGCGAAGCCGAGCGATGCGAGCTTGTCGGTCACTTCCTCCTGGCTCGCCACCGTGCCCGAGCGGAGAATCTCCGCGATCGTCTTCTGGCGGCGAGCACGCGCGTCGGTCACGGCCGCACTCCCATCATCCAGGCCATGGCGCCGCGCGCCGTGTGCATGCGGTTGGTCGCCTGTCGCCACACGGCGCTGCGGGCGCCGTCGATCACGCCGTCGGTCACTTCCTCGCCCCGCCGCGCCGGCAGGCAATGGAGGAACCAGGCCTCGTCGGCCTGCCCCATCAGCGTCTCGTTGACTTGATAGGGGGCCAGCGCCTTCTGCCGCGCCGCGGCCTCGTCGTCCTGGCCCATCGACACCCAGACGTCGGTGTAGACGAACTGGGCGCCGCGCACGGCTTCGGCGGGGTCGGCCGTGTGCGTGACGGCGCCGCCATAGGAAGCGAGCTCCGCGTCGGGGAAACCGTAGCCGTCCGGGCTGGCGATGCGCAGTTCGACCCCGAGCTTGGCGCAAGCCTCGGCCAGCGACCGCGCGACATTGTTGGCGTCGCCGATATAGGCGATGCGCGCGCCGTCGAGCGTGCCCAGCAATTGCTGGACCGTCAGCAGGTCGGCCAGCGCCTGCAGCGGATGGTCGCTGTCCGAGAGCATGTTGAGGACCGGCGTCTCGACTGCAGCCGCCATCTGCTCGAGCACCTCATGGTCCATGACCCGGCCGGCGATCAGCCCATGGTAGCAGGCGAGCGTGTTGGCGACGTCCTCGGCCGTCTCCCGCGTGCCAAGGCCGACCTCGTCCTTCTGGATGTAGACCGGATGCCCGCCCAGTTGGACGACCGCCATCTCCATCGAGTTGCGGGTGCGCGCGCTCGGCTTCTGGAAGACCATGGCGACGCCCTTGCCCGCCAGCGGCCGTCCGCATTCGGGCTGCGCCGAGAGCGCGAGGATGTCGCGCAGCGCCTGGGGATCGAGGTCCCGTATCGTCAGGAGGTCGCTCACCAGTCCGCTTCCTTCTTGATCATGGTGCCGATGCCCTGATCGGTCAGCAATTCGACGAGCAAGGCATGCTGCACGCGGCCGTCGATGATGTGGGCAGTGCCGACACCGCCTTCGACCGCCTCGGCACAAGCGCGCAGCTTGGGGATCATGCCGCGGCTGACGCTCTCATGTTCGATGCGCGCGCGCAGTTCGGCAACCGTCAGCCGGGGAACGAGGCTCGTTTCATCGTTCACGTCCTCCAGCAGCCCGGGCGCGGCGGTCAGATAGATGATCTTCTCGGCGCCCATCGCCGCGGCGATCGCGCGGGCGGCGTCGTCGGCGTTGACGTTATAGGGCTGGCCCGAAGCATCGGCGCCGATCGTCGAGACGACCGGCGTCAGCCCGTCGTCGAGCAATTGGTGGATCAGGCCGGCGCGCACCTGGGTGACATCGCCGACGAAGCCGAGCGCGGGATCGCGCGGGGTGGTGACGAGGAATCCGGCATCCTCGCCCGACACGCCGACCGCGACCGGCTCCTCGCCGGCCTCGCCGTTGATCGTGGCCACGAGATCGCGGTTGACCTTGCCGACCAGCACCATGCGGACGATGTCGAGCGTCTCGGCGTCGGTGACGCGGAGGCCGTCGCGGAATTCGGGCTGCTTCCCCATCCGCTCCATCACGGCGTTGACCTGCGGGCCGCCGCCATGGACGAGGACGCAGCGCACGCCGACGCTGCGCAGCAGCAGCACGTCCTGCGCAAGCGCGCGATCTAGTTCCTTGTCGATCGCCGCCCCGCCGAGCTTCACGACCACGGACTTGCCCGCGAAACGGCGGATGTAGGGCAGCGCCTGGACGAGGATCGACGCCGTTTCGGATGGCCCCAGGGCGGCACCTGCTCCCCGGCGGAAGCCTGGTTCCGGTTCGGACCCGGAAGCTGGGCCCCGGCTTTCGCCGGGGAACGGAGGCTTGGTGGGGCTGGTCATGACGTCTTGCTGTTCTCTTTGATGTAGCCGGGGCCGAGATCGATGCCGATCACCTGCGCAGCGCCGGTGCCGAGATTGAGCGCGACCTCGATGTCGATCTGCTCGTTCTTCATGTGCGCCGCCACCGCGTCGGCGTCGTGGTCGGCATGCGTGCCAGCGCGCGACACGACGATGCCGCCATAGGCAACCGTCACCTTGTCCGGATCGAAGGCGACGCCAGCCGATCCCGCGGCGGCAAGGAGCCGGCCCCAATAGGGATCGGAGCCGTACCACGAGCATTTGACGAGATTGTTCTCGGCGATGTTCTTGGCGGCGATGCGCGCCTCTGCGTCGCTGGCGGCGCCGGTCACGCGGAGCGTCACCATCTTGGTCATGCCCTCGGCATCGCGCGCCATCTGCAGCGTTAGATCCTCGCAGACCTTGTGAACGGCATCCGCGAACTCGGCCATGTCCGGCTTTCCGCGGCGGCCGTTGGCGAGCAGGATGACGGTGTCGTTGGTTGAGGTCGCGCCGTCGACATTAAGGGTGTTGAACGTGCGGTTGGCGGCATCGCGCAGGACCTGCTGCATCTCGTCGCGCGACACGTCGGCGTCGGTGGTGAGGAAGGCCAGCATCGTCGCCATGTTAGGCGCGATCATGCCGCAGCCCTTGGCCATGCCGCCCAATGTGAAGGTCGATCCCTTCACCACCGCCTCCTTGGGAGCATGATCGGTGGTGAGGATGCCCTTGGCGGCGTCCTCCGAACCGTCGACCGACAGCTTCTTGGCGAGCTTGGGGGTGGCCTCCAGGATCTTGTCCATCGGCAGCGGCGTGCCGATGATGCCCGTCGAGCAGACCAGGACGTCCTGCGCCTTTATGCCGAGCGCCTCGGCCGTCGCCGCGCACATCGCCTCGGCATCGGCATATCCCTGCGGCCCGGTGCCGGCATTGGCGTTACCCGAATTGACGATGATCGCCGCCGCGCGGCCTCCATTGTCGGCGAGCCGCTGGCGCGACACCCCCACGGGCGGCGCGAAGAACTTGTTCTGGGTCAAGACCGCGACCGCCGTCACCGGCTGGCGGTCGTCGGTCGCGACCAGCGCCATGTCGTAGCGGCGGCGCTTGACGCCGGCATGCAGGCCGGACGCGACAAAACCTTCGGCAGCGGTAACGCTCACGGATAAACTCCACAGACAGAAAGGCCCTGCTTCTCCTCGAAGCCGAGCATGAGATTGGCGCACTGGATCATCTGGCCGGCAGCGCCCTTCACCAGATTGTCGAGCGCCGAAATGGCCAGCACCCGGCCGGTCCGCGCGTCGTAACGCGCTGTGACCTGCACCGCATTGGATCCGAGCGTCCATTTGGTTGCGGGCGGCCGGTCGGTAACGTGGACGAACGGCTCCTGCGCATAGGCCGCGCGCAACGCCTCGAGCGGTGTGTCGGCAGCCATCGGCCCCGTCGCAATGCCGTAGCAGGTGGCGAGGATGCCGCGGTTCATCGGCGCGAGATGGGGCGTGAACAGGACCCTGGCGCCAAGGCTCGTCTCCATCTCGGCAGTGTGGCGGTGCGAGACCAGGCCATAGGCCGAGAGCGATTCGGAGACGGTGTTGAAGTGGGTGTTTTCTTTCAGCCCCTTGCCGGCGCCGCTGACTCCCGAGGTGGCGTCGACCACGATGCTCGCCGGATCGACCAAACCGGCGTCGATCAGCGGCTTCAGCGCCAGGATGGTCGCAGTCGGATAGCAGCCCGCGGCCGCGACCGCGCGGGCGCCGCGGATGGCGTCGCGATGCAGCTCGGGAATGCCGTAGACGAAGCGGTCGAGCAGTTCGGGCGCCGCATGCGCCTCGCCATACCATTGCTCGTAGACCTTCGGATCGCGCAGCCGGAAATCGGCGCCGAGATCGACGAACGCGATGCCGCGGCCGAGGATCGTGGCGGCGAGCGCCTGCGATTGGCCATGCGGAAGCGCGGCGAAGACGAGGTCGATCCCGTCGAGCGCACTCTCCTCGTAGCGTTCGAAGCGCGCGCCCGGATAAGCCAGTGCGAGATGGGGGTGCACGTCCTCGAGCGCGGCGCCGGCCTGGCTGTCGCCGAACAGACGCACGGGGGCGAGCTCGGCATGGCCGGCACACAGCCGGAGCAACTCGCCGCCCACGAATCCCGAGGCTCCGAAAATGGCAGTCCTGATCGTCATGCGCGGCCATATGCATAGTCATGCATATTTATGCAAGGCAGGAATATCGCGGTGTCAGGCCTCGACCGCGTCGCCCTCCACGTCGGGCAGGAACTCGAGGATGTCTCCGGGCTGGCAGTCCAGCGCGGCGCAGATCGCCTCCAGCGTCGAAAAGCGGATCGCGCGCGCCTTGCCGGTCTTGAGGATCGAAAGGTTGACGATCGTGATCCCGACGCGGTCGGCAAGGTCGGTCAGCGTCATCCGCCGGTTGTGCAACAGATCGTCGAGCTTGACGGCGATCGCCATGTCACACCGTCGCCTCGAGGTCTTCGCGCATGACCGTGCCTTCCGCGAACACGCGCGCCAGCACGAAGGTCAGCAGGACGGCGAGCCAGCCGTTGATCGAGAACCCCGCGTCCAGATCGACCGGATGCGCAGGCGAGGAGACCGCCTCGCCGATCGCACCGATGATCATGCCGAGCAGCTGGAGCGCGAGCAATATCCAGGCGATCGCCTGCAGGCGGTAGGCATTGGCGGCAACGAACGGGTCGCCGGCGCGCACCGTCTCCGCCATCGCGACCAGGCGCTTCAGCACCGCATGGTTGAGCGGGATCGTAACGAGGCCGATCAGCGCCACCGCACGCAGCCCCATGATGACCCGATCCGCTTCGGGCGACGGCGTCATCTTGAAGGCCGACATGATCCACGCCTCGTTAGGCATGACGACCAGCAAAGCGAGGATTGCGAGGCCCAACAGCCAATTGAGGACGATCAGGATGCGCAGCAGCACATAGGCGATCGGCAAAGCGGCAGAATAAGAGCGGGACATCGCGTGCCTCCAACGATTCTCAATATCGATAAACGATAATCTCTTTATCGATATTCGTCAAACGCTGTCTGGGCGATGATCGCTATGATTCCAGATAGGCGACGATCAGGTCGGCCGCGTCCTCCGCGCTCAGCGTCGCCGTGTCGATGCGCAGTTCCGACCGTTCTGGTTCTTCATAGGGCGAGTCGATGCCGGTAAAGTTGCGCAGCCGGCCCGCCCGCGCCTTTTTGTAGAGGCCCTTCACGTCGCGCCGCTCCGCCTCGGCCAGCGGCGTGTCGACAAAGATCTCGATGAAGTCGCCGGCCGGCAGCATCTCCCGTACCATGCGCCGTTCGGCCCGGAACGGGCTGATGAAGGCGCAGAGCACGATCAGGCCCGCGTCGAGCATCAGCCGCGCGCTCTCGCCGGCGCGGCGGATATTCTCGATCCGGTCAGCGTCGGTGAAGCCCAGATCCTTGTTGAGCCCGAGGCGGAGATTGTCGCCGTCGAGCAGGAAGGTGTGACGGCCGCGGAGGTGCAGCTTCTGCTCGACGAGATTGGCGATGGTCGACTTGCCGGCGCCGCTGAGGCCGGTGAACCAGAGCAGTTTCGGCGCCTGTCCCTTGATCGCGGCGCGACTCTCGGGGGTCACGTCGAGTATCTGTTCGTGGACGTTGACCGACCGGCGCAGCGCATGATGGATCAGCCCGGCCGCGACGGTCGCGTTGGTCAGGCGGTCGATCAGGATGAAGCCGCCCAGCTCCCGGCTCGTCTCATAGGGCTCGAACACGATCGGGCGCGCCGTCCACAGATTGGCGACGCCGATGTCGTTGAGCTCCAGCACCTTGGCGGCCAGCTGCTCCTGCGTGTCGGCATTGATCCGGTATTTGGGCGTCTGAACGGTCGCGAGCACATTCTGGGTGGCGAGCTTCAGCGCATATTGGCGGCCGGGCAGCAAAGCCTCCTCGCCCATCCAGATCAAAGTCGCCTCGAACTGGTCGGCGCCCTGGGGCGGATCGCGCTCAGCAGCAAGCACGTCACCACGCGAGCAATCGACATGGTCCTCGAAGCTGAGCGTGACCGACTGGCCGGCCACGGCCTCGGAAAGATCGCCGTCCATCGTCACGATCCGGTCGACCGTGACCTTGCGCCCCGAGGGAAGGACGCACAGCCGGTCGCCAATACGCACGCTGCCGCCGACGATCGTGCCGGCATAGCCGCGGCTCTCCGGGCCGACGCGGGTGACGAGCTGGACGGGCATGCGAAACGGTCGCTGCCCGCCGTCGTCGAGCGCGACCTCCTCGAGATGGCGGAGCAAGGGCGGCCCGACATACCAGGGCGCGGCCGGCGACGGCTTGGCAAGATTGTCGGCATGCAGCGCCGAGATCGGGATGAACAGCGCATCGTCGATCCCGACCCGCCCGGCAAACTCCAAGAAATCGGCGCGGATCGCGTCGAACACGGCCTCGTCCCAGCCGACCAGGTCCATCTTGTTGACCGCGACGACGAAGCGGCGGACGCCCAGCAGCCGCGCGACATGGGCGTGGCGCCGCGTCTGGGTCAGCACGCCCTTGCGCGCGTCGACCAGCACGATGGCGAGGTCGGCGCGCGAGGCCCCGGTCGCCATGTTGCGCGTATATTGCTCGTGCCCCGGCGCATCGATCAGCACGAACGCCCGCCGCGCCGTCTCGAAGCGGCGATATGCGACGTCGATCGTGATGCCCTGCTCGCGCTCGGCTTCCAGGCCGTCGAACAGCAACGCATAGTCGACGCCGTTCGCCTTGGTGCGCAGGCCCTCCAGCTCGTCGTCGCGGATCGACCCGCATTCGTGCAGCAGCCGCCCGATCAGGGTCGACTTGCCGTCGTCGACGGAACCGCAGGTGATGAGCCGAAGAAGTGTCATTGCGTCGCGCAGGGATCGATTGCAGACAGTGCAGTGTCAAGCGGGAGGAAGCTCACGATGCGTGCACGCCGTTTCGGTTCTGTGGCCTTGTTCGTCCTGGCCGCCGCCATCGCCTCTCCCGCTGTGTCCGCGCCCGCGCCCCAGGCCGACCAGGCCAAGGACATATTGAAGCGCTCGATCGGCTTCCGCACCGTCAAGGGCCAGGGCCAGACCGAGGCCTATGCCGACTATCTCGCCTCGGTCCTGAAGGATGCCGGCTTCCCGGCCGGCGACATCGAGGTCACGCCCGTCGGCGATACCGCGACCTTGACCGCGCGCTACCGCGGCGCCGACCCCGCCAGGAAGCCGATCCTTCTGCTCGTTCACATGGACGTGGTGGAAGCCAGGGCCGCCGACTGGAAGCGCGACCCGTTCACCGCCATCGAGGAGAATGGCTACATTTTCGGCCGCGGCGCGACAGACAACAAGTTCGACGTGGCGATGATCACCGCCACGATCGCCCAGTTGAAGCGCGAGGGCTTTCGCCCCGGCCGCGATATCATCCTCACCTTCACCGGCGACGAGGAGACCGAGATGGCGACGACCCAACTCCTCGCGCAGCGGTTCAAGGACGCCGAAATCGTTCTGAACGGCGACGGCGGCGGCGGCGCGCTCGGCGACGACGGCAAGCCGCTTTATTACAGCCTGCAGGCGGCCGAGAAGACCTATGCCGACTTCGTCGTCGAGTTCACCGATCCCGGCGGCCATTCGAGCCGTCCCGGCAAGAACAACCCGATCTACCGGCTCGCCAAGGCGCTCGACCACGTCGGCGCCTACAAATTCCCGCCGCAGGCGAGCCCCATCACCCGCGCAGCATTGAAGGCGCAGAGCAAGCTCGTCGGCGGCGAGATCGGCGCGGCGATGGCGCGCTTCGCCGCCGATCCGGCCGACACCGAGGCCGCCGACCGCATCTCGCAGGACCCCGAATATATCGGCCAGGTCCGCACCACCTGCGTCGCCACGATGGTCAATGCCGGCCACGCCGAGAACGCACTGCCGCAGCGCGCGACCGCCAACATCAACTGCCGCATCTTCCCGGGCGTAAAGCCCGAGACGGTGCAGGCCAAGCTGGCCGAAATCGTCGCCGATCCCGATGCGAAGATCACGACCAAGGGCGAGGTCAATTACAGCGACGCCTCCCCGCTCCGCGACGACGTGATGAAGGCAATCGACAAGGCCGTGCACGCACGGGCGCCCGGCCTGCCGATCATCCCCACGATGGAAGCGGGCGCGACCGACAGCCTCCATTTCCGCGCGCTGGGCATCCCCAGCTACGGCGTCTCCGGCCTGTTCATGAAGCCGACCGACATGCTGGCCCACGGACTGGACGAGCGGGTGCCGGTCGCCAGCATCGCCCCGGCGCTCGACCATTGGCGCTCGCTACTGACCGATCTCGGGCGCTGAATTTCAGCGAAAGTGCGGCCGCTCGAGCAAGGTGTCGAGCCAGCGCGTGACCATCGCAGAGGCCTGTTCGGCCGTGAAGGTCGAGGGATCGAGCGAGAGCTCGAGCCACAGGCCGTCGACCAGGGCCGTGAGCGCGATCGCAACCGGCCCCGCCTCGGCTGCCGAAAGGCCGGTGCCGACGAGCAGCCCTTCGAGCTGGCGTCGATAGTCGCCATAGGTCTCGCTGTGGATCGCGGCGATTGCGGCGTCAGTCTTCACCAGGCTCCAGAAAGCGAGCCAGGTCGCCAGCAGGCGCGGATCCGCGATCGGCGGACGGAACGAGGCAGTCACGAACGCGACCAGCCGCGCCCGCGGATCGTCGCCGGCCTGCCCAGCGGCCTCGTCGAGCGTCGCCGAAACGCGCGCCACCACTCCGCGGTACGTCTCCGCGATCAGCGCGTCGATGCCGTCGAAATAATGGCGGAGAAGACCCGGCGATACGCCGGCTTTGGCGCAGATCGCCCGGACCGACGTGCCCGATGCGCCGCGCTCCGCGAGGCAGTCGGCCGCCGCATCGATCAGCGATTGCCGCCTGATATCGGCCGGTTCGCGGGAAGCCACTCTGTTCATTCGTCTTTGCTGCCCCGGAACGAACGACATTGCCAGCCCCGGACAACCATTATACGCTTGTATAACATCTCGGAGTTGCAGCCATGTCCCAGTCCCCGGTCCTTGCCCATGGCAGCAACGTCGATCCGGACGAAGGCTGGAGCCTGCCGGCCTGGATCTATCGCGATCCGGAATTCCACCGCGTCGAGGCCGAACGCGTGATGCGGCCGAGCTGGCAGGTGGTCTGCCACTTGAGCGACGTGCCGCAGGCCGGCGACTGGCACACGCTCGAATTTCTCGGCGAAAGCATCATCGTCGTCCGCGGCAAGGACGCGATCGTCCGCGCCTTCACCAACGTCTGCCGCCACCGCGGATCGCGGATCGTCGACGGCTCTTCCGGCTGCACGAAGAAACTGGTCTGCCCCTATCACGCCTGGACTTACGATCTGGACGGCCGCCTCGCCGGCGTTCCAGACAAGAGCGAATATCCCGATTTCGACATGGCCGACCACGGCCTGGTCCCGGTCGAGATGGAGGTGTGGCGCGGCTTCATCTTCGTCCGGCTGAAGAGCGGCGGGCCGGCCGTATGGGAGATGATGGCGCCCTATGAGGAGCGGATCGCCCCCTATCGCTTCGAGGAGATGCAGGCGCTCGGCCGGGTGACGATGCGGCCGCGGCCGGTCAATTGGAAGAATGTCGCCGACAATTACTCGGACGGGCTCCACATACCCATCGCCCATCCCGGCCTCACCCGCCTGTTCGGGCGCGGCTACGGCGTCGAGGCCGAGGAGAATGTCGACCGCATGTGGGGCGCGCTGGTGGATCGGCCGTCGGCCAATTTGTCCGAACGCGCCTATCAGAAACTGCTGCCGCCCGTCCCTCACCTGCCCCCCGAGGCGCAGCGCCTGTGGCTCTATTTCAAGCTGTGGCCGAACGTTGCCTTCGACATCTATCCGGACCAGGTCGATTTCATGCAGTTCCTGCCGGTCTCGCCAACCGAGACCCTGATCCGCGAGATTAGCTATGCGCTGCCGGATGACCGCCGCGAGATGAAGGCGGCGCGTTATCTGAACTGGCGGATTAACCGCCAGGTCAATGCCGAGGACACCGTGCTGATCGCCCGCGTCCAGGCCGGCATGAACTCGGAAAGCTTCACGGTCGGGCCGCTCAGCGACCAGGAGGTCTGCCTGAAGAGCTTCTGCCGCAAGATGCGCAGCCTGATCCCCGAATCCCGCCTCCACCACCCCCCTGCGCCCGGCTGGAGCCTGCGCAACGCGGTGGCCTCCGTGACCTAGCCGTCATCCCCGCGAAGGCGGGGATCCCGCTTCTTTTGAGCTGCGGGCATTGGGAAAAGCGGGATTCCGGCTTACGCGGGAATGACGAGGAACGAGAATGACTAGGAAATATGACGCGATCATCATCGGTGCGGGCCATAACGGCCTCGTCTGCGCCTTCTATCTCGCCCGTGCGGGGCTCAAGGTGCGCATCGTCGAGCGGCGCGGCGTGGTCGGCGGCGCTGCCGTCACGGAGGAATTCCATCCCGGCTTCCGCAATTCGGTGGCGAGCTACACGGTCAGCCTGCTGCAGCCCAAGGTCATCCGCGACATGAAGCTGGTCGACCAGGGCTACAAGGTGATCGAGCGGCCGATCTCCAACTTCCTGCCGCAGGAAGATGGCGGCTATCTGAAGCTTGGCGGCGGGCTGGAGCGGACCCAAGCCGAGTTCCGCCGCTTCTCCGCGCGCGACGCGGAGGCGCTTCCAGCTTATTACGACGCGCTCGAGAATGTCGCCGAAGTGCTGCGCGATCTCGCGCTGCAGAGCCCGCCCAATATCGGCGACGGCCTCAAGACGTTGATCGACGGCGCGCGCCAGGGGCGACGGCTGGCCAAGATGCCGCTCGAGCAGCAGCGCGACGTGCTCGACCTGTTCGTGAAGAGCGCCCGCACCTTCCTCGACAGCTGGTTCGAAAGCGAAGCGGTGAAGGCCGCGTTCGGCTTCGACGCCGTGGTCGGCAATTATGCCAGCCCGGACACGCCGGGCTCGGCCTATGTCCTCCTCCACCACGTGTTCGGCGAGGTGAACGGCAAGAAGGGCGCCTGGGGCCACAGCGTCGGCGGCATGGGCGCGATCACCCAGGCCATGGCGCGGGTGTGCGCGGCCGCCGGGGTCGAGATCAGCCTCGACGCGCCCGTGGCCCGCGTGCTGGTCGACGGGGGCAAGGCTGCGGGCGTGCGGCTGGAGAGTGGCGAGGAGATCGCCGCCGACACAATCATCGCCAATGTCGGCCCCAAATTGCTGTACGAACGGATGATGGACCCGGCCGATCTCGGCGCCGACTTCACGCGTCGCATAAAGACGTTCAAGGCGGGATCGGGCACGTTCCGGATGAACGTCGCTTTGTCCGAGCTGCCGCGCTTCACCGCCCTTCCCGAGCCGGGCGAGCATCACCAGTCGGGCATCATCATCGCGCCGACGCTCGATTATATGGACGAGGCCTTCACCGACGCGAAGCGGCACGGCTGGTCGAAGAAGCCGATCGTCGAGATGCTTATCCCGTCGACGATCGACGACGGCCTCGCCCCTCCCGGCCAACATGTCGCCAGCCTGTTCTGCCAGCAATTCGACCCCGAACTCGACTGGGACACGAATCGCGACGCGGCGGCCGACACGATCATCGACACGGTCGAAACCTATGCGCCGGGCTTCAAGGCCTCGGTGCTCGGCCGCATGATCCTTTCGCCGCTCGACCTGGAGCGCAAGTTCGGCCTCGTCAGTGGCGACATCATGCATGGCAACATGACGCTAGATCAGCTCTGGTCGGCGCGGCCCGTGCTCGGCAACGGCGCCTATCGCGGACCGGTAAAGGGGCTCTACATGTGCGGTGCGGGCACCCATCCCGGCGGCGGCGTGACCGGTGCGCCCGGCCACAATGCCGCGCGCGAGATCCTGGCCGACCGCAGCTTATTCGGCCGGCTGTTGCGGCGCGGCTGAGCGTGGCGTCAAGAAATAGAGCGGCGCGCCGAGCGCCAGCAGGACGAAGATCCAGCCCGTCGCTTCCAGACCCGCGCCGTAGAAGGTCCACAGCGCATAGACGAGGCCGACACCGGCGATGATGAGGAACGGCGTCGAGCGCGGCATCTCGCCGCGCAGCGTCAGCCGCAGGCTGGCGGCGGCGCAGGCGAGATAGAGGACCAAGGTCGCCGCCGTCGACAGCAGCGCCATGAAGGTGAACAGGTCCGCCATCGAGCGGCTGTAGTTCATCAGGATGAGGATGCTCACCAGCGCGCTCGACACGATCAGGCTGCGCGTCGGCGTATCGTTGCGGTCGGTCACGCCGAACCAGCGCGGAAAGGTGCCGGACCGCGCCATCGCCAGCGGCAGCTCGCCCTGGATCAGAACCCAGCCGTTCAGCGCTCCGATCGCGCTCACCGCGGCGAAGAGCGCGATCAGCAGGGCAGGGCCGTGCCCCCAGTAACGCTCGATGAAATCGGCGAAGGGAGCGTTGGATTGCGCGATCTGGTCGGCCGGCAGCATCAGGGTGATGGCCGAGCAGGTCAGGATATAGATGATCCCGACGAGCAGGGTGCCCACCATCGTCGCACGCGGAATGGTGACGTCCGGTCGGTCCACCTTGCCCTGCGGGATAGACGCCGATTCAAAACCGAGCATCGCCCACAAGGTGAGCGCCGCGGTGGCGGTGATCGCCGAGCCTGAAATATCGGAGGCGCGGAAGGGCGTCACTTCCGCTTCGCCGACGCCCCCCGCCAACAAGGCGAGGATGACGATCACCGCGACGAGCGGCAGCAGCTTCAGCACCATCGTCACCACCTGGAACCCACCCGCCGAGCGCGCGCCGAACAGATTGATGAAGGTCACCGCCCAGACGAGTCCGACCGCCAGCATGGCAGGCAGGCCCGATATGGCCGTAATCCCCGGCGCGAACAGGCTCAAATAGCTGACCGCCGCGATGGAGATGGCGGCATTGGCGATCCACACCGAGAACCAGTAGGTAAGGCCGACGACGAAGGCGGGGAACGGGCCGAAGCCTTCGCGCACGAAACCATAGGCGCCGCCGGCTCGGGGCAGCGCCCGGGCCAGCGCCGCGAACACATAAGCCAGGCAGAGCGCGCCGCCGACGGTGAACACCCACCCGAACAGCGCATTCCAGCCGTAGGGCGCCAGGCTGGCAGGCAGCAAGTAGACGCCGGACCCGATCATGTTGCCCATGACCAGCGCCAGGCACATCCAGAAGCCCAGGACGCGGCGGGACGATGCCGTCCCGCGCTCCGCCTCCGTCACACGATCAGAACTTTGTGCCGACTTTGAGTCCGATCGTGCGGGGTTGGGTGACATAGGTATAAATCTTCGGTCCGATGGCGGTGACGCCGTCCGGGTCGCCACACACGGTCTCGACGCACTGGATGCCATTGCCGACCGCACCGTTCACGTCAAACAGGTTCCGCACGAACAGGGTGGCGGTCCAGACGTTGTTCGTAATGCCCGCACTCATGTCGACCGTATTGTAGGATTTGAGGTCGCCGATGATGTCGCGCTCGACGAGGCGAAGATCGCTGAGGCGACGGCCTTCGTGGACGAGACCGCCCTGGACGTGGCCCTGCAGGCCGCCGCTGCCCAAGGGAAACTCGTAGCGCGCGAGGATATTGGCCTTGAACTTCGACGTGGTCGGCAGCCGCGTGCCGGCCGGGGCGAGCAACTCGTTTTCCTCGTTGGTAAAGACGGCGGGATCCGGATCGATGTCGATCACGCCATCCCCATTGAGATCCGCATTTATCGTGCAATCGAATTGCTGATTGGCGATCTTGCAGAAATCCTTGGTGATCTTGGCGTCGTTATAGGCCGCGCCCGCGCTGATGCTGAGGCCGCGCGCGGGCCGGACATAGAGATCGAACTCGGCGCCGCGGATGCGGGCGTTGCCGGCGTTGCGGACTTCGGAGAGGCCGTTGGCGCCGAGGAACGACAATTGGATGTCGGTCCAGTCGAGCTGGTAGACTGCGGCGTTGAGCCGGATCCGATTGTCCCACCAACTCGTCTTCATGCCGATTTCGTAATTGTCGATGAAGTCGGCCCCATAGGGCGGCAGCGTGCCGCGCCGGTTGATGCCGCCCGGGCGGAAGCCGCGCGAGACGGTGCCGTAGACCAGGGCGTCGTCGGTCACCTTGTAGGTGAGGTTGATGCGGTGGATGAAGTCGGTGTCCGACGTCGTCTTGTTGAGGTTGGTGCAGGGCGAGCCGGACACCACCGGCGGCGCGCCGTTGCAGGCGGCGACCCCGGTACCGCTGCTGAAGCCGGAACTGTAGCCGAAAAAGCCGACCAGCGAATTCTTGTACTTGTAGACGCGCGCGCCGAGCGTGAGGCTGAGCTTGCTGGTCATGTCCGCGGTGATCTCGCCGAACAGGGCATAATCGCGGTCGACTCGGATCTGCTTGGTCAGCCAGATATTGCTCTCGGTGCCCGGCACCGTGATCGCGTCGGCGATATTGTCGATGATGTAGTTTTGTTCGATATTGTGCTTCTGCCGCTGGTAGAACAGCCCGGTGATCAGCCGCACGGGCAGGTCCGCGGGCGACGAGAAGCGCAGTTCGTGGCTCTGTTTCGTGTAGCGGTCGGCGAACTGGATATACTGGTTCGGGTTCACCAGGGCACCGGCATTGTCGTAGAAATAGGCGCCGTAGCCGGCCAGCGCGTCGTAGAAATAGGCATAGTCGACATAGTCGGTCTCGCCGTCGACCTTGCGGTTCAGATAGGCCCCGGCATAGGTCATGTCGAAGCTGCCGATCTTGCCCTCGATGGTCAGCGCGCCCTGCACCCAGCGATCGTTCGAACGCTCGGGGTTGAACTGCTGGACCTGGAGTTCGCCGAGCCCCGATTCCTGCGCGAACGAGCCGTGGCTGACCTGCTTCTGGCCCATGATCTGGGGCAGGATCGTCCAATTGTCGTTGAGGTCGATCTTGAGCGCGGCGCGGCCGCCATAGGTCTCGACGTCGTTATAATCGTCCTCGACGAGGGCGGCGTTGGTGAAGGTCGCCGCGGCCGTGCCCTGCTCGGCCTCCAGGCTCGGGAAGACGAGCGTGCCGGGGATATTGTCGATATAGCCGGCGTCTTTCTTGTACCAGCCGACGACGCGGGCCGCGACGTTGCTGGAAATCGGCACGTTGACGAACGCCTCGCCGATATAGCCGATGCCGCCGTGCGCGACCGAGTTCGCCTCGACATTGGCCTCGCCGTAGAAGCCGCTCGTATCGGGCTTGTTGGTGATGATGCGGATCGTGCCGGCCTGGCTGGACGCGCCGTAGAGGGTGCCCTGCGGCCCCGCCAGCGCCTCGACGCGGGCGATGTCGAACACGTGGATGTCGAGCGCCCCGGTGATCGTCGTGATCGGCTGCTCGTCGAGATAGGTGCCGACGCTGGGGAGCGAGGTCGAATGGTTCGCATTCTCACCGCTGGCGACGCCGCGGAAATAGACGTTGGAGAAGCCCGGGCCCGCGGTCTGGTAGGAGACGCTCGGTACGTAGCGGGCATAATCGTCGAAATCGGTGACCTGCAGCTCGTCGAGCCGCTCGGTCCCGATCGCGGTGATCGCGATCGGCACGTTCTGCAGGCTCTCCTCGCGCTTCTGCGCGGTGACGATGATATCGGTATCGTAATTCTCGGTGCGCGCCCGGCGGGTATCGGCCTGGTCGTCCGCGCCCGAAGCGTCACCGGTACCCTGGCCCTGGGCGAGCGCAGCGCCGCTCGTGCACAACATCGTCGAAGCGAACAGCGCCATGCCGAAAGCGCGCAACGTGTTCCGACCCGATTCCACAGACGACATCTGCATGCACCGCCCCCTCAGGTAGCCCGATCAAGGGAGACTGTGCCGCTTTCGAAACGACGTCAAATCCTATTGTACAAGCGTATCAATGGCGGCTTCATTGAAGATTGGACTGTTGTCTAATTGCCACGACCACCCGCCGCGTCCGGGACTTGCGGATACAGGTCCAGCACTTGGCCCAGCGCGTCCTTCATCGGGCCGAGCCACGGCGCGAACGGCTTCCACTGGTCCAGCCCCTCGCGGTTGATCGGGCGACGGACCTGTTCGGAGCTCGCCGTGCGCACCGCCCGCTCATTTTCGTGGAAGCGCAGGCAGGCGGGATCGAACGGAAGTCCGAGATGGTCGAGCAGCCGCCGCACCTCGCCCTCGGGATCGTCGATCAGGGCCTCGTGGAACAGGCGGTGGACACGTCCGGGCAGGACGGCATCGAAATGGCGGAGCAGCCGCACATAATCGGCATAATATCTGCCGAGCTCGACCTGGTCGTAGCTGAAGCCCTGCCCGCGCGCGAAATGCTGCTTGAAGTTGGAGAAGCAGCAGGCGAGCGGGTGGCGCCGCGCATCGATGATCCTCGCATTGGGCAGGATCAGCTGGATGAAGCCGACATGCGCCCAATTGTTGGGCATCTTGTCGATGAAGAAGGGCTTGTCGGTCTTGCGCTGGACGCGCGTTCGCTCGAGATATTCCGCGCCAAGCTCCGCGCAGGCCGCGGCGTCCAGCTCCGCCAGGCATTCCGGATAGAGGCTCGCCTCGCGCTTCGTCCACCGTCCGCCGAGCCGCTTCGCCATCGCGCCGATGTCGGGCAGCTCCATCGTGCCCTCCACCAGCGGATGACTGGCGAGAATCTGCTCGATCAAGGTCGACCCGGCCCGCGGCATGCCGAGAATGAAGATCGGGTCCGGCGCCGGCGAACCATGATCGGCGCGGGCGGCGAAGAAAGCCGGCGTGAACAGCCGTTCGGACCGTTCGACGGCGTCGGTCACCGCGTCCGGATCGTAATCGATCATCGCGCGGCGCAGGCGATTGCCCTCGGCATAATGGCCGAACGACCGCTCCGCCTCGCCGGCATCCTCCCACGCCTTGCCGAGCGCGAAGTGGAGGTGGAAACGGTCATCCTCGCCAAGGTCCGGCCGCTCCAGCGCTCCGGCCATGGCGGCGATGTCGGCCTCGTCGAAACGCACCGTCTTCAGGTTGGCGAGGCTCCACCACACTTCGCCGAGCGTCGGCGCCAGCGCGATGGCACGGCGATAGGCAGCGACGCTGTTCTGCTGGCGCCCCACCGTCTTCAGGACATGGCCATAGCTCATCCACACCTTGGGCTGGTCGGCGAAGCGCGCCAGCACCGCTTCATAGAGCGCGATCGCCTCGTCATAGCCGCCGAGCCGGCCCAAAGCGGCGGCTTTCAAATTCTGGTGCATCACATTGTCGGGATCGCGCGCCAGAAGCGCGTCGAGCACGGCGACTGCCTCGGCCGGACGGTTCTGGCGATAAAGCACCGTCGCGAGCTGCGACCGCGCGGCCCCGAAGCCGGGCGCGAGCTCGAGCGCGCGCCGCAGCAGATTCTCGGCGTCGGTCAGCCGGCCGAGCCGGGCTGCAAGTTCGGCCATCATCCGGATCGCGGCGACATCGGTCGGCTTGGCCTTGAGCCGCGGCCGCAGCGCCTGTTCGGCCTCGGCCAGACGGTTGTCGACCAGCGCCTGCGCCGCCACCATCAATTGCGGATCATGGACCGAGGCGGAGATCGCCTCCATCTCGGCGCGCTCGGCTTCGTCATGCTCGCTCGTCCGGCGCAGCGCCGCGCCGAGCAGCCGCCAGGCATCGGCACTGACCGGATCCACCCGCAATATCTCGCGCGCCTGCAGCGCGGCCGCCTTCGGGTCCTGCCCGAGCAGCTTGGCGCCGAGCTTCAGCGCTTCGGCGACGGTGCCCACGGGCCCGGGTGCGATCGTTGCCATCGGGCGCATGTTAGGGACAAAGCCCGAGCGCCTTCAAGCAGCATCTCCCCCGCGCCGCCGCGGGGGAGCCCCAAGCCTCAGAAGCCGAATTGCAGCGTCACGCGGCCGGCGATGGCGGCGCGACTCTGCTGCTCCTCGCCGCTGAGTTCGGCGCCGACCAGGAAGTCGCCATTGCCGCCGAGCACGCGCAACCGGCCGAGCCAGCCGCTTGTCCGCTCGACCGAGGCGAGCGTGAACGCATCGCCGTCCTCGAAGCGGGCCGTGGTCGCGCCGAGCGAGCCGCCGATCAGCTCGCGCCGGCCGCCCTCGACCTCGAAGCGGAAGAAGTTCTCGCCCTTCTTGCCGCCCATCAGGTCGTAGCCAAGCGTGACGCTGGCATTGGCTGCCGCCTCGTCGCCGGTGCGGTCGTCGACGATCAGGTCGAAGGCCGCGCCGCCGCCGGTTTCGGCATAGCCGTCTTCCTTCAGCCGGTAATAATCGACCGAGACGGCCGGACGCAGGCTGAGGCGGCCGAACTGCGCTTCGTAGGAGACACCCGCCGCTGCCGAGAACAGAGTACCGTTCCAGTCGCCGCGGGTCTCGCGCGTGACGTTCTGCGTCCCGGTGGTGCCGCGGAAGCTGCGCGCGCCATCGAATTGGATGTAGGCACCCGACACACGGGCGAATGCCTGCAGCGCGTCCCAATTGTTCCGCCAGTACGCTGCAATCTCATACTGGTTGGTGGAGACCTCATTGTCGTTGCCGCCGTCGGCATCCTTGCCAAGCAGGTAGGCGAGCGACACGCCGAAATTGCCGATCGGGCTACCGGTGAGCTCCGCGCCGGCCGATGCGCCCCAGCCGGTCACGTCATAGGATGCGGTATCGCCGACGCTCTTGCTCGAACCCCAGGCGACCTGCTGCAGGAAAAAGCCCCAGCCGCCCATATCGACCAACGGCGAGCGCGGATCGGCGAGGAAGCGCGCAGTGGCGCGCGACGCCTGCGTCACCGTCTCGAACGTGCCGCCGGCATGCTCGGGCAGCAATTGCTGGAGCTGCGAGCGGAAGGATTCACCGTCCTGTACCGCCAGGAAGCTGGAAGCCATCTGGGCGTCGGCGTCGAGCTGCTCGAACACGGCGCCATAAGCGCTCGCCTGCGAGCGGGTCAGGCCGAGCTCGGTCGCCGTCTTGCGGCGGATCTGGAGCGACACTTCGCCGGCCGTCGGGTTGGCGGCGAGCGTGCTCGCATAGAGGAAGGGCAGCGAGGCGCCGGCTGTGGTGAGGTTGCCGCCGCCGGTCAGCGTTCCGGCGCGAACGATGACGTAATTGCCCTCGCTGCCGGCAACGCTGCTCAAGCGCAGATTGACCTTGGTGTCCTGGGCGAAGCTGGCTGCGCCCGCCACGTCGTAAAGGGTGTTGGTGCCGGCCGCGCTGTCGATGCTGACTGTCAGCGACGAACCCTGCGCGAGCGTCAGCGACGACAAAGCGACCGCGCCCTTGTTGGTGAGGTCGAGCGTGCCGCCGGCGACATTGACCGCCAGGCCCGCGCTATTGGCGAGCGCGCCGCTGAACACCGACGTGCCGGCGAGCGTCAGGCTGTCGGCGCCGCCGCCGAAATCGACGTTGCCATTGTGCCGCGCGGTGTCGGCCAGCGCCATCGTGTCTGCGCCCGCATCGAACACCACTTCGCCCGCATAGGCCGCGTCACCGGAAAGGCTGAGCCGGTTCGCGCCGGTGCCGAAGCGGGTCGTGCCGGTCATGGTGCCGTCGGCGAGGTCGAACAGATCGTCGCCCGAGCCGAACCACACGTCGCCGGTGATCGCCGGGGCGGCGACATTGGCCGCCGCGACCGGCTGGCGAATGGTGGCGCCGGCGCTGTTGGCGCGCAGATCGACGGCGACGCTGTTGCCCGCGCCGACGCCGGTGGCGGTGATGATCCCGCTATTTTCGACCAGGGTCACGGTGCCTGCACGGTCGACGATCGCGCCCGCCACGCCCTTGGCGCCCGCCACCTGGGCGGTGATCCGGCCGGCGTTGCGGATCGTGCCCACGCTGGCGCCCTGCTCTATCAGCACGCCATGCACGGTCGAGCCCTCGGCCTCGCCGCCGCGCGCGCCGACCTGGCCGGTGACCTTGATTTCGCCAAGGCTGGCGCGATCGCCGATGCGGATCGCCGCGGCATTGCCCTGGTTGGAATTGGCCGCGACCGCGCCGTTGACGGTGACACCGCCGGCGACGGTGACCGCGCCGCCGAGGCCGCCGATCGCCAGGCCGGTGGCGTTGATGCTTTTGTAGACGCCGTCAGCGGCGATCGAGCCGTTGACGACGATGCCGTGGCCGCCATTGGCGGTGCCGGCGACCGCGCCGATCGCGAGGTCGCGCCCCGCGGCGCCGATCTGCACCGCCGGCGCTGCGCCGAACGAGGAGATGGCAGCGGTGCCCTCCTTGTCGTCCTCGATGCCGTCCTTGTCCTCGTCCTTGTCGGTTTCGCTCAAATTCCTGGGCGGCGCATCGAACAGGATGCCGCCGGCGACGTCACCGGCGATGCGGACGGCCGGCCCGCCCTGGAGCAGGTCGTCGGCGTCGAGCTTGGTCACGTCCGTTCCCGCCGCGTTCACGCGGTAGCCGCTCGCACTGACGGCACCCTGGACGACGAATGCGCCACCAATGTTGCCGTCAGCCGCCATGCCGACCGCATTGGCCCCGCGCGCGTCAATGCTGCCGGTGAGGGTCACGTTGCCGGTGACGTCGTTCAGCGCGATGCCGACGCTCTGGTCACCGAGCACCGCGATCTTGCCGCTGCTGGTCAGCCCGCCGACGAGGCGGTCGGAGACGGCGATGCCGGCCGACTGGTTGCCTTCGATCGTGATCGTGCCGCTGTTCACGATGCTGCCGGTGAAATCGCCGCCGGTGGCAACGCGGATGCCGAACCGGCGCGCGCCTTGGGCGAATGGGCCATCGAGATCGCCGTCCTTGTCGGCATCGGTTGCCGCATAGGTCTCGTCGATCGTGATCGTGCCGCTGTTGGTGATCGTGCCGGAGCCGCCGGCTGCGGCGATGATGCCGGTCGCGTCATTGGCATCGGTGATCTGGATCGTACCTTCGTTCTTGACGCTGTTGGCGCTGTCGAGGGTGACGGCCGTGCCCGAGGTCGGTTTCACAGAGCCGGCACTGGCGATCCGGATATCATCGCGCGCGCCATTGGCGGCGGTCGCCGTGCGCAGCGCCGCGGTCGTGGCCGTGCCGACCACCGTCTCCGCGGCGGCCGGCGTGGCGACGAACAGGATAACGGGAGTGAGGCAGGTGGCAGCAAGCAGGTTACGCATCGACAGACCCTCGGGTTGTGGGGCGTGCTCGGGCGTCAGCCACGAAAGCTGCACCTCTTGCCCCTTTTAGCGGGCCGCACATGTCAGAGCGCTGGAGCCGAGGGAATCCCGGACCGCAGGATATCTGTTATTCAGCGGCGACGGACATCGCGGCCGCGTCGGAATCGTCGGCGCAGTGGGCTGCGATGAGCGTGATCAGCCACTGCAGCGCGCAATCGCGCTGACTGCGCGTATGCCAGCTCAGCCACTGGTCGCACCGCCCGAGCTCGTGCGGGGCGTCGAACAGCGCGAATTGCCCGCCGAGCGCGTAGCTGCGGGCGGCCCCGGCCGGCAGCACCATCACCGCATCGGTCTCCAGCAACAGCTCGCTGGCGCCCGAGAAATAAGGCGTGGTCGCGACCACGCGGCCGCGCAGGCCGAGCGTCGCCAGCGTACGGCTGAGCGGGTCGGTATCGTCGTCGGTGACTGCCACGCTGATCTGCGGCCAGGGCAGCAGGTCGGAAAGGCGGAGCGGGCCGACTGACGATTTCAGCGCCAGAGGATGATCCCGGCGCGCAACGCAAAGCACCGGTTCGCTGAACAGATGCCGCTCGTGGACAAGGCGCCGGTCGGGCTCGACGCCACTGATCATGACGTCCGCCTCGCCGGCGGCGAGTTGCGCGATCGCGTCGCCGCCGACCGGTCTGACATCAAGGCTGACCCCCGGTGCCGCCGCCATGATCGCCGCCAAGGCGGGCCGCACCACAGCCTGCACGCCGTAATCGGAGGCAATTATGCGGAAGCGCCGGGAAAGCGTGGCCGGATCGACTTCCGGCGGCGCAACCAGCCGCCGCGCGCCGTCCAGCCAGTCGGCCAGCGGCCCGGCCAGGTCCTCGGCGCGGCGCGTCAGCAGCATGCCGCCGCGCGTGCGGACGAGCAAAGGGTCTCCGAAAATCTCCCTGAGTTCCGCCAGCGCACGGCTCATCGCCGGCTGGCTGATCCCCATCCGGCGGGCGGCCTGGGAAACGCTTTTGGTCTGGAGAAGGGCCGAAAGGCTGGTGAGGAGATTCAGGTCCAGATCGAGCATACAGTCCAACGCATCTGATGGATGCCCCCCACCAAGTTGGCTGGACCGTCCTTTCGCAGGAGCAACGAAGAGGGTCAAGCCGGCGCCCGGCCTTCTCCGTCGCGCCGGCGTGCGGCTCAGGGCAGCTCGCGCGCGGCCGCGAGAACCTCTTCGGCGTGCCCCGGAACCTTCACCTTGCGCCACACGCGCTTCACCACGCCGTCGCGGTCGACGAGGAAGGTGGCGCGCTCGATGCCCATATATTTGCGGCCGTACATCGATTTCTCGACCCAGGTCCCGAAAGCCTCGCAGACGGAGCCGTCGGCGTCCGTCGCGAGCGGCACCTTCAGATCATATTTGTCGATGAACTTGCGATGCTTCTTCGCGTCGTCCTTCGAGACGCCGAGGAGCCAAGTCCCCTCCTGGGCGAAATCGTCGGCCAGCGCGGTGAAGGCCTGCGCTTCCGCCGTGCAGCCCGACGTATCGTCCTTCGGATAGAAATAGAGAACCAGCTTCTGGCCCTTGAAGTCGGCGGGACTGACCGGCTGGCCCTCCAGCCCTTCGAGCTTCACGTCGGGAACGGCATCGCCCTCATGCACCATCTTGTATCTCCGATGTCGACGCGATCGCGCGCCACAATTGCGAAATCCTCTGCCGCGCCCCGTCGTGCGCCGCAAGCAGCGCGTCCCAGTTCTCAAGCCCGCACGCCCGCGCGACGAGCTCGCGCGAGGCCGGCGGCGGTTCGTCCGATCGCGGCGAAACCAGGCGAAAGGCGACCAGCATCCGGGTGAGCAGGCGATGAGCGTCGGCAATTTCTACCGGCAGCAAGCCAGCCGCGATCAGCGCATCGATCGCATCGTCGAGCCGGGGATGGAACGCAGTCCTGTGCTGCAGCTGCAGGACATGGACCGCGAACTCGAGGTCGACCAGCCCGCCCTCCCCCAGCTTGATGTCGAAAGGACCGCTCGGCGGCTTGTGGCGTGCCATATCCTCGCGCATCGCACCGGCGTCGGCGATCAGCCGGGCGACATCCCGCTCCTGGTGCAAAACGTCGTCGACCGCCGACGCCAGTGCGGCCCGCCCTTGCGCGGATCCGTAAACCGGGCGCGCCCGCGTCAGCGCCATATGCTCCCACGTCCACGCGCGGGTCCGCTGATAGTCGGCGAAGCTCGCCAGCGAGACCGCGATCATCCCGTCCTTGCCCGAGGGGCGCAGTCGCGTATCGACGTCGTAGAGCGGTCCGGCCGCGGTGGCGACGGACAGCGCCGCGGTGACGCGCGGCGCCAGCCGGTTGAAGTAATCGGTCGCGCCGAGCGGCTTGGGGCCGTCCGACACCGTTTCGTGCGTGCCAGTGAAGACGTAGATGAGGTCGAGGTCCGAAGCGTGGGTCAGCGCCCCGCCGCCGAGACGGCCAAGCCCGAGGATCACAAGTTCGGACCCGGGAACCTTGCCGTGCCTTCGCTCGAATTCCGCGATCGCGGCATCGGCAAAGACCTGGATCGCGGCCTCGGCGATGCGGGCATAGCCGGCAGCGATTTCGAGCGGGTCGGTCTGGACCGCGATCAGCTGCACGCCGAGCGCGAAGCGGGCTTCGTTCACCCGCCTCCGCACGCGATCGAGCAAGAGCTGGTAATCCTCGTCGGCGCGATCGGACCGGGCATAATCCTTGGCCAATGCAGCGATGGGGCGAACGGGTTCGAACGCGCTGGAATCGATCAGCCCGTCGAGCAGTTCGGGACGGCGCCCGAGCTGGTCTGCGAGAGCCGGCGCGTAACTCAGCACGCTGGCGAGAATGCCGGTGAGGCCGGGGCGCGCCTCGAGCAGCCGGTAGAAATTGACGCCGCTCGGCAGGCGCGTGACGACATCGTCGAAGCGGTTCACCGCGCGCATGCTGTCGGGCGAGCGGCCGAACGCGTCGATGAGCGCCGGCAGCATCGCTTCGAAGGCGTCGACCGCGGCCGGCGTCCGCAGCGAGCGCGCCTTGCCCGTGCGCCAATTCTCGATGCGGAGCCGCGCCGAGCCGGGATCGTCGAAGCCGGCCTCGCGCAGCCGCGCCTCGAGCGCCGCAGGATCGCGCGGCAGTGTCGCGCCTTCGCCCGCACCGAGCCGGCTGTAGGCGGCGGCAACTTCGGTGACGCGGGGTTCGAGCAGGCCGAGCAACATCTCGCCCCGCTCGACGCCGTGCAACCGGGCGACATTGTCGAGCGCGGCGCCGTCGGCGGGCAAGGTATGGGTTTGCTTGTCGTCGACCATCTGAAGGCGATGCTCCACCGTCCGGAACAGCCGGTAGGCCTCGGACAACGCGGCTGCTTCGGTGGGCGTGATGCGGCCGTCCTGCGCCAACAGCTCCAGCGCGTCTAGCGTCGCCGGCGCGCGCAGCTTGGGCGCCCGCCCGCCATGGATGAGCTGGTGGATCTGGGCAAAAAATTCGATCTCGCGAATGCCGCCGCGACCGCGCTTCAGGTCGAAGCCCGGCCCGAACGCCTGGCCCTGGGCATAATGGTCGCGGATCCGGCGCGTGATCGACTGCAATTCGCCGATCGCGCCGAAATCGAGGCTGCGCCGCCAAACGAACGGGTGGATCGCATCCAGGAAATACTGTCCCAGCCGACGATCCCCGGCGACGCAGCGGGCGCGGATGAAGGCGGCGCGCTCCCACGGCAGGGCGCTCGATTCATAATAAGAGATGGCGGCATCGACCGGCAGCGCGATCGGCGTCACCTCCGGCGATGGCCGCAGCCGCAGGTCGACCCGGAACGCATAGCCGTCGCCATCGCGTTTCTGGACCAACTCGATCACGCGCTGGCCGATCCGCACCGCCGCCTGGCCCGGATCTTCGCGCGGCTTCAGCGGCAGGACGGCCGGATCGAACAGGAAAAGCAGATCGACGTCCGAGGAATAATTGAGCTCACGACTGCCATGCTTGCCGAGCGCAATGACGGCGAAACCTGCCGGCTCGGCATCCGGAGTGCGCTGCGCGATCGCTCCGGCCACCGCTTGCTCCAGCACCCGATCGGCAAGGTCTGACAACTCGCCGACGACCCGCTCCAGCGGCATCAGGCCGGCCAGATCGCCGATGCCGAGCGCGAGCGCCAGCGCGCTCCGCTCGCGTCGCAAGGACGCCGCAAGCGTCTCGGCGCCGACACCGCTGCCGCGCGCTATATCGAGAGCGCGATCGAGGTCGCCGGACGCCAGCGCTTCGGACACCCGCGGCTGGGTATCGAGCTGCAATTTCAAGAAAGGCGAGTGACGACGCGCTCGCTCGAGCGCATCGTTAATCGCCGGTTTATATTGCGTGGTGGGCATGCAACAAAATAGATCAGTTCCGTTCTAGGGGTGCAACAGTTGAAACCCCCTGCAACTCAAGGCGTTCTATAGGCGTGAATACGCTCAACCCTAGAAAAGAAGCGATGATGAAAGCTTCCCAGCGGCGCTTCGTGAAGGTGGCGCCGCCCACCGTTCACGCCGGTGTCGGCAACGCGTTGCGCGAGGCGTTTGCGATGGACGGCGAAGCCCGTTCGCTCGACAGGTTCGAGGATCTGCTGGCCAGGCTCGACTGAGCCGCCATCACTTCCCGGCAGGGTCGCGATCGCGGCTCAGTTCGTCCACTTCACCCATAATCGTCTGCAGCGCGGTCTTGTTGGTGTCGGTCACGTGCTCGCGCCGCGACGGCAGCTTGCCCTCGGCGAGCAGGTTTTCGAGCGCGACGCGGCCGCGGGCGACGCGGCTCTTGATCGTGCCGACCGCGCAGCCGCAGATTTCGGCCGCTTCTTCATAGGCGAACCCGCCGGCACCGACCAGGATCAGCGCCTCGCGCTGCGGCTGCGGCAGGTGCATCAGCGCCCGCTGCATATCGCCCAACTCGACGTGGCGGTCCTGGCTCGCCGGCGCGGCGAGCAACTTCGAGGCGGTGAGTTCGTCCCACTCACCCTTGAAGCGCGCACGGCGCATCTGGCTGAGGAAGAGGTTGCGCAGGATGATGAAGGTCCAGGCGCGCATGTTGGTGCCCGCCTGGAAGCGCTTGCGCGCCGCCCACGCCTTGAGCAGGGTTTCCTGGACGAGGTCGTCGGCGAGGTCGCGGCTACCCGAGAGCGAGCGGCCGAATGCGCGCAGATGCGGGATCACTTGCGCAAGCTGGTCCTTGAACTCGTCGTCCGGGAGCGGCACCGGCTCGCTCCGGACTTCCTCTCCGTCGATCAACGCTGGCTGTTCGCCCGCCATCAAGCCGCCCCTAATAAGAAATTCGTGGATTGGACGCATGCGGCCGGGCTTCTATGCCCGGCCACGATATTATTTCGGGAATGTAAGAGCTTACTGCCAGACCAACAACAGAAGACCGAAAATAATCACCACCAGCACGAGCGAGATACCCAAGATGTAGCGCGTCATGTGGGGCGTGGTGCCCTGACGTGCCTCTGTCGTGCCGATATGCTGTTCCGGTTCGTCCATGGGCTAAGCCGCTTCCTTCTGAAACTCATTCAGACGGCTAACGCCCGCTGGCAGCAGCGGTTCCCTGAATTGCTTACGCCGCCGGAACGGTAGCGGTGTCGAAAAACAGGGCTTGGGCGATCGCGGCCTTCACGGTCGAACGCTGGAACGGCTTGGTGATCAGGAAGGTCGGCTCCGGCCGCTCGCCCGTCAGCAGACGCTCGGGGAAAGCGGTGATGAAGATGACCGGCACCTGAAATTCCTGCAGGATGTCCTTCACCGCATCGATGCCCGAACTGTCGTCGGCAAGCTGGATGTCGGCCAGCACGAGGCCGGGCCGGCGCGCCAGCGCCTGGGACACCGCTTCGTCGCGGGTCACGGCCACGCCCGTGACATTGTGGCCGAGGTCGCGAACGATCGTCTCGATGTCCATCGCAATAATCGGCTCATCCTCAATGATCAGCACTTCGGCGCGGGTCTGGCGCTCGATCTCGGCGAGCGCTTCGGCGACGAGATTGTCCACCTCTTCGGCGCTGGCGCCGATCAGGAAGCCGGCGTCCTCGGGCGTGAAACCTTCCATCGCGGTAAGAAGCAAAGCCTGGCGCGACAGCGGCGTGATCCGGGCGAGACGCTTCTGGGCGATGCCCTCCGCGTCGTGAAGATCAACGTTGGTGTCTTCCTCGATATTGCTCGACGACCAGATGGCGTGGAAGGTGCGGTAGAGACCGAGCCGGGGATCGACGTCGCGCGGGAAGTCGGCCGGCGCGGCCACGATCGCCTCCAGCGTGGCCCGGACATAATTGTCACCGTGGCTTTGGCTGCCGGTGAGAGCGCGGGCATAGCGCCGCAGAAAAGGAAGGTGGGGCGCGAGGTCCTGACCGAGCGACATGGGCGTTACGACTCCTACGGTAGAATTAATGCGGTGTTGTGATGACCAGCCCCGCGCAATGCAACCCCGCCGGAACGGCGTGCTGCGGACGCAGAACGTGCAGGAGTGAACGGCCCGCCCGCTGCTCCCGATGTGTGGAACCATTAAGCGACTTTTTTGTTTCCATGCCCACGCAGGCCGCTATGACGGTTCCTGTGCACGTGGGGTCTGTTCGGGGTTGATCGGCAGTAAAGTCGCTCGGCGGACAGGCATTTTTTGTTCGAAAACGCGGGCGCGGCGACGGCCGTGAGGGGTAAACCGAATTGACCTTTGCTAGTGAAAAGGATGGCGACCGCCGGCGCAAATCCGATCCCGTCTCCGACGTTGATAGTTCCATGCAGAAGCCACGCTCCTCGAAGCGAGCGAACGGGAATCCCGAAGTGGGATCGGCGCTGCGCTCCGTCTATCAGCGCACGATCGACGAAGACATTCCCCCCGAGATGCTCGACCTGCTCGGAAAGCTTGGTTAACCGCGCGGCGTCCGGTACGAGCCGGCCATGAGCCGCGACGACGCTAGCTGGTTTGCAACGCGCATCGGACGCCTCTCCACGGGCGTGAAGATGCTGCTCATCCTCAGTCTGGGCCTTTTCCCGCTCGGGCTGATTGCTATCCTCGCCTCGATCGAGAGCGCCCGCGACGGCCGCGAACGCCGCACCGAACAGACCCTGACCCGCCTCGAGATCAAGGCGGACAGCATCGAGACCCTGCTGTCCCACAGCGCCGCGACAGTGCGCGCGGCGAGCGGCGCGATCTCGCTCTCACCCGCCGATCCAGTTGTCTGCCGCAATACGCTCCAGCGGCTCGCTCGCGGCGAAGCGCGGCGAGCCCGTTACGCGCTTTATGGTGAAGACGGTGGGTTGCGTTGCTCAACCCCCGGCTTCGCACCGCCGCCGTTCCCGCGCGTGGCAGCGCAGGATGCCATCGCCCAAATCACTCCGAACGGCGAAAAGCTGCATTACGTGTTGTTCGGTACGAACGGTCGGATCGAGGGAGCCGCCGAATTCAGCCGCGCAAGCCTCGCCGACCTGACCCTCATCCCGGGAACGGCGGACAATTTCGATCTTGAACTGGTTCAGGGTCAAAGGCGCATGATGCTGCGCGACGGCTATGAGCCGGGGACCTTGGTTGAAACCGTGCGCGGGTCGAAGGTAATCGCACAGGGCACGTTGCAATTGCGCATCGTCTTGGGCGCGCCGCCCGTCAATGCGCTCGATGCGCTCATCGTCCTGATGCCGGTGATGATGTGGATCTTCGCGGCCATCATCGGCTGGATTATCGTCGATCGCCTTCTCCTGCGTCCGCTGGTGCGGATGCAGCGCGCGGTCGCTGCCTACCAGCCCGGCGACGAGCATCTCGACCTGCCGACCTTGTCGACGCCGGCGCGCGAAATCAGCGACCTCGGCCGCGCCTTCGACCAGGTTACGCAGACCGTGGCCCGCCACGAGGCCGAACTCGAGGCCGCCGTAGAGCGCCAGACCAAGCTCGTCCGCGAGGTCCACCATCGCGTGAAGAACAACCTCCAGGTGGTCGCCTCCTTGCTCAACCTCCACGCGCGCGGCGCCGCCAACGAGGAGGTCTCGGCCGCTTATGCGTCGATCCAGCGGCGCGTGGACGCGCTCGCGGTCGTCCATCGCAATCATTATGCAGAGCTCGAGGAAAATCGCGGGGTGGCCGTGCGCTCGCTGATTTCGGAGCTCGGCGCCAACCTGCGCGGCACCGCCCCCCCGTCGGCGGCGCATATGACGATCCGTCTCGACGTCGAGCCTTATTATGTGACCCAGGACGTGGCCGTATCGGTGGCGTTCCTGATCACCGAGATCGTCGAGTTCGCGATGTTCTGCGGCGCCAAGGCCGTCACCATTTCCCTGGACGGGGAAAATGATACGGGCGCGACGCTCAGGGTGGAGTCGGAGAGCCTGAAGGGCGGGGTGCCCTGCGACGAGAAGCTCACAGAGCGCTTTGACCGCATCGTCACCGGCCTGTCGCGCCAGCTCCGCTCGACGCTCGAACGCGACACCGACGAGGGCCGCTATTCGGTGCGGATCTCGGTTCTGGAAAAGGCCGAGCGCTAGGCCCGCGCCTCAGCCGGTGCGATCGTCGCGGCTCTTCTCATCGGAATAAGGCGGGCGCCCGACATTCTCCTGGCGGGCGCGTTCCAGGTCTCCGCCGGCCTGATCCAGAGCCGCCGCAACGTCGGTGTTGCGCTCCCCGTCCTCATGCACGCCGTCAATATCGGAATGTGGCGGCGTCTTCGGTGGTTTGCTCATGTCATGCTCCTTTGGAGCCACAACCGGTGGCGGCGCGGCTCGGTTGCCTCCCCGGCTGTGGCGGTTCAACTTTCTCGCGCTTTCGGCAAAATTTTTGAGCGCTGCGGGAACCCGGTTCGACCTGCCACGTTCTGCTATTCGGATAGTGACCTTTTGCCCCCCCGCTCTCGCTATCCAGAAAATGAGCCCGGACGCGCCAACCTCCCCCCCCCGGTGGCGCCTCCGGGCTCAACATTTTTGGGCTTTCTCCGGATATTTCCGCTCCTTCGGCCCCTTCCCCACCTTCCCCTCACCGTTCTCCGCGCACTGCTCGTGACGCCAGTGGAACCAACCTTGCGTCCAGAGGATTTACCCTCGCACCTCGTAAGCCGAGCGGGCGTGTCGAGTTGAGGAGAAACATCATGGTTCGTAAGATTATCGCCATCATCGCCATTTCGAGCAGCCTGACGCTGGCCGCTTGCAACACGGTCCGCGGCGCCGCCAATGACGTCCAGTCTGCCGGCGACTGCGTCGATGGCCGTGAGGGCAATTGCTGATCGGGCTCGCACGAATTTGAAATTCAAGGCGCCGCCTTCGGGCGGCGCCTTCGACCTGACATTGATCTCCCCATCAGCTTCGGTAGATCGTTACGCTGCGGAACACTTTCCGCGGCGGACGCATTTAATCGACGCCTGTAACCAACCCCGCCTGCCCCTATCTCGGGAGAGAAAACATGATCCGTAAGGCCCTCAACATCGCCCTCATCTCGGGCGCCCTCGTGACCCTCGTCGCCTGCAACACCGTCCGTGGCGCGGGCGAGGATCTCCAGTCGGCCAGCAACGCCGTCGACAACAAGATGTAAGCCAATCCGGCTCGCCGGAAAGAAGGCGCCGTCCCCTTGGGGGCGGCGCCTTTTTCGTGGTCAGACGAGATCGTCGGGAATGAAGAAATAGGGGCGCGAGAAGCGCCGCGCCCGGCTAAGCTGATAAGGAACGACGAAGCCCTGCCGATCCGCGGGTTCGGCGCTGCCATTGCGTCGCGCGATATCGCGCCACCCTTCGAGATCCATGCTTTCGGGCGGGGTGCCGCCGAACAATTGCGACCAGAGCCGGCGCTTGAAGTCGCCGATCGCGGGCCCGGTTTCGTGCCAGATGAAGCCCAGTTCCGTGTCCCAATCGAAGCTGCGGCCGTTGATATTGGCCGACGAGAGCAGACAGGTCGCGTCGTCGGCGATCAGCAGCTTGGAATGGATGTGGATGAGGCCCGACCCGTAAGCCGTGCCGCGTGTGTCTTCGAACTGCTTCTCGTCCGCCTTGACCGGCTCCTGCTTGGCGAGCGTGAACAGCCCGATCCGGTCGGGCCCGGCCTTGCGCAGCAGCCTACCCAACGCCCGCGCCTGGAGATATTCGCCGTAGCGGTGGGCGAGATTGCCGGTCTGCCCCTCGAACGCTATCTCCTCGGGCGTGTTGGCGATCAGGATGATCACCTCCAGCGCGGGGCTGGCCCGCAGCGCCTCCTCGACCCACTCCGCGGCCTCGTCGGAGCGGAAGAATTGCGCTTCGATATAAAGCTGCCGGCGGGCGGCGAGGATCAGCTGGCGGTGGGCAGCCTTGAGTTCGCGAATGCCGTGCACCGGCCCCCTCGCGAACGCCGCGTCCGACTTGCGCGACAGGGTCCGTGCCAGCTGGACGCGCGCCTCGCCCTTGTTCGACTGCTCGGCAACGGAGGAAAGCGGGATTTCGGAGAGCGGGTCGAGCATCAGGGGCCGGTCGCAGCCGCTCGTCCATTCCTGGACCGTCGCGCGGTAGCGCGGCAACTCGTGGTTCCAGAGCCGGGCGAAATGCCGCGCCGCATCCGCGACCACCGGACCTTCGACCAAAGCGGAGATATCGTGCCAGGTGCGGTCCGCGCGCTGCTTGTGGCGGCGGTCGTCCCAGCGCCGCTCGTTGAGATCGAGCCCGCCGATGATCGCATGTTCGCCGTCGATCACGACGAATTTCTGGTGGTAGGTCGCGGGCCACAGCCGCGGCGGGGCGCCCGGCTTCCATTTTTTGGGCTTGTCCGCTTCCCAGGCAACGTAATTCCACAGGCCCGGACGCGTCTTCAGCCCGCCATCCTCGGCGTCTTTCTTGTCGAGCAAACTCGCGACCAGCGACCGGATCTTGCGCCGGCTCGCCAGCCGCAGCAGCTGGCGCCATCCACGGCCGACCTCGCCCTCATGCTGGATCACGATCAGCTGCAGATGCTTGGCCCTGTCGTCGCCAAGGTCCTCGACCAGGGCTCTTACCGCGTGGAAGGTGCACCATGAGCCGGCATGGAGATAATCGGCAAGCACCGGTTCGAAGTCGGTGAGCAGGATGCGCACCTCCACGCCTCGCTGCGCCGCGTCGCGGATCAAGGCGGCCCAGTCCTCCAGGCCGCGTTCCTTGGCCCTGTCCGAGCGAGTCTTGGTGGCCGGATCGAAGATGCGGAACGCCAGCCAGATCGACTTTTTTGCATCGAGCACGAGATGCTCGAGCGTCGGATACATGTCGGCGGCTTCGATGAGCGGTGTGACGCGGCAGCCGTCGCGCGGCGGGGCCGGGCGCGTCCAGTCCTGGCCGTTCTCTATCGCCAGCATGGCGTTCGCCGCATCGATAAACGGCGCCTCATACATCAAAGAAGTTCGGATCCCGTCTTCTCGCGGCTGCGGCGGCGCTCGGTGAACCAGATCGCGATCAGCGAAATTTCATAAAGCAGGATCAGCGGGATCGCGAGCATGAACTGGGACAATACGTCGGGTGGCGTCGCCACCGCGGCCACGACGAAGGCGACCAGCACGGCATAGCGGCGGCCGCGCTTTAGCTGGTCGCGCGTCACCAGCCCGGCCCGTTCGACCAGCATCAGCAGCACCGGCAGTAGGAAGGCTATTCCGAAGGCGAGGATGAAGTGCATGACGAAGGACAGATATTCGCCCATCGCCGGCAGCGCTTCCTGCGCAATCCCCGGGATCTGGCCCTGATAGCCGAGGAAGAAGCGGATCGCCGTCGGCATCACGACGTAATAAGCAAGCGCGGCGCCGAGCAGGAACAGCACGGGCGTCGCGATCAGGAAGGGCAGGAAGGCTCTCTTTTCCTTGGCGTAGAGGCCGGGCGCGACGAACGCCCAAATCTGGTTGGCGATCACCGGGAAGGCGAGGAAGAAGGCGGCGAATAACGCCACCCGCACCTCGACAAAGAAGGCCTCGTAGAGCTTCGTGTAGACCAGCCGCCCCTGCCCCGCGCCGAACCCGGCGATCAGCGGCTGCGCCAGGAAGGCGAAGATCTTGTCGGCGAAATAGAAGCACACGCCGAAGCACACGAACAAGGCCGCGGCCGACCAGATCAGCCGCCGGCGCAGCTCGATCAGATGGTCCATCAAGGGCGCACGGCTCTCGTCGATCTCGCTCATGGCAGCGCCCGGTCGTCGTCGCCGGCGCGCGGCGGCGGCATCTCGCCCTGAGGCGGGGTCACCGGCGGCGGATTCGTGTCCGGCAGCGGCGTCGGCTCCTGGGTGGCGGGGAATTCGCGCATGATCCGCTCATTCTCCTCGCGCCATTTCTTTTCCATTTCCTCGAGCTCGGCCTCGCGCATCATCGTATCGATGCCGGAGCGAAAATGGCGCGCCATTCCCCGGGCGCGCGCGACCCATTGGCCCACCGTCCGCATCACGCGCGGCAGGTCCTTAGGCCCGATCACCACGAGGGCGACCAGCGCTACGATCAGCAGCTCCGTCGGTGCGATATCGAACATGGGCCCGCGCCTTCAGGCGTTCAGGGCTCGCGCCGTTCTTCCGGCTCGACGACGGTGCGCGGCCGCTCCGGCGTGGCGTCGACCGTGCGATCGCCTTCGATGCGCTTCGGCGCGACCGGCTTCTCGTCCTCGTCGGCCATGCCCTTCTTGAAGCTCTTCAGGCCTTTCGCGACATCGCCCATCATGTCGGAGAAGCGGCCCTTGCCGAACAGCAGCAGGATGATGATGCCGACGACGAGCCAATGCCAGAGGCTGAAACCGCCCATTCCAATTCTCCACGATACGCGTTGCAGGACACCTAGTCCTCCTCGCGGCCACTTTCCAGTTCTAGCTGCTCGCCGGTTAATTGTTCGAGCGCGGCATCGATCGGATCAAGCAGACCGGCGGCCTTGAGATCGTCGATGCCCGGCAGGTCGCGGCGGCTGGCGAGCCCGAAATGGGCCAGGAATCCCGCCGTCGTCGCATAGGTGAGCGGCCGGCCCGGCACTTCGCGGCGCCCCGCCGGTCGGACCCAGCCCGCCTCCATCAGCACGTCGAGCGTGCCCTTGGAAATCTGCACGCCGCGGATCGCCTCGATCTCGGCGCGGCTGACCGGCTCGTGATAGGCGATGATGGCGAGCGTCTCGACCGCGGCGCGGGAGAGCTTGCGCGCCTCGTCGCGCTCGCGCCGCAGCAGGTGGGCGAGGTCGGCCGCGGTCTGGAAATGCCAGCGCTTGCCGCGCTCGACCAGTTCGATCCCGCGCCCGGCATAATGGCCGGCCAGCTCCTCGAGTGCGGCGCGGACGTCGATATGCACGCCGACATAGTCTCGTATCTCGTCGGCGCTCATCGGCGTTTCGGCGGCGAACAGGGTCGCCTCGACGGCGCGGACCGAATCGGGGAGCTCGTTCATGCCGCGCGGATCCGGAGCGACGTGAACGGCGCGCCCTGATCGAGCTGGACCTTGCCCTGCTTGGCGAGTTCGAGCGCCGCGACGAAGCTGGACGCCAGCGCCGACTTGCGGAATTCCGGGTCGGGCGTGTCGGGCAGGAAGGATTCGAGCGTGGCCCATTCCATGCTCACCCCGATCAGCCGCTCGACCCGCAGCAGGGCCTCCTCCAGCGTCATCACCGGCCGCCGGTGGACGACGTGGAAGGCCGGCTCGGTGCGGGCGCGGACCGTGCCGTAGGCGGCGATCAGGTCGTAGAGGTCCGCCTGCCACATCGCCTTGCGGATAACGCGCAGCCCCTCCGGAGCGCCGCGCACGAACACGTCCCGGCCCAGGCAGTCGCGGGCGAGCAGCCGCGCACCGGCCTCGCGCATCGCGCTCAGCCGCTGCAGCCGCAGCTGGAGCCGCAGCGCCAGTTCCTCGGGGCTCGGATCCTGCTCGGGATCCTTGGGCAGCAGCAGGCAGGATTTGAGGTAGGCCAGCCACGCCGCCATCACGAGATAGTCGGCGGCGATTTCCAGCTTCAGCTTCTTCGCGTCGGTGATGAAGGCGAGATATTGCTCGACCAGGGCCAGGATCGAGATCTTGGCCAGATCGACCTTCTGGTTGCGCGCCAGCGTCAGCAGCAGGTCGAGCGGCCCTTCCCAGCCGTCGAGGTCGAGCGTCAGCCGGTCGGCCTCGGCCACAGCCGGCCGGTCGTCGAAGGGCAGTTCGGATTCCATGGCGCGAGATTAGGGCGCGCTCGTCGCGATGCGAAGAGGAAATCCGCTCCGCTCAGCGGCCCCCGCCGCGCGCCCGTTTCTCCGCCCGCGCCGCCTTCTGCTTGCCGAAGCGGGTCGTGCGCGTGCCGGGGCGGCCGCTGATCGAATGACCCGCGACCGGCGCTTTCTTCTCGTGATCGGGAATGCCGAGTTCGTCGGCCTCGAGCCGGCGAATCTCGTCGCGCAGGCGCCCGGCTTCCTCGAATTCGAGATCGGCGGCGGCCTTGCGCATCCGGCTTTCCAGATCCTCGATATAGGCGCGCAGATTGTGGCCGACGAGGTGCGGCCTGTCGTCGTCGCCGGTATCGATGATGACGCTGTCGCGCTGCGAAACGTCGGCGAGCAGGTCGGAAATGTTGCGCTTGATCGTGGTCGGCGTGATGCCGTGCGCCTCGTTATATTCCCTCTGGCGCTCGCGGCGGCGATCGGTTTCGCGTAGCGCGCGCTCCATCGATCCCGTCATGCGGTCGGCATAGAGGATGACCTTGCCTTCGACGTTGCGGGCGGCGCGGCCGATCGTCTGGATCAGCGACGTTTCGGAGCGCAGGAAGCCCTCCTTGTCCGCGTCGAGGATCGCGACCAGTCCGCATTCGGGGATGTCTAGTCCCTCACGCAGCAGGTTGATGCCGACCAGCACGTCGTACACGCCGAGCCGCAGGTCGCGGATCAGCTCGATGCGCTCCAGCGTCTCGACGTCGGAGTGCATGTAGCGGACGCGAAGCCCGGCCTCGTGGAGGAATTCGGTGAGATCCTCGGCCATGCGCTTGGTGAGCGTGGTGACGAGCGTGCGATAGCCTTTGCGCGCCGTCTCCTTGGCCTCGTGGATGAGGTCGTCGACCTGGTCCTCGACCGGCTTGATCTCGACCGGCGGGTCGATCAGGCCGGTGGGGCGGATGACCTGTTCGGAGAAGACGCCGCCGGTCTGCTCCATCTCCCACGTGCCGGGCGTGGCCGAGACCGCGACCGATTGCGGGCGCATCGCATCCCATTCGTTGAAGCGCAGCGGACGGTTGTCGATGCACGAAGGCAGGCGGAAGCCATATTCGGCGAGCGTGATCTTGCGGCGGTGATCGCCGCGCGCCATCGCGCCGATCTGCGGAATCGTCTGGTGGCTCTCGTCGACGAACAAAAGCGCGTTTTCGGGCAAATATTCGAACAAGGTCGGCGGCGGCTCGCCGGGCAGGCGCCCGGTCAGGAATCGGCTGTAATTCTCGATGCCGGCGCAGGAGCCGGTCGCCGCGATCATCTCGAGGTCGAAATGGGTGCGCTGCTCGAGCCGCTGCGCCTCCAGCAACTTGCCCTCGCTCACCAGCTCCTTCAGCCGCTCGGCCAGCTCGTGCTTGATCGCCTCCATCGCCTGCTTGAGCGTCGGCCCGGGCGTGACGTGGTGCGAATTGGCGTAGACCTTCACGGATTCGAGGCTGGCGATCTTCTTGCCGGTGAGCGGATCGAACTCGACGATCTCCTCGATCTCGTCGCCGAAGAAATTGATCCGCCAGGCGGTGTCTTCATAGTGGGACGGGAAGATTTCGAGATTGTCGCCGCGGACGCGGAAATTGCCGCGCGCGAACGCCTGGTCGTTGCGCTTATATTGGAGCGCGACGAGCTTGCGGATGATCTCGCGCTGGTCGACCGTCTCGCCCTTCTTGAGACTGAAGACCATCGCCGAATAGGTCTCGACCGAACCGATGCCGTAGAGGCACGAGACCGAGGCGACGATGATGACGTCGTCGCGCTCCAGGAGCGCCCGGGTCGCCGAGTGGCGCATCCGGTCGATCGCCTCGTTCACCGAGCTTTCCTTCTCGATGTAGGTGTCGGACCGGGCGACATAGGCTTCGGGCTGGTAATAATCGTAATAGCTGACGAAATATTCGACCGCATTGTCCGGGAAGAAGCTCTTGAACTCGCCGTAGAGCTGCGCCGCGAGGATCTTGTTGGGCGCGAGAATCAAGGCCGGCCGCTGCAGCTTCTCGATCACCTGGGCCATGGTGAATGTCTTGCCCGATCCGGTCACCCCGAGCAGCACCTGGGTCTGCTCGCCCTGCAGGATCTGCTCGGTGAGCTCGGCGATCGCCGTCGGCTGGTCGCCCGCCGGCTGATATTCCGAGACGAGCTTGAACGCCTTCCCGCCCTCGGACTTCTCCGGACGCTGGGGGCGGTGCGGGACGAAATCTTTGCCGGTCTCGGGCTCTTCCAGACCGGTGCGAATGGCGATGGGCATGGCGCGAATATGGCGATTATCGCCGGCACGACAATGGCTGGAACGAGGTCCGGATACATTCCTCGAATCTCACTGTGCCGCAGTTCAGTTCGCCCGGTAGATCACCGGCTTGTTCCCGAAGCGTCTCCTGACCGCCGCGTTGCGGCGATCTGATGCGTCATGCTTTGGATCGAGTTCCTCTGGGTAGATGAAGCGAACATCGAATTTGGTGCCCCGGACCTCATACTCGATAGCGACCCAACGTTTTGTCTCGTCCGGGCTCTCGAGCTCCCAGGCTTCGCCGATGAGGTCGGCAAGCTCGTCGGTAGGAGCGAAAACACGGACCCCATTCGGGTCTTCCTTGTACACCTCGGCATGGACAACGCCGCGTGCGGGCTCGGCGTAGATGTACAGTCCGTCTGGATCGCCGCCGACAATCTCCGCGGCCACCCCGCCTATATCCGACATGATGGGACCTAACCTATCGAGCTTGTCCTCGGTCACCTTATCCGGCTCGCTTTTCGGTTGGACACCATCGCCGGTTTCACTCCCGGCCAACAACCCATCGGCCAGCAAGACGGGCGCGCTCGCGTTTCTCGCATAGCTTGTTGAAGGGAGCAGAGACATGGCGACCGTTAAAGTCGTCAGAATGGCGAACCAGAACCGCCAAAGCCAGGGACTAGGTCGATCCTGGCAATTCAGCGTTGAGCATAATCGCTCCATCGGCGCCTCTCGCATTTCGAGAAGAACTGTTGGGTAAACTCGCCATCAATCCGGAAAAGATGTCCGGTCATAAACCATATGAATCCCCGTTCCGACTTCGCATCCGCATCGGATCGACAAGAAGCAGACCGACGGATCTGCAGGAGAAAGAACGGCCCTAGTGAAGGTCTAAGCGAGGCCAATGGTCATTCGATTTGATCTGGTTTAGTCTTCGAACGGCAACAAGGGGGAGGAATAACGATGCGTGCATGGATGCTGGTTCCGCTTTGCATTCTGGCGGGCTGTTCGGAGACGACCGACACCGCCAAGGCCGAGGAAGCGCCCGAGGCGACGATGCTCGATGCCGGGCAGTGGCAGGTGAGCCGCGAGGTCACCCGGCTCGCCCAGGCCGACAAGGGCAAGCCCGCGATCGACACGCCGGCCGGCACGAAGAGCGCAAGCCAGGCCTGTATCGGCGAGGCCGAGCGCAAGAAGCCGGACCCGGCCTTGTTCGCCGAGGAAGGCGAGAGCTGCACCTACAAGAATTTCTACATGGGCAACGGCCGGCTCAACGTCTCGCTCGCGTGCGAGCGTCCCAAGCTCAGCGGCTCGGTGCTGAAGACGGTCGAGGCGACCTTCACCGCCGGCGGGATCGACGGCACCAGCCGCATCGACACCTATCTCGCGAGCGACGGCGACGTGAAGATCGACGAGAAGATCGTGGCTAAGCATATCGGCGCCTGCGCGGCGGGATAGCCAGCGGCGCGGACAGGCGTTACCAATCATCCCAAAATAAGGGGGAGTGATCGATGCGCCTGAAGCCGCTGTTCCTGGCCACTATCCTGTTGTCTGCGCCGGCCGCGGCCGCGGCCGCGGCCGACCTCGCGGGCGCGGTCAAGGCCGATTACGACAAGCATCTCGGCGCGCTCTTCGTCGATTTCCACAAGAACCCCGAGCTCAGCTATGTCGAGACGCGCACCGCGGCGATCATGGCGAAGGAATTGCGCGCGGCCGGGGCGACCGTGACCGAAGGCGTCGGCGGCACCGGCGTGGTCGGCGTCATGAAGAACGGCGCAGGCCCGACCATATTGTTGCGCGCCGACATGGACGGCCTGCCGGTCAAGGAAGCCAGCGGCCTTCCTTATGCGTCGACCGCCACCCAGAAGGGCATCGACGGGGTGCTGGCCCCGGTCATGCACGCCTGTGGCCACGACGTGCATATCACCGCGCTGGTCGGCGCAGCGCGGCGGCTGGCGGCGATGAAGGACCAGTGGAAGGGCACGATCCTGTTTGTCGTCCAGCCCGCCGAGGAGCGGATTGGCGGCGCTAAGAAGATGCTCGACGACGGGCTCTACACGCGCTTCCCCAAGCCCGATTACGCGGTCGCCTTCCACGTCTCGGCCGACACGCCGGCCGGCAAGATCGTGCTAGAGCCCGGGCTCACCGCTTCGTCGTCGGACAGTATCGACATCATCATCCACGGCGTCGGCGCGCACGGCGCGAGCCCGCACACCGGCAAGGACCCGATCGTGATGGGCGCCGAGATCATCATGGCGCTGCAGACTTTGGTCAGCCGCGAAATCTCGCCGCTGAAACCCGCCGTGGTGACGGTCGGCGCGTTCCACGGCGGCCTCAAGCACAACATCATCTCCGATCGCGCCGAGATGCAGCTCACCATCCGCTCCGACGACCAGGAGACGCGCAAGACATTGCTCGAGGGCGTGAAGCGGATCGCCGTCAATGTCGGCCGGATGAACGGCTTGCCCGAGGACAAATTGCCGGAGGTCAAATATTCCGCGGAATCCACCCCGCCGACGATGAACGACCCGGCACTCACCGGCCGCCTGCGCGCGGCGTTCCAGGACCGCTTCGGCAACGCCATCTTCCACAAGGAAGAGCGCGATGGAATGGGCGCGGAGGATTTCGCCTATTTCGTCCAGCCCGAGCTTGGCGTTCCCGGCGCCTATTTCTGGGTCGGCGGCACGCCCCAGGCGGTGCTCGACGCAGCCAAGGCGGACGGTCCGCCGGTGCCGTCGCACCATTCGCCTTTGTTCAAGATCACGCCCGAACCCTCGGTCCGCCTCGGCACCGAGGCGATGACGGCGGCCGTGCTCGACCTGCTGAAACCCGGAGCCGCACAGCCGGCCGACCGCTGAGGAGAGAAGGATGACCCGCACGATAGTCTGTACCGCCGCTTTGCTCGCCCTCGCCGGCTGCGGCGGATCGGCCGACGAGCCCAAGGGCAACATGACGGCCGCCGAAGTGGCCGACGAAGTCGGCGCAGTGATGCTGAAGCCCGGCCAGTGGGAAGTGACCAACGAGATCGTCTCCGCCACCGCCAAGGGCCTTCCGGCCGAGGCGCTGAAGGCGATGACCGACCAGAAGACGACCGTGCGCAACTGCGTGACGCCCGAACAGGCGGCCAAGCCCCAGGGCGACTTCCTGACCGCGCAGAAGGACGCCAATTGCACCTACCAGGATTGGTCGATGGACGGCGGCCGGATGCGCGGCACCATGACCTGCGCTGGCGGCGAAGGCGGCGCCGGCAAGGTCGTGATGAAGATGGATGGCGCTTATGCGCCCGAAAACTACGATCTCACCATGGACATGGAGACCAGCGGCGGCGAGGGCATGACCATGGCCTTCAAGGCCCGCGTCAACGGCAAGCGCATCGGCGATTGCCCCTGAGGAGAATAAGGCAGTGATCGGATATGCGACCGTCGGCACCAACGACATCGACAAGGCGCGGGCCTTTTACGACGCCTTGTTCGGCTCGATCGGCGCCAGGCGGATCATGGAGTTCGCGGAGAACGGCTTCACCATGTACGGCACCAGCCTCGGCCGCCCGGCGGTCGCGGTGACCCGCCCGTACAATGGCGAGCCCGCCACGATCGGCAACGGGACGATGGTGGCGATCGTGCTCGACGGCCGCGACAAGGTCGACGCCTTCTACGCCAAGGCGCTGGAACTGGGCGGAACCGACGAGGGCGCTCCGGGCCTGCGCAGCCCCGAGGGCGAAGGCGCCTTCTACGGCGCCTATTTCCGCGATCTCGACGGCAACAAATTCTGCGCCTTCCGGATCGGTCCGTCCGCGGCCTGAGCGGCGCCCCGGCGCAGGCCGGGGCCTCAGCGAGAGCGGGTGCGATCGCGTCCTGAGATGCCGGCCTCCGCCGGCAGGGCAGCCGGCACGTCGAACCCCTGGCCTGCCTCGACCGCGACGAAGCGGTCGCGGGCGATGCCGCGCGCGCGCTTCAGCGCCTCCAGCCGCTCGCGCGGCTCGTCGATCGGCTCGAAGGTGAGCTGGAACGTACCCCAGTGCATGGCGAGCGCGCGCGTCGGATGGAGGGCCTCGAAGATCCGCACCGATTCCTCGGGATCGATGTGGTTGTCCTTCATGAAGTCGCGCGGCTCGTAGGCGCCGATCGGGAGGATGGCGAGGCGGTAGGGCCCGCGCGCCGCCGCTTCCTTCACCCAGCTGCCGTCGCCGAAGCCGGTGTCGCCGGCATAGAAGATGCTGCCGCCGGGCAGCTTCACCGTGAAGGCCGACCAGAGCGCGCGGTTGCGGTCGCTGCCCCAGCGCGAGCCCCAATGGTGGTTGCGCTCGACGATCACCTCGACGCCGGGCCGGACCGTGCGCCGGCCAGTCCAGTCGAGCGCCACCGATTCGACGCCCGCGCCGCGCAGGATGGTGTCGTTACCGAGGCTGGTGACGATCAAGGGCCGGTCGCGGCGCCACAGACGCTGCAGCGTCGGCAGGTCGAGATGGTCGTAATGATTGTGGCTGATCAGCACCACGTCGATTTTGGGCAGGTCTTCGAAGCGCACGCCGGGTGCACGCACCCGCTTGGGCCCCGCGAACGAGAAAGGCGAGGCGCGTTCCGACCAGATCGGATCGGTGAGGATGTTGAGGCCCTGCGTCTGGATGAGCGTCGTGGCGTGACCGATCCAGGTGACGCGCATGGCGTCGCCCGCGACCCGCGCCGCGGGAACGGTCGTGGCGACGGGGACCTGGGCCGGCCATTCAGCGCGCTCGTCGCTGCCGATCACCCGGTTCATGAAGCTTTTGGGGTTGCCGTGGCGCACCGCACGCGGGCCGGGATTGAAGAAGCGCTCGCCGTCGAAATGATCGCTGACCGGGCCGCGATAATAAATGCGGTCGAGGAAGGGCGGCACCAGGGTCGGCGCGAAGCAGATGGCCACAGTGAGGAACAGCAGTGCCGTGCCGAGGCGCTTCAACCAGATACGCATCTGCTCTTACCGGGCGATCAGCGCGGTTCGATCCGGAAGCCGGACGGCGCGCGCTGTTCGACATGTTCCTGATGGTAGATGTCGAAGGCGAGGCTGACCGAACCCGGAGCCGCGGGGCTGCAGTCCACCGCGAAGCTGTCGACCACCGAGCCATAGGCGCCGACCCCGCCGGCTTTCTTGCCGCCGACTTTCGGCGCCGAACCGTCGCCGCAACGCAGCCGGGCGAGATAGGCCTGCTCGCCGTCCGGCCCACCGACCCGCACCGGATTCTGCAGCGAACCCAGCGGATGAGCGGCGGCGGCAGCGATGGCGGCCTGGAGTTCAGCGTCGCTATTGCCTGCGCCGACCGCGGCGAGAAGGTCCTTCGGAGCGGGCGATTGTTCGCGCGGGGGCGTGGCGAAGGCGGGAGCGGCGACAAGAAGGACGGACGAGAGAATCGGCACGAAAAGACGCATGGGAAAATCCTGAAGTTCGGCGCCATCTTAGGGGGCGGGGCCGCCAAGTATAGCCCGGTTGATCGCGTATCCGGGAGGCTTGGACGCGGGCGCTGGCCGTCAGTGGAAATCGCGGCTCTTGATCGGGATGACGTTTTCAGGATCGGGGCGGGCGGAAAGCAATGCGTGGGTGTCTTGCCGCGGGCGCGGCCTGCCGCCCTCTCCCCGGTCCGGCCCGCCGCCATGGGTGGCGCCGTCACCGCGGCCGGTGCGATGCGTGAAATCCATGTCGCCGACGCGGCGGAGCATCGGCGTCCTGTCCTCAAGCCGGTCGGCGATGACGTGGATGACGTCGCCCTCGCGCTGCAGCGTCCCCTTCACCGATATCATCGCCGACGCCATCACCACCCGCCGCTGCGCCTCGAAATTGCGCTGCCACAATATGATGTTGGCGATGCCGGTCTCGTCCTCGATGGTGATGAAGGTGACGTTGCCCTTGCCCGGCCGCTGGCGAACCAGGATGATGCCGGCGACTTCGACCTTGCGGCCGTCCTTGATGCCGGCGAGTGCGGCGCAGGGCAGGACCCGCATCGCCTCCAGCTCGCCGCGCAGGAAGGCGAGCGGATGATCGCGCAGCGAGAGCTGGGTGTGGCGATAATCCTCGACCACCTCCCGGCCCTCGGTCATCGGCCGCAGCGATACCGCCGGTTCGCGCTCCGATTCCCGCAATCGAGCGGCGGCGAACAAGGGCAGTTCGACATCCCGTAGGCCGCGCACCTGCCACAAGGCTTGCCGCCGGCTGAAGCCGAGACCCTGAAAGCCGTCGGCATTGGCGATCCGCTCCAGCGCTGCGCGCGGCACGCCCGAACGGCGCCAGACGTCCTCGACCGAAGCGAACGGGCCCGCGGCGCGCGCGGCGAGGATGCGATCGACATCGGCCTCGCTGAGGCCGGACACCATGCGCATTCCCAGCCTCAACGGGATCAGCGCCTTACCGTCGGTAGGCACCGAGCCCTCCAACGTGCAGTCCCAAAGGCTTTGGTTGACGCAGACCGGCCGCACCTCGACGCCGTGGTCGCGTGCATCGCGCACGATCTGGGCGGGCGCATAGAAGCCCATCGGCTGGGCGTTGAGCAGGGCCGCGCAGAAGATGTCGGGATGATGGCACTTCATCCAGGACGATGCGTAGGCGATCTTGGCGAAGCTGGCGGCGTGGCTCTCCGGAAAGCCGTAGCTGCCGAACCCCTCGATCTGCCTGAAGGTCCGCTCGGCGAAGTCCTGCGTATAGCCGTTGGCGAGCATGCCGTTGACGAGCTTGTCGCGGAAGGCGCCGACGCCGCCGGTATATTTGAACGTCGCCATCGAGCGGCGCAGGCCGTCCGCCTCGGCCGGCGTGAAGCCGGCGCCGACGATCGCGACCTTCATCGCCTGTTCCTGGAAGAGCGGCACGCCCTTCGTCTTCTGCAGCACGGCGCGCAATTCGTCCGACGGATAATCCTCTTTCTCCTTCCCTTCGCGCCGGCGGAGATAGGGATGGACCATGTCGCCCTGGATCGGCCCCGGCCGCACGATCGCGACCTGGATGACGATGTCGTAAAATTCCCTCGGCTTCAGCCGCGGCAGCATCGACATCTGGGCGCGGCTCTCTATCTGGAACACGCCCAAAGTGTCGGCCTTGCAGATCATGTCGTAGACGAGCGGATCGTCCTCCTGCATCTGATCGGAGGCGAGCGTGAGCCGCAGCCCCTTGTGGGCGTCGAGCAGGTCGAAGGCGCGGCGCATGCATCCCAGCATGCCGAGGCCGAGCACGTCGACCTTCATGAACTTCAGCGCGTCGATATCGTCTTTGTCCCATTCGATGACGCGGCGATCCTCCATCGTCGCTGGCGCGATCGGGACGAGATCGTCGAGCCGGTCCTGGGTCAGCACGAACCCGCCGGGATGCTGGGACAAATGGCGCGGCGTGCCGATCAGCTCACGCGCGAGCTGCAGCGTCAGCGCGAGGCGCGGTTCGGACCGGTCGAGGTTGAGCTCTTCGACGTGGCGCTCATTCACCCCTTCGCTCGACCAGCCCCAGATCTGCCCGGCGAGCGCGCCGGTGACATCCTCAGAGAGGCCCAGGGCTTTGCCGACGTCTCGCACCGCGCCGCGCGCGCGGTAGCGGGTGACGACAGCAGTCAGCGCCGCCCGCTCGCGGCCATAATGTTCGTAGATCCACTGGATCACCTCCTCACGCCGCTCATGTTCGAAATCGACATCGATATCGGGCGGTTCGTTGCGCTCGCCCGATACGAAACGCTCGAATAGAAGCTCATGCTTGATCGGATCGATCGAGGTGATTCCGAGCAGGAAGCAGACCACCGAATTGGCGGCCGATCCCCGTCCCTGGCAGAGAATATGCTTTGAGCGCGCATATTCGACGATCGCATGGACGGTGAGGAAATAGGGCGCATAGCGCAGCCGCTCGATCAGGGCGAGCTCGTGGCGAAGCTGCTTCTCGTAAGGCGGCGGTAGACCGTCCGGAAAGGTCTTGGCAGCAGCAGCCCGCACCCTCTCCTCGAGCGTCGCCTGGGGGCTCTGCCCGTCTTCGGCCTCGCTCGGATATTGGTAGGATAGATCCCCAAGGTCGAAACGACAGCGCGCGACGATCTCGCGGCTCGCCGCGATCATATGCGGCCAGCGCTGGAACAGGCGTTCCATCTCGGCCGCGCTTTTCAGGTGACGGTCGGCATAACGCTCGCGACGAAAGCCGAGATCGTCGATCGTGCAATTGTGGCGGGTGGCGGTGAGCACGTCCTGCAGCATGCGCCGTTCGGGCGCGTGATAGAGGACGTCGCCGGTGGCGAGCGGCGCCACCCCGGCCGCTCGCGCCATCCGATCGAGCGTGTCGATCCGGGCCACGTCGCCCGGGCGGCGGCGGTAGGAGATGGCGGCATAAGCCCGGTCGCCAAACAGGCCACGCAGCCGGGCCAAGGCTTCGCCCGTCCGTTGGTCCGCATCCTCCGCGACCAGCGCCGCGATCATCCCCTCGCTCCATCGGGCGACGTCATCCCAGTCGAGGCGGCACTCGCTTTTGCCGAGCCACTTGCCTTCGACCCGCGCGAGCGGCCGTCCCGCCGACAGCAGCCGCGTCAGCCGCGACCAGGCTCGCCGGTCCTGAGGGTAGAGAAGCAGGCTGTCGCCCGAAACGAGATCGATCCGGCATCCCGGCACGAGCCGGACGCCGGTTGCCTTCGCCGCTTCCCAGCAACGCACCATGCCCGCCACCGAATTGCGGTCGACGATGCCGAGCGCGCCGATGCTGAGATGGGCGGCGGTCGAGAACAACTCCTCCGCGCTCGAAGCCCCTCGCAAAAAGCTGAAATGGCTCGAAACCTCGAGCTCGACATAGACCGTCATTGCCCCGCCCCGCGGATCCGGCCGATCGTCTCATCATTGCGACGGCGCGGACGCTCGACTGTCCGTTGTTGACCGCCGATCATCAGATCATCGCTTACGGTGCGGAAGGGCATGTCGGCACGATCGACGCGCGTCTTTAACCCGCTCATCCGAACATCCCCTGCAGATGCCAGCTGAGATCGCCGGTGCGGCCGTCCGCGGCATCGCCGCGGCGGTAAAGCCAGAAGCGGCGCCCTTCCTCGTCCTCGACCTGGAAATAATCGCGCACCGCCTCCTGCTCGCCGCCGCGCTTCCACCATTCGCCGTAGATGCGTTCGGGCCCGTCGGCGCGGCGGACGAGATGCGGTTTGCCGCGCCAGGTGAAGCGCCGCGGCGGCCCGTCCGGAAGCAAAGCGACGACATTCTCGACCCGTTCGGCCGGAGACAGGAAGCGGACGGGGCGCGGCCAGCGCGGCCAATCCTGCACGGCGTCCAGCGGGGCAATGCGGGAGACGCTGCGTTCCGGGACGTCGCTTTCGATCGCGCCGTAGCGATAGAGCCGGCGCTGGCCGAGACGGCCGGCAAGGCGATCAATCAGCGGCACGAGATCGGGCAGCGCATCCGTGTCGTCGAGCGTTGCGGCCAAGGCCTGCGGCCCGAGCGGTTCGCAGCGCCGGGCGACGAGACGCATCGCCTCGATCCCGTAGCCAGGATCGATCGTCTCGATTTTCATCTGGAAGAGCCGGAGCAGATGCGCTCCATCGCGGGTGGCGCGGGCAGTGCCGACCGTCAGGCTCTGCTCGCTGCCGTCGACCCGCAGGCAGACAAGCGTCAGCATCCGCGCCGCCAGCCCTTGCTCCTCCAGCGTCCGCACCAGGACCGCCAACAAGTCGGAAAGCACCTGGCCGATCGCCTCGGCGGTGACGATCGGCTCGAGCAGGCGAAGCAAGGCTTCGGGCGGCTCCGACGGCACGATCGGCTCGAATGCCTCGGCAGCACGGCCCAATGCCTGGTGGAGGCGCGTGAGCAGTTCCTGGCCGAAGCGACGCGCCAGCGGCGCGGCGGGCATGGCCATGACGTCGCCGACCCGCTCGATGCCCAGCCTGCGCGCAGGCGCGATCACATCTTCGCCGACGCGCAACGCCGCCAGCGGCAGAAGGGCAAGGGCCACTTCCGTCTCCCCGGTCGGGCAAAGCAGGATCCGCTCGCCGCCATGGCGGGCCAGGGCCCAGGCAGCGGCATGGCTCTCGGCGATCGCAATTCGCGCGGTCAGCCCCAGTCGGGCGCAGAAGCGCAAGATGCGCACGCACATTGCGCGCTCGCCGCCGAACAAATGGGTGACGCCGGTGAGATCGAGCACCAGCCCGTCCGTCCCGGCAACGGCGGCCCGCGGCGTCCAGCGGCGCGCCGCGAACAGCGCCAGGCGCATCAGCCATGCGGCATCCGCTTCCGGCTCGGCGTCGCGGACGTCGAGGCCGGGAGTGGTCACCCGCGCCTGAGTCAGCGGCATGCCCGGCTCGATGCCGATCGCCTGCGCCTCCGGCGAAGCGGCGGCGATGACGACGCGCTGGCCGAGACGATGTGTCGTCACCATCGGAGCCGCACCTTGCTCCGGGCCTATCCCGCCTCGCAGAGGTCGTGACCGAGACTGGCGAAAGACCACAGGCGCTCCTTCGGTGCGGCGGCCAAGCTCACGCATCGGAGGATGTTGATGGGATGGCAGGGCGGCGATCTCGGCCTGCACTTTCTCGCCCCGCGCCCAGCGGGCGCCGGGACGCCAACCGCCGCCGCGCGGACAGGAGCAATCGCCGATGCGGGCTCCGATCTTCGCCTCGCCCTCCGCCGCGTTCAGCAATGGCGCCGGCGCGCGGACCGGATCAGGCTGCTTGCCGGCCCTCGCTCCGTCGAGCCGGCGCAACCGGTCGATGGGCAGGTTCGGCAGGTAGAGCGAGGCGACCCTCGGCATCATTGCCCTCCATGATCCAGTTGTGGGGCTCGCCGCCGCGCTGGCGGGCGAGTTCGAGGCGCCAGCGCGGCCGGCCGACGCCTTCGACGAGCAGATCGACCGAGGGGGCGCAGGCGATGCGCCATCGGGTGACGGCGGCGGACGGGATGGCGAGCGGGTCCTCGCCGGCTTTCCGCCAGCGCTTGAGCATCAAGGCGGTGGTGCCGCTCTCCTCGGCGGCGAGCTGGAGCCGGCGGGTGGAAGCCATGGTCACGCGCGCGACTTCGCCGATCACCGCGCCGAGGCCGCCATGGCGCAACCCCTCCTCCATCACCGCCAGCACGTCCTCGTCGCTCCCAGCCTCGGCATAGAGGACGCGATCGGGCGCGAGGCCGCCGGCGGCAAGACCGGGCGCGAACAGGTCTCGCCGGGCGAGCGCCCACAGGATCGGGCCGGGGCGGCGGGCGGCGATACCGGCGACGAACAAGGTGGCGGCGGCATCGTCCGAAAGGCCGGGGCGGGCGCCGACCATTTCGTGCAAGGCCGCGGTCGCTAGCCCGCCGCCGTCGAGCCGGCGGTCGATCGACTCGACGCCGAACGGAAGGCATGGACGCGTCTCCGCCGGCGCCGACGATTCGAGCGCGCGCACCTCCGCCCGCAAGGCGGCGAGACGCGCGATCCGGGCTGGCGAAAGAGAGGACATGACGACTCCGTAAGACTCACTTGTTCTCTTTATGTTCCCGGTGCCCGGACGGAGTCAATCGGGAGAGTCCGCAACACCTGCCGCCCGTCGGGGCCGTTCATCCGCGGGCAAGCCATTGAGCGCGATGGCAGTTGGCCGTTTGCAAAGCGGCCCGTGCCCACTAGCTAGGAGCCCCATGACCTTCCTCCGCCGCTGCCTCCTCGCCCTGCTTCTCCTCGCCGCCGGTCCGCTCCACGCCGCGATCGGCGACGGCAGCTGGTTCTATCGCGGCAGCGACATCCCGGCCGATCCCGCCTGGACCTTCGGCACCCTGCCCAACGGCCTGCGCTATGCGGTCCGGCGCAACGCGCTGCCGGCCGAGCAGGTCTCGATCCGCGTCCGCATCGACGCCGGATCGATGCACGAGGCCGACCAGGAGCGCGGCTGGGCCCATCTCGTCGAGCATATGGCGTTCCGCGGCACCAAGGGCTTCGCCGATCGCGAGGCGCGGCACATCTGGCAGAAACTGGGCGCGAGCTTCGGCAGCGACACCAACGCTTCGACCACCCCCACCCAGACCGTCTACCAGCTCGATTTGCCGGACGCCGACGCTTCCGAAGTCGATCTCAGCCTCCGCGTCATCTCCGAAATGGTCGACAGCGCCCTGTTCGATCCGGCCGCGGTCGACGCCGAGCGCAAGATCGTACTCGCCGAGAAAGGCCGTCGTCCGGAACTCGCCAACCGCTTCCAGGAAGCGAGCTGGCCGCTGGTCTATGCCGGCCTCCGCCTCGGCCAGCGCGATCCGATCGGCACCGAGGCCACGCTGAAAGCCGCCGATGCCGCCGGCCTGCGCGCCTTCTACGAGCGCTGGTACCGGCCGGACCGCGCCACCGTGATCGTCGTCGGCGATGCCGATCCGGCCGAGCTGGAAAAGCTGATCGCCAAGAATTTCGGCGGCTGGCAGCCCTCGGGCCCGGCCCCGCAGGAGCCCGATTACGGCAGCATCGCCAAGGTCGAGCGCCGCACCGCCGCTTTGGTCTATCCGGGCGCCCCCCATTCCGCCTCGCTCACCTGGCTCCGCCCCTATGTCGAGCACCCCAACACCCGCGCCCGCGAACAGGCCGACATGGCGCGCACGCTGGCCGCGCGCATCCTCAACCGCCGGCTCGAGGCCAAGGCGCGCGGCGAGGCCGCCTATGTCAGCGCCTTCGTCGGCGAGAGCCGGCAGACCGACGTCGCCGACATGACCCAGGCCGCGATCACCGCGCGCGAAGGCAAATGGCAGGAGGCACTTGCCGAGACCTTCGCCATCATCAGCGACGCGCTGCGCAGCCCGCCGAGCAAGGCCGAGATCGCGCGCGAGATCCAGAACATGCAGACGGTGGCCTCCTCGGCCGTCACCGGCGAAACGACCGTCAAGTCTCCGCAGCGCGCCCAGCAGATGGTCGCCGCGATCGACGGCAACAGCGTCGTCGCGACCGCCGCTACCTCGTTCGCCCTGCTTAACGAATTCGCCCCGCAGATGACGCCAGAAGCGGTGCAGGCGGCGATGCACGAACTGTTCAGCGGCGAAGGCCCGCGCATGGTCCAGCTCAGCCCAACCCCGATCGCCGAAGGCGCCGTCGAGACAGCGCTCGCCACTGCAGAGAAGACTGCGCCAGCCACCCGCATGGCCGACCGGATCGTGACGATGGACAGCCTGCCCAAGCTCGGCAAGCCGGGCAAGGAGGTCTCGCGCCAGCAGATCGCCGACATGGGCGTCACCATCGTGCGCTTCGCCAACGGATCGACCCTCACCTTCAAGCAGACCGACTTCGAGAAGGGCCGGGTGAACGTGCAGCTGCGCTTCGGCGAGGGCCTGTCCGGGCTGCCGGCGGACCGGCCGGTGCCGCACTGGTTCAGCAGCATCGTCGGGCCTTCGGGCCTGGCCGACCTCGATCTCGACGCGATGGAGCGTCTGCTGACCGGCCGGAAGATGACTTTGAGCTTCGGCATCGTCGAGGATGCATTCGTCCTGCGCGGCGTCACCAACGGCAACGACCTCCCCGACCAGCTCCGCCTGCTCGCCACCAAGCTTGCCAAGCCGCGCTGGGACCCGGCTTTGTTCGCGCGTTACAAGACCGGAGCGCTGGAAAGCTACGATCTCGCCTTCGCCTCGGCCACCGCGCGCGGTGGCCGCGAATTCGGCGGCTTCGCGCGCGGCGGCGACGCGCGCTGGATGCCGGCCGAGAAGGAGCAGATCGCCGCGACCAGTCTCGCCGAGGTGCAGGCTTTGTTCGATCCCCTGCTCGCGCAAGGCCCGGTCGAAGCGATCATCGTCGGCGACGTGGATCTCGAGACCGCCGTCAACGCGATGAAGAAGACGATCGCGGCCTTGCCCGTTCGCCCGGCGACCTCGGCTCCGGAGGCGTCGCGCCGGGTGCAGGCGCCCAAGCCGGATCCCAAGCCCGTGACCTTCACCCACCAGGGCGACAAGGACCAGGCCTATGCGCTGATCGGCTGGACGACCTTCGGCGGCGTCGACCGCACCAAGGAGCGGCGCGCGCTCTCGCTGGCTGCCAAAATGTTCGGCGTGCGCCTGTTCGACGAGCTGCGCGAAGTCGAAGGCGCCAGCTACGCGCCCAGCGCGACCTCGGTCACCGCGGAGGAATATCCGGACTGGGGCATTTTCTACGCGGCCTCCGAATTGCGGCCGGAAAGCGTCGATACCTTCTTCCGCATCGCTCGGCGCATCGTCGCCGACATGGCCGCCAAGGCGGCCGAGGCGGACGAGTTCGCGCGCGCCCAGAATCCGACGGTCAGCACGCTCCAGCGCCAGCTCAAGACCAACGCTTACTGGCTGAGCTCGCTGGAGGCATGGCCGTCCGATCCGCAGCGGATCGAGCGCATCCGCACGATCGTCTCCGATTATGCCGGGCTGACGGCGGAGGACGTGCGCGCCGCGCTCGCCCGGCACGTGACCGAAGCCGGCGACTGGTCGATGGTGGTTTTGCCCGCTAAAGCGAACGGCGGTGGCCACTGATCCGCTCATCCTGACCGCGCCTCCGGGCGTCGAAGCGCGCCCCCGCCGCACGCCGTTCCGGCTGCGGCAGGAACCCTTTTTCGACGACAAGAACCGCGCCTTCTGGATCCTGCAGTCGGTCGGCTGGGCGGGCTATTTCGTGCTGCGAACGCTGTCCGGCATCGCCAATGCGATGGGCTGGACCTTCGTCGTCCACACCGCGCTGCTGACCGCCACCGGCTATTCGATCACCTTGCTGATGGCGGCTCTATACCGCCGCCTGATCAAGATGCGGCCGATCATCACCTGGGCGATCTCGATCGTCATCGTGCTGCTCGCATCGGCCTCCTTTTCGGCGATCGAGACCTGGAGCCACGCGACCTTCGTCCGGCCAGGACTGCGGCCGCAGGGGCTCGAATTCTTCAGCGCGATCCTGCTCGATTTCTCGCTGCTCGCCGCCTGGTCGTCGCTCTATTACGGCATCAATTATTACCTGCTGCTGGAGCAGCAGAGCGACCAGCTGCTGCGCCTCGAGCACCAGGCGAGCAATGCCCAGCTCGCGATGCTGCGCTACCAGCTCAATCCGCACTTCCTGTTCAATACGCTGAACTCGATCTCGACCCTGGTTTTGCTGAAGCAGACCGAGCGGGCCAACGCCATGCTATCGCGCCTCTCGTCCTTCCTGCGCTATACGCTGGTGAACGAGCCGACCGCACAGGTGACGGTCGAGCAGGAGGTTGAAACGCTCAAGCTCTATCTCGAAATTGAGAAGATGCGTTTCGAGGAACGACTGCGGCCGCGCTTCCATATCGATCCGGCCGTGGCCCACGCCCGTCTGCCGTCGCTTCTTCTCCAGCCTTTGGTCGAGAATGCGATCAAATATGCGGTGACGCCGCAGGAGGAAGGCGCAGAGATCGCGGTCGAGGCGAGGAAGATCGGCGAGCGGGTGATGATCACCGTCGCCGACACCGGTCCGGGGGCCGACGGGCAGGCGCTGCAGCCCGGCCAAACGTCCACCGCCGTCGGTCTGGCGAATATTCGCGACCGTCTGGCGCAGGCCTATGGCGCCGAACATCGTTTTGAGACTCAAACGAACATAAGCGGGGGATTTAGCGTTATCATCGAAATTCCATACCAGCTCCAATCCGAGGACAGTAAATGACCATTCGCACGATCCTGGTCGACGACGAACCGCTTGCCATCCAGGGCCTGCAACTCCGCCTCGAGAAGTTCGACGACGTCGAAATCGTCGACACCTGCTCGAACGGCCGCGAGGCGATCCGCGCGATCAAGACCCACAAGCCGGACCTGGTCTTCCTCGATATCCAGATGCCCGGTTTCGACGGCTTCTCGGTGATCCAGGGGCTGATGGAAGTCGAACCGCCTTTGTTCGTGTTCGTCACCGCCTATAGCGACCACGCCATCCGCGCGTTCGAGGCGCAAGCGGTCGATTATCTGATGAAGCCGGTCGAGGAGGAGCGCCTCGCCGACACGCTGGACCGCGTGCGCCAGAGGCTGACCGAGAAGCGCAGCGCCGAGGAAGCGGGCAAGCTCAAGGAAGTGCTCGCCGAAGTGGCGCCCGAGGCGGCGGAGGAGATGGGCAGCAGCTCCGACGATTCCCACGCCTCCAACCGCTACGAGAAGCTGATCAACATCAAGGACCGCGGTCAGATTTTCCGCGTCGACGTCGACACGATCGAGAAGATCGATGCCGCCGGCGATTATATGTGCATCTATACCGGCGACAACACGCTCATCCTGCGCGAGACGATGAAGGATCTGGAGAAAAGGCTCGACCCGCGCCGTTTCCAGCGCGTCCACCGCAGTTGCATCGTCAATCTCGACCTCGTCCGCCAGGTGAAGCCGCATACCAACGGCGAATGCTTCCTAGTGCTGGACAGCGGCAGCCAGGTGAAGGTCAGCCGCAGCTACAGGGACGTCGTCGCCCGCTTCGTCCATTAAGAGGAGTCGCCATGCTGCTTGCCCTGCTCCTCTTCCAGGCCACCGGATCGCCGCCGGATATCGAACTCAACGCGCATGTCCGTGCGCGATCGCTGACGATCGAGAAGAAAGGCGACGCTGCGCTCACGCTCACCACCAGCCCCGACAGCGGCGAGAATGTCGTCGATGTGCGCGCGCCCAAGGCGAACGGGCGCAAGACGATGCGCAACGTGGAGGTGACGGTGGACGCAAAGGCGCATATTGCGGACCCGCAACGATCGGCCATGGCGGCCGCTCCCGAAGGGAGTGCAACCACACCGCGGCAATGACGTTGTGAGGGCGTAACAGGGAGACAGACATGCGCCATCTTGCAGCCGCCGTCGCGGCCACAGCTTTGTTCGCCTTCGCCGCCCCCGCGGATGCCCAGAGCAACCGCAATCGCCAGATCCAGCCGGGCCAGAATTCCGAGCTCGCTATGCAGGCGACGCAGGGCAGCGACCAGCCCGACGTCGTGCTCGACATCCCCAATCTCTCGGTCGACGAGATCAACCTCGAGGTGAGCAACCTCCAGGTCCATATCGCGCTCGACGCGCGGCTCGCCAATCTGCTGAAGCTGACGGCGGGCGCCGATGCCTCGATCGACCAGGTCAAGATCGGCATCAAGGGCGTGCAGGCGCAGGCGACTTTGATTGTCCGGCTCGACAACGTCCGCGCGATCATCGAGCGCACGCTGCAGACGCTCGACAACAATCCCCAGCTCGTGACGCAGCTGCTCTCGACCGTCGACAACACGGTCAACACCGTCGGCGGCGTCGCCAACAACACGGTCGGTACGGTCGGCAGCATCGCCGGCACGGCGCTGCGCAACGGCCAGTTGCTCGATCTCGCCGCCGCCGGCCTCAGCCAGGTTTCGCAGACCGTGAACAGCACCGGTCAGACCGTGCGCCGGGTGCGCGACCGCAGCGGGCAATTGCTCGAAGTGGTTACCGACAGCGCCAACCGCATCGTCTCGTCGCGACGCGTCAACCCATGACCATTTGATCGCAAGCGCCGGGAAGACACCGGCGCGAAGCCTCGGCATCATGGCTTCCTCATCCAGGGAGCCATGATGTCGAACGAACTTTTCTCCGCCTTCGCCGCGCTGCACCGGCCCGGCGATCCCGTGGTCCTGTTCAATGCTTGGGATCCAGGCAGCGCCAAGGCCGTCGGCGCCGCCGGAGCCCGGGCGATCGCGACCGGCAGTTGGTCGGTCGCGGCCGCCTTCGGTTTCAGCGACGGCGAGGAACTGCCGCTCGAGCTCGCGCTCGACAACCTCCGCCGCATCGTTGCGGCAGTCGATCTGCCGGTTACGCTCGATTTCGAGGGCGGCTACGCCTCCGATCCCGCCACGGTAGCGGCCAACGCGCGGCGGGTCCGCGAGGCCGGCGCGGTCGGCTGCAATTTCGAAGACCGCGTGGTCGGTGGCGACGGGCTCTACCCGATCGACGAGCAATGCGCCCGCATCGGCGCGATGCGCGAGGCGGTCGGCGAGGCCTTCGTCATCAATGCCCGTACCGATCTGTTCCTGGCGTCGAAGCCGAATGAGCATGGCGCACTGGTGGATCAGGCACTGGAGCGTGCGCAGGCTTATGCCGCGGCCGGAGCGAGCGGCCTGTTCGTGCCTGGCCTCGTCGACGAGGGCCTGATCTGCGCCGCCTGCGCGGCGAGTCCGCTGCCCGTCAATGTGATGGCGATGCCGGGAACGCCCCCTGCCCGCCGCCTTGCCGAGCTTGGGGTCGCGCGGATCAGCCATGGCGCTGGACCCTATCGAGCGGCGATGGACGCGCTGGCGCAGGCGGCCCGGACGGCGCATAACTGGCGCGACACCTGAAGGAGATGGGTCATGGCGCGCATCACGGGGCTCGGCGGAATCTTCTACAAAGTCGAAGACCCCGAGCGCACGCGAGCCTGGTATCAGGAGAATCTGGGGATAGGCGGCGAATGGGGCGCGATGTTCCCGTGGAGCCAGGAACCGAACGAGGCTCCGTACAGCCTCTCCTCGCCATTCAAGGCGACGACCGACTATTTCGATCCGAGCGGTTCGTCGTTCATGATCAACTATCGCGTCGATGATCTCACCGTCTTCCTCGAGGAACTGCAGGGCAAGGGCATCGAGATATTGGGCCGGCAGGACGAGGATTATGGCAGCTTCGCCTGGATTCTCGACTGCGACGGCATCAAACTGGAGCTCTGGGAGCAGAAGGGCCCTGCCCCCGCCTGATTGGCGAAGCGCGGGTCAGGAAACCATATTGCGCCTCCCCTGCGGCTCTGGATGTGATAGCGGCACCCCGCGATGACCGGCGATGCGACCCTGTTGAAACGGCTGGAGGCGGAGGCCCGCGCCTTGGGCTTCTCCGCCTTCGGAGTCGCGCCCGCCGACGCGACGCCGCGCACCGCCGAGCGGCTGCGCGCCTGGCTGGACGATGGCGCGCACGGCGACATGATCTGGATGGAGGAGACGGCCGAGCGCCGCGGCTCGCCGGCCGGCCTCTGGCCCGAGGTGCGGTCGGTGATCTCGCTCGGCATGAGCTACGCCCCCGCCGTCGATCCGCTCACGCTCGCCGCGGAAGGCGAGGTTGGCCGCATCTCGGTCTATGCTCAGGGCCAGGATTATCACGACGTGGTCAAGAAGGCGCTAAAGGCGCTCGCCCGCTGGCTCGTTGCCGAGGCAGGATGCGAACTGAAGGTCTTCGTAGACACCGCTCCAGTGATGGAAAAGCCGCTCGCCGAGGCCGCCGGGCTCGGCTGGCAGGGCAAGCACACCAATCTCGTCAGCCGCGCCGACGGCAGCTGGCTGTTCCTCGGCGCGATCTACACCACGCTGGAGCTGGAGAGCGCGCCGCCGCCGCCGCGCGTCCATTGCGGCAGCTGCACCGCCTGCCTGGACGCCTGCCCGACCAAGGCGTTCCCGGCCCCGTTCCGACTCGATGCGCGACGCTGCATCTCCTATCTCACGATCGAACATAAAGGCCCGATCCCGGAGGAATTCCGCGCCGCGATGGGCAATCGAATCTATGGTTGCGACGATTGCCTGGCCGTCTGCCCCTGGAACCGGTTCGCCGATGCGGCGCGGCGCCACCAGGCATTCGTGCCGCGCGCGGAGCTAGTCTCCCCCGCCCTTGCCGACCTGCTCGCGCTCGACGACGCCGCTTTCCGCCAGGTCTTTTCCGGCTCGCCGATCAAGCGGATCGGCCGCAACCGGATGGTGCGCAACGCCGCCATCGCCGCGGGGAATAGCGGCAGCGCGGCATTGGTCGAGCCGCTACGAAGATTGGTCCACGACGACGATCCGGTCGTGGCCGAAGCCGCGCAATGGGCCTTGGGGAGGCTGGCAGCCGCACCCGTCTGATCAGTGACCCTCATGCTCCTTGTGGAGCGCAGCGACGCAGCTGGCGCGGTCCATGTCGCGCCCGTCGGGAAGCCGTGCATCGACGTGGGTGACGATCGGGTCCGCGCCGCGCTCGGCCGGATAGAGATAGGCATCGAGCACGCAGGCCGGGCCGGAAAATTGCAGCTTGCGGGCGGAGCCTTCGCGTATGTCCAGGTCGGGTTCTCCGAACTCGCCTTCGAGATAGCGGGTGGTGCGGCCCATCACCGTCTCGAGACCGATCAAACTGTAGCTCGGCGGCACCTGCTGCACGCGGCGCGGCGCATCGGCCACGGGCGCGACGCAGCCGGCGACGAACAGGGAGCCGGAAAGGATGGCGGCGGAAGTCGAAAAGCGCGTCATCGCCCCTGCTTCGCGGAAGGCGGCGGCAGCGTCAACGATTGATCCGCCGCGGCCGGGCGGCTAGGCCGAGCCATCTTCCACGAAGCCCAAGGATCCCACGTGACCGAAGCCCGCCTCGACGTCCTCGCCATCGGCAACGCCATCGTCGACGTGATCGCCGCCACCGACGACGCCTTCCTTGCGTCCGAGCAGCTCGACAAGGGTTCGATGCGGCTGATCGACGCCGACGAGGCCACCCGCCTCTACGACCGGATGTCCGCGGGCCGCGAGACAAGCGGCGGATCGGCCGCCAACACTGCCGCCGGCGTCGCTGCCTTGGGGGGTCGCGCCGGCTTCATCGGCCAGGTCGCGAACGACCAGCTGGGGCAGGTCTTCAGCCACGACATCCGCGCGCTCGGCGTCGAATTCGCCACCCCGGCTTCGGACGGCGGCGTCCCGACCGCGCGTTGCCTGATCCTCGTCACGCCCGACGCGCAGCGCACCATGAACACCTTCCTCGGCGCGTCGCAGCACCTGCCCGCCACCGCGCTCGACGAACAGCAGATCCGCGACTCCGCGATCCTCTACCTCGAAGGCTACCTCTGGGATCCGCAGGAGCCGCGCTGGGCGATGATCAAGGCGATCGACATCGCGCGCAGCGCCGGCCGCAAGGTCGCCTTCACGCTCTCCGACAGCTTCTGCATCGCGCGTCACCGCGAGGGCTTCCTGCAGCTGATCGACGGCGGCAAGGTCGACATCCTGTTCGCCAACGAGGACGAGATCAAAGCGCTGGCCGGCGAGCCCGACTTCGAGCGCGCCGTCGCGGCAACCGCCTCCAAAGTCGAGACCCTGGTGGTCACGCGCAGCGAGAAGGGCGCCGTCGCCATCCGCGGCGACGAGCGCGTCGCCGTCCCGGCCGAGCCGGTCGCGCAGGTCGTGGACACGACCGGCGCGGGCGACCTCTTCGCCGCCGGCTTCCTCGCCGGGCAGGCGCAGGGCCGCAACCTCGAGCACAGCCTGCGCATGGGCGCGATCGCCGCGGCCGAGGTCATCTCGCATTATGGCGCACGGCCCGAAACGGACCTGAAGGCCTTGGTCGCCCAGAAGCTGGGCTGACAAAGGGGGCGGATCGCCCCCTCGCCGCCGCACCAACAAAAAGGGAGGCCTCCGGCCTCCCTTTTTCATTTGCCGACTCCCCTCTCCCGCCGGGCGAGAGAGGGGCGGTGCGATCAGCGGACCGTCGGGCGTTCCTCGTCGATGCCGGGGATCGGCGGCTCGATATCGTGAATATCGCTCTCGTGCACCTCGACGTGGCCGCGGCCGAGATGGCTGTTGCGATAGCCGTAGACAAAGTAGAGCACGAAGCCGATCGCGGCCCAGGCGGGCAGCACGATCATCGCCTCGAACGGCAGGTTGAAGAACAGGAACAGGCAGCCCGCGATCGTGAGCGGACCGACGAGCCACAGGGCCGGGGTCCGGAACGGACGCGGCCTGTTCGGTTCCCTCCGACGCAGCATCATGACCGCAACCGCGACCATGAAGAAGGCGTAGAGCGTGCCGGCATTGGCGACGTCCGCGAGCTGACCCACCGGCAGGAAGGCGGCTGTGAACGCGACCACCGCGCCGGTAATCGCGGTCACGACATACGGCGTCTTCCACTTCGGGTGGATCTTCGACAGACCCTCCGGCAGCAGTCCATCGCGCGACATCACGAAGAAGATGCGGGTCTGACCGAACAGCAGGATCAGGATCACCGACGGCAGCGCCACGAACGCCGCGATGCCCAGCATGTTGCCGATGCCGCTGAAGCCGATCTCGCGCAGCACATGTGCCAGCGCCTCGTTCGAGCAGACCAGCATGCCGGCAAATTCGGGCAACGCGCACTGGCGCGCGAGCTCTTCCGAACCGGCCGGGAAGGGGATGCCGTTCGGCCCCATGATCGGCTGGCCTCCGACCGAGCCGATCGCGCCCGCCGCGACCAGGATGTAGAAGACGGTGCAGAAGAGCAGCGAGCCGATGAGACCGATCGGGACGTTGCGCTGCGGGTTCTTAGTCTCTTCGGCCGCGGTGGAAACCGCGTCGAAGCCGACATAGGCGAAGAACATCGTCGCCGCGGCGCCGACGGCGCCGATGCCCGAGCCGAACCCGCCGAACACGCCGGCCGGCAGGAACGGGTTGAAATTATCGAGATCCGACCGCGGCAGCGTCAGCACGATGAACGCCGTGAGCGCCGCGACCTTGATCGCCACCAGCACGGCGTTGACGCGCGCGCTCTCGGTGGTGCCGATCATCAGCAGCCACGTGACGAGCAGGGCGATGGCGACCGCCGGCAGATTGATGAAGCCGCCCGGAGCGCCGCCCAGCGCGAGCGGGCCGGCGCTGAGGAACGCGGGAAGCTGAACCCCCAGGAACTGGTTGAGTATGGTCCCTGTGAAATAGCCGGACCACCCGACCGACACGGCCGACGCGGCCACTGCATATTCGAGAACCAGGGCCCATCCCACCGACCAGGCGAGCAATTCGCCCATGACCGAATAGGTGTAAGTGTAAGCCGAGCCCGCCACCGGGATCATTGCCGCGATCTCAGCATAGCAGAGCGCCGCGACGATGCAGATCGCGCCGGCGATGGCGAAGGCCAGCATGAGCCCCGGACCGGCTTTCTGCGCGCCGGCCGAAGTCAATACGAAGATGCCCGTGCCAATGACGCAGCCGATGCCGAACAAGGTCAGTTGCAGCGCGCCCAGCGTGCGGTGCAGCGATTTCTTTTCGGCGGTAGCAAGAATGGCATCGAGAGGCTTTACGCGCCCGAATATCATGTCCGTCCCCCTTGGGAGCACGGCGTCACTGCGCCGTGCCTGGTTGTTATCGGCGCGGAACCTAGCGGCTTATTCCAGGCCCGCCTAGATAAAATGCCGCCTATTCACGTGAAGGAAAAGTGAATGGGTTCTAGCGGGACAGCATCGGCCCGAGCGGCCGTCCGGCGAAGATATGGACATGGAGATGCGGCACTTCCTGGCCGCTGTCCGGCCCGGCATTGGCGAGCAGGCGATAGCCGGGCTCCAGCAGCCCCGCTTCACGGGCAATGCGACCGACGGCGCGGACGAAGCCGGCTATCTCCTCGTTCGATGCGCGCCCAGAAAAGTCATCCCACGACACGTAGGCGCCCCTGGGAATGACGAGGATGTGGGTCGGCGCCTGCGGGTTGATGTCGTTGAAGGCGAGCGCATGCTCGTCCTCATAGACCTTCGAGCAGGGAATCTCGCCGCGCAGGATGCGGGCGAAGATATTGTTTGTATCGTAGGGCTTGGTCGCATCGATCGGCATCGGCAGGGTCCTTCGGGAACGGCGGAATCAAACAAGCACGCATGTTAGGAGCAACGCGCTTGACCCGTCACGGGGCTTCGTTACCAGATGCCAAAATGAGTGACGACACGCCCGATAGCCTGATTCCCTACGACGAAATCGTGCAGGAGGCCCTGCGCGCGGTCGTCGGCCGTGTGCTTGGCGAAGTCGAAGCGACCGGCACGCTGCCGGGCGAGCACCATTTCTACATCACCTTCAAGACCGCCGCCCCGGGCGTCGACATCCCCAAGCACCTTTCCGAGCGGTTCCCGGACGAGATGACGATCGTCATCCAGAACCGCTTCTGGGATTTGAAGGTAGGCGAGGACGGCTTCGAGGTCGGCCTTAGCTTCAACCAGTCGCCGGCGCGTCTGGTCATTCCGTTCGCGGCGATCACCGGCTTCGTCGATCCGGCGGTCAACTTCGCGCTCCAGTTCCAGGCGCAGGCCGAGGAAGCCCCGCAGGAGCATGAGGAAGCCGAGAACGACCATCCGCCTGCGCCGCAGCCGGCCGGGGACGGATCGAATGTCGTTTCCGTGGATTTCAGCCGCAAGAAATAGGGGCGTTCGCGGCCGGCCGTCCGGGCCGAGCCTGTCGAGCCCCTTAAACGGGGGAGCCGATGACGAGCGAGATGCGCACCGAGAGTGACAGCTTCGGCCCGATCGAAGTGCCGGCCGACGCTTATTGGGGCGCGCAGACGCAGCGCTCGATCGACAATTTCCCGTTCGGCCCGCGCGAGCAGATGCCGCCCGAGATCCTCCATGCGCTCGGCTTCGTGAAGCAGGCGGCGGCGCGGGTGAACGCCCGGATCGCCGGCCTCGACGCCGGGCTCGCCGAGGCGATCCAGCAGGCCGCGGCCGAAGTCGCAGCCGGCGGGCATGACGACCAGTTCCCGCTGGTCATCTGGCAGACCGGTTCCGGCACGCAATCGAACATGAACGCCAACGAGGTGATCGCCGGGCGCGCCAACGAGGTGCTGACCGGCCGCCGCGGCGGCAAAGAGCCGGTCCATCCCAACGACCATGTCAACAAGAGCCAGTCCTCCAACGACAGCTTCCCGACCGCGATGCACGTGGCGGCGGCTCGGGCCGTCCGACGGCGGCTGATCCCGGCGCTGACGCGGATGCGCGATCGCCTTGCCGCCCAGGCCGAGGCCTGGGACCGGATCGTCAAGATCGGCCGCACCCACCTCCAGGACGCGACGCCGTTGACGCTCGGCCAGGAATTTTCCGGTTACGCCCAGCAGCTCACCGACGGCATCGCGCGGGTGGAGGCGGTCCTGCCGCGCCTTTATCGCCTTGCCCAGGGCGGCACCGCCGTCGGCACGGGCCTCAACGCGCCGGACGGCTTTGCCCAGGCCTTCGCCGCGGAGATGGCGAAGCTTACCCAGCTTCCGTTCGAGACGGCGCCCAACAAGTTCGAGGCGCTGGCGACCCACGACACGCTGGTGGAGCTTTCGGGCGTGCTCAACGTGCTGGCCGTGTCGCTGAGCAAGATCGCCAACGACATCCGCCTGCTCGGCTCCGGCCCGCGCTGCGGCCTTGGCGAGCTGAGGCTGCCCGAGAACGAGCCAGGCAGCTCGATCATGCCGGGCAAGGTCAACCCGACCCAGGCCGAGATGCTGACGATGGTGGCGGCGCAGGTGATGGGAAACCATGTCGCCGTGACGGTCGGCGGACTGCAGGGCCATCTCGAGCTCAACGTGTTCAAGCCGCTGATCGGCGCCAATGTGCTGCGCTCGATCGACCTGCTCTCAACCGGCATGGAGAGCTTCACCGAGCGGACGCTCGACGGACTCGCTCCCGACGAGGCCCGCATCGCGGCGTTGCTGGAACGCTCGCTGATGCTGGTGACGGCGCTGGCGCCCGAAATCGGCTACGACAACGCGGCGAAGATCGCCAAGCACGCCCACGAACAGGGGCTGACGCTGCGCGAAGCGGGGCTCGCCCTCGGCCTCGTCGACGCCGAGACGTTCGATAGAATTGTCCGCCCGGAAGCGATGCTCGGCCGCTGAACTGATCGAGATCAGCCACTTCTACGGAACCGCGCGCACGGTTGCTTGGTTTAGCTCCCGTAACCAACCGCCGATCTTTCTGGCCAAAAGCAGAGACTTGCATGCTGTTCGACTTTACGCCGGCCGAGCCCGCGATCGGCGACGGCCTGGTCCTCTCCGAGGTTCGTCCCCGCTGGGGTGTCGATTCCGAATATGGCCGCCTCACCGACGTGATGGTGTCGCCGCCGCCGCATCTCGAGATCGTGCCGTGCAACAGCGTCGCCATCGACGCGCTCGCGCAAGGCTTGGTCTGCTGCGCCGAGACCGCGGAACGCCAGCACCAGGCCCTGGTCCGGGCACTCGATGACGAAGGCGTGCGTTGCCACGTCGTGCCGGCGGCGAGCGACATGCCCGATCTGTCGTTCACACGCGATTCGACGCTGATGACGCCGTGGGGTCTGCTCGCGCTTCGGCCTGCCCTCGGCCATCGGGCGCGCGAAGTCTGCCATGTTCTGGCAGAGGCGCAGGCCTCGGGCGTCCCCTATCTCGGCGCGATCGAGGAAGGGAGCATCGAAGGCGGCGACATCTGCCTGCTGCGGCCGGGCACGATCGTGATCGGCTACTCGGGCGAACGCACCGACAGGATCGGCGCGCAGGCGCTCGCGCGATTGTTCGAGCGGCGCGGGTGGGACGCTATCGTCACCCGCTTCGCGCCCGAGCATCTGCATCTCGATACCTTGTTCACGATGCTCGATCGCGACCGCGCGGTGGCTTGCATCGAAGCGCTGGAGCCGGCTTTCGTCGAGCGAATCCGCAAGCTCGGCGTCGAGCTGATCCCCGTCACCCTCGACGAGGTCCGCCAGCTCGGCGCCAATCTGGTCAGCCTCGGCGGCGGCCGGATCCTGTCGTCGGCGGGCTGCAGCCGCATCAACCTGAAGCTCGCCGAGTTCGGCTATCGCGTGATTGCCGTGGAGATCGACCAGTTCGTGCGATGCGGCGGCGGCGTCCATTGTCTGACGATGCCGCTGGCGCGCCGGCCGGGCTGACGCTCAGCCGGCCTGCCAGACGCGGATCGCGTCGACCGGCGCGACCAGCATCAGGACGTTAAGCGTCAGATTGTCGCGGATCGTCCACAAGGTCAGCAGCTCGAATGCGATTGCGATCGCAACGGTCGCCCAGACCGGCAGGCGGCGCGCCAGCAGGAAGCCGAGCGTCATCCAGCCGATGTCGGCCACTGAATTCAGCACGCTGTCGCCGTTATAGCCGAAGGCGAAGGTCGCCTCGCGATAGCGGTCGATAATGAACTGGCTGTTCTCCAGCAGTTCCCAGGCGGCCTCGATCGCCACCGCGGCGAGCCAGCGTTCGCCGAATGGGTTGCGGCGGAGGAAAAGCCAGCCGAACCAGTAGAAGAGAAATCCGTGGATGATGTGGCTGGGCGTGTACCAGTCCGCGATATGCTGGCTGTTGTCGGCGCTCTGCACCGCGCCGGTCCACAATTTGACGTCGCCGCAGGTGCAGATCGGCGGACGGCCCATGGCCAGCAATACGATTATCGTCAGCGCGACCATCAAGGCCGCGATCAGCCAGTGGCGCCGCTCGATCGCCCTCATTGCGCGAGCATTTCGCAGAGCGCCTGCACCGTCCGCCAGTTGCGGCTGGTGGCGGGCGAGCCGATGGCGCGATCGATCAGGGTCGGCGTCAGCTTCGATCGGCCCGAACCGGCGGGATAATCGATCCACAGCGCGCCACCGGCCTCAGCCACCCTTTCGGCGTCGGCCGCGCGCCTCTCAAGGGCGGCAGCGGCCCCGACCGCGGGCGGCGCCTTCGAGACGAGCAGCATGACGAGGTTGGGGCGTGCGGCAGATGCGTCCGCGAAGGGGTTGGCCGCGGCGTGCGCCGCCCATTGCGCTGCCGACCTGACGACGACGTCGACGGCGATGCCGAACCGCTCCGCCGACGCTTTCTCGAGCTGCGCCTCGAGCCCTTCCGGTTCGCCCTGAGCCGAGAAAACGACGTTGCCGCTCTGGATGTAGGTGGCGACGTCGGTCCAGCCGATCGCGTCGCAAAGATCGCGCAATTCCGCCATGGGGACCTTGCGGCCGCCGACATTGACGGCTCTCAGAAGCGCGACGAACCGTAACATTGCCGTACCGATAGCACTTGAATTCGCCCCCGCCTCCCATATTTTGAAGGAGCGGACCGGGCCCCTCTGGCGGCTGTCCCTGCGACAGTCGTGATGTCGGACCGCATCGGGTTAGCTCGATGCAGGTTCAATTGCCCCTGTCTCTGCATCAGCTAGCCCGATCGATTTCACATCGATTGAGGAAGCTGAACATGAACCCCATCATCGCCCGTATGGCCTCCGTCCACCGCAAGCTGGACGACGAGATACGCCGCGAGCGCAAGCGCCGCGCGCCGGACGTCTTCCGGATGCAGCGGCTCAAGAAACTGAAGCTGGCGATCAAGGACCGGCTGTACCGCCGCGCGGGACACCTTCTTCCCGCCTGAAGCGCAGGCGTACCGGCGGCCCGCATGCCCCCGCGGAGCGCCGGCCTTTTCCTCGCCGGCCATGGCCGGCGGCTTGACGGGCACCCTTGCCCCACGCCACTAGCGCGCATGGCCACCAGTCAGAATCTCCGGCGGCGCGGGCTGCTGTTCGTCCTTTCCAGCCCCAGCGGCGCGGGCAAATCCACCATCGCCAAGATGCTGCTGGCGCGCGACCAGGACATTTCACTGTCTGTCTCGGCGACGACGCGGCCGATCCGCGACGGCGAGATCGACGGCCGCGACTATCATTTCGTGACCGACGCGGACTTCGATCGCATGGTCGAGAGCGGCTCGTTCCTCGAATGGGCGCACGTCTTCGGACGGCGCTACGGCACTTTGATCTCCGAAGTCAGCCAGTCGATCCAGGACGGCTGCGACGTGCTGCTCGACATCGACTGGCAGGGCACCCAGCAATTGAAGCAGGTCGACCCTGACATCGTCCGCGTCTTCATCCTCCCGCCCTCGATGGACGAGCTCGAGCGCCGCCTGCGCGCGCGCGGCACCGACAGCGAGGAAGTCATACACGGACGGATGGAACGCGCCGCTGCCGAGATCAGCCACTGGGCTGAATATGATTATGTGCTGATCAACGAGGATGCCGGGGTCTGCCTCGACAAGGTGCATTCGATCCTCGAAGCCGAGCGGATGAAGCGCTCGCGCCGCATCGGCCTCACCGATTTCGTCCGCGGCCTGATCGGCTGACGCGTCTTTTTCCGTTCCGCCGCGTTTCGATACTGTTTCGCAGGCAGAATAAGGGGAGGAACGCATGGGACGCATCATCATCGGCGCCATGGCCGCGGCCGTCGCCATGTTCATCATCGGCTTCATCTTCTTCGCCACGCCGCTGATGAAGCTCGGCACGGGCAGCATCGACAATGCCCAGGCCGCGACCGTGCAGCGCGCATTGGCCGCCAACCTCCCTGCCACGGGTACTTATTTCATCCCCGGCGCCGACACGCCCGAGCAGACCGTGATGTACGGCCAGGGGCCGATCGCCACCGTCCATTACAATGTCGGCGGCTTCTCGGTCGCGGATCCGGGCGCCATCGTGGGCGGACTGATCTTCAACTTCGTCGTGGCACTGCTGATCGGCGCGGCACTGATGGCCGTGGCCGGACGTGTGACCGATTTCCCCTCGCAGGCCCGGCTGATCATCCTGTTCGCGGTCGCCGGCGCGGCCTACACCCATCTCGGAGAGCCGATCTGGTATCACCACGACTGGGGCCACTTCATCTACCTGTTCATCGCCGACGCGCTCGCGCTCGCGGTCGCGGGACTGGTGATCGCGCGCTGGTTCCTGGGCGGGGTCCGCCGCGTGCCGACGGACGCGCCTAGCGAGGTTTGAGCAGGGTCAGGAAGCGGTAGCCGGCCTCGAAGTCGCGGCGACGGTTGTCGAGCATGGCTGTGGCCTCGGCATCCTCGCCCCAGTGCTCGGCCTGGAAGGCTTCGTCGACGGTGGCAGCGGTCCAGGCGCGGCCGAGATCGACGGCCTCCTCGGCCAGCGCCAGCGCGATCACCAGCGAGCCGGTGATCGTCACCAAAGGCGCCAGGGCCGCCAGCTCGAACGGGTCGCGCGTGGCGATGGCCTGATCGAGCTGCTTCAGCGTCATTTCGTGCTGGGCCTTGTGCATGACGCCGCACACGATCTCGAAATCGATATCGAACCGGCGCCGCGCCCAAGCCAGGATCGGGTCCCAATGCTCGGCCTGGCGCTCGACGAGAGCATTGGGGTGCTCGGCGCGGTAGCAGAGCAAATCGCTCTCGCCGTAGGACGCGAGGCCGCGGGCGAATGTCTCCCGATCGGTCGCGACGCGGTCGATCGCCGCATTGGCGAGGCCGGTCAGCGGCATCGAGCGCGGATCGACCTTCTCGCCCTGCGCATCCCATTCGGCCGCAATCGCCCGGCCGAGCGCCTCGGTCGGCACGACAAGCGGGTTGCGCGCCGGCGTCTTTACCGGGCGGTCGTCGAGGAAGATCTGCCAGGCGCCGTCGAGCGGACGGGCCGACGCCTGCGTATAAAAGCGCTTCAAGGCTCGGGCGTCCGCCACTTGCGCGCCAGATATTTCGGCGCGCCGAAGCTGGCGACGAGGCCGATCAGCGCCATCGGAAGGCCGATCTCGGGCGCTCCACCTTCGCGAACCATGCCGGTCTGCCAGATGAGCAGGCCGATCAGCACCACGACCGTGGCGGCAATCCGCACCACGTTCATCATGATGAAGCGGTTCCGCCACATCGCCTGTTCCTGCTCAGGGGTCATGCAAGCGCCTTTGCGAGTTCGAGGATGTCCAACGGATGGGCGACGATATGGTCCGCCCCGGCCGCCACCAATTCTTCCGCGTCGTGATAGCCCCAGGTGACCCCGATCGCGGTGACACCGGCGGCGCGCGCCATCGCCATGTCGAAGCTGGTGTCGCCGATCATCAGCGTCGTCCCGGGCGCGGCCCCGGCCTCGGCCATCGCCTGCTCGACCATCGAGGGATGCGGCTTGGACGGGTGACGGTCGGCGGTCTGCAGCGTCACGAAGCGCGGCTTCAGGCCGTGATGGTCGAGGCAGATGCGGAGGCCGCGATCCGATTTGCCGGTGGCGACGCCGAGCAGCCAGCCATCCAGGTCGAGCTGCTCGATCAGCGCGGCAATACCCTCGTACAGCGGCTCGTCGACCAGGCCCTTGCCGCGCAGGCGGTGGAAGGCCAGCTTGTAATCCTCGGCAAGGCGCACGTGGAATTCAGGCTCATGCTCGGGAAGCATCACCTGCATCGCCTCGACCAGGCTGAGGCCGACGACGCGGCGCGTGCGCTCGCGCTCGGGCGCATCGAGCCCGGCGCGGGCGAAGCAGTCCTCCATCGCCAGGCAGATGTTGATCTGGCTGTCGACCAAAGTCCCGTCGCAATCGAAGATGGCGAGCCGGTTCACGCGCGTCCGCGTCCCCTGCGCTCGCCCTTGCGGTCCTTGCGGCGCGCCTTGGCGGCGGCCGACGCCGCCTTGCGCTTGCCCTCCGCGGTTTCGGAGAATTTGATCTCGTCGAGCGGCAGGTCGCCCTGCTCGATCTCGAAGCCCAAGGACGCCAGGCTCTCGGCGAAGTGGGTGGGCAGCTCGGCGGTGACGTCGACCTGGCCGCCGTCGGGATGGTCGATGCGGATGCGACGCGCGTGGAGATGCAGCTTGCGGCTGATCGCACCGGTCAGAAAGGCGTCCTGGCCGCCATATTTGCCGTCGCCGACGATCGGGTAGCCGATCGCCGCCATATGGACGCGAAGCTGGTGGGTGCGCCCGGTATGGGGCTGCAGTTCGACCCACGCCGTACGGTTGCCGGCGCGTTCGATCACCCGGTAGCGCGTCCGCGAGGGCAAGCCCTCTTCCTCGTCGACATGCATCTTCTCGCCGCCGGTGCCCGGCTGCTTCGCGAGCGGCAGGTCGATGAAGCCGTCGCGGATCTCGGGAACGCCCACGACCAGGGCCCAATAGACCTTGCGCGCGGTGCGGCTCGAGAAGCTCTTGGAGAAAGCGGCGGCCGCGCGGGCGCTGCGCGCCAGCAGAAGCGCGCCCGACGTGTCCTTATCGAGCCGGTGGACCAGCTTGGGGCGCTCGCCGCGCTCGTCGGCGAGTCCGTCGAGCAGCCCGTCGAGATGGGTGCTGGTCTTGGTGCCGCCCTGGGTGGCGAGGCCCGGGGGCTTGTTGACGACGAAAGCGGCCTTGTCGCGGTGGATCACCATCTCGTTGACATAGGCGATCTCGTCTTCGCTCAGCGCCTGGCGCTGGACGGTCGGGCGCGCCTTTTCGGGCGCGGGCGCCTCGGCCGGCGGGACGCGGATGACCTGCCCCGCCTCGATCCGGTCGCCCGGCGCGGCACGCTTGCCATCGACGCGCAATTGCCCGGTGCGCGACCATCGCGACACGAGGTTGAAGGTCGCATCGGGCAGGTTGCGCTTGAACCAGCGGTCGAGGCGGATGCCGTCATCGTCGGGTGCGACTTTGAACTGGCGGACCTGATCGGAGGCGGCGGTTTTGGAGGTATCGGACTTGGTCATGCGGGAGCCTTGGCGAGCCAGAGGCCCAAAATGAGGAGCATCACCGAACCGGCGACGGAAGAAACGGCGTAGGCGGCGGCGAGCACGGCCTCCCCGCGCTGGAGCATCTGCACCATCTCCAGGCTGAAGCCCGAAAAGGTGGTGAAGCCGCCGAGCAGGCCAACGCCCGCGAACAGGAGAAGCGGCTCGCCCGGCGCGCCCTGGCGCAGGACGATTCCTGCGAGGAGGCCCATCATCAGGCTGCCGCCGAGATTGATCAGCCAGGTTCCCCACGGGAAGGCGGGGCCGAGCAGGTGCAGCGCCAGCCTGCCGACATGATAGCGCAGGCCGGCGCCGAGCGCGCCGCCGAGCATGATGAGAAGCAGGTTGGGCATGGCCGGCGATGTAGCGAGGCCGGACCCGATCCGCCAGTACCCAGGCCGCCTGTCGGCGCGTCAGCCGCTATTGGCGATCAAGGCGACGTCGGTGCCGCCGCCATCGAGCGGAGTCAGGATCAGGAAATAAGCGGCGCCCGCCGCATTGGTGCCGGCGAGGACGAGGTCGGTGCCGCGCTGCTGCTGCTCGGACGAATAGCCGGCGCCGATCGCGCGCGCCCGATACCAGTCGCGCAACCGGCCCGGCGCCTCGCCGCTCGTGAACGTCACCACCCGCAAGCGGCAGTCGGCGGCGTCGCGACCCGCGGCCTCGGTGACCCGGCCGCCGGGATAGACCGTGAAGGGGGCCGGCAGTCGCCGGGCCCAGGCGGCATCGTAATCGAGACGATCCTCGCCGCAGCGCGTGGCTTCAGCGGCGAGGCCGGCACCCGGCCGGCCGGCGGTCGCCGGTGCAGACGCGGACCGGCCGGCGCTCTCCGCGCCGACGGGATATTGCGCCTGGACCGGCGTTTCGGGCGGACGAACCGCATTGCGATTGGACTGCTGGACCAGATCGCGGTCGACCAGGATCTGGTCCTCGAGCGCGCTGGTCAGCGCCGGATCGGTGTCGTTGGCGGCGATCTGGTTGTCGAGATCGGCGAGCTCGGCCTCGTCCGAGCCGCGGCCACAGGCAGCGAGCATCACCAAAGCAGCGAAGGTCGCGAAATGGAAAAGCCGGGCGAGACGCTTGATCATCGCCTGTCCTATGCCACGATTCGCCCGGTAAATGGGTGAGCGGACGTAGTTAATCCGGCAGCTTTACATGCGCTGTCCTATTATCGGACTTTCCAATATTCAAAGGTTTCGGCCTGGACCGAGGCTATGAAGCGCTCGGCTTCCGGCCCCTCCCACGGCCCTTCATAGCCGCGACTGCGCGCCCCGCCCGCAACCCACCAGCCCTGGCCCGGGATGCCGTCGCTCTGGCGGACGACGAGCACCGCCAGTTCGGGCTCGCCGCGCGCTTCCGCCTCCTCGTCGACCGTGCCGAGCACGGCGCAGAGCTGGCGCATCTTGGGCCGCGAAAAATGATAGCCGAGCCGCTCCAGCATCTCCGAATAAGTGAGGGCGTGGCCGGCGCGCGCGGCGGCGACGAGATGCATGCGCACCTCCTCCGGATCCGCGAGCGCCATCGTCAGTTGCGGTCGCGGAAGATCAGGCGGCCGTCGGTGCCGGTGCCGCGCGGCGCGATCTTCACCGTGAACGGGTCGCCGTCGTCCTTCTGCGTCGCCTCGATCCGGTAACCGGCGCCCTCGCGAACGTCGGAGGCGACGGCGAAGGCCTGGGCCCGTGCCGGATCGCGATACCAGGCCGCGACCTTGTCGGGCGCGTCGGCCGTGGTGAAGGCAAGCTCGACGCCGCCCCCGCCACTTCTGCCCTCGATATGGAGGCCGCTCACCTTGGCGCCCGGATAGAAAAGCTCGCTATCCGTGTCGGTATCGGCATTGATCTCGTCGGGGATGTCGAGCTTCAGATCGAAGCCCGGCGCCTTGATCGAGACTTGCCCCTCCTCCGCCTTGCCCTCGGGCGAAACCTCGGCGGCGGAATTGGTATCGGCGGCGGCATCGTCCTTGCCGATCCGCGCCTCGCAGGCGGCGAGCAGAGCGAGCGTGGCGATCAAGGCAACAGGCGTCTTCATGTCCGTCTCCCCCGGCATTGAGAAGGCCATGTTTAGCCTATTGGACGGCGGGCACCAGTTCGAACACTTCGAGGATCGCGCCTGACTGCGGCCACGGCATGACCAGCCGCCAGCGGAACGGCCCGACCCGCTCGACCACCCCGACGAGATCGCGCTTCTCGTCGTCGCCATAAGCAAGCGGGCTGGTCTCGTCGCCGAGCGCCACCGAGCCTAGAAAGATGTGGCGATCGTCGCGGTCGGGATAGATGAAGCCGGCGGGGCGCTGCGAGCCCGTCTGCTTGACGATGGTGAGCGTGTCGCCATCGACGTCGACATAGCAGAAGAAGGGCTTGTAGGCGGCGAAGGCCGCGCCGCGCCCGCTTTGCTGGCCCAGCTTGATCACCCGGCAATGATAGGAGCCCGGCGACGGCGCTGCGCGCGGCAGGGCGGCGTCCGGTTCGAGCAAGGTGCCTTCGCCCTCGATCGCGCGACGGAAGCCGCGGCTGCGCGCCTGCCGCAAACCTTCCTGCCAGGCCTCGCCGAGACGGTGGATCCGGTCGATGTCGGCGGGCGCGGCGGCCGTCATCCATTCCGGCTGGCGCTCCTCGGTGATCTGGACGGTCGCCGGGGGACGGGTGAGTGTCGTGCAAGCTGCGCAGGCCAGCAAGGCCGCGAGCGCCAAATACCGCAATCCTGTCATAGTGCCGCCTCCCCCACGAAGGCCCCCCGGACCTCAGGAGGTGGACGCTCAAGGTTAATTTTGTGTTAAAGTGATGCCAATCAGGGCGGGAGCGCAAGGATCGGCTGGGGCCGATTGCGGCTGGCCCGCGCTTGTTTGCTCTCCTGCCCTGCTCTAGGCGCCCACCATGACCGACGAGCATGCGCGCGGCCGCGCCGGATTATTCCTGGGCCTTGGCGCCTATTTCCTGTGGGGCTTCCTGCCGCTCTACTTCAAGCTGCTCGCAAACCTGCTGCCGACCGAGATCGTCGCCCACCGCATCCTGTGGTCGCTGGTCTTCCTGGGCGTGCTGGTGACGGTGTGGAAGCGCTGGGGCACGATCCGCGAGGCGCTGCGCACTCCGCGCTTGATGGCGATGCTGCTCGCCACGTCGGTGCTGATCGCGGGCAACTGGCTCGTCTATATCTGGGCGGTGCTCAACGGCCACGTTCTGGAGGGCAGCCTCGGTTATTATCTCAATCCCCTGGTCAACGTCCTGCTCGGCGTCGTGCTGCTCAAGGAGAAACTGAGCCGCGCCCAGATTTTCGCGGTCGGGCTGGCCTCGGCCGGCGTGGCGGTGCTTGCGGTCGGCGCCGGCAGCGGATTGTGGATCAGCCTCACCCTCGCCTGCACCTTCGCGGCCTACGGCTTCATCCGCAAGGTCGCGCCGGTCGACTCGCTCGAGGGGCTGTCGATCGAAACGGTTTTGCTCGCGCCGGTCGCGCTCGCTTGGCTGTTCTGGCTCGAGCAGGAGGGCAGCGGCGCGATGCCGATGGACCTTGCCACGACCTTGCTGGTGATGGGCGCCGGATTGGTGACGGCGGTGCCGCTGCTATTGTTCGCCGCGGCCGCCAAGCGCCTGCCTTATTCGACGCTCGGCTTCCTCCAATATGTTGCGCCGACCATCCAGTTTCTGCTCGCGGTTTCGCTGTTCGGCGAAAAATTGACGACGGCGCACATGATCTGCTTCGGCGCGATCTGGAGCGCGCTCGTCATCTTCGCGGTCGACGGCATCCGCTCAGGGCGGCGCGCGTCGCGGGCGCGGCGGGCGGCGTCGGACAAGGCTGCGGCTTGCGTCGAGCCCTGCTCGGTCCCATGATCGGGTGATGCTGAACCTCGTCTCGCTTGTCATCGGCGCGGTCGCCCTGGTCCTCACGGCGGTTGCCTTCCTCCCCCTGCTCGGCTGGATGAACTGGTTCTTCCTGCCGATCGCCGTCGTCGGCCTCGCGGTCGGCGCGATCTCGGACGGCAAGAGCGGCCGCAACCTCAACCTAGTCGTGCTCGTGATCGGCGTGCTGCGCCTGATGCTGGGCGGCGGGATCTTCTAGATCTTGATGTCGCGCGGAAGCGCGCCGAACCATTCGCGCTTGCAGAGCTCGCCGTCATCGGCGGTGAGGAAGGCCTCGCCGCCCATCGCCTCGGCGCGGGAGCGGGCTTCGGCCCAGGCTTCCTGCGGGGTGGCGTGGGCGCTCGCCTGACCGGGCAGCCCCTCCTCGCGGACGATCCAGCTCTCGCCGCTCTTCATCGCCCAGAAATTGCGTCCGGTCATCGATCCGCTCTCCCCCAGTTATTTTTGGGGGAGCGTAACCGATGTTTTTCGACGCGTCACGCCATGCGCGCGGACATCGCCTCGTCGAGCGCGGTGGCGATGGTTTCCAACCGGTAGGGCTTGTAGACGACCGGCAATCCGCCGGTGCCCGAGGTCGCGATCCGGTCGCTGAAGCCGGTGGTGAGCACGATCGGCAAATCGGGCCGCTCGGCGCGCAACTGGTCGGCCAGTTCGAGCCCGCTCATGCCCGGCATCACCACGTCGGTGAAAACGGCGTCGAGCTCGTGCTCGCCGGCAAGGCTCAGCGCCTCCTCGCCCGAGTGGGCGCGCAGCACCGTGTGGCCGAGTTCGCCGAGCAGCGCTTCGGCAAAGGCGCCGACTTCCTCATTGTCGTCGACCACGAGGATCCGGCCGGTGATACCAGACGCCGTGACCCGGCCCAGCGCCGTGACCGGAACGGCAACTGCCTCCTCGCTGCACGGCAGGATCAGGGTGACCGTGGTGCCTTCGCCGACGACGCTGTCGATCGAGACGTCCCCGCCCGACTGGGCAGCGAAGCCATAGACCTGGCTGAGGCCGAGGCCGGTCCCCTTGCCGACATCCTTGGTGGTGAAGAAGGGCTCGAACACGCGCGCCAGCGTGTCGGCATCGATGCCCGTCCCGCTGTCGGTGATAGCGAGCCCGGCTCGGGGCCCGCCTGCTTCGGTCGCGGGAATATCGAGCGTGCGGATGGTGAGCGCGCCGGCCTCGTCCATCGCGTCGCGCGCATTGACCGCGATGTTGAGGACGGCCGCTTCGAGCTGGGTCGGATCGACTTTCACGGCGCACAGATCGGGCGAAAGCTCGATCTGCACATTCATCCGCTCCCCAAGCGTTCGGTCGAGCAGTTCCGCCATGCCCAGGATATGGGCATTGAGATCCAGCACTTCCGGCTTCAGCGGCTGGCGCCGCGCGAAGGCGAGCAGCTGGCTGGTCAACGAGGCCGCACGCCGCGCCGTCTGTGCGATCGCGTCGGCGAAGCGGATGCGCTTTTCCTCGCTGAGGTTCGGCCGCTGGAGGATGTCGGCGGAGCCTTGGATCACGGTCAGCAGATTGTTGAAATCGTGGGCGATGCCGCCGGTGAGCTGGCCCAGCGCCTGCATCTTCTGCGCCTGGCGGAGTTGCTCCTCGGCCTTGGCGCGCTCCTCGATCTGGATTTGCAGCTCGCGATTGGCCTCTGCCAAAGCGCCGGCGCGAAGCTCGAGCTCGCGATTGACGCGCCGCAGGACATTCTGGGCGAGGCCGAGAATGATCGCGATCACCGCGGCCATCAGGATGAACAAGGAGACCAACGCATAGCGCGTCACCCGACGCCCTAGGCCTTCGCGGGCGATGGCGAGATGAACCGAGCCGATCCGCTCTCCGTCGCGCAGCACCGGGACCGTCGCGGCAATGTCGCGCTGCCCGGGAGCCGCTATCGCCGCCGTCGATGGCGGCACGACCTGGCCGTTGCGCTCGAAGCCCGCAACCAGGCGGTCCGACTGATTGTAGATCGCCGCGAACTGGACCTGCGGATTGGCCCGCAACGCATTGACCGATTCCTGCGCGGCGGCAGCATCGCCGAAATCGAGCGCGGCCGTCACGCTCGCCGCAAGGATTTCAGCCTGGACCCTGGTTTCGCTTAGCTTCTGGCGCTGATGCGAGGCCTCGTTCTGGAAGATGACGCCGAGGCCGGCCAGCAGCAGCAAGGCCGCCAGCAGGATCGCGGCGGCCGGCATGTTCCTTGGCCGAGATTGAAGTCGCGGCAACCGGATCATACGCGCCGCTGCTTCACGCTCAGCGCCACGCCGAGCAAGCGCGAGCTGATGTCGAGCCGGCTGCGCGCGGCCAGCGCGTCGTTGACGTGGAAGCTGACGCGGCCCTTCTCGACCGCGAAATGGATCATGCCGCGCACCCCGCCATCGCGGGAATCGGTGATGGTAAGCACCGGCCTGTTCGCCAAGGCCGCCAGGATCTGGCCCGTGGATTGATCGTGGGTGCCGCGCACGAAGGCCAGATGACAGCCCTCGGCATCGGCCGCCGTCCGCATCCGCCGGAGCGCCACCGGATTCTGCTCGACGCGCTGGCCGGCGACGGCCTCGTCGAGCAACTTGCCGAACGGATCGCTGCCGATGACGCAAATCTGCAGGGGCTTGCCGGCCGGCGGCTGCGCCTGCGGCGGCCAGTTCACGTAGCGGGCGAACTTCGGCAGGAACGCCGCCTTGACCGAATATTCGGTGGGCTGCTGCGCCGCCGCCGGCTGGGCGAAGCCGATCAGCAGCAGCATGGCCAGACAGCGGTCGCGCATGGAGAAGGACCGGGCCATCAGAAACGCAGCCTCGTGCCGGCGTGGATGCTGCGCTCGATGCGCTGGGCGCGAGCGGGTTCGCCATTCTCCTCGTGGGTGGCGCGGAGCAGATTGTTGCCGGCGACGAAGAATTCGACCGCAGGAGTGACCCGCCAGCCGAGGCGCGCCTGCGCCTCCACGTAGGAATCGACCTCGGGCCGTTCGAGATCATCGATGACGCGGACGCCGAGGTCAAGATCGACGTTCGAAGCCAGGTTCATCTGCGACCGCACCGTCAGCTTGAAATCGGGATCGTTGCCCGCCGAGGCGCCGTCCGCGATGTCGGCATGGCCGCCGTCGACGGCGAAGCTCTTGCCGAGCGTCGAGAGGCCGAGGCGCAGGCGCCACCAAGAGGTGAGCTGCTGCGTCGCCCACGCCTCCACGCCCCAGGTTTCGCCGCCGAGGCCGTTGGCGAGCCGGATCGGCAGGCCGCCGCCGGACGCGAACTCGGTCGTGCGCAGATCGTCGTAGAGATTGTAGAAAATCGAGACGGAGAGCGTCGTGCTGTCCGTCGGCCGGCCGCGATAGCCGGCCTCGATCGCGGTCACCTTTTCGGAAGCGAAGTCGTCCGCCTGGGCCAGGATCGGCAGGAAATTGAGGTCGCGGTCGATCCGCGAGGGAGTGCGCACCGCCCGCGACACCGCCGACCACAGCAGCGTACGGTCGCTGGGCTGCCAGGCGAGTCGCAGGTTCGGCAGGATCTCCCATCCGCTGAACGACGAGCGCTCGAACTTGACGCCCGCTGTCAGCGAAAGCCGGTCGCTGAGCGCATAGCGATCCTGCACGAACATGTTCAGCGTCCACAGCCGGTCGCTCTCCGGATCGAGCACGAAGGGATTAAGATCGTTTTCGAACAGATCCTTGGTCGTGCGCGCGCCCGCGCCGACGACGACGTCGTGCCGGCCGATCGAACTGGTAAACTGCCCCTCCACGTCGAACGTCTCGAGCGAGTCGCGCACCAGCAGGAACTGGCGTTCGAACTTGTCGTAATAAGCCTGGAGCTGGACATTGCTGTCTTCGCCGACTCGGCCGGTCCAGCGCGCCAGGATATTGTGCCCCTGCTCGCCGTCGGCCGCGGTGGTCGCGACTTCGGTGTCGAACAGATCGCCCTGCAGCGTGAAGCTGCTGTCGTCCGAGCCGAGGTCCATCCGGAAGCCGGCCTGATAGCCGCGATAGCGGTCGTTGATATCGCCGGCTGGACCCGCAGGCTGGTCCGAGCGATCGAAATAATTGCCGTAGACACGCACCGCGCCGGTTTCGCCGATCGGCATCCCGTATCGCAGCGCCGCCGTGCGCTCGTTGGCCGCCACGGTCGCGCGCGCCAAGCCGCCGAGCGTATCGCGCGCATCCTTGGTGCTGATGTTGATGACGCCGTTCACCGCGTTCGGTCCGTAGAGCGTGCCGCCCGGGCCGCTCACGACCTCGATCTGCTGGACATCCTCCAGGACCGGCGCGTGCAGCTCCCAGAATATCGCCGAGAAGAGCGGCGTATAGATGCTGCGGCCATCGATCAGCGCCAGCATCTTGTTGGCCGTTTCATAGCCGTTGAAGCCGCGCGCGCTCACCGCATATTGCCGCGCGTCGATGCGCTGTGCCTGCAGATTTGGGGCGAGCCGCAGTGCTTCGGGCAGCGAGGTCGCGGTCGCGCGCATCAGATCCTCGTTGCTGATCACGTAGATCGCCGCCGGCGCCCCGCTGAGCGGCTCGGCCCGCTTGGAAACCGATGTCACCTGGACCTGCGCGAGTTCCTCGATCGAAAGGTCGCCAAGCTCGGCCGGCGATTGCGCGTGCGAGGGCGAAGGAAGCAGGACGAGTACCGCTCCGGCCAGCCCGAACGCCGAAGCGCCGCGCTTCCAAACCGAAGAATCCGAACCCATTCACGCCCCCTGACCGGTACTGCAACAGGCCACGCGAACAGGCATGGCGCGAGGGGCTTAGCAAAAAACCAATTCATTGCGAACATGTTGGATTTACAGCCTGCCCGTGTGGTCCGGCTCGCGCTTGCGCCGCTGCGGCCCGAGGGACATGATCGCCCTCCAAGCCAGGGAGAGGGCCATGCCTCGCGACGCACGCATCGACGACTATATCGACCGGCAGGCCGACTTCGCCAAACCCATTCTGCGCCATCTGCGCGCGGCAGTGCACGCCGCGTGCCCGGAGGCCGAGGAAACGCTCAAGTGGAGCATGCCGACCTTCCTATACAAGGGCGAGCAGCTGGCCGGCATGGCCGCCTTCAAGGCGCATACCAGCTTCGGTTTCTGGCGCGGCAGCCTGGTCCTTGGCGACGAGGCCAAATCCGACGAGGGCATGGGCCAGTTCGGCCGTATCACCTCGGTCGACGACCTGCCCGAGCCGGCTGCGCTCGCGGGGCTGATCCGCAAGGCGATGGAACTCACCGACGCGGGCGTGAAGCCGGTGCGCAACAAGACCACCAAAGCGCCGCTCCCGATGCCCGACGATCTCCGCGCGGCGCTTGACACGGAACCGGCGGCGGCGCGGACGTTCGATGCGTTCAGCCCAAGCAGCCAGCGCGAATATGTGGAATGGGTGACGACCGCCAAACAGGCCGCCACGCGGGAGAAAAGAATAGCCCAGACGGTCGAGTGGGTCTCCGAAGGCAAGAAGCGCAACTGGAAGTACGAGAATTGCTGAACGGCGCACCTGCGGGCGTTCGCACTTGATCCACGGGGGGCGCGGGGCCAAATGGGATTCATGCTGATCCAGACCGAAACCACGCCCAATCCGGCGACGCTCAAGTTCCTGCCCGGCGAGACCGTGATGCCGAGCGGCACGCGCGATTTCGCGACTCCGGAGGAAGCCGAGGCTTCGCCGCTCGCCGAGGCGATTTTCTCGACGGGCGACGTCGAAGGCGTGTTCTTCGGCCGCGACTTCATTTCCGTCACTGCCGCGCCCGGTGTCGAATGGCTGCACTTGAAGCCCGAAGTCCTGACGGTGCTGCTCGATCATTTCTCGAGCGGCGCGCCGCTGTTCAAGCCCGGCAGCGCGTCGGGAATCGCGGTGCCGCTCGACGCGGTGGCCGAGGACCCGGCCGATGCCGACATCGTCGCGCAGATCAAGGAGCTGATCGAGACGCGGGTGCGGCCGGCGGTGGCCCAGGACGGTGGCGACATCGTCTATCGCGGCTTCCAGAAAGGGACCGTCTATCTCGCCCTGCACGGTGCCTGCTCCGGCTGCCCGTCCTCGACGATGACGCTGAAGAACGGGATCGAGGGACTGCTGAAACATTATGTTCCCGAGGTCGAGACGGTCGAGGCCGTCTGACGCCGCTCCCCGGATCGCTGACATGCTGCTGGTAATCGACAGCGCGACCGCCGCCTGCTCGGTCGCCTTGATCGACGGCGATCGCCTGCTCGACGAGCGCCACGAGGTGGTCGGTCGGGGCCATGCGGAGCGCCTCGTGCCGATGATCGCCGAAATATTGGGCGGGCGCCGGCCGACCGCGATCCTCGTCGATTGCGGTCCGGGCAGCTTCACCGGTGTGCGCGTCGGCCTCGCCGCTGCGCACGGGCTGGCGATCGGCTGGGGCGTGCCGCTGTCCGGTTACTCCTCGACCGCTTTGATCGCCGCATCGGCCGCTGGGAACGAAATCGCGGTTGCGTTGATTGGCGGTCATGGACAGATTTTCGTCCAACGGTACGGAGGCGATCCCCTGCTGCCCCTGGACGAGCTTCGTTCGCTGGTTCCCGAAGAAGCCGCGGCCCTGATCGCGACGCCGGACGTATATGGCAGCGGCGCCGAACTGCTGGTCGGCGCTCGCGGCCATGGCAGCGCTCATGACGCTCTGCCGCGCGCCGCCGATGCGCGACTGCTCCCCGCGGGCCTCAGATCGCTGCCGCCGCGGCCGATCTACGGGCGCGCGCCCGACGCGAAGCCGATGCCTTTATGAGCGGCATCAGCGTCAGCGAAGGAAGCGTTCTCGATCTCGCCGCCGTGATGGACGTGATGGAATCGGCGTTCGATCCCGCCTTCGGAGAAGCTTGGACGGCGCCACAATGTGCCGGCCTTCTGCCAATGCCCGGCGTGTGGCTCAGCCTGGCGCGCGACGGCGACGAAGTACTCGGCTTCGCGCTCGGCCGAGTCGTCCTGCGCGAGGCCGAACTGTTACTGCTCGCCGTGAAGCGCGAAGGTCGCGGCCGCGGCATCGGCCAGTTGCTGCTCGACCGTTTCATCCAGGTTGCAGCAACGCGCGGCGCGCACGACCTCCATTTGGAGGTGCGGGAAGGAAACAGCGCGATAAACCTTTACGCGAAAACGGGCTTTTCCGAAGTTGGACGTCGCCGCAACTATTATAGCGGCCGTGACGGCCAGGTTTACGACGCACTAACGCTCGCGAAGAGCATTACCGTGTAAACCGCGTAAAGAAGCTTTCTGCCGAAAATCTCTTGTAAATCACGCGGTGGGGGACCATTTGCCGCGCAGGACCAGGTCCCCTCCTTTTATTCGAGAGAGCTTAAGCCTCCCATGGAAAACGTCGACAATTTGAATGAAGCCCTGATCACGCTCACCGCCGACATCGTGTCCGCGCATGTCAGCAACAACAGCGTTGCTGTTAACGATCTTCCGCTGCTCATCGAGAACGTCCACGGCGCGCTGACCGGTCTCGGCACCGGCCAGGCCGAGCCCGAAGTGAAGCAGGAGCCGGCTGTGTCGGTCCGCTCGTCGGTGAAGCCGGACTACATCGTCTGCCTCGAAGACGGCAAGAAGCTGAAGATGCTGAAGCGTCACCTGATGACGCACTACAACATGACGCCCGACGAATATCGTCAGAAGTGGGGCCTCAACGCCGACTATCCGATGGTCGCGCCGAACTATGCCGAACAGCGCCGCGCGCTGGCCAAGAAGATCGGCCTCGGCACCAAGCGCCGCCGCCCGGCTGCACCGAAGAAGTAACGAAGACCGGCCGGGACCCCGCGTCCCGGCCACTTTGGCCTTCCGGGTCCTTTGCCCCGGCTGCGTTATTGGCTAAGCTGAGCGGGCAATGACACGTAAGATCGACATCGAGACCCTCTGCGCGGAAAAGGGCCTGCGCATCACCGAGCAAAGGCGGGTGATCGCCCGCGTCCTCTCCGAGGCCGACGACCATCCCGACGTGGAGGCGCTGCACGCCCGCGCATCGGCGGTGGACCCCGGCATCTCGATCGCGACCGTCTACCGCACTCTGCGCCTCTTCGAGGAAGCGGGCATCCTCGAGCGCCACGATTTCGGCGACGGCCGCGCCCGCTACGAAGCGGCGAGCGAGGCGCATCACGACCATCTGATCGACGTCGAGACCGGCCAGGTGCTCGAGTTCGTCGACGACGAGCTGGAGGCGCTCCAGCGCCGAATCGCGGAGAAGCTCGGCTTCCGCCTCGTCGACCACCGCATGGAATTGTACGGCGTCGCGCTCAACCGCAAATAGACGATGCGGCTGACGCTGCGCCTTGTCGCCATTGCCGGCGGTCTGCTCGTCTATGTACCGCTCCATTATCTGTGGAAGCTGCTGGGGTGGCGTTCGCCTTGGCCGCGCCATTTCCTCGCCTGGGCGGCCCGCGCCGCCGGCATGCGCGTCCGCACGACCGGCCGGCCGCTGCCCGGCAACGTGCTGTTCGTCTCGAACCACCTGAGCTGGCTCGACATATTGATCGTCGCCGGCGCGACCGGGGCGGCCTTCGTCTCGCGCGACGACATCGCCCGCTGGCCGGTGATCGGCTGGCTGGCCCGGCTCAACAACACTATCTTCGTCGCACGCAGCCAGCGCGGCGCCGTCCGTGATCAGGCGGACGCGCTGCGCGACGCCCTAGCCAGCGGCCAGCCGGTCGCGCTCTTCCCGGAAGGCACGACCGAAGGGGGGCACGAAGTGCTGCCGTTCCGCGCCAGCCTGTTCTCCTCGCTCCTCCCGCCGCTCCCCGGCGTGAAGGTGCAGCCGATCGCGATCGACTATGGCGCAGCCGCTCGAGAGATCGCTTGGGTCGGCCAGGAGCCGGCCGCGGCCAATGCCGGGCGCGTCCTGTCACGGCGCGGCAGCACGGAGGTGACGCTGCATTTCCTGGAGCCGGTCGATCCCGAGACGGTGGGCGACCGCAAGGCGTTGGCCGAGATGAGCCGGGCCGAAGTGGTCGACGCGCTCTTCCCTTCCGCCGCCGCCCGCCTTCCACTATAGGCGCTGCGATGAACGAGCGGAATCCAAAGACTTTTCACGTCAAGTCCTTCGGCTGCCAGATGAATGTCTATGACGGCGCCCGGATGACCGAGCTGCTGGAGTCGCAGGGCCTGACCGCCGCCGCGGACGGCAGCGACGCCGACCTCGTCGTGCTCAACACCTGCCACATCCGCGAGAAAGCGGCGGAAAAGGTCTATTCGGACATTGGCCGGCTGAAGCGCGAGGACGGATCGCGGCCGATGATCGCGGTCGCCGGCTGCGTCGCGCAGGCCGAAGGCGCCGAGATCCCGCGCCGCGCGCCCGCCGTCGACATCGTCGTCGGCCCGCAGGCCTATCACCGCCTGCCCGAACTGCTCGAACAGGCCAAGGGCGGACGCCGCGCGCTCGACACCGACATGCCGGTCGAGTCGAAGTTCGGCGCCCTCCCCGCCCGGCGCAAGCAGGGCCCGACCGCTTTCCTCACCGTGCAGGAAGGCTGCGACAAATTCTGCACCTATTGCGTCGTGCCCTATACGCGCGGCGCCGAAGTCTCGCGGAGCTGGGCCGCCATCGTCGACGAGGCCAAGGCGTTGGTCGACCGCGGCGCGCGCGAGATCACCTTGCTCGGCCAGAACGTCAACGCCTGGACCGGCGAGGACGATAAGGGCCACATGCAGGGTCTGGACGGGCTCGCCCGCGCGCTCGACGCGCTGCCAGGGCTGGAGCGGATCCGCTATACGACCAGCCATCCCAACGACATGACCGATGGCCTGATCCGCGCCCATGCCGAGGTGGAGAAGCTGATGCCCTTCCTGCACCTGCCGGTGCAATCGGGCAGCGACCGCGTACTGAAGGCGATGAACCGCAGCCACACGACATCGAGCTACATCGCCATCATCGATCGCGTCCGCGCGGCACGGCGGGATATCGCGCTTTCGGGCGACTTCATCGTCGGCTTCCCCGGCGAAACCGACGCCGAGTTCGAAGACACGCTGAAAATCGTCGAGGCCGTGAACTACGCGCAGGCTTACTCGTTCAAATATTCTCCGCGGCCGGGTACCCCCGCCGCGACGATGGAAGGTCAGGTGCCGGCCGAAGTGATGGACGAGAGGCTGCAGAGACTGCAGGCGCTGATCAACATTCAGCAGATCGCCTTCAACGAGGCGACGGTCGGCCGCCAGACGTCGCTGCTGCTCGAGCGGCGCGGCAAGAAACCTGGCCAGCTGATTGGCAAGTCGCCCTGGCTGCAATCTGTGCATTTGGAAACCAGCGCCGAACTGGGTGATCTGATCGAGGTCGAAATCGTCTCGGCCGGGCCGAACAGCCTGGCCGGCGCCCAATTGATGAGGAATGCGGCCTGATGGCGCAGAAGAAGGCCACCGAATCCACTGCGCCGCGTGCCCGCGTCGAGATCGAATTTGCCGAGCCCCATTTGCTCGGCCCGCTGTTCGGTGAGTTCGACCGCAATCTCGTCGCCATCGAGGACCGGCTCGGCGTCTACATCGCCGCGCGCGGTGCGCGCGTCCAGATAGAGGGCGAGCCTGAGGCCGCGGCCCGCGCCCGCGACGTGCTGAACGGGCTCTACAACCGCCTCGACGAGGGCCAGGACATCGACGCCGGCATGGTCGACGCCGTGATCGCCATGTCGGGCCAGCCGACGCTGGAAGGCATCATCGCTCCGGATGCAGCGGAGCTGCCAAAGGTGATGATCCGCACCCGCAAGAAGACGATCGTGCCGCGTTCCAAGACCCAGGCGGTCTACATGGAGGCGCTGAACCGCGACGACATGATCTTCGCGCTGGGGCCGGCAGGCACCGGCAAGACCTATCTCGCGGTCGCGCAGGCGGTCCAGCAGCTGATCGGCGGCTCGGTAGACCGGCTCATCCTTTCGCGCCCCGCGGTCGAGGCGGGCGAACGGCTGGGCTTCCTGCCCGGCGACATGAAGGAGAAGGTCGATCCCTATCTCCGCCCGCTCTACGACGCGCTCTACGACATGCTGCCGACCGAGCAGGTGGAACGGCGCATCGCCAGCGGCGAGATCGAGATCGCGCCGATCGCGTTCATGCGCGGCCGCACGCTCTCCGACGCCTTCATCATCCTCGACGAGGCGCAGAACACCACGCCCGCGCAGATGAAGATGTTCTTGACCCGCTTCGGCATGCGCAGCCGCATGGTCATTTGCGGCGACCCCAAGCAGGTCGACCTGCCCAATCCGGGCCAGTCAGGCCTTGCCGACGCGGTGTCGAAGCTGGAAGGAATCCCCAAGCTCGCCACGGTCCGCTTCGGCGCCGGCGACGTCGTTCGCCATCCGCTCGTCGGCAAGATCGTCGATGCCTATGAGGGGCCGCTCGAATGATCCTGGTCGAAGCCGATTCCGGGGAGGAATGGGACAGTCGCATCGACTGGGAAGAGCTTGCCGAGCGCGCCGTCCTCACCGCCGTCTCGAGCAGCAGTCACGCGCGGCTGATCAACAGCGACCTCTCGGTGGAAGTCTCGATCAAGTTCACCGATGACGACGAGGTGAAGGCGCTCAACGCCGGCTACCGCGACAAGGACAAGCCGACCAACGTCCTCTCCTTCCCGATGATCGAGGGCGACTTGCTCGATTCGATCGCCGCCGCTGACGCCGGCGAGGTCCTGCTCGGAGACATCGTGCTGGCTTATGGCGTGTGCGCGCGCGAAGCGGCCGAAAAGGGCATCCCGACTGAGACGCATGCGGCCCATCTGGTCGTGCATGGGACGCTCCATCTGCTCGGCTACGACCACGAGACCAACGACGAGGACGCCGAGGCGATGGAGGCGGTCGAACGCCACGCCCTCGCCGCCATCGGCATATCCGATCCCTACGCAGTGACAGAGGTGCAAACTCAACTCGATGCCTGACGACAGCAGTAGCAGCGCCCAGCATAACGGGCGTACATTCTGGCAAGGTCTTCGGACCATGATCTTCGGCGACGAGGGAGAAGCGACTCTCCGCGATCAGATCGAGGAGGCGATCGAGAATCACGAAGGCGAGGTGCCGCGGGTCGGCGACCTTTCGAGCGTCGAGCGGCAGATGCTGCGCAACCTCCTCCATTTCGGCGAAAGCACGGTCGGCGACATCGCCGTCACGCGCGGCGACATGATCGCCGTTCCGGATACGGTCAGCTTTCCCGATCTGGTCGCCGCCTTTGCCGAAGCCGGCCACAGCCGCCTGCCCGTCTATCGCGAGGACCTCGATAGCGTCGTCGGGATGGTCCACATCAAGGACGTGTTCACGGTCCATGTCGCGACCGGCGAACCGCCCGCCACGATCGAGGGGCTTATCCGCACGCCCCTCTTCGTGCCGGAATCGATGGGCGTGCTCGACCTGCTCGCGCGCATGCGCGCCCAGCGTGTCCACCTCGCCATCGTCGTCGACGAGTTCGGCGGCACCGAGGGCCTGGTCACGATCGAGGACGTGGTCGAGGAGATCGTCGGCGATATCGAGGATGAGCATGACGAGCATGCGCCGGGCATGCTGATCCTGCTCGAGGAGGGCCTGTGGGATGCCGACGCCCGCGCCGAACTCGAGGACGTGGCCGAGATGATCGACGCCCGCCTCGCCCAGGTCGAGGAGGATGTGGAGACGCTGGGCGGCCTTGCCTCGGTGCTCGCGGGCCATGTGCCGCAGCTGGGCGAAATCGTCACGCATCCGAGCGGCTGGCGGCTCGAAGTGACCGACAGCGACAGCCGCCGCGTCAACCGCCTGCGCCTCCACGCGCCGCAGGAAGGCGCGCTGTCCGAATAAGGGTCGCGCCTACGCGAAGCTGTACGGCACCACCGCGCGGTAATTGGGATCGACGCGGATGGCCCTGCCCGCCGGCGGGAAGGCGCGCTGCTCGCAATTCTCGCGCGGGCAGATGCGGCAGGAGACGCCGATCGGGGTGGCGCTGGTCGCGCCCCGAAGGTCGAGCTGGTCGCTGTAGATGAAGTCGGCGGCGTGCGTGACCTCGCAGCCCAAAGCGACGGCGTAGCGCCGGCTCGGCCGCGCGTAGCTGCCCGACGGCTTCACCAGCCCCTTCGCCATCGAGACGTAGCGCACCCCGTCCGGCGTCTCGGCCAATTGGACCAGGATCCGGTCGGGAATCGCCACCGCCTCGTGCACCATCCAGAGCGGACAGGCGCCGCCGAAACGGGCGAACTGGAGCCGAGTGGCCGAATGGCGCTTGGTGATGTTCCCGGCCATGTCGACGCGGCAGAAATAGAAGGGGATGCCGGCCGCGCCGGGCCGCTGGAGCGTCGAGAGGCGGTGGCAGGCCTGCTCGAAGCTGACGCCGAAACACTGGCGGAGGGCGTCGATATCGTGCCGCGTCCGCCGAGCCTCGGCGCGGAACGCGGCATACGGCATCAGGAACGCGCCCGCCGCATAATTGGCGAGGCCCACCGACAGCAATTGGAACGCCTCCTCTGACCGGAGAGGCGCGGCCTGCACCACCGTCGCGATGATATCGGCAAGCTCCAGTCGCATTAATTGATGGGCGAGGAGGAAGGCGTCGCTCTCCGGCGGCAATGAGCGGTCGATGTCCAGCACGCGCCGCTCCGCATCGAAGCGGCGCAGCGCCGACCCCGACCCTTCCGCGGAACGCCGGATGGTGACGCTGTGTCGCTCGCGCAGCAGCTTTTCGATCCCGGCGGCCAGCGGCCCCGACGCCCTGTCCATCCCGGTCGCGGCAACCTCCGCCGCCCGGTCGATCGCATCGACATAATTGCCTTCGTTGTGAAACCAGTCGCGCACCTCGTCCCACGGCAGCGGCACGCCGCCCGAAGGACCGCGCTCGAAGGCGTCGTCGAGGGTCCGCAGTTGGTTCTGCGACCGGCGAAAAGCCGCATGGACCGCGACCAGCCGCTCGGCGAGCAAGGGCTGGCGCTTGACCGCGCGGCGCAACGCCTCCTCGGGGAGCGGCGGCGCGCCCACGGTCGGATCGAGCGCCGCCTCGGTCGCCTGGGCCAGCAGCGCAATATCCTCGTCGGCATGGATCTCCGCCCAGTCGGCGGGAAAGGCGCGGGCGAAGGCCATCAGCACCGTCTCGGTCATCGGCCGGTCGTCGCTCTCGAGCTGCGACAAATAGCTGACCGATATTCCGACGCGCGCGGCCATCGCCGCCTGGCTGAGCCCGAGCCGCACGCGCAGCGCGCGGGCGCGGGTTCCGACGAAGATGCGGCGGGCGGTTGCGTCCGACAATGAGCGACTCCTTTGCAAAGTCCCTATACACATTTTCGCAAGTTTACATTTGCGCTTGGGCGGCAAGGCTGGAAGGGCACAATCTGCGAAACTGTCTTGAGGGCGAGCATGTCGGCCAATCTGGAAACACTCGAAGCACGCCGCACCCAGGCGCGGCTCGGCGGCGGCGAGAAGCGTATCGAGGCGCAGCACGCCAAGGGGCGGCTGACCGCACGCGAGCGGCTCGACGTGCTGCTCGATGAGGGCAGCTTCGAAGAATATGACATGTTCGTCGAGCACAATTGCGCCGATTTCGGCATGGAGAGCCAGAAATTCCCCGGCGACGGCGTCGTCACCGGATCGGGCACGATCAACGGCCGCCTCGTCTATGTCTTCGCGCAGGATTTCACCGTGTTCGGCGGCTCATTGAGCGAGCGGCACGCGCAGAAGATCTGCAAGGTGATGGACATGGCGATGAAGGTCGGCGCGCCCGTCATCGGTTTGAACGACAGCGGCGGCGCTCGCATCCAGGAAGGCGTCGCCTCATTGGGCGGCTATGCCGAGGTGTTCCAGCGCAACGTCCTCGCTTCCGGCGTGGTGCCGCAACTGAGCCTGATCATGGGCCCGTGCGCGGGCGGCGCAGTCTACAGCCCGGCGATGACCGACTTCATCTTCATGGTGAAGGACAGCTCCTACATGTTCGTCACCGGCCCCGACGTGGTGAAGACCGTCACCAACGAGGTCGTGACCCAGGAGGAGCTGGGCGGCGCAATCACCCACACGACCAAGTCGGGCGTCGCCGATGTCGCGTTCGAGAACGATATCGAAGCCCTGCTCGCGACCCGCGACTTCTTCGACTTCCTGCCGCTTTCCAATCGCCACCCTTTGCCGCAGCGGCCGACGAACGATCCATGGGACCGGATCGAGGACAGCCTCGACACATTGATCCCGGACAGCGCCAACAAGCCCTACGACATGCACGAGCTCATCCGGAAGACGCTCGACGAGGGCGACTTCTTCGAGGTGCAGCCGACCCATGCCGGCAACATCCTCACCGGCTTCGGGCGGATCGAGGGCCGCACCGTGGGCGTCGTCGCCAACCAGCCGATGGTGCTGGCCGGCGTGCTCGACATCAAATCGTCGAAGAAGGCCGCGCGCTTCGTCCGCTTCTGCGATGCCTTCGACATCCCGATCATCACCTTCGTCGACGTGCCCGGATTCCTCCCCGGCGTCGCCCAGGAGCATGACGGCATCATCAAGCACGGCGCCAAATTGCTGTTCGCTTATGCCGAGGCGACCGTGCCCAAGATCACTGTCATCACGCGCAAGGCCTATGGCGGCGCTTATGACGTGATGGCGAGCAAGCATCTGCGCGGCGACTTGAACTACGCCTGGCCGTCGGCCGAGATTGCGGTGATGGGCGCCAAGGGCGCCGTCGAGATCATCTTCCGCAAGGACATTGGCGATCCGGAGAAGATCGCGGCCCGCACCAAGGAATATGAGGACCAGTTCGCGAACCCCTTCGTGGCCGCATCCAAAGGCTTCATCGACGAGGTGATCATGCCGCATTCGACGCGCCGCCGGATCGCGCTCGGCCTCCGCAAGCTGCGCGACAAGCAGCTCGAAAATCCGTGGAAGAAGCATGACAATATTCCGCTCTAATGCCGCTGAGGTGAGAGCATGAAGCTCGGCCGCCTCAACCATGTCGGGGTCGCGACCCCGTCGATCGAGAAGAGCATCGCCTTCTATCGCGACGTGATGGGCGCGGAGGTGATCCACGCGCCGTTCGATCTGCCCGCGCAGGGCGTGAAGGTGTGCTTCGTCGATACGCCCAATACGCAGATCGAGCTGATCGAGCCTCTGGGCGAAGCCTCGCCGATCCACGGCTTTCTCGCCAAGAACCCGGCCGGAGGACAGCACCACCTCTGCTACGAAGTGCCCGACATCCGCGCGGCGAAAGCCTGGTTCGAGGCCAAGGGCGCCAAGGTGCTCGGCGAGCCGCGCATCGGCGCCCACGGCACTTTGATCTTCTTCGTCCATCCCAAAGACATGGGCGGCGTGCTGACCGAGATTATGGAGACCCCCAAGGGTGACCACTGAGCCCAAACTGACCCGCGCCGAATGGGAAGCGCTTGCCGCCAAGGAGGTGAAGGGCCGCGACCTCACCTGGCACACGCCCGAGGGCATCGCGGTGAAGCCGCTCTACACGGCCGAGGATGTGGAGGGGATCGACCCCGGCCTGCCGGGCTTCGCGCCGTTCACGCGCGGCGTGCGCGCATCGATGTACGCCGGGCGTCCCTGGACGATCCGCCAATATGCAGGCTTCTCGACCGCCGAGGCGTCCAACGCCTTCTACCGTCGCAACCTCGCCGCCGGCCAGAAGGGCCTGTCGGTCGCGTTCGATCTCGCGACTCATCGCGGCTATGACTCGGACCACCCGCGCGTCACCGGCGACGTCGGCAAGGCGGGCGTGGCGATCGACACGATCGACGACATGAAGATCCTGTTCGACGGCATTCCGCTCGACAAGATGTCGGTCTCGATGACGATGAACGGCGCAGTGATCCCGATCCTCGCATTCTACATCGTCGCGGCCGAGGAGCAGGGCGTCGCCCAGGACCAGCTCGACGGGACCATCCAGAACGACATTTTGAAGGAGTTCATGGTCCGCAACACGTACATTTATCCGCCCGACCACTCGATGCGGATCGTGTCGGACATCATCGGCTACACCTCGCGCCACATGCCGAAATTCAATTCGATCTCGATCTCCGGCTACCACATGCAGGAAGCCGGGGCGACGCAGCTCCAGGAACTCGCCTTCACGATCGCCGACGGCCGCGAATATGCCAAGGCGGCGATGGCGACCGGCCTCGATCTCGACGCCTTCGCCGGCCGCCTGTCCTTCTTCTTCGCGATCGGCATGAACTTCTTCATGGAGGTCGCCAAGCTGCGCGCCGCGCGCACGCTGTGGCACCGCGTGATGACCGATCTCGGCGCGAAGGACGAGCGCTCGAAGATGCTGCGCACGCACTGCCAGACGTCGGGCGTGTCGCTGACCGAGCAGGACCCGTACAACAATGTGATCCGCACCACCGTCGAGGCGATGGCGGCGGCGCTGGGCGGGACACAGTCCCTTCACACCAATGCGCTCGACGAGGCGATCGCGCTGCCGACCGACTTTTCGGCCCGTATCGCCCGCAACACCCAGATCGTGCTGCAGGAAGAGACCGGCATCACCAACGTCGTCGACCCGCTCGGCGGCTCTTATTATGTCGAGGCGCTCACCCAGGAACTGGTCGACAAGGCCTGGGAAATCATCGAGCGGGTCGAGGCCGACGGCGGCATGGCCAAGGCGGTCGCGCATGGCTGGCCCAAGGCGATGATCGAGGAGGCTTCGGCCGCCCGCGCCGCCCGCGTCGACAAGGGCGAAGACGTGATCGTCGGCGTCAACCGCTACCGGATGGAGGGCGAGGACGCACTCGACATCCTCGACATCGACAATGCCGCGGTCCGCGACGCGCAAATCCGCCGCATCGAAGAGGTGAAGACCGGCCGCGACGAAGCGCAATGCACCGCCGCGCTCGACGCGCTGCGCACAGGCGCGCGCGGCAAGGACAATCTGCTCGGCCTTGCGGTCGAGGCAGCACGCGCGCGCGCCACGCTCGGCGAGATTTCATCGGCGATGGAGGATGTGTTCGGCCGCTACGATACGGTGCCCGTCCCGGTGAGCGGCGTTTACGGCGGCGCTTATGCGAACGACCCCAAATGGCTGCAGGCCGGCCAGGGCGTAGACGCCGTCGGCCGGCGGCTGGGCCGCAAGCCCCGCATGCTGGTCGCCAAGATGGGCCAGGATGGCCACGACCGCGGCGCCAACCTCGTCGCCTCGGCCTTCGCCGATCTCGGCTTCGAGGTCGTCCCCGGTCCGCTCTTCCAGACCCCCGAGGAAAGCGCCCGGCTCGCGGTCGAAAAGGATGTGGACGTGGTCGGCGCCTCCAGCCTCGCCGCCGGCCACAAGACGCTCGTCCCCGAGTTGATCGGGCACCTCAAGGACCTCGGCCGCCCCGACATAAAGGTCGTCGTCGGCGGCGTCATCCCGAGCCAGGATTACGAGATGCTGCGCGCCGCCGGCGTGCAGGCGATCTTCGGCCCCGGCACCAACCTTGTCGATGCGGCCGGCGAAGTGCTGAAGCTGCTCGGCCACAATTTCCCGCCGATCGAGGAAGCCGCCGAATGAACTTCCCCACCCCTCATCCCCGTGAAAGCGGGGATCCCGCTTCTTCTTTCTTTCCGGCGCCGCAGGAACAGCGGGATTCCCGCCTTCGCGGGAATGACGTGAGAACGGATTGGACACGCGAGGAGATCGCGGGTCTCTTCGACCTCCCGTTCATGGACCTCGTCTTCGAGGCGCAGCGCATCCATCGCGAGTGGCACGCGCATAACGAGGTCCAGCTCTCAACCCTGCTCAGCATCAAGACCGGCGGCTGCGCCGAGGATTGCGGCTATTGCAGCCAGTCGGCCTTCGCGGAATCTGGCCTCAAGGCGGAAAAACTGATGGAGGTCGAGAAGGTCCTCGCCGCCGCGCGCGAGGCCAAGGAAGCCGGGTCCGGCCGCTTCTGCATGGGCGCCGCCTGGCGCGAGCCCAAGGACCGCGACATGGACGTGATCGTCGCGATGGTCGCGGGCGTCAAAACCATGGGCCTCGAGACCTGCATGACTTTGGGCATGCTGAGCGACGAGCAGGCGAGCCGCCTCGCCCATGCCGGGCTCGATTATTACAATCACAATGTCGACACCTCGCCCGAATATTATGGCGAGGTCATCACCACCCGCACCTATCAGGAGCGGCTCGACACGCTCGATCGCGTCCGCGCCGCCGGCATGTCGGTCTGCTCGGGCGGCATCGTCGGCATGGGCGAGACCCGCGAGGACCGGGTCGGCTTCGTCCACACGCTCGCCACCCTTCCCGCCCATCCCGAGAGCGTGCCGATCAACGCGCTCGTCCCGGTCCGGGGCACCAGCCTCGGCGACCGCCTGCTCGCCCAACGCGAGACCAAGATCGACGATATCGAGTTCGTCCGCACGGTCGCGGTGGCGCGCATCACCATGCCGCGCTCGATGGTCCGCCTGTCGGCCGGCCGCGAGAGCATGAGCGAGAGCACCCAGGCCTTGTGCTTCCTGGCTGGCGCCAACTCGATCTTCACCGGCGACAAATTGCTGACCGCCGGCAATGCCGGCGCCGGGGCGGACGCCACCCTGTTCGCCAAGCTCGGCCTCCAGCCGATGACCAGCGAAGAACCGGCGCGGGTGGCCGCGGAGTGATCGCGCGCCTGCTTTGCGCGCTGGCGATGATGCTCGCGACGCCGGCCCTCGCCCAGGCGCCGGCTTCGCAGCCGACCCCGATCGCGATCGGCGAGACGCACAGGATCGCCTCGCGGCACATGAGCGACGCCCGCACAATCAACGTCTACCTGCCGAGCGGCTATGCCGATCCCACCAAGCGCTTCCCGGTCCTCTATCTGATCGACGGCGGGCTGGAGCAGGACTTCATCCACATCGCCGGGACCAGCCAGCTCGGCGGCATCTGGGCGCGCTCCGAGCCGGTGATCCTCGTCGGCATCGAGACCAAGGACCGGCGGCGCGAGCTGATCGGCCCGACCCAGGACGTAAAGCTGCTGATCGATTATCCGACCGCAGGCTTCTCGGCTGGATTCCGCAACTACATACGCGACGAAGTGAAGCCGCTCATCGAGAAGAATTATCGCACGACCGGCGACGACGCCGTGATCGGAGAGTCGCTCGCAGGCCTCTTCATCGTCGAGACCTTCCTGCGCGAACCCTCCCTGTTCGACCGCTACGCCGCGGTGAGCCCGAGCCTCTGGTGGGACCAGCAGCGCCTGTCGGGCGAGGCGGCGGGCCTGCTCAAGGGCCGCAAGAAAGCCGACACGCGGCTGTTCCTGACGATCGGGGACGAAGGCGCGGAAATGCAGGCCGGCGTCGACCGGCTGCTCGATGCGCTGGCGGCCCATCCTGCGGCGGCGGGCCAATATTGCTACGCGCCGCGGCCACACTCGACCCACGCTACAATCTATCACGACGTGTCGCCCGAGGCGCTCCAGTACCTCTTCCCGACCTCGGTCGACCACGACCCTAAAAGCGGATTTGTCATCGCATGTTCAAAAAAATCCTGATCGCCAACCGCGGCGAGATCGCCTGCCGCGTCATCCGCACGGCGAAGAAAATGGGCATCGCAACGGTTGCGGTCTATTCGGATGCGGACGCGCGCGCGCCGCACGTGCGGATGGCAGACGAGGCGGTGCATATCGGCCCGTCGGCGGCGGCCGAATCCTATCTGGTTGCCGACAAGATCATCGCGGCCTGCAAGGCGACCGGCGCCGAGGCCGTCCATCCGGGCTATGGTTTCCTGTCGGAGCGGACCAGCTTCGCCCAGGCGCTGGCCGACGCCGGCATCGCCTTCATCGGCCCCCCGGTGAACGCGATTGCGGCGATGGGCGACAAGATCGAATCGAAGAAGCTCGCGAAGGCAGCGGGCGTCAACGTGGTGCCCGGCTATCTCGGCGAGATCGCCGATACCGACGAGGCGGTGAAGATCGCTTCCGAGATCGGCTATCCGGTGATGATGAAGGCATCGGCCGGCGGCGGCGGAAAGGGCATGCGCCTCGCCTATAGCGAGCAGGACGTCCGCGAGGGCTTCGAGGCGACCAAGCGCGAAGGGCTCGCCTCGTTCGGCGACGATCGCGTGTTCATCGAGAAGTTCATCGAGAGCCCGCGCCATATCGAGATCCAGGTGCTCGGCGACCAGCACGGCAACATCGTCTATCTCGGCGAGCGCGAATGCTCGGTGCAGCGCCGCCACCAGAAGGTGGTCGAGGAAGCGCCCTCGCCGTTCGTCACTCCGGCGATGCGCAAGGCGATGGGCGAACAGGCCGTCGCGCTGGCCCGCGCGGTCGGCTATTACAGCGCCGGCACGGTCGAGCTGATCGTCAGCGGCGCTGACACGACCGGCGAGAGCTTCTACTTCCTCGAGATGAACACAAGGCTCCAGGTCGAGCACCCCGTGACCGAGGAAGTGACAGGGCTCGATCTCGTCGAGCAGATGATCCGCGTCGCCGCCGGCGAGAAGCTGGCCTTCACCCAGGACGACGTAAAACTCACCGGCTGGGCGATCGAGAACCGCGTCTATGCCGAGGACCCCTATCGCGGCTTCCTCCCCTCGACCGGCCGCCTCGTCCGCTACCGCCCGCCGCAGGAAAGCGAAGGCGTGCGCGTCGACGACGGCGTCGTCGAGGGCGGCGAGGTCAGCATGTTCTACGACCCGATGATCGCCAAGCTCGTCACCTATGGCGACACGCGCGAGCAGGCGATCGACCGCCAGATCGCGGCGCTCGACGCGTTCGCGATCGACGGCATCGGCCACAATGTCGATTTCCTGTCGGCGCTGATGCAGCACCCGCGCTTCCGCGAAGGCCGGCTCACCACCGGCTTCATCGCCGAGGAATATCCCGAGGGCTTTGCCGGCGCTCCGGCGGACGGCGCGCTGAAGCGCAAGCTCGCCGCGCTCGGCGCGCTGGTCGCGACCGCCGAGACCGAGCGCGCGCGCCATATAGACGGCCAACTCGGCGAGCCGCTGCCCGCATCGACCTCATGGGTGGCCCGCATCGACGGCGAGGATTTCGAGGTCTCGGTCAACGGCGAAAGTGTCACGGTCGCCGGCACGCCGCTCACCGTCGATATCGGCTATGCGCCCGGCCAGACTTTGGTCGAGGCGCTGATCGACGGCGAACCGCTGGCGGTCAAGATCGAGCGCAAGGGCTCGTCCTGGCTGTTCACGACCCGCGGCGCCCGCCATGGCGTGCGCGTGCTCAATCCACGCACGGCGAAGCTCGCCGGCCACATGATCGAGAAGACGCCGCCCGATCTCTCCAAATATCTGCTCTGCCCGATGCCGGGGCTGCTCACTACGCTGCACGTCGCCGAAGGCGACCGCGTCGAGGCGGGCCAGCCGCTCGCGGTGGTCGAGGCGATGAAGATGGAGAATATCCTGCGCGCCGAGAAAGCTGGCATCGTCGCCAAGGTCGACGCCAAGCCCGGCGACAGCCTGGCCGTCGACGCGGTGATCCTCGAGTTCGAGTAACACGGCCAACGAACGAGTTGCAGCTCCCCGGCGAAAGCCGGGGCCCACCCGACCATCTCCTGGGCCCCGGCTTTCGCCGGGGAACGCTGCAGCCCCCGACCCCGCGTAACGACCCTCTCCCCTTGGCGGAGAGGGGCCGCTATGACCCCGCGACCATGCACGGTCCTGTCCTTCCCCGCAAACGGTTCGACGCCGCCATCGCCTTCATCCTGGTGACGGCGGTGCTCGACATCATGGCGATGGGGATCGTCATCCCGGTCCTCCCGGCCTTGATCGAGGACTTCACCGGATCGAACGCCCAAGCCGGGATCTATAACGGCCTGTTCGTCGCGCTTTGGGCGGGGATGCAATTCATCTTCTCGCCGATCATCGGGTCGCTTTCCGATCATTATGGCCGCCGCCCGGTTATCCTCGTCTCGGCGGCCGGCCTGGCCGCCGATTTCGCATTGATGGCGCTGGCGCCGAACCTCTGGTGGCTCGCGGTCGGACGCATCCTCGGCGGCATCACATCGTCGAGCTTCACCACCGTCTTCGCCTATATGGCCGACATCACCGCGCCGGAAAAAAGGGCGCGTGCCTACGGGCTGATCGGGGCGGCGTTCAGCGCCGGCTTTGTCGCCGGACCGCTGGTCGGCGGCGTGCTCGGCGAATGGGGCCCGCGCGTGCCCTTCTGGGCGGCGGCGATCCTGAGCGCCCTCGCCTTTCTCTACGGCCTGGTCGTCCTTCCGGAATCGCTGAAGCCGGAGAACCGCATGGCTTTCTCGTGGAAGCGCGCCAATCCGTTCGGGGCGCTCCGGCTGCTGCGCTCGCACGCCGAGCTGACCGGCCTCGCCCTCGTCAACTTCCTTCTCTATTTCGCGCACCACGTCTTCTCGGCCGTGTTCGTGCTCTACGCCGCCTATCGCTATGCATGGGGGGCATCGCAAGTGGGCGTCCTGCTGGCGATGGTGGGGCTGCTCGACATGCTGGTCCAGGGCGTGCTCGTGGGACCGGCCGTCAAGCGCTGGGGCGACCGCGCGGTGATGGTGTTCGGGCTGGTCGGCGGCGGCATCGGCATCGCCTGCATGGGGCTGGCGCCGACGGGGCTCGCCTTCACGCTCGCCATGTTGCCCAACGCTTTGTGGGGCCTGGCGATGCCGACGCTGCAGTCGCTGATGACGCAGCGCGTCTCCGAGAGCGAGCAAGGCCAGCTCCAGGGCGCCAATATGAGCGTCGCCAGCATTGCGGGGATCGTCTCGCCGCTTTTCTTCGGCTTCGTCTACTCGGCTTCGGTCGGTGCGAATCCGCTCATCCCGCATCCCGGCACCTCCTTCTTCCTCGCCTCGCTCGTGCTGCTGGCCGGGGCCGCGATCGGCGCGCTGGTGGCCCGCCAGGCGGCGCGGCGCGGCGACAGCTGAGCGCAACTTCGCCGCCCGAAATCGCGCATTCGTCGCGCCGCTGCCGGGTTCGCCGCAGCAAAAGGCGCTTCGGACGACTGTCCCATGACCGCAACACACCCCGCGCCTAATCGCCGGCCCAAGCCTGATCCATCCCGGACCAGGCGGGACAATCTGAAAAAGAGCGAAGGGGTTTGGAATGCGTGCAGTTGCAGTTGCTTTGACGTCGCTTGTTGCCTTGGCCGCCGCCTCGCCGGCCGCCGCGGAGGGCTTCCGCGCCGAGATTCATGCCGGTTGGGATCATGTCTCGGCCGACGGCCCGGACGATGACGGCGTCGCTTACGGTATCGGCCTCGGCTATGATTTCGCGATCGGCGAGAAGGGCTTTGTCGGCCTCGATTTCAGCTTCGATGACAGCTCGATGAAGGAGTGCGACACCAGCGTCCTCGTCGCCAACGACACGCTCTGCGTAAAGGCCGGCCGCGATATCGCCGCCGGCATCCGCGGCGGCGTCAAGGTCAGCGAGGCGGGCAAGCTCTACGCCCTCGCCGGCTACACCAACGCCCGGTTCAAGAGCCGCTACACGACCGCCGCGGGCGTCACGACGAGCGATGGCGCGAACCTGGACGGCTTCCGCCTCGGCGCGGGCTACCAGCACGACTTCGCCGGCGGCGTCTACGGAAAGGTCGAATATCGCTACTCGAACTACGAAGCCGGCCTCGAGCGCCACCAGGCGCTGCTCGGCGTCGGCCTGGCCTTCTGACGATGTACGGGAGGTTTCCGATCGCCGGCGACCTCCCGTTGCCCACCGTTCCTGCGCCTTCGTCGCGCGAACGGGCACTTTCGTCCCGCTTCTGTGGGCTTGGCCTCCGCCGCGGGCGAGCGTTCGCGCATGGCGTGGGTACCCGAATGCTGAGTGACAGCCTGCCGGCTTTACGGCAGAAAGCCTTGTCGATCAGACGAGGGGCCATCACGCTCATGCCGACCGCCCGTTCCGATGCCCGTTGGCCGGAAGCCATCCTGCTGACGGTCGCGCTGTGGCTGTTCGTCCTGCTGATGTTCCTGCCGGTGATCGCCGCGCGCCACCCGGGAGGGACCTGGGCAAGCGTCGTGCTCGACGCCGCGACCATCCCGATCTCGATGCTGTTCGCGATGCCCTTGTTCGTGGTCTTCCGGAAGACGCTCGACTGGCCGCAGACCGCGCGTATCCTCGTGCTCGTCGCCGCCGTGATCTTCACCGGCGTCGCCAACCGCATCTTCGACATCTTGTGGACCGGCTGGGTCGCCGAAAATCTCGAGGCGAGCTGGTACGATCTGCCGCGCACGATCGAGCGCAGCTACGACGCGATCCTGAAATATCTGCTGGTCTTCTCGGTCAACGTGACCCTGTTCCAGCTCGCTTTCTCGCGCCGCCGGGAATCGCGCCAGGAACGGCAATTGGTCGACGCGCGCCATGCTGCGCAGCAGGCCCAACTCGCGGCGCTCCGCTACCAGCTCAATCCGCATTTCCTGTTCAACACGCTGAACTCGATCTCCGCCCTGATCGTCACTCGGCGCAACCACGACGCCGAGCAGATGACCGACAAACTGTCGAGCTTCCTGCGCACCTCATTGGCCTGCGATCCCGCCGAGCTGGTGCCGCTCGAGGAGGAACTGGCGCTGATCGAGGAATATCTCTCGATCGAGGCGGTGCGCTTCGGCGAAAGGCTGGAGGTCACGATCGACTGCGAGCCCGAAGCCTTGCCGGCGCTGGTCCCTGGCTTCCTCGTCCAGCCACTGGTCGAGAATGCGATCAAGCATGGCGTCGCGCCGTCGCGTGACCCGGTCCACATCATCGTCCGCGCCCGGATCGAGCATGGGGACCTGTGCATCACCGTCGAGAATGACAGCCCCGCGCAAGCCACCAATCTGCATTTCGGACGCAAGGGCGTAGGATTGTACAACGTCAAGCAGCGCTTGCTCGCAGTCTATGGCAAGAATGCCAAGTTGTCGGCCGAGCGCGTCGACGGGCACTACGTGGCCACTATTTGCATTCCCGAGATCCTCAACGTGCGTTGAGAGGCGGCCGCGCCGCATTGACTAAGGCGGCCCACGCCGGGATATGTCGTTCAGACACTGACTTCCTGTGGGGAGAGGCAGGATGCGCGTTTTGCTGGTCGATGACGAAACCCTCGCGCTGGATCGGCTGCGAACCTTCTTCGACGACATCGAGGGGGTGGAAGTGGTCGGCCAGGCGCAGGACGGCGACGAAGCGCTTGCCCGCATCCGCGAACTGACTCCGGACCTCGTCATCCTCGACGTGCAGATGCCGGGCAAGAACGGCCTGCGCGCCGCCGCCGAGCTCGACATCGAGCCGCGCCCCGAGCTCGTCTTCGTCACCGCCCACGAACATTATGCCCCCGACGCGTTCGACGTCGATGCCGCCGACTATCTGCTGAAGCCGGTCCGCTTCGACCGACTCCGCCAGGCCGTCGACCGCGCCCGCCGCCGCCAGGGAATGCGCGAGCAAGCCGAGCGCGCGGGGAAGCTCGAGCAGGAAGTGCAGGCGCTGAAGGCGAGCGGCGTCCACGCGCTCGACGACAACGGTTTCTGGGTGCCCGAGCGCGACGGACAGCGCCGCGTGCCGATCGACAGCATCGACTGGATCGAGGCGGCGCGCGATTATGTGCTGCTTCACACCGACGTCCGCAGCCATTTGCTGCGCACCACGATGGCGGCGTTGGAGGAGAAATTGGCGGGCTCGGCGCTGCTGCGCGTGCACCGCTCGGCGTTCGTGCGGCCGGATCGGGTGGTGGAGGTGAAGCGGGCGAACCGCTCGCTGTGCCTGGTGCTCGCCGACGGCGCCGAAGTGCAGGTCGGGCCGAGCTACGTCAGCGCCGTGCGCGAGGCGCTCGGGCTCGACTGACGCGCGTGCCTTAGAAGAGGCTGCGCGGCAGCCGCGGCGTCTGGCGCTGCTCCCGAGTGCTGCTCTCGCCCCGCAGCTTCGCACCGAACAGGCCGTTATACGGGTTGGACCGCGCCTTGCCGGCCTTGTCGGCGGGGGCGACGCGGTCCGCGCCGTCGGTCTGGTTGGAAATCACTTGGTCGGACATCGTCGCCCCCGTCAGAAGGCCATCGGCGTAGACGTCGCGACCGTCACCAGCATGGTGCTAACGAACAGGGCGGCGAGACAGGTCGACACTGTGCGGAACAGTTCGGCAGTCATGATCTTTCTCCCTTTTTCGATTTCGGCCCGATTGGCCGGTGACGCTGGGACTAGATGAGAGTGCTCGCGGCATCTCCTCTTGTTCGACGGTGTAGCCCCAGGCTTCGACGGGAGCGCGGACCGAGCGACAAAGGCGACCGACTTGGCGACGAAGCGGCGCCGGCGCCGCGAATCCAGTTCGAGCGCAAGCCGCGGGGTGCGGCCGAAGCCGGTCCGCCCCACATAAGGGCATGGACGAATTGAACGATTGGCCGCGCATCGAAGCGGATCTCGACGCGCAGGGCTGGGCGGTGCTCCCGGCCCTGCTCTCTGCCGACCAGTGCGCCGCAATGGCCCCGCTCTACGATGCGGACGACCGTTTCCGCAGCCGCGTCGTCATGGCGCGGCACAATTACGGCCGGGGCGAATATCGCTACTTCTCTTATCCGCTGCCCGAGCTCGTGGCCGGCCTGCGAACCGACCTCTACCCGCGCCTCGCGCCCGTCGCGAACCGGTGGCACCGGACGCTCGGCATAGACGTCGCATTCCCCGACGCTCACGCCGACTTCCTGGCGCGCTGCCACGCCGCCGGACAGCAGCGGCCGACGCCATTGCTGCTGCGCTACGGACCCGGCGACTATAATTGTCTCCACCAGGACCTCTATGGCGCCCACGTCTTCCCGCTTCAGATCGCCACCTTGCTATCCGAGCCCGGCCGCGATTTCGAAGGCGGCGAGTTCGTGCTGACCGAACAGCGCCCGCGCATGCAGTCCCGCGCAACAGTCGTGCCGCTGCGCCAGGGCGACGCCGTCGTGTTCGCGGTCAACCATCGGCCCGCGACCGGCCCGCGCGGCGCCTATCGTATTGCCATGCGCCACGGCGTCAGCACGATCCGCGCCGGCCGCCGGCACACGCTCGGGATCATCTTCCACGACGCCGCTTGATTGCACGGGATGCAACCGGGACCATGGGCTGCGCATTTGCGCCCTGCTCTCCCGGATCCCAAATCCATGCCATGACCAACGCCCGCATCCGCAACGAGAAGCTGAAATCGAAGATCATGTCCGCCGAGGATGCGGCGGGACTGATCGAATCCGGAACGACGGTGGGCATGAGCGGCTTCACGGGCTCGGGCTATCCCAAGGCGGTGCCGCTCGCCCTGGCCGCGCGAATAGAAGCCGAGCGGGCCCGCGGCAACCCATTCCGCCTCAAGGTCTGGACCGGGGCCTCCACCGGGCCCGAGCTCGACGGCGCCCTCGCCAAGGCCGACGGAATCGAATTCCGGCTGCCCTACAATTCGGATCCGATCGCGCGCGAGAAGATCAACAAAGGCGAGATGGAATATCTCGACATGCATCTCAGCCAGGTCGCGCCGATGGCGTGGCAGGGCTTCCTCGGCCCGCTCGACACCGCGCTGATCGAGGTGACGGCGATCCGCGAGGACGGGTCGCTGGTGCCCTCCTCCTCGATCGGCAACAACAAGACCTGGCTCGACCGCGCCGACCGGATCATCCTTGAGGTCAACAACTGGCAGAACCCGGCGCTCGAGGGCATGCACGACATTTATTACGGCACCGCGCTTCCGCCCAACCGCGTGCCGATTCCCCTCGTCCATCCCGACGACCGTATCGGCGAGGCCTATTTCCGGATCGATCCCGACAAGGTCGCGGCGATCGTCGTCACCGACAAGCCGGATCGCAACCTGCCCTTTGCGGCGCCGGATGAAGCGGCGCTCGGCATCGCCGACCACCTGATCGAATTCCTGGCGCACGAAGTGAAGATGGGCCGCCTTCCGGCCTCGCTGCTGCCGCTCCAATCGGGCGTCGGTAACGTCGCCAATGCGGTGCTCGGCGGGCTGATCGACGCCCCCTTCGAGAATCTCACCGCTTATACCGAGGTGCTGCAGGACGGGATGCTCGACCTGCTCGATGCGGGAAAGCTGCGGGTGGCGTCGGCGACGGCCTTCTCGCTCAGCCCCGATGCCGCGGCGTCGCTCAACGCGCGGATGGACGCTTTTCGCGGCAAGCTGATCCTGCGTCCGCAGGAGATCAGCAACCACCCCGAACTGATCCGCCGGCTCGGCTGCATCGCGATGAACGGGCTGATCGAGGCTGATATCTACGGCAACGTCAATTCGACCCACATCATGGGCTCGCGCATCCAGAACGGGATCGGCGGCTCGGGCGATTTCGCGCGCAACGCCTTCCTCTCGATCTTCATGACGCCGTCGACCGCCAAGAAAGGCGCGATCTCGGCGATCGTGCCGCACGCGAGCCATGTCGATCACATCACGCAGGACGTGCAGGTGATCGTCACCGAGCAGGGCCTCGCCGATCTTCGCGGGCTCAGCCCGAAGCAGCGCGCCCGGACGATCATCGCGAATTGCGCTCATCCCGATTACCGCCCGGCGCTCGAGGATTATCACGCCCGCGCGCTCAAGGGCTCGTATGGGCTGCAGACGCCCGTGCTGCTCGGCGAGGCGCTGTCGTGGCACGAGCGCTTTCTGCGTACCGGATCGATGAAAGTCTGAGCCCGCGCTCAGAGCGTGCGAAACATCACGTGCGCGTCGACCAAGCCGTGGGCCGGATGGGCGAAGACCCCGGGCAACGTCGCCAGGATCGCGAAGCCGAAGCTCTGCCACAATGCGACGGCCCGCTCGTTCGTGGCGACAACAAAGTTGAACTGCATGGCGCGATAGCCCCGCGCCCGCGCCCGATCGAGCGAGTGGGCACACATCGCCCGGGCCACGCCCTTGCCGGCGGCCGCCGGCGCGGTGGCGTAGCCGCCATTGGCGACATGGCTGCCCCCGCCTAACTGGTTGGGCTGGATATAATAAGTGCCCAGCACCTCCCCGTCCTGCTCGGCCACATAGGCTTCGTGCGGAGCGCCGCACCACGATGCGATCGCCTGCTCGCGCGTCCAGTCCCTGGGAAGCGCGAACGTCTCGCCGGCGCGGATGTGGGGCTCGAGCACGGACCAGACCGCGTCGGCATCGGCGGGGATATAAAGGCGAATGACCATGTCCCCCCTTAGCAAGCCCGCCGCATCGGTCCATCCGCGCTGCGCCGCTTATTGAGGACGGCAGCGGAACGAAGCGGCCGCGACGGGGGTTAGGCTAAAACGAAATTATCCGGAGGGCCTGCCATGAACCGCAACATCAGCATCAGCATCGGTGCCTTGATTCTGATCATCATCGTCGTCGCGATCATCTTCTGATCCTCGCGCCCGCGGACTTCGCGGGCGTCAGGATTTGGCGCGGTAGCTGCGCTGCACGATGTCCTCGTAATCGAGCTCGACGCAGGCGCCGTGCCAGCGCACGATGTGCCCGCTCTCGTCATATTCGGGCATGGCCCGGCTCAGCATCCAGCGATAGTCGCCGGATTTGTGGCGCAGGCGATATTGCGCCTCGAAGCGGACGCCCGCCTTCAGGCTGCTCCGCCATGCGGCGTAATATTCCACCTTGTCGTTGGGGTGGATGAAGGGCCGGCGATGGTGGTCGAACTCCGCCATGTCGAAGCCGGTAAACTCCTTCCAGCGCCGGGAATGGTAGGTAAAATCGCCGGCCGGGTTGGCGCGCCAGATCAGGTTCGGAAGGTGCTCGAGCGTTTCCCTCAGTTCGGCCTCGCGCGCTTCGGAACTCGCGACGGCCGATTTGAATGCGATCGCGGTCTTGCGCGTAATGTCCGCCAAAGCGAGGATGAAGGCGAGGTTGATCGCGGCTAACGCCCAATGCGCGGGCGCGTCCGAAAACGCCAAGGCCGGAGTGATGGGCAAGGCCGCCAAAGCAAGCTGGCCGAGCGCTATGACCGGCCGGCCAGCGTTGCGCGCGCATATGCCGGCCGCATAACCGATCGCGACGCAGACCACCAACAGGTGCAGCGGTCCGTCCGCGGTACGGGTCAGTACGAAGAAGGCGAGCAGTCCTAGCAGTCCGGAAAAGACCCAGGCACCGATCTCGTAAGAGACTTCGGCCTTGGCCGACGAAGATCCCATCCGGCTGCGTCGCTGCTCGACCAGGGAATGGACGACCCGCAACGTGGCGACCACGGGGATCGTCAGGCCCGCCGCCACGCACAAAGCGTCTGTGGTGGAAGCTGCCGTCATCAGGCCGGCGACCGAACCCGCGCCGGCGCCGATCGCAAGGCTTTTCGGGGAGGCGAACAAGGTGCCGACCAGCTGCCGCCGGGAGCGCGCATCGAGATCGCGATCCGCTTTGACGAGCGCAGGAATCGCCATCTCGTCTGTCGCCAGTCCCGCCCCCTCGTCCATCAATCCCGGCTAGGGCGGCGATATTAAATTCAGGTAAACTAACAACATATTTACTGACCTGGCGAGGAAGAAAGAGGCGGTGCCGCCGAGGCGGATCGGCCCGCCTCTTGACTTTGCGGCGCGCAGCATCCAGATGGGCCAGGCGCGAAGTAGCAGAGGCAGCGTGATCGTCCGCATTTCGGACCGGCCTCCTTCGCATTACCAGGCTTCCCTTTTCACGCGGGTCGTCAGAACCCGCTGTGTTCTGCGCGACCGTTTAATGTGCGCAGACGCCGCACATTTTTGTGAGTCAAATACCCATGTCATTCGAAAACCTCGGCCTTTCGCAGCCGATCATGCAGGCGCTCGCGCTCAAGGAATATACGACCCCGTCGCCGATCCAGGAGCAGGCCATCCCGCAGCTCCTTCAGGGCCGCGACCTGCTCGGTATCGCCCAGACCGGCACCGGCAAGACCGCGGCGTTCATGCTGCCGTCGATCGACCGCCTGACCGCTTCGGACAAGCGCCCGGCGCCGCGCACCTGCCGCATGCTGGTGCTGGCGCCGACCCGCGAACTGGCCAGCCAGATCGCCGACAGCGCGAAGGCCTATAGCCGCTTCAGCCACATGTCGGTGGTGACCGTGTTCGGCGGCACCTCGGTCAACAAGAACCGCCAGGACGTGGCGCGCGGCGTCGACATCCTCGTCGCCACCCCGGGCCGGCTGATGGACCTGATCGAGCAGCGCATATTGTCGCTGAACGCGGTCGAGATCCTGGTGCTCGACGAGGCCGACCAGATGCTCGATCTCGGCTTCATTCACGCGCTGAAGGCGATCGTGAAGATGCTGCCGATCAAGCGCCAGTCGCTGTTCTTCTCGGCGACCATGCCGAAGGCGATCAAGGAGCTGGCCGACAAGTTCCTGACCGATCCGGTCCAGGTGTCCGTGGCCCCCGCCGCCACCACCGCCGAACGCGTCGACCAATATGTAACCTTCGTCCAGCAGGCCGAGAAGCAGGCGCTTCTCACCATGATGCTGCGCGCCGGCTTTGCCGAGCGCGGCAATATGGACCGCGTGCTTATCTTCTCGCGAACCAAGCATGGCGCGGACCGGGTGGTGAAGCTGCTCGCCGGCAACGGCATCGCCTCCAACGCGATCCACGGCAACAAGAGCCAGCCGCAGCGCGAACGCGCGCTCGGCGAGTTCAAGGCGGGCAAGGTCAAGGTCTTGATCGCGACCGACATTGCCGCGCGCGGCATCGACGTTTCCGGCGTCAGCCACGTCATCAACTTCGAGCTGCCCAACGTGGCCGAGCAATATGTCCACCGCATCGGCCGCACTGCGCGCGCCGGCGCTGCGGGCGTGGCGATCGCCTACTGCGCGGACGACGAGAAGGCGTATTTGAAGGGCATCGAGCGGCTGACCAAGCAGAAGATCGAGGTGGTGCCGCTGCCCGAGAACTTCATCGCCGAGGCCAACCGCATCAAGGCGACGCGCGTGGCGGCGCCCGCACCGACGGGCGGGCAGCGCCACGATCGCGGCGGCGAGGACCGCAACCGGGTCAAGCGCCCCAAGAGCCGCAAGCCGAGCTTCGGCGCGGCCGGCGCCCCCAAGACCAACCGCTCGCGCCGCCGCGCCGCGGCCCGGTAACGGCCCTCTCCCTTCGGGGAGCGGTATCGTCTGGCTTCCATGCCCCCGTCCGAATAAGGCGGGGGCATGTTGCGTTTGGCCCTCCTCCCGCTCGCCCTGATGGGCACCCCCGCCCCGGCACAGGATGCGGACGAGCCGATCGTCGTCACCGGCCGCGGCCTCCAGGCCGGGCTCGGCGAGAGCGTCTACGACACGATCGTGATCGACCGCGACCGCCTGACCGGCTCCGCGTCGGGCCGGATCGACGAGATCTTGAAGGAGGTGCCGGGGTTCCAGCTCTTCCGCCGTTCCGACGCGCGCTCGGCCAACCCGACCAGCCAGGGCGCGACGCTGCGCGCGCTCGGCGGCAACGCCTCGAGCCGGGCCTTGCTCGTCCTCGACGGCGTGCCGCAGAGCGATCCGTTCGGCGGCTGGATCAGCTGGCCGGCCTACGACCCGCAGCGCCTGGGCGCGGTGCGGGTGGTGCGCGGCGGCGGATCGGGCATCCATGGCCCGGGCGCGCTTGCCGGCACGATCGAGATGTTCAGCGCCGACCCCGCCGACGTGCAGGGGATGAACGGGAGCCTCTTCTACGGCAGTCGCGACAGCGTCGATGCCCATGCCGGCCTCGGCGCACGCCTGGGCGGCGGCTTCCTCTCGCTATCGGGCGCCTATGGCCGCGGCGACGGCTTCATTCCGATCGTCGAGGACCAGCGCGGCCCGGCCGATCGCGCCTCCCCCTATGAGCAAGCGAGCGTTGCCCTGCGCGCCGTGGCTCCGCTGTCCAGCGAGACCGAACTGCAGGCGAGCGGCCTCTGGTTCCGCGACGAGCGCGAGCGCGGCCTCGCCTTCAGCGGGATCCGCACCGAGGGCGCCGACGCCGCCTTGCGCCTGGTCGGCCGCAACTGGTCGGCGCTGGGCTACGTCCAGACCCGTCAATTCTACAACAGCTTCGCCGGCGTCGACGCCGGGCGCACGACCGCCAACCGCGTTTCGGAGCAATATAATGTCCCCGCCACCGGCCTCGGCGCGCGCTTCGAGGTCCGCCCTTTGACCAGACCTTTCGAGCTGCGGCTCGGCGGCGACTGGCGCGAGACGATCGGGGAGACGCGCGAGCGCTTCAGCTTCCAGAACGGGATCGGCACGCGCGGCCGGGTCGCGGGCGGCCGCACCCGCACGGTCGGCGGCTTTGCCGAAGCAGCGTGGGAGAGCGAGGCGCTGACGCTGACCGGAGCCGGCCGCATCGACCGCTGGTGGATCCGGGACGGATCGCTCGAGGAGCGCGTCTTCACCACCGGCCAGATCGTCACCGACACGATCCATCCCGACCGCTCGGGCTGGGAGCCGACCGGCCGCGCCGGCTTCGCCTTCCGTCCCGCCGGCGCGGTGACCGTCCGCGGCGCCGCCTATCTCGGCTGGCGCCTGCCCACGCTCAACGAACTCTATCGCCCGTTCCGCGTCGGCGCCGATTCGACTTTGGCCAACGCGGCGCTCAAGCCGGAGCGGCTGCGCGGCATCGAGGCGGGCGTCGACTACCGGCCGCTCTCGACCGCGCGCATCGGCCTCACCCTCTTCGCCAACCGGCTCGAGGACGGCATCGCCAATGTCACGGTCGGCCCCGGCGGCGGCGGCACGATCAGCCAGCGCCGCAACCTCGATTCGATCCTCGCCCGCGGCGTCGAACTCGACGCCGGTCTGGATTTCGGGCCGTGGTCGCTCTCCGGCGGTTATTCTTATGTCGATGCCGAAGTGGAGGCCGACGGCCCAGCCTTGCCGCTCGACGGTCGCCGCCCGGCCCAGACCCCGCGCCACAGCGCTGCCGCCACCCTCGCCTGGAAGGGCCTGAGCGGCGCGCGGGCGGCGGTTACCGCGCGCTATGTCGGCAGCCAGTATGAGGACGATCTCGGCGAACAGCTTCTGCCCGACGCGCTCACCTTCGACGCCGTCGCCTCGGCCCCCCTCCTCCGGCGGCTGACGATCGAGGCCCGCGTCGAGAACGCCACCGACGCCCACGTCGCCGCCGGCATTTCCGGCGCCGGCATCGTCGAACGCGCCACGCCCCGCACGATTTGGCTGGGCCTGCGCTGGGGCGGCTGACCCGTCAGGGCAGATAAGCGATCAGTCTCGTCCAAGGGTGTCGTGGGCGGACGTGCAAGCGCAGCCGCAGGAGATGGGCTCGCGCCGTTGCATCTCCCGCAGGATATCGTTCGCGCGGAGCGCCCTGGCCCGCAACCGCTCGCGCTCGGCCCTGTCGCGCGAGCGGCCGGCGGCCAGGAACGCGATGGCCGCATTTTGGGCTAGTCGATCGAGATCCTGTTGCACTGACGGCTCTTCTGTCGGGAGATTCTAACGGAAGGGAGGCCATGCCCACGGCTTCCAGTCTTCGCGGCGGTGCGTCGAAACCGCATCACCCGGGCAGGCGCCCCCCCGGCTCCCACATAGCCGCGATTGCCCACGGTCGCCCGGCCGTCAAGGCAGCGGCGGCGCCTCTGGAACGTCCGTTCCAGCGATTGGGACATGGGTGCAAATCGGTGAACGCCGGAGGCGAGAAATGACGCGCGATCGCCCGGGTGCGGTCGGCGGGCCGGATCAGCTTTCGGGATCGGCGGTAGCGGCAGCGGCGCGGGCATCGCTGGGCGTCATGCCGAAGCGCGCGCGGAACAGGCGCGTCAGATGGGCCCCGTCGCTGAACCCGAGCCTTTCCGCGATCGCGCCGATCGGTTCGCGATCGCCGGACTCCTGGAGCGCGCGCAGCGCGGCCTGGAGCCGTCGCTCGCGAATATAGGCCTGGACGCCGCCTTCCTGGGCGAACAGCCGATGGAGACTGGTGCGCGACATTCCCAGGCGTTTGGCAAGATCGCCGACCCGGAGCGTAGGCGATCCCAGTCGCTGCGCGATCTCTGCGCGGGCGCGCAGGAGCGCGACACCTTGGGACGCCGCGTCCCGCATTTCCCCATCCCCGACCCAAGGATCGGCAGCGACAACGAGCAGGTCGAGGACGCTGCGCGCCAGCTGCTCGGCGCGGGCCGCCGGCAGCATCGGAGCCGCTTCGACGAGTTGGAGGAGGTGGGCGCCGAGCAGCGTGGCGGTCGGTCCGCTGACCACTTTTCCGTGCGCCGCCGCCGGATCGATGCCGAGGCGAAGCGCGAGCGCCCGCGGCACCGCCAGCATCGCGGTGCGGCTTGCGGTCGATTCATGACGGGAGGTGCGCGCCATGTCTCCGAACAGGAGCGAGCCCGCGGCATGGTTGAAGTCCCGGTCGCCGAACACGCCGCGGGCCTGGCCCTCGGCCATGAACTGGACGGCCAGGAAATCGGCCTCGGAGGCGCGCAACGCGGCTTGGCTGCGCTCATAATGTTGCGCGGTGATGCTGACGTCGACGATGCGCACCCCCCCGATCTGCAGATCGCGCGATTCCACGTCGAAGCACTCGAGCGGGCGGGTTTCGTAGAGCGGCGCGAGGCTCGGCGAGAGACGGTGCCGCCAGGCCTCGTGCCGGTCGGCCGGCGCGAGCGAGCGCGTCGAATAAAGCCCCACCGCCAGGCGCGGCGCGGCTTCGCCCGACGGCGTCGGCCTGGAAGATTTCGACCCCGGCATTCTTACGCGCTGCCCCTGCTGCCCGGGTTCGGGCCTAACGACTTTGGGCGGGCGGCAAAAGCCCGCGACAGCCGGCGGCGGAGAAATGGGGAGAGGGTGTCGGGCAAAAGTTGTCGAAAAGCCCAGAACAACGTGCTTTCTTCAACAAACGTCCACAGCCGATCCCGTTTTTCCCCGAAGATTCTCAAGCGCTCATGGTTCCGGTGATCCAGAAAATGGCTTGGCTACGACTAGGTGCACGACGATATGGAATGTGAGCATCCTAGGAACAGCCCGAGCCGACCCTGTCGGTTTGCCTGCATGATCAAGTCAAAGCCGGGGCCGTTGGACAGCGAAATGATCCCGCGAAGAAAACAGGGATTAGCACCCACCAGAAGGATAATTCGCCGAGACCCGCCGCAATGGCTGTGGCGATAAGAGCGAATATTGAAAGCAACCAAGCGTGGTGGCACTTTTTCTCTGGAGGCTAGCCTGCCAGCTCCTGAATCCGCGCCAATATCGCATCGCCGTGCTGGTAAATTTCCACCGGATCGAGCAGCGGGTGCCTCGTCTCATTCTTCGCCGTGAAGGTTCCGAAATAGCGAGCCGTGGGGCTATTGAAGTGCATCCGCGCGATGGTCTTGCGGTTGTTATCGTCTAGCAAAATCGCGCAATAAGATTTGGCATCGCGCATTACGATCCGCTTGGGATCGACTGCTTTAGCTCCGATAGCCCGCACGATGTTGAAGCCCGCAATCTCATCTTCGGTGGTGAAGGTTGCCTCCTCGCTAGCGGTTTCTGGCTCAACATCTTCTCCGGGGGTGGAAGCAGTCAGAGCGGACGTCAGCCGCTCCGTGACACGATCCCGAATTAGGGAGGAGACAGAGCTAACGATGAGTGACTTGAACAAATCTCTGATTTGCGTCGTGAGCCGCCCCGTGTGGATCCTTCCCGCGATGAGCCGCACGAACTCCTCAGATGGCTCCTGAAACTCCTTTTGAAGCTCCTTATAAACCAGCGACTGCATCTTGAGGTTGCCGGCCTCCTCTACAATCTGCTCAATACTGAAGCTGTGCTTGGTGAAGCGCTCTACGACACGAAGATCCGACTTGCGAACATTATCAAGTTGAAGTGTAAAAAAAGGCTTGTCGTCCATCTTGTTCGGGCTATCGATGTCCGAGAAGAACTTATAGACAACACCATTGGTGAGGATCGCTAAACGCGCGTCCGTCGTACTAAAATAACGGAACAGCTGCGAGGCATGGTTGATGTTCAGTTCTGAACTAGCGGGTTTACACTCGATCAGCATCTTTATCGAGCCGTTGTCGCAGATCGCGTAATCGACCTTCTCACCTTTCTTGGTGCCAACGTCGCAGGTGAACTCTGGCACCACTTCGGAGGGATTGAATACATTGTAGCCGAGCGCTTGGAGGAACGGCATGACGAGCGCGGTCTTTGCCGCCTCCTCGGTAAGAAGCACCTCCCGATGTTCACGGACGGTCTTGCTCAGTTCCGCAAGTCGCGCTTCAAGTTCCATAGGGTGTGCCCCCTTGCTCGGTCAACTATCGCTAGCCTAGCCCATTGAGCACTTGAAGCAAGCTCGAAGGGACCGTTCATTCCGCGGCCGCGCCGTGGTAATGAGGCGGCGAAGGAAGCTTACCCCTCTGCCGAGGGATACTTGCAGGTCTTGGAGATTCACATGCGATTTGATGAACCGGACGTACGTGATGCGTATCGACGCGGTGCGCGGGACCTCTATGAGACAATTGCGGGATGGGTGAAGCCTCAGCATGCCCGGGAGATCGGCGCTTGGCTCGGCGACCTAGACGCTTGGGAGCACGGTGAGCCTCCTACTCCACCTCATGGGCTGGGTTAGACGGCAGGGGACCAGTCACCTCCACCGCCCATCGAGCAGCCATGAAGCGCACCGCGCGATTACGACGGGGGTTTGGGCAGCCGGATTGCGTTCGATGAGCACGCCGCCGCCCACGCGCTTCGCCACATAGAAGATGACGTAAGGCTTGTTGGTGAAAGGATCGCGGAGCACGCGCGTCCCGATCCGGTCATTGATGAGGTAGCCCGCCTTAAAATCGCCGAATGCCATGGGGATCGGACTTCCGTCGGGACCGGCCATGCCTTCGTGGATGCGGACGAAAACGGTCTGTGGCGGTGCAAGCAGTCGCATCCAAACTTGTCTCCGCCAGCGAGCTGCCATCCTGGGCGCGGAAATGATATTCCTGGAAAATGCCAACAAGACTTACCCGTGAAGAGCTGCATGAGCTCGTCTGGGACCGTCCGATGACGAAGCTCGCGGCCGAATTCCGGCTGTCAGATGTTGCCCTGCATAAAATCTGCCGCAAGCACGACGTCCCGACACCGCCCGCCGGCTACTGGGCGAAGAAGGCTCACCGGAAGCCGGTGATGACGACGCCACTGCCAGAGGCGAGCAGTGGTGCAGCCGGCAAGGAGATCGTCATCCATGAAGGCGCCGCTTCCACCGAGACGGACGCGATGTCGCTGGCGCGAGCGAAGGTCCAGGAAGCACTTGCTGAGACCGCCCCTGACGTGCGGGCTGCGCAACACACATCCCTTGATCGGACCCTGGTTCGACTGGACAAAGCGAAACCGGACAGAAGCGGGCTCGTGAGGTTGGAAGGAAAGGGTCTGATTAGCGTAGTTGTGCAACCGGCGTCGCTGGATCGGATGAAGCGCCTCCTTGGAGACCTGGTGAGCGCGGCCGACGCCGCCGGCATGCGGATCGAGGGACGAGACGGGCCCGCGGCATTCTGCGTCGAGGGGGGGACGGTTGCTTTCGAACTTGCCGAGGTCCCTGACCGGATAGAACATGTCGCAACCGACGCAGAGCTTCGCGCCGTGGAGAGCTGGGAAGCGAAGCAGGAGGCTGAGCGCAAACGCTACGGCTACGCCTCGGGATGGGGGCGTCCACACATCCCCAAATGGGAAGAACGCTACCAGGGCCGACTGGCGGTCCGGCTGGAGGAAGTGCGGGTCCGCAGTGACGAGCAATATTACTGGGGTCCCGCCATCCGCCGCGTCTTTGCGGACAGCAGGACCCGTGACATCCTGAAGATGGTGCCGCGGATATTGTCTACCGCAGCCGCGATTGCGGTTGCGAAAAAGCAGAACCGCGCGGCCGACGAGCGCCGCCGCCTCAGGGAGGAGGAGGCCGACCGGCGCCGGGCGGAAGCGGAAAGACTCGCGGCGATGGAGCGTCAACGCAGCGCGCTGCTCGCCCCGCTCCTTGCAGAACATCAGGAACGGGTGAAACTGAGGGCGTGGCTGGAGGAGATCCCGACGGAGGAAGTCCTTCCTCCGCGCGTCGGGCGCCTCGTACAATGGGCGCGCGCACGGCTGGCCGCGCTGGACGACGCGGCGGCGCCTGCCGCGCTCGAGGAGAGGCTCGCGCGCGAACGGGTGTTTGGCGACGATTGACCGGACGTTGATGTAAAAATCGGCCCGGGTGCGCCTTTCGGGATAGCGGACAACACGAGTTCACATTGTCCAGAGCATGCCATCAGGTGCGATATGGCTCGATAGCCAGACGGAACGTGTCGGAAACCGCGCGTGCCTCCGCCAGCTGAACGTGGCGCCCGTAGCTGCGAACGGTATCGATCAGACCCCGCCGGAATTCGCGCGGCATGCGCTCTCCCATGATAACCTGACGAACGCCGCGACCACGACAGCGGCGGCCAAGATCCTGCCTGTCGTCGTCCTCCATCAGCAACCGCATCTCCCGCTGCCATGCCCAGTCGGACGGCAGCACGCAGAAAAGATCGCGCCAGAGGGCGCCCATCAGCTCGTGGGCCTCGTCCCGGTCTGCCACATATGTCGCAACCCACTCGCTGTCAGCAGTCGGGTCCGAAGCGACCTCGTCATGCCATTCACGCTGATCCACGGCCACAGCGAAGACGAAGCTGTCCACGAGTGGAGGGCGGTCGATATACCGCACGGCCCAGACCGGCATCTCGAGTTCCTCCTCAAGTGCCGCTTTGTCATACCCAATGCAGAATCCCTGCAGCGAGGCCGCACGCTCATGCCACATCCAGGCGCACTCCGGGTCCTGGCCGAACCGGGCGACGAACGTTCGCCCGGCAAGACTTCTCAACGCCCGGCCGCCGTCATCGATTGATTCGAAATACTCGTCTCGCAAGGCCATGGCGTCATCGATCCTGTGCCTGGGAAAGCCCCAGGCAGCCATGGCCGCTGCGAACCGCTCGGCATCGATCGCGGGGTGAGGGATTCCATCCACAATGCGTGCGCTGACGTCGTGCAGCCCGGCTTCGGTTCCTGCCACAACGTCCACCAGGCAGTCGCGAAGGCCCGCCAGTGCGGATTCGGTCGGCGGAAAGAACTGCACGATCTCGACCATATGTCTCCCTTCTACACAGACGGGCGCGCAGGCGGGTCTGCGTGCCTCAGGCGGAGCCGACAAATGAACAGATTTCCCGACAGGAACAGCCCCAAGCGGTCCATTTCGGGGCGGGACCTACAGCCCACCCCGGCCCATGTCAGCTTTCCACCCGTCAGCTCGATGCGATGGCGGACCTCATTGCAAGAGCGGCCACGATCCCGCGCCATGCCGGTTGCGGGATCATGCTTTACCTGTGCCCCCTGTTCTGGTTCAGCTTTCCCGTTTCACTGTTTCATAGACCAGTCGGGAAGTTAAGATGGCCGACCGGGAAGGCGCCCGTTTCCGCGTTGTGGCACCCACACCACCATACGAACACCTATGGGAACTGAACCTGACCGAGAGCACCTGGATCAGGATTCAGGGGGGAAAGCCTCTTTCCGTGCGCGGCGAGGGCTTTCGTCATGAAGGAAAGTTCTACTGGACATACTAAGACTTCGAGGGCGGGCTTTCCGGCTTCGTCGTTATCAGATCGGACGCCCCTTTAGATCCCCGCTGAGCAGTGGTCAGATCAGGACCAAGGTCCTGGACGTCTTGCACTAGGGCCACAGGCGAAGCGGGCGGGGGACTCGCGCAAGCCACCCAAGCCGGCAGGCACAGGCTGCAACACCCCCCCCATCGCTCGGGCCACACTCACTCCGGCCTGCGGCGGATCGACCAGACGAGCGCCGAGAGGCTGGTGACGAGCGTGGCAAGCGCGGTCAGCACGGCCGGATCGAGAAGGTTCATGACGGACTCCCTTGCTGGACGAGTTGCATGTTATCACCTATATGGCACAGTGTAGGAAAGTAGAAAGTGCGTCAGGGGCATTTTGCGGGCCGCAGGTCGTACTGACGGTCATCCCTGCAGCCACCTCGCCGGCTGGGGAGCGGTGCGGGAAGGAATCTTATGTAAAATGCAGGGATGCGGGCGCCCCCTTGCCGGCCACCGGCGGAGAGCTGCCTCGTCCGCCTCGGACCGGATGGAGGACTGCTGGTTTCCAGATGCGGGACATATCGCCTTTAGAGCGTCTCCGGGTTATCCTCGACCGCGCTGGCTGGCGGGTAATGCCTCCATGAACGACGAGGTCAGGGATGCCCGGGAGCACTCGCGAAGAAGGTCGAGGAGGAGCTTGCGCAGGCACTCGAGACCCTGAATGCGCGGATCGAGAAGTCCTACCGGGAGCGGCTTCAGGCGAAACTGGACACGACCACGCAGCTTGTCCTCAACGTCCATTCTGCGGCAGCGTCCGGCGCGGACGGTCCGCTCGACCAGCGCGCGCTGGCGAGCGGGGAAGCGGCGCGGCGCTACGGCAGCGACGCGATCCGCATGGCGTTCCTGCTGAACGGCGGCGCGCTGACAGCCATCCTTGCGTTTCTGGGTACCGAACAGGCATCCCGGCTCGAGCTTGGCACTGCCCTCGCACGGTTCGGGATCGGCGCGGTTCTCGCCGCAACCGCGTCCCTGATCGCCTATTTCGGCCAATCGACGCGGGCGACCGAGCGTGAGAAAAATACCTCCCCTTTGTGGAGTGGGGTCCTGTTCGGGGTGGCCGCCTTCCTGGTGGCCGTCAGTCTGCTGATGACGGTGTTCGGGGCCGCCGCCGCCCTCGAGAAGCTCCAGGAGCCCGGCCAGTCCAGGCAGTCAAAAATCGAGATCACCTTCTGATCCTGCGACGTGCCGGTCTGCAGATCGGAGAATGGCCCCTCCCGGCCCCGGGCGCCCCTATTCGCAACCCACGCCGTCATTGTCCCGGTCAAGATGCGAACCGTATCCGGAATCGCCGCGCATCACGGCGCAGCGCCGGCCGCACGCGCCTCTGCACAGTTCGCGAACCTTCTTCCGGCCTCCCGTAACACCACCCGGAGCGACCTGTCCGAACCGCCTGAAGCCGCCGACGTGGGCTCCCGCGATGGCAGTGATAATCGCCGGTCTTGCGGTTGGTATGGCAACCCGCTGCGTTCAGCCCGCCGGGATGAGCCGGCACGGGTTGTGGCAGCATGCCGGCAAGCAACAGAATCATGACACCGCGCATATTCAGCGTCCCCCTTCAGCCTGTGTTGCGCCCAACCGGGTCGACAAGGTTCGGAACAGTCCGGGCCCCGATGCCGGCCCGATACCGGTCGCCCCATTGAGGCTCAGCACATGAAGGGGACGCCGCCCTCCCCCGATCGCCACCGGACAACGCTGCGTTGTCAGTTCGTCCTGATTACCGCCGGGGGCTCGGGCTCCGGCGGCGGGGAAGTGCAACCCAGCATGCTATCGAGGCTGCCGAGCTGGACGGCGCCCCGCCGCGGAAACAGGAACAGCCGGCTGCGCAGTTCCACCTGAATCAGCGCAACGCGATAATTGCAGGGGTTCGCATTTCTGGGCGTGTTCTGGTCCATGATGAAGGCGGTCATCCGGCCGTCGGGAAGAGCGATCACCTTCCAGTAGCCCGATGGCACCCGATGATAGGCCGGACCGGCCGGCATCGCCTGCATGAGCCGCTCATACAGGGGCCCGGTGTAGACGTAGACGGGGCCGCCGGTCCCGAGCGTCACGCTCCGTTCCCGGCCTTCCAGACGCTGCCACGGACCCTGATTGAGGGCCGAGGCCTGCGGCGTCATGTTCGAATTGTAGTTGGTGTCATCCCAGAAAGGGGTGCCCGAGAATGCGGCGAGCGGCGCCTGGTGGCCATGATCGATGCGAAGCGCGGCCGGCGCTCCCGCGTACTGCTCTTCGCTGATCGTCTCGGAAGGATCGATCCATGCGTCAATCCTGTAGTTCCGGGTCCCCTGCGACGTGGCGATGGTCTGGGGCGTGACGCGATACGCGACCCAGTCGGCCATCTTCGTGAGGTCGTTGGACGACAGGGTGTAGATCTCGCGGACGATGGTGTCGTTCGTCGCCGGCGCCCCAACCGGGCAGCCCCAGAGGCAGTGGAACGTATACAGCTCGCTGTCGGCGGCCTCTGCCGGGCCCGCGAACAGAACCCATAAAGCAGCGAATACGGCCGCGGTAGTGCCACACCTAGGGCCCTGCATCTTGCCGGACGAACTCATCGCCTACGTGCGCTCTCGCAAGGGACGAGTCTTCGCGCCGAAGGGCATCGATGTGATCGGGACGATCCCCCTGACGCCGCCAGGAAAACCCGATCAGAAAGCATTGCGCGCACCAATACTGGATCGACGTCGAACGGAACGTCGGCTGATAAGACTTCCCAGCCAGGCCTCATACCCGTGCGCCAGGTCGCGCCCAAGCCGAAAGGGGCCTGTGAATGATGACCGGTCCTTGCCACTCAGCAGCCCCCGTTTTGTAGGCAGTCCGGAGTGAGGATAATCGAGTGAACCACGAACCAGCCGCTGATTCGGTAGCCTATCAGCCGGAGTTGCCCCCCCTCTTGATCAACTCGCTGCATCATCTCGAAGACCGTCGTCAGTGGCAATCTGAGATTACCCTCTGCATTTGGCTGAGCATTGTCCATCATGATCAGTAGATCTTGTACCAAGGAGCCCGCGCGGCGAATGTTGATGTCGCGCACCAAGCCGATCGCGTTCACATTAACTGCGCGCTGTGAATTGCAAACAACCGTGAAACACAGCTTGCCGAAGCGTGCGCATGCCTCGCCCATTTCCTTGAGTGGTACACCACGCCCGTCCGCATTCACGATGTGCCCGTGCTCATTGTGAGCCGTTAAAATGACTATCTTTTCTGGACCCTGAAGTGCCGCATTGAGGCTGGGCGAATGGATTGCCGTTGAGGACAGCAGCTGCCTTTTGAACTGCCTCACGTCTCCCTGGTCTTGCCTGGTCATCGGCCTGCCGAAGCGTGCCGCAAAGCGAACGGGATCTTCGGGAATTGTATCGACGACCGCCACCCGACGCGGAATTGGGGCGGTCCGCAGTTCGCCGTTCGCATCCTCTCTGACGAAGAATGGGAAGTGGTTCGAGCGTGCTCCTCCATCAAGGTTGGTTCTAAAGACGCTTTGGCTCGGAAGAATCTCAACTCCACGACTGGGCTGCCAACCAGTGACGAGAATGGCCAAGGCTGCCTGGATGCGTACGAACGTTTCTGGTGTGGAGCTCAAACCCGCCGTTGTCCTGAGTATTTCCATCGCGCGCTGCTGGCGCCCGACCCCTGCGAAGCTTGCGGCGGTCCGTATTGCCTCGCGAGCGACAGCTTCTCTTTCCGGCGTAGGTCTGATGCGCCCTCTTTGCGCGTCCGCCGGAACGGTGAAGAGCGCGCAAAATGCTGCAAGAGTCAGGAGAAGGTTGCGACGCTTCATTGAAGGTAATCTCGAAAGGAGAAACGGCGCTGGCCGAACTTCTGCGGAGGTGTCAGCGCTTTGAGGGCCTGCTTAACCAGGAGCGGCGAAGCCGCGCCGGTTATCAAGCACGTCTTCGCATCGACGTTACCGTCTCCCCAGTACCAGATGACGACTAGCCCGCCCGCGGCGAGCACAAAGGCAACGGTCGTGATCCAATATCCTCGGGAACGGATCAGGCTGGCGTAGCGCTCCTCGTCCAGCGAGTGACGCGCATTGTACCACCAGACCACCTCCTGTAGTAACGCGCCGAACGCGCCGGTGAGGAAGATTTGAGCGCCATTCATCTCTCATCCATTTTGGAAATAGGATTTAGAGAGAAATTAAACATTAAAAATCGAGCTGACTTGCGACCGCATCCTCTCATAAGAATACTTGATGATAACGGAATCTCAAGCATTAAGTACATCCAGTAATCCTGACGCCACCACGCAAACCAGTGCGTCTCTGGCGATATGTTCATCCAGATTGGATCTTTACCGAGTCGCAAAGCGGCATATCGCGGATCGGAAGTTTTCAAATTTAGCAGATTCCATATTGCTGGAGAACTGGTGCTCCACCTTTCCTGGATACGGCCTGTACCAGCCGATTGGTCACCGAGCGACAGTATGACACGCATGAAAAGCCCCCCAAGTTGGGAACCGGCTGGTCCAAACGCGACGCAACAGCCCTCTATTAGATTAGAGCATTCCTTCTTATGCTTCGATCATAACTGCCTCCAGAATGAACTAAGTTGACGTTAGCCGCGGTAGGGCAGTTCCCTCGGGATCCACGATCGACAAGCTTCTCGCGAGGCTGCGGAGCCTCCGCCCTTGACGGTTGCCTTAAACGGCTTGAACCTTCTTCATCGGGGTCGTTTTCCGTTGTTGGAGGAAAGATTGGCGGATCGCGCGCAAATGGCTGATCTCCCGGCAATAATCGAGGCCGGATCCAAAAGCCCCCTAGCCGTTCTCGCACTCAGCATCTGCATCCTGGCAATACTCGCGCTAAGCTTTTTTCGCGAGGCAAGCGAGCGTACCAGGGTGATCATCTTCCTTGTAATCCTCCTCAACTTTGCCGGCGCGCTCGGGATCGCTTACGCGGACTGGCGGAACAGGCCTGCCCGAGAAGCCGGGGAGCATGAGCCGACGGTCGCGCGGTCGGGTCCGGCGCCTACCATCTTGCCGCCCAAGAGTTCGGACGATCAGGAGGATCGCGGCGTCCCGGCGGATCCGCAGTCGGATCCGCCGCAAACTCAACGTCAGTCATCAACAAGCACGCCGAGCCCTCATCCTCAAGAAAGCAGGAACGGGGAGGCCTATAGCGCGGCGGAGCAGCGTGTTATGCGGGAGGCGCGCCTGTCCGGGTCGATGCAAACTATCGAAAGCTCTGTCCGACCTGGTGAGTGGAACGAGATCGACACCTTGAGCGACTATGATCCACAACGATGCGACACCACGGCTTTGAACGTGCGATTGGCCAACCGCCCCCTCCATGGGGAGTTCCGCACAGAACTGACGACCACGACGTACGAGGTGGATGGGGAGTGCCGGATGGTGAGTGGGCCGGCGACGGTGATCTATTACCGGCCGAAATCCGGATACTGGGGCAAGGACATATTCTCCTACATTGCGCCTGCTTTAGATCGAACCATTGTAGTCCGGACGAAGGGAGAGGGGGCGCAATAGGTTCCCGCGCCCATCCTACCTGCAGATCAGCCGCTCGCGCAGACCAGTCAGGTCGTGACACCCATGACAGCCACGGCCAGATAGCTGGGCGGGCTCGGCGTCAGCCGGTGATGGCGAAAGCCTCCGGGAACGTCAGCGTCAGCACCGTCCGTCCCTGATCCTCTGCCACCTCGATACGATGGCCGAGCTTGAGCGAGCTTGGGCGAACGTCTGCTTCCGGGCCAACGCCAAACTGCGCTCAAGGTCTGGAAGTGGCGCACAGCGGACATGACCGAGGGTGGCCGTTAACGGACGGTCTGCTTCAGGGGCGACGGCGGAAGGCGGACCTTCGCGGCTCCCGCACGCTCTGCGTCCGCTAACGTCTCGCTGTGGTCATTCCCCTCCGATACAAGTTGCGACCGTGGCGCAGAAGCATGCACCTTCTCGCGATCTGGCGTCGTGTCTAGGCGGATCAGGTGAGCACTACAGTTTCTGGACTGGGGACCGCCCCCGTTCTCGTAATGGTCATTGAGAAGGAGCTTGCCCGATCGAGCCCCCCCAGCCCCACGAGTGTTTCCATGAAGGCTATCGTTCGGCTGTGGACCTTCGAGTTCGTCCAAAAGAGCACCTCGTTAAGCTGCAACCAGCCGCGGACGGCGCGCGTGGCGTGGCGCTCGGCATCCCGGTAATCCTCTGCGTTCCATGTCGAGCGGTCGCGGTCTGGTCGAAACTCGGGCTTTGAGAAATACATCTGCCGGAGCCGCTCAATCATCTCTTGCATCCCATATGCGAGTTCCACTGCATCCACGAAAGGTCGGTCTTCCTGGCTGAAGCCACGGATCCGGCTCCCTGGGAGTTCCGTTTCCAAGCCGCGTCGAATTCGGCTTCGGTCGAGCAGAAGGTCGTCCGGAAGATGGTCCGGATATCGTCGTCGTAGTGCACCCATGCTGATGTCGAACATGCTGCTGTCGACAGCATTGCTGGCGCGCAGGTTAGAAATGGCAGTCAGCACGATCTTGCGGGCGTGCGCGTCCGGCAAGACGGCGCTTGCGGAACTCACATCGAGGCCTAGCAACCGGGCGAGACTGGCCCGGTCGAGCGAGAGCTTCAGCACCATCGCCGCCGAGATTTTTCCGTTACTCCCTGGGTTGCCGACCCACCGCGTGAATGTTTCGGAGGCGAGGGCGAGCGCGGTTGGTGCAATGAATGACGCGCCCACGATGCTCCCGACGAACCGCTCGACTTCATGGCGCTTCAGGCCATCGTCAAGATGCCCGATAGTGACTGCAAGTCCGAGCGCGCGATCGGCCGCCGGTGGAGCGGCGGCAAGGGCTCGCGCCTGAACAAGGGAGAACGCGTTGACGAGTTCGATCTGACGCTCGGCATCCAAGCCTTTGAACCGCCTCTGGAGCGAAGCTTTCGCATCGACCTGCACTTTCCCGGTCCCATCAACCAAGACCGCCGCATCGCCGCTGAGCAGATCACTGCCCGTCACGCCAAAGCCGAATAGGACAAGTTCGACACCGAATTTGCTGGTGCTGCTGGCGTAACGGCGCAACTTCGACTTGGTATTGTCTACGGCAAAATCGGCCCCCGCCCCGCCAGACTCAATCAGCCGGAGTAGCGTGTCAATATTACCCCGGGTGAGCGCTCGAAATGCTGAACGCGCAGCATCCGAACGTGCTAGGAAAGTGCCTTCGATCTCACTGGTGGCGCCCGTCAATCGGCTCTCTTCAATCTGCATAACTGCAGAGACTTTTGCCCGCACTGCATTCTCCGCCTCGGCGAGAACCTGCTTGAACAAGTTGTCGTACCGGGCGACGATGGCGCGCACACCCGCCAGTGCCGCCTCTAGGTCGGCGACGGTCTTGCTAGATGTGACCCGGAGTCTGTTTAGCGCGGCTCCCACCTCTCTGCCATTCGCTTCAAAAATCCTTTGAACCTCTGCCTTAAGAGCATCACCCGCAGAGGTAACAAGTTCGTTCGCGGTGGGCTGCAGCCTATCGCGTATGTTTGGCTCGGCGAATGCCGGAACCGAACGACCCAAGACCCCAAGAGCCGTCTCAACGGCTCCGCCCGGATCTGTCGCCCACCCGCTTGCCGCATCAACGGCACCGGCAAGCTGTGCCGAAATCCACTCGATCAGCGCTGGGTCGCCGATTTCCCCAATGCCGAGCACACCTTGAAGATCTCGGACTAAGGCAGCCCGTAGACCGTCATCCTGTATTAATACCGCAGCCTTATCCTTGATAAGGTTTCCGGCCTCGGTTCGGAGCCAAGTCCCGGGAGCGAGCAGCGGCTTCACGGTCTTCAGCGCGTCGTCCCAATGTTCAAGCGCGCCCGCCAGCAGCTGGTGAACATTTTTTGCAAGCTGCGCGGCATCGATGACGACGCCCAGTTGGGCGCCGAGGCCTGCCCCGCGAGCTCCTTGCCTCGATAGGCTGGCAATGAGTTGCGACGTTCCTCGCGCGCCCGGCGGTCCAGCCCGGAACGTCAGAAAGTATTTCCCCGACAAGTTGAAGCCGACCGTGAGACTTGCGCCTAACTGAGCCTCCGCCCACTGCCCCAACGCGGCGACATCGGCGAGTGATACTGCAACCTTGACCTCGCCGCTTCCTTCCATCTCGTAATGGATGCCGGCGAGGTCGCTGTTTTCAAAAGCTGACCAGACTGAATCGAAGTCGAATGGATCCGGTAGCTTGGCGAGGCGCTGGGCGGCCGCGAGGGCATAAATCGTGTTCGGGTCGGCGACCGAATAATAATATTCGAGCGTGCAAGCTCCACTGGCGCTTGCGGCCACGCTGAGATTGCCGACGCTGAACGGCAGGGTCGCACTGCCGGTAGGCTTTAGGCTCCCCGCGGCACCCATCCTGAGGAGCGCCCCGGGCATCGGGTCACTATAGGGCCAAGTGTCACCCGCTTCCATCGACAGCGTCGCAGCGGCGCTGAGCGAAAGCGCGTAGTCGGGATCGCCCACGGAGGAGGGGGTGCTCGCTACCGATTGAACGCGGCTGATGATCGGCCAAGCTATGCGTCCGAAATCACGGCCTGCCTGCCGTTCGTCGAAAGCGCCGATGGGCCGGAGTAGCTGCAAGATCGTGTCAGGAATCCGGTCGAGCAGTGACTTCAGCTTTCCAGCGTGTCGTTGCAGGACTTCTAGCGCTTTCTTGGCGCCAATCTTTCCAAACGCCTCCGTTATCGGGTCAGATGAGGCGCCATCGGCAACCGCTCGCAGGAGCGACAGTGCGGAATCGAAATCTTTCAGCTCCCCCGCCAGCGCCGGCCAGCTCTCGGCCAATTGTCCAAGTGCTTGGAACAAGGCAATATCATCATCAAGTCGGGTCGACTCGGCAGTTCGGAGTAACAGCCTTTTCACCTCCACTTGTTGTCCTTCCGAATATCTGCCTGCTAGTCGGTCAAAATGGCCCCGGTGTTTGCGCTATCAGGTCACGCTGTTCCCGGGTTGTGCGGCCCCAATGCCAGTAATTGAGACCAACAAGACCCAGCGGAGCTTTGTAGTTCTCGAGAAACAGCTTGAGCTGACTGGTCGCGAGGCTTTCGCTCAGGTCCGCTTCCGGAGCGATGTGACCGGTCATAACCAGCGGTCGTCGGTAGAGCGCATCCCAACGATCGTAACAGAGCCGGACGTACGCCTCCGGCTTCCGCAGGGGATAGTCTGCCTCGTTTGCCTTCACGAAGCGCAGCATCTTCGGATTGGGTTTGTCGATGAACCAATAAGCTTGTGGATTGAAGCAGTCGACGAGCGGCGCCGCCTCTTCGAAGATTGCGGGCTCCTGGTAGTCGATAAATCCGTGACTACTAATGCACAAACCTTTGGCAACGGGGCGCACGAGTTCCACAAAACGTGCGACCTCTGACTGCGTCCACCTTGCCTCGTTGACCCCCTGCTCGATGTCGGCGACATAGTCTTCCAAATCGAAGGTTTTCAGCGCGCGGATTGCCAGATCGGCCTCGCGTGCCGGATCCTCACCTTGGCACCATCCCCAACCTCCCACTGCTATACCGGCCTGCTGCGCGGCATTCACCAGCCTCTTTTGGTGAATCAGATCACCGTCTCGACTGTCGCCGACATAGTTTATGCCGTGAATCCGGACCCAAAGATGCTTGAGCCCGCACCGCGTCATCTCCGCGACGGCACCCTCGATCGAGCCGAAGCGTTGCACGATGTCGCGAACAAGATATGTGTATGCGCCTCGCCCAGAGAAAGCCGGCCGTTGACCAGTACTGGCCATTGTCGTGTCCGCCGCCACTATCGGGACCATGGGCGTGGCGCCCTCCGGCCGACCGCTCGACCTCATCTGTGCTGCGTAGCGGGTATGCGGATCAGCCATCAGGAACGGATCTACGGCATAGATCCGGTTCTCCCGCATCAAGCCACGGCTGCGCATATTGTTGAGCCAGTCAGAAAGCGGATTTAGCGTGACGCCGCCTCCGCTCTTGGAACTTTGGCTGACGTGCATCTGACCGGTTTCCGGAGAGCGGACCACCTGGACCACATGGTCGATCCCGTAGCGGCGCGGCGGAATGTTCCGCTCCCATGAATAAGTGCCGAAGTTGATGCCGATCAGCATCCCTTCACGAACATTGGCGACATCGACCTCCGAGCCTCGAAGAATCGACCCGGTCCGGGCTGCAACTCCAGCGACCTGGCCATCGGAATGGGTCCGCAATGCACCACGATCGTAATTGTCGAACACGCTTTCAGGCGCCGCGGCGGCGTTGATCGACTTGAATGCCTTGATCGTGATTTCCGCCACCCAGCCGGAGCAGTCGATCGCACCTTGAGCACTGTCTTTGTCGCCAAGCTTGTAGCGCACCTTAGCGCCGATTGCTTCGACAGACGTGTTCCACAAGATCTCATTGAAGCCGGGCAAAGCGGGGGGCGCAACGGCATCTGGAACGGTAAGGAAGCGGCGCGCGACGAAGCCTTGCTGCACGCCGATCTCCGCCTTGACGAACCACCAATGATCATCGGGGCCCCCAACCTCGCGGAGGGCCCGAGTGCCCCGGCCGAACTGAGCAGCGATGGGCCCGTCCAGGCCGGGCGTCTCCCGAACATTCAGCCGGGACGCGACGACGATAAAGATGTCCTGCACGCGACGAGCTCAGCCGACCGCTTCGTCGAGACTGTTCGTCGAGGCGACGGTCGAGGAGCCGTGCGGCGCAGCCTTGTACGCAAGGTAGGAAGCGTGGCTGATGCCCAACAGCCAGACGAATTCATTCCCGAGCGGAGGGAATGCGATTAGGATGCGCCCGTCGACGAACCTCGCCCACAGCATGCCGCCGTAAAGAGCAACCAACCCCACTGACACGACGAACTGCTGTATCTTGCCGAGATCAGGGCTCGCGACGTTCGACACTTCTTCGCCGCGGAACATGTCCGCCCAGGAGGCTTGCGACGCGTTACTGCGGGAAAACACGACGCTGTCGCCACTACTCTGATGCGGCCCGGCAAGCAGGTTGCTTGCGGATCGCTCTGGCAGCAGCTCGACGCTCGAATTGCTTTTTTTCATGCTGAGGATCAACGGTGTTGCGGCCAACGAGGCGGAAGAGATGCCCATCGCGATTAGCAGCTCGGCTGGGATGCCGAGCGCGAGGGCTGCTTCGCCTTTTGTCGCATAAGCTTTGGCAGCGGCGGCGACGATGACGGCCGATAGGACTAGAATAGTCCAGAGCGTCGCCTGAAATTTGGATAGACTCACGCGATTGCGATTATCAATCACGACCCCGTCGGGTCGGCCGCTGACGCTCGCGCCGATCACGGCGATGACGAGCAGAAGAAGTAGGATAGTCACCGCCCAAGTCCACTGCATGGGCAGGCGCACGTTGAGAACGTCCGCGGCTCGAGTGTTCACCACTAAGACCAGCACTCCGATGATCGCAGCAACCCACGCGCCCCGATCGGGTCTTTGGGTAAACCAACCCCACCCTTTCATGAGGCCTCCTTCGTGGCGACTCAATCCGATATTTCATTAAGACTGTCGGAAGCGGCGGCTGTAGTCTAGCTATGTTACATCCATTTCGGATGATGTAGCCGAGAGTCCTACTGGTTCTCGTCAAGCTCATATCTTACATAGGCGACGTGCATGCGGTCTTTGACCCCGTTCGGGATTACGCCGAATACAACGTAGAAACGCGATGAATCCTTGGTACCTGCCTAGAGGCATTTAACATCAGAATTGCTTCGTTTCTGTCTTCTTAAAAAGAGTCATTCAAAGCTGACGATCTGGACTACTCCAGACCCAATGTGGACACCTGTCCATGAATCAAGAGACTATTGACGACTGTTCGCGCCTAAAGCAGAATTGGCCTATAGAATAGGGACGGGCACTTGAACGACTCTGATGCATCCTCCGCGCTGCAGATCAGCCCAAACCGAGATTCGTCGGACCAGCCGAAGAGCCTCATTTTGTTTTCCGACGGAACTGGAAACAGCAGCGCGAAGCTTTTCAAGACCAATGTCTGGAGAATGTATGAAGCAGTCGACCTCGGGCCGAGTTCGCCGGGCAAACGCAAGCAGATAGCCTTCTACGACAACGGGGTCGGAACGTCCGCCTTGATGCCGCTGGCGCTGCTTGGCGGAGTGTTCGGTTTCGGCTTAAAGAGGAATATTCTCGATATTTACCGATATGCATGCCGGAACTACAAGCCGGGAGACGATATCTACGGCTTCGGGTTCAGTCGAGGAGCGTTCACAATTCGCTTGGTGATCGCGCTAATCGCGAGCCAAGGACTAGTGTCTGTCGTGGGCGAGCGCGAGCTTCGGCTGAGAAGCATGGACGCGTATCGCGCCTTCCGTCGCGATTTCCTACCCCGACGGCTGCATATTCCGACCCGAATTCTGAGGCTGATCTCATCGGCTTTGCGCGGCGCTTGGAGGCGCGCCTGCGGGATTGCTCCGTACGACCAGCAATCCAACCGCGAAGCACTCATCAGCTTCCTCGGCGTGTGGGATACTGTCGCTGCTTATGGCGGCCCTATCGTCGAGATCACGCGCGGCATAGACAACTGGATCTATGCACTCAGCATGTCCGACTATTGCCTTGACTCTCGGGTGCGACGCGCGCGTCACGCGCTGGCCATCGATGACGAGCGGGATGCCTTCCACCCCCTACTCTGGGACGAGGTGCACGAAGCACGGCTGGTCAGCCAGGATGAGGTTCGTGAGGGTCGGCTTACGCAGGTGTGGTTCACGGGAATGCACGCCGATGTCGGCGGCGGATATCCGGACGAGAGCCTGAGCTACGTATCATTCCTATGGATGCTGACAGAAGCGCAGAACGCGGGCCTGAGAACGCTGAACACTGTAACCGATCGCTTCCGCGCCCTTGCCAATAGCGCTGGGCCGATACACGATAGCCGATCGGGAATTGGCGCTTACTATCGCTATCAGCCCCGCAACATCGGGGCCTGGCTGCATCCGGCGGACGGCGAGTCCATCGTCCACGACCCCGACCTCAGCGACCCCAAGGGGAACCCACAGGGCCTTCTGACTTCGATAAATGTTCACGAGAGCGTGATCGCCCGCATTTCTTCAGGAACAGATGGTTACGCTCCCTTCACGCTTCCCGCACAAGTCAAAATTGTGCCGCCGCTAGCGGGCGGGGAGACGGCGCTGCAATCCGATTCCGAAACGCCGAACGTTCGCCCGGCAGAGGAGCAGCGGCCGCTGCCAATGGTAAGCCCGGCGATGCGGGAGCGGATTGAGCACCCTGAAGCTGGAGAGAGGCGAGTTGACGCGATGGCAGCGGTGTGGGATCTGGTCTGGCAGCGGCGCGTCTACTATTTCGCGACGCTTCTGCTGACGATCGCACTTGTTACAATGCCAGTGTGGGTGGCGGCTGCACCTGAACCGCCGGTGCTCGCCGACGGTAGGACCTGGATCGGCGGCCTCATTCGTATCCTTGCAGTCGCGACACCGGAATTTGTCGACCCGTTGATCGACGCGATGGCCAACAACAGCTTCTACTTCCTCCTCATCGTGCTGGCTATTTGTCTGTTGGTCTGGCGCGGCAAGGCCACTGAACTGCGCCTCCGCGACAAGAGTCGTGCGATATGGAGGCAATCCATCGACGGCAGTCATCCCGAGTCCTCGCGGCCGTCACTGCTTCAAAAGCTGCGTACGAATCCACTTTACCGCCGGCCGCTGCGCTTCCTAAAGTGGAAGTTCTTTCCGACTCTGACGGCTGCACTCATCGTGGTGCTCCTGACGTGGCTAATAGCCGGGGCCTACGCGCAGTTGCGCCTCGCCGGGCTCGAGCGCGACCACAGCTTCTGCAGCCGATCGGGTGCGGACGAGGCTCTGACGATGCGGCAGCTCGATTTTTCTCCCGCCTCAGCCTGTCAGTCTGTCGGCGCCACGGTCCGGAAGGGCAGCAAGTATATCGTCGACTTGGAGGTTGTGGAACCGTGGCGCGATGGACGTGTTCGAGCGGATCCCCGCGGCCTGCCAGCAGGCCGCCTTGGCCTAGGAGGATATGCCGGTGTGCCATTCCGGAGGGTCATAACGGCCAATTATCTGCAACCGCTCGTCGGGATACGCAGTGCGTCTGGGGCTATCGGCGGGCGAGACAGGGTCCATATCGAAGCGCTCAATTTCCGGCAGCAAGGAGACAATCCTACCACTTGGCGGGCGGAGTTCGAGGCTGGCCGGAGCGGCGAACTGACGATCTTCGCAAACGAGGCTGTGCTGCCCTTCCGACCCGGCGCGCGAAACAACCAATATTTCTATCGCAGCAGCGACTACGGCAATCATGGAACCGCCTGTGTCACTATCCGCCGCGCCGACCGGGCTGGCGAGATGCCGCTAGCACCCGAAAACGGCGCATGCGCAGCAGCAGAGACGAGAAAAGCCGACGTGAGCTCCGCCGCACGTGCCGAGGCAATCCTGTCCTCCACCCCCGTCCCCGCAGCAGCAAACATCGCACCGGCCGCGGCCATCGGAAACGGAGATGCTGGGGCGCCGCTCGCACACTAAGAAACGAGCGTTGGCGCGCCGCCGCCGAGGTGTGAATAAGTCATAGAGCAGTGAGCCGGTTCGCAACGCAGCATCTCCGAGAGCTCGACTATACTAGCCCCCTGGGCCAAGTGTTCGCGGATTTTGGCGACCCGGCCGTCGTCCGCCCTGCCCGCGCTCATCGCGGTATTTCTGTTTCGAGGGTCGCTCTTCGGCAGGACCCACGATGTCGCAGCACTACTCCTGCTGCTGGCGACGGCCGAAATGGGTTCCGTGTTTCCGTCCATCTACCGGAGCCTGGGGCAGTTCTGAAGGACGCCTGTACGAGGCGGAGCCGAAACCGAGGTGGAACTGACCAGTGCTGGCTAGGGCGCCGTCCATGGGATGCACCCTACGAATGTCTGAAATGTCGAATGCCGCCCCCCCCCCCGGCTAAACGAACGTCCGATCGCCGGCCGTCCGGAGAACCGCTGAGTGTCCGAAACTGGCGCAATGCGGACATGGCGGACCGACACAGTGAGCAACTCCCCCGTCCGCCAGCGGGCCTTATGTAAAATACGGTTCAGGTGCCCGAGCCGTTGTCTGCTCTGTGTGCGGGAGCCCCGGGGACGGCCGCACGCCGGCGCGGATCGAGATTCAGGGGGGCTCATTCGTCCGCCAGGTCCTGGAGGGCGGAACGGATGCGCGGCCTGAGCGCGTTTATGAAGGCATTCGTGCGCTCCTGAAGCCATGCCAGCGCGCGGGCGCGGTCCGCCGGATCCTCGAGATCCTGTACCGCAAAGTCCTCCGCAATGACGGGCCGATCACCCCCAAAATCTATCGTCACCCCGGGCCCGAGCTCTTCTGCCAGCTCGTCCGCGTGGGCGGCCAGAGCCTTCGATGCCCGCTCCCCTACGGAAGCGCGGTTGGAGGACAGATCCAGACCGACGCGGTTGCCCCGCATATCCCGATAGACCGTCAGCCAACTGGAGCCTCCCGGTGCTCCGAACTTGAACACTACGTGCCCGCCAAGCGCGGCTGAAGGAGGCATCTGGTCAGGATCGTCGAGTTGAAGCCCTGCCAGATAGTCCTTCCAGAAGCGCTGTCGAACAGCATTAAGCCGCTCCCGAGCCGCGCGCTGCTCCGGGGTCTCGATCGAGCCTGGGGGCCCCTCCCCCTCCTCCTCCGCCTCCGAGACTGCGAAACCCGCGGGGACCTCGATGACGTTCCTCACGACGGTGTGAGTTTTTGCAAGCACGCGCGGCACAACCATCCGTGCACCGTCGCTGAGCTGATAGATCGGCATCTCGACGAGACCCAATGTAAAATGAAGCCCCGAATGGCCCTGGAGATATTCGGCGATCGTCTCCACACCCACGCGGATGCCGTCGCCCACGATCAGGAGCAGAAACCGCCCCCGCCTCAAATTCAGGGTCAGCGCATCGTTAAAGCCGATCTCATCCACCTCATGGCCGGCCGCCCGCACCAGATCCAGCAGCACATTCCCTTCCGCATTAAGCCGACGGGTGGCCTCCCGCTGGAGGTCAGACGAGGTCCACAGCGCCAGCTCCTTGGCATAATCGAGGATCTGGCCAACCACCTCCCGCCTCCCCTCGGGATTGCGCCAGAGCTTGCATTCCACCAGCACAGGCAGGCCGCTCGGCGTGATCATAAAATTGTCGACCGCGCCCGCGGGTGTGCGAAGCTCCCGGCAGACCGGCACGGGATTAGCGAAAAGCGGATCAATCTCGGCGATGGGCAGGCAGGAAGGAAAGCGGTGAACGAGCTCCTGAATCGCGGCCTCGGTCATTCCGTGGCCGCCGAGGCCGAGCTCGAGCAGGCTGGCAGGCTCGACGTTCTGGCCGTCACTGGAAATCATCAGAGGCGTGGAATGCTGCCTTTCCATTAAATACTCTCCCCGATGTTTGAGCTGACCTTTCAGCGTCCCAGGAGCAGCCCTAGCTGTCACTGCGAAATCTTGCGGCCAGCCTTCCCGGCACGGCTTGCCCAGCCAGTCGTGTTCAGCATATCTGACATGTGTTGCGGAATAAGGATGAAATCTTCTGTCCAATGATCCCGCCGAGGGTTTCGATATTTTTGTAACTCTGGTGGGAGACATCCCGCGCAGCAGGCAAATCGACCTTGCCGATCAGCTTCTCGAGTTGTTGCCCGCCGATGCCTTCCGGTTCCAGAGGGGCGAGCTGCTTTTGCATGATCTCGCTTCCGCTGATGTCGCGCTGCCCCCGCTGAGCGATCAGCTGGAGGGTGTCTGGAGCCGCCGGGGGAACGACCTGATGGACAGATACGTGCCGGTATCGCGAACACATCACCTTCGATGCCCGACGTGCGGGCTTGATTCAGAACTGGACGTGACCGCCCTGGTCGATGTCCGGCTGATCAGATCCGGCACCAGTGTCGATGACGCGCGGGACCCCGCCATCCGGTGGAACGACAGCTCACGCTGTTCGTGCTCCTGCGGATGGACAGGGACTGTAGGCATGGCCAGGTGTCAGGCCTGAGCCGGCAGGCTAGTTTACCCTGTCATAGAACTGCTCAAGCTTATCGGCGATAGCTACTGCCGCAACGCATTGCTTCTCGCTTGGTACCCGGTTGGGGAGCAGGCTACAGGCCTGCAGTATGCCTGCCTCCCTTGGACCGAGCTTGCCTATCGACCGCCCGAAGGCGAGAAGCTGGGCCCAGTACTCTCCACCCTGATTGACGACCTCTCGCTGGGCCTCGATGCTGCTGATCTGCCGTCTCACGCTGCGCTTCTCGCGATCGATTGCGCGGACCGATTCCGGGTCCACCAGTACTGCCTGGAATCCCGGCGCATACTCCACCGGACATTTCGCCAGTGCTGCCCAGCAGGCCTGCTTTTTCGCCCATTCGCTCATGTTGCGAACACCGGCCGGAGGATTGGTGATCACACTATTCGCCGCCTCCGCAGCCGCGAGCAGCGCGCGCTCCAGCTCGACATGGACCCGCTGCATCTTCCAGGTATTATCCAGGTCGATCAGTCGCCCGCGTTGATGCGCGTCATGCACGACCTTGGCTATGGCATACGTCACGATGTTGGCACGGTAGCCGCCGGTATACCAGGGCTGCGCAGGCACGACCCTCTCGAGATTCCTGAAGATGATGGCCTTGGCGATCAGCCTCTGAAACCAGACCTCATCAAAATGGGCGCCTTCGCTCCTGCCCCACTCCTCGCCGATGACTTTGGCCAGTTCAGCAAAGTTCTTCTGTGCTCCGTAGCTCACGATGTGCGGCTTGCAGCGATATGAGTTCTCGAATTTCGCAAGATCCGTTTTCGTGAAGAACTGGGCCTTCGGGAACATGGCATCGAAGTTTTTGCGCTCGGCCGCACTGCGGCGCCCCCGCTCATCCGCGAACTGTCCCCTGGCGCGCTCGTAGAACCACTTGTGCTCCCGATAATTGCTGTCGCCGATCGGGGCGAGCATCCGTCGGGAAAATTCCTCCATCTTGATGTGGAAAGGATGATTGGCGAAAAAGTCGGCAGCATTCACCTTGTTCTGGCTATTCGCGAACTGCGAGATGTTCGGCACCACGAGTTCGGATCGCTCCGGTGGGACGACGGTGAGCTTCATCTGTACGTAAACGTCTTTCAGCTTCTCCGCCGCAAGCTTTCGCGCAGCATGAATCGATGCGGTGGTCTGTCCGCCGTTGACGATCTGAAAGTTCGATGCAGACATGAGAAGGAGGCCCTCGCCCATATCGGCGACCTCGACGCTCTCGGCGGTTGTAGTGAGGCCATTGTTGTAGGAGAAGAACATGGACGGGTCGTCCTTGATCGTATCCCGCATCCCTCGGTTAACGTTGCCTCGAGCCTGGAGGAAGCTGCGCACATTGGCCTCGAGCAGCCGAGCACCCCATTTATCGTATATGGCGGCAAGCTGACTTCCCGGAATGACAGCGATGTAGCTTTCGAATGGGGCGCCATCGAATGATGCCTTCAGAACCGGTACTGGCTCGCCGAAATCCTCGGCAAAGTCGATGACAAGATCTTCCCGCGTCTGGCCGGCCTCAATGAACCTCTGGATTCTACCCAGATCCCACACGTTCGTCGTCACAGGAACATCACCGATTCGTCCAACCGGGTTCGCGTCGGTCCTGGACTTGTTGATTCGGTTCGTGACAAGAATGAGCTTTATCTTTGAGAACCTTTTCCAGGACCGCTTGATCAGATCTGCGAGGACAAAGGCCTGACCGCTTTCCTCGAGGTTTTCCCGATATTCACGGTCGTTTGCCGCCATGATGAACTGAACCAGACGCGACAGAAGCTTCTTGACCTCGGGCCCTCCGATCGACTCCGGTCCCGCTCCCCGGTGGAAGTCAGAGATCACCACGCTGAGCGTGCCCTCCTCATCTTCCGGATCCCATCCATAGGCGTCGATCTGGAGCGGCTTTTTCTTGAAGATTCCCTCGTGGTAACACTGGGCGAAGGAGGACAGCTCGCCGGCCTCCGCCAGAATTTCTCCCATCTTTTCGAGAAAGGCCTCCGTGGTGATCAGCCCTTGCGCATCGGCATCACCCTGGACTTCGGCAAGCCACTCCCGGTGAAACTCGATCAGTTCGTCCATTCCCCCACTCCCCCAAGAATTACGTTGTCCAGCACCCCGGGCTCGACCGTGAAAGGTGCGCAGACATCAAGCGCGATGCTGTATCGTACCGAGGACACTCCCGGTTTCAGCGGTGCAGTGACGCGCGGAAACTCCCCCTGAACCTCAAATTCCTGGCTCTTCCCGACCGTCCAGCGGCGGTCCGAATAATCGTCATCGAAGTCAAAGCCTGTATCGGTGATCGCAAGCTCCCAGAGACGGTACGCATCGGGTTCAGCAGCGGCGTACAGCCGCTCAAGCTCGAGAACATGATCGGTCAGCGTCAGGCCGCTCGGCTTGATGGCCGCGTCGACTGGAGAAACGACTAGGAAGAGGCGGAAACCGTCGACATCTGAAAGCTGATCTTCGGAAGAAATCTGCACGGACGGCCTCGCCGCACCACGTCGTGCCTTGACCTCGACGAGGCAGCCGTTGAGCTCGAAATCCTTCGCACTCCCCAAGGGCCCCTTCCAGGCTTCGATCGCCGGATAGAGACCCAGCAGATCGACGAGCCGTCGCAAAAACCGGAGCTCCCCGACGAGACCGCGCTGCTCCTCAAGGCTGAGCAGGTCATTGCGACCGCCTCGCAGGAGGTGATGCCATCGCATCGTGCGACGGATGGCTCTTTGAAGCGCATCGGCATCGTCGGAAGCAGCCTCGGCGGCCCTCACAATATCCAGACACAGACTGGCAAACAGTTCCCGCTGCTCGAGGTCCTTCAGAATGAGAACGAGCGCACGGCTTCCGCCAATATCCTGAAATCCGATATCGAGATTCCGCATCTTTGGCAGCGGCGTCGTTTCCGCCACGCCAGGCGGAATGCGCAGCAGAACACCGGGCTCAGCCCTGCCCGAGACAACCCAGAAAAAGTCGTATCTGCCATCCGGATCGACCCGCCGGGCGTCGACGCTTCCGGGTGCCAGCGTCTGCCATGGATCCCTCGCCTCAGTCATCGAGGCTATCCTCATCGACCCCGTCATCGTCGCCGAAGAGCTCCCGCAGCGCCACAGGATTGAGTACGTATTCGACCTTTTTGTCAGGACGTCCGGAAATCGGGAAGCTGAGAGCCCAGCCGACCACCGGCTCAGCTGGAACCTGCGCCCCCAGATCGTCCGCCAGCTCTTCCCTCTTGAGATCAATATTGTACAGGACAAGCAACGGCTTCTTGCGCCTGGCGCGATAGATCCGGTCCGGATAATTCAGCCTGCCGACTTCAGGCTTTGCATCTTTCGCTGCAACCTCGGTCTTCCTGTATTCGTCCTCCGCGAGCTTAGCCTGTTCCGGCTGAACTCCGGTCCTCTCCACTCCGCGCGACGCCAGGCGCGCCTTCTTGCCGCTGATCGCAATGACACCGCGCCTGAGTTCGTCTTCACCGACCTTGCGTCGAGGTGGGATGATTTCCCAGCCCGCCACGATCTGCGGCACTCCCTCCGCATGGTCGCTCTTCAGGCTGGCGATCAGAACGTCCCAGTGACCGAGTTCATCATGCGCCCGTTCAGCGATATAGTTACGGACCGGCCTGGGGTCCGTCAGAACCGACTCCCGTTCATTCTCGAAAGCCCTCAGAAAGTCGTCCACCAGCTCCCAGCCGACGTCCCTGAGCAGGAAGCCGCCGGTCACATTTTCTGCTACCTCCGGACCATGGCCCGCCGCGGTTAACTCCTTGAGGAAGTGATCGCGCGCCTCCCTGTTGCGCGCCAGCGCCGGCGGCGATGCCGAGAGCTTCGCCGTTTCGAGGAAGCTGTTCGACAATCCGACCATGACATGCTTCTTGCCGGCACCCATCTTGTTGCGAGCCGTGACCATGAGCGCGCTGGGATGGCTTCGCACCGCGAGGCCGAACTGCTCGGGGGTCGCATTCGCCTGCTGCATCCGCTTCAGCTCGAGCTGCAACTCCTCCGTCGCTTCGCCGATATGGGCGTACCAGGAGGCGGCCTCTTCGGGCATCCAGATACGGCACAGATCCTCGTAGTCCGGCCGATAGCCGAACCAGCGGCCCATCTGCATCAGCGTGTCGTACATCACGGAATTGCGCAGGAAATAGGAGACGGTCAGCCCTTCAAGCGTCAGACCGCGTGACAGCGAGAATCCACCCACGGCTACAACCGTCTGCCCCTTGCTTCCATTGTCGTAATCAAGTGTGGCGGAGGAAGCGGCATTGACCGCAACCACCTGAGCCGAGGCAACGACGGGAAGAAGGCCCAGCCGGACCTCGTCCCAGCTCGCGGCCTCCGCATATTCTTCCCGCCAGCACCTCATGATCTCGGCGATCTCGGGATTGCGTTCGGCTGCATCAGGCCGCCCACCCTCGACCCGCACGGCATCCTCAATATCCTTCAGATGCTGATGCAGCCGGTTGCGGATCAGTCCCTGTATGCCCGTGAATCGTGACGCGTTCACGAGCATCGACGCATGCTGCCCCCCCTGTCCGCGAAGGTTGCGTATGACACGCGCGACCAGGAAGCACCGCAGGGCATCAACCATGCTGTCCGGGAGACTGGTCAGGACATGATCGATCCGGTGCTTGACCGGAAGCACATCGGCATGGTCGCCGATGTAGCGCAGGTGGGATGGGCGCTCCTGATCATCATCGGGAACACCGTCGATGAAAACCTTGCGCGCCCCGAAATAATTGGTTGGCGCATCCAGCCCGAAGATGAAGTGCCTCGGAAACAGGTCCTGCTTGTACACCTGGTCGTCGCTGTCAGGATCGATGAAAATATTGGCGAACGGCGTGGCCGTGTACCCGACGTAGCAACTGCGTCGGAAGAGCGCGAGAAGTTCGCGGATCTGCCCGTTGATCCGCGACACCTCATCCTTTCCGTACTTGATATCGATAGACGCATTGTCAGCCTCATCGTCGATCAACAGCATGGGCTGGTCGACCATGTCGGTGCCATGGGTTGTGCTGTGCTCTTTCAGCCAGTCGACAAGATTGGCCAGCGTGCGTGAATTCTTCTTGATGACGAGCACGACCGGCACTGCATAGGAGGCAATCTGGCTCGTGTTCGTGGTCGCGGTCGCCTTGTTGAAGTCCCTCAGCGTCGTTGTGAGACTGACGGGGGCCCTGCGATCATCGAACTTTCCGACGCCGATGACGCGGGGCTTGTCCTTCGTTTCTTTCTTTTCGAGACGCCCGGTGTCGCGTCCGACGAAACCCTCATCGATCCGGCCCTGCGTCTGGTTTCGCAGATTGTTGTGGATACCGGCGATAACAACAATCAGTCGATAGCCTGCATCTGCAGCCTTACAGACGAGGCCAGTGTAGTTCTGGGTCTTCCCACTCTGAACGTGACCAACAACCATCCCCTTCCTGTCCCAGGGGCCCGCCTCTCCCGGGTTGCCCATTCGGTCGAGGATGCTGTCTGTGATGGTGTCGGTCGAGGTGATGACGTCAGCCGGCAGCCGCTTCGACAGCAGAAGCTTCTTATACCGGCTCCAGTAATGGGGATCGATTGTTGCCCTGGCCTCATGCAGCCAGGGCTTGAACTCAGGGGCATCGACGATCGCCCCGATTCCCATGTTGATGCCGTTTCGCTCTTCGAGAAGTCTGGCCAGCCGCTCCGCCTGTTCGTCCGATACTTCACCGAAAACAGGAATTGCGCGCATCTGCTCGATCAGCCGGCGGATGCTCTCAGCGGTCCGGTCCTTCTCGCGGAGGACCATGGGCGAGACAGTCTCTTCCAGGAGTTCCAACGCCTCACTCATTTATGTTTCCTTCGCTGATGATCTTCCGGATCACGGCACTCGCCGCCTCCCAGTTGGATTTGAAGAGTTCGATGGGATGAAGAGTGTCGAGAACCTCTTCGGCTTCGAGACCCCGATCCAGCAGCACGGGCACCATGGCCTTTGCCAGCTGGTAGAGAACCCCTTCATCGGCATCATCCACCTGGACCTCCTCGGCACAGCCCGCGAAGTCCGCCTGGAGGGAGGCAATCGGAACGGTTGAGCCGAGAACACCGATGATGTTGGTGAATTCGTTCTGCATCTCGGCCGGGAGCCGCGCCGAGAATTCCGCAAGGACCGGATGCGACGGGTCCGGCCTGTAGATGATCGCCCCATCGCGCTGGATGCGATGCCACAGGGGCATGTATTCCCGGTCCACGAGGCGCTGGCCGCGGCGCTGATACGTCCTTTTGGAGGTGAGTGAGAGCCGTTCGACCAGAAGTCGCATCCTCTCCCTGACTTTGGGAGGGAGTTGCGCCGAGGCCTTCTTGACGTCGATCTTCCAGTCAGCGTCCATAGTGTTCGGGATATCGACCCGGATCCGACACAGCTTGGTCAGCTCGGTCTGGCGTGCCAGACCGAGCCAGCTGCCGGCGATGATCAGGCGGCGCCCGCGGTAAACGTAAAAACCCTGAGACCGCAGGTGCCCCTCCGGCCCGCCGAGATCCTCCCAGTCTCCCCTCGAGACGGACTTGTGGTGGGGCAGAGTGAAGCACTGGAACTCCACGGAGCCATGAGCCATGTCCAGCCTGTCCACCCGATCGGCCTGATGACCTGCGAACCGCGTACCGAAGGGGTCGATCGGATCGAGAGGTCGGTCGTTCAGAAATAACTGTAACGGCGGTCGATCATCCGACATGAAGCGGTGGAACACCAGCCTGAGGTGTCGCTCCGCCTGCGCAATCGCGCGATTGATATGTTGCGCTCGCCCTGCGTCGTTCTCGATACCGCCGCCCAATCGGTCCAGGCTACGCCAGATCACGAGAGTTCCGTCTCCGGTGAGACGGTCGGACCATGGAATGTCCGCAGCATCGTCGTGAAGCTGGATCTCCCAGAGGTTGGTGTGGGCGACGACATCGAGGTCCCAGGTAGCACCTGCGGTTACACCGGCCTTGCGGGTCAGAACCGTAAGGCGTTTGCACTGCGAGAAACTTGCGCTTTTCAGTCCCAGCCCGAAGCGGCCGAGATCATCGGCAGCACGCGCACCGAGGGGATTGCGTGATCCCGGCCTCATCCCTTCGATCAGTTCGTCGGCGGTCATGCCCGCGCCATCGTCGAGAATAGCGATCGCTGGATCGGCACCGGCAAGGTCGGAAAGAATTTCAATCCGACGTGCCCCTGCTGTGATCGAGTTGTCGAGGATATCCGCCAGCGCCGTCTCGCAGGAATATCCGATGTCCCGAAGGCTCTGGATCAGGGACGCCGCGTGGGGCGTCGCATCGGCGGTTCTCGTCCTGATTGTCGTCTCCCGCGATTGTACGTCAGCCTTCAATGTACGAGACCTTCTTCATGTGTTGCACCGGAACCCCGGTTGCGGCGATTCGGTGGACAAGCTCAGCTTCAGCTGCAGCAACGACAATTCCGGTCGCGTTCATCAGACCGACCCCAGCGCCAGCAAGACGCGTTCACGCATGACGGCGCGCAGCTCTTCGGGCGCTTCGATGCGGATGTCGCCGCCCCAGATGAAGAGGTGCTCCGATATCTCCCGCAATCCGCCGGCGCGAAAGCGGACCAGAAGTTCATCCCGATCTTCCTCGATTGTCTGGCCGGGGTGGAACCGCCACTGTCGTGCCCGGGCAGCGGCGCTCGGGCTCACACGCAGAACAACGTCATGGTGCTCCTCGCGCCAGATCCCGAAGCTCCTGCCGAGCCATGCATCAAGGTCCCAGTCGGTCGGTGCGCTGCCGGTCCGATCTGAAATGTGGACCCTGCTCATACGGTCGAGCCGGAAAAATACCGGTTCCTGATCTCGCTCGGGTATCTTGCCGATCAGATAGGTCGTCGGCCCGTGGATGAGACCGTAGGGTATAACGCGTCGCCATTTCGGCTCAGCGACACTGTCGGCGACGTATTCGAACTCGACGCAGTTCCCACCAAGGATAGCGCCCTGAATTTCTCCGAGCGCCTCGGGCGAAGCGTCGAGCAACGGCCCTGCCACGATCCGGCTCCGCTGCAGACGCACCAACGCCTCAAGATCCGGTGCAAGTCGGCGCTTCTCGCGATCATCAAGGGCCGATTTCACCTTCCATAGGAGCTTTTCGAGATGCCCTGTGTGAGTTGCACCCTCCGCGCGCCGCGCGGCCACCTCAACTTCAAGCGCAGCAACCTCTTCCGCGGTGGGTCGCGTATAGGCGCGTCCGAGCCGGTCCCGAATGAAAAAGCGCTTCGTGCGCTCGTCAACACGCTCCTCGATATCGAACTCCGCACGGAGGGCATCCCGCAGCCTTTCGGCCGTCCTGCGGTTAACCCCGAGCGCCTCCGCCATTTCATCGAGCGTGAGGCCCTCACTGGACTCCGCCAGCAAATGCACCAGCGTCAAAGCACGGCGCAGCTTCCCCATTCTCGAAGTCGTGTTTATTTCCGCCATCATCCCCCCGGCATGACCGAATTTGTCGTGGATCGTACGGTAAAATCAACCGCTAAATTCTATTGTCGATATCTCAGGGAGGGGCTCGAAGGACTGAATCGAACGATATTCATATTTGATCTACGAGATCACGATAATCTGGTGCGTCAGAATGGCTGATCGTACTTAAGGAAGCAGCCGCAAGCCTATCTATGGCAGCCTGAGGATGAATAGCGCGTACCCTGCATCCTGCTGCGTGGATCAGAAGCCAAGAAGCGGTTCCAAACATGGTCTTGACCACGTTTTCTCCGGCGCCTGTTGAGATGTTTAATTTGAGAAAGTAAGGGTTGCACGTCCGAAAAATCTGTGCATTTACGAAGGAAGCGCCCGGATTCCGGGCGCACTGCGTCCTCTGAACTTCGCTTTTCAATGGCGAAGTGTCTCCCGAGAAGATGGGTCGTCCATCTTCAGGAGAAAATGAAGAGGACCTAAGAAATGCGCGACATTGCGAACGACAACCCCCGCTGCAGCGAATGGTCGCTGCATGTGGTCGAGCAGCCACCGGGTGCTCTGAAGCCGGCGAAGCGAAATGCCCGCACCCACAGCGAAAAGCAGATCGAGCAGCTCAAGAGCTCCATCGCCCAGTTCGGGTTTACCAATCCCGTTCTGGTGGATGCCAGGAACAGGATCGTGGCAGGTCACGGCCGGGTAGAGGCTGCGAAGCGGCTGGGTCTTGCGGCAGTACCGACCGTCTCTCTCTCCCACCTCTCGGAGGAAGAGGTCCGCGCCTACGCGCTTGCTGACAACAAGCTCGCCCTCAACGCCGGGTGGGACGAGGAGCTGCTGCGCCTGGAGCTTGGTGAGCTCTCCGCCCTCGACCTCACCTTCGATCTGGAGATCACTGGTTTCTCCACCCCTGAGATGGACGTTATCATCGATGCGAGGGGCGACACGGATGTCGCCGACAATGGCGCGGGTCGCGAGCCGGTGCGATGGCCCGTGACGAAGGAAGGCGATCTCTGGCAGTTGGGCTCGCACAGGCTTTTCTGTGGGGATTCGCGAGAGCCCCTGAGTTTTGCGGCATTGATGGGTGAGGAAAAGGCACGGATGGTGCTTTCAGACCCGCCCTTCAACGTACCCGTGGACGGACATGTCTGCGGTGCGGGCGGCGTCCACCACCGGGAATTCGCCATGGCTTCGGGCGAGATGAGCCGCGCGGAATTCACCGAATTTCTGCGGCAGGTCTTCTCCAACGAGGTCGCGTACAGCGTCGAAGGCGCCCTCCACTTCCAGTTCATGGACTGGCGGCACCAGGGCGAGATGATCGAGGCCGGTGAGGCGGTTTACACCGAACTCAAGAACCTCTGCGTCTGGGTCAAGGACAACGGAGGGATGGGATCCCTCTATCGTTCGCAGCACGAACTCGTGTTCGTCTGGAAGGCGGGTTCTGAGCCGCATATCAACAACGTCGAACTCGGCAGAAACGGCCGTTACCGCACCAACGTCTGGACTTACCGCGGAGCAACCAGGACGGGCGCGGATGCAGAGCTCGCGCTCCATCCCACGGTGAAGCCGGTGGCAATGCTTATGGATGCGATCAAGGACGTCACGAAGCGGGGTGATATCATCCTGGACGCGTTCGGAGGCAGCGGCTCGACGCTGCTTGCCGCCGAGAAGACCCGGCGTAAGGCGCGGGTCATCGAATACGAGCCGGGCTATTGCGACGTGACCGTTGAGCGCTGGCAGAAGCTCACCGGCAAGGCGGCTGTCCTTGCAGAGACCGGCGAGACCTTCGAGCAGGTGAAGACGAGGCGTGCGGCCGAGATGGAGCGCCTCTGCGACATTGCGCTCGGCGCTAGCGAGGCCGCGTGATGAGCAGGCCGAAGCGCAACCCGGACGGCACCTTTCCCAAAGGGGTCAGTGGCAACCCGGACGGACGTCCGAAGAAGGAAAAGCCGAGGCACCGGATGCCGGCGCACAACCGCGCTGTCGTCTTCGAAGTCGCAGAATCGCCGGTTCAGGCGAAGATCGGAGATGAGAGCGTCGAAGTCAGCGCTTACCGTGGGGTGATGATGGCATTGGCCAAGAAGGCGATGTCGGGTCACACCCCGTCAGCCCGTCTCTTTCTCCAGGAGCTCCGCACCGCCGCGGCCGTCAACGGCGAGCAGAATTCTCTCACTGCATGGCTGTTCGAGGAGCAGGAACGGATGCAGGCGGAGCTCGATCGCCTCCACGCCATATTGCCGAAATTCAATGGCGGGGTCATGCACCAGTATCCGGACGGGCGCCTCCAGCCCGCTGCCTGGGAGACGGAGACGAAGACCTTGCCGACGCCCGCCGACAGCGTGGAGAAATAGTGTCAATGGTGCGGCGGCTCAGGCTGCCGCACCGTTTTCCACAGATTTCAGTGAAACATTTGTAGAACAGACTTGCCGGCTGGGAGTCTGGCCGCCATTGTGTCGGAAATTGACCCAGCGGCAATTGCTGGCAATGACGAAGGGCGGCAGATGAAGGTTATCGACGGTGGTTTCGCAGCCGACTTCCGCAGGTCGGGTCTCACCGTCGCAGAAGCAGAAAACGAGCTCGGCCTCTCCGAACGCCAGATCGGCCGTTACCTGTCAGGCGAATGTGAGGCGCCGAAACTTGTGACGGAGCGGGTACGGCAGATCGCAGCCCAGCGCCTTGCTGATCGGCCGGAACCGGCATTCCGCTTTATTGATCTCTTCGCCGGGATCGGAGGCCTGAGGCTTGGCTTTGAGGCAATCGGTGGACGCTGCGTTTTCACAAGCGAGTGGGACCGCTGGTCGCAGAAGACCTATGAGCGAAACTTCATAGATGGTGAGGACCACCTTATGGTCGGAGATATCCGGCCCTATGGAAAGCAACCCGGTCTGATCCCGGAGTTTGATGTCCTGCTTGCAGGTTTCCCGTGCCAGCCCTTTTCGCTGGCTGGCGTGTCAAAGAAGAATTCGCTCGGCCGCAAGCACGGGTTCGAGGACGAGCATCAGGGCAACCTTTTCTTCGACATCGAGCGCATCCTCCGGCACCACCGGCCTCCTGCCTTCCTTCTCGAGAATGTGAAGCACCTGAAGCGGCATGATCGCGGCCGCACTTTCGAGGTGATACGCAGAACCCTTCAGGAAGATCTCGGCTACAGGATCGACTGCCGCGTAATCAGCTCCGAACCCTGGGTGCCACAGAAGCGGGAGCGCATTTTCATCGCGGGCTTCCGTGAGGATGTCGGTTTCAGTTTTGATGCCTTCGACAGTGTCATCCCGCCGGAGACCGAGTGGCCAAAGCTTGGGTCGATCCTTCAGTCGCACAATGAGATTGATTCAAAATACACGCTGACGCCCAAGCTCTGGAAATATCTCCAGGATTATCGCGCGAAACATGAGAAGGCGGGGAACGGCTTCGGGTTCAGCCTTTTCGGTCCCGATGACGTGGCCCGCACTCTGTCGGCACGCTATCACAAGGATGGCTCCGAGATTCTGATCAGGCAGAAAGGCACCCGTCCGCGGCGCCTCACACCGATCGAGTGCGCCCGTCTGATGGGGTTTGAGCGCGGCGAGCGCAGCTGGGAAATCCCGGTTTCTGATACGCAGGGCTACAGGCAGTTTGGCAATGCCGTTGCTGTGCCGGTCGTGGAAGCAATTGCGCACTTCATGGAGCCGTCGCTGAAGCGGATGCTCGCACGTGACAGAAAGGTCCTCAAGCCGGCGAGGCAGCGAAAGGTTGCCTGAGCCGGAAGTCTCAGAGGCCCGCCGCCGCAATATGGCAGCGATACGTGGGAAGAACACTCGCCCCGAGATGCTTTTGAGGAAGGGCCTGACGGCTCTTGGTTGGCGTTATCGGCTGCAGCGCGCTGATATACCCGGAAAGCCGGACATGGTCTTCGGTCCCCGCCGCGCGCTCATTTTCGCGAACGGCTGCTTCTGGCATGGGCATGACTGTCATCTGTTCCGGTGGCCAAAGACCCGCGAGGACTTCTGGCGCACGAAGATCGCGTCAAACATCGCCCGCGATAGACGCGTCCGCGATCAGCTGCTGCAGGACGGATGGCGCATTGCCGAAGTCTGGGAATGCACGCTGAAAGGTCGCGACCGGCTGCCGCTGGAAGATGTCCTTGCCGCCTGCGACGCGTTCCTGCGCAGTGATATGCAGACATGCTGCCTTGGCGGCAATCACAGGGTCACCATTTCGGAACCCGCGTAGAGAACGCTCATCGCTGCGGGCAGGTCACGGGCGTTAATGCGCCATTGCGACCTGACCTTCGCCTGGCCAATCGCATAGATGGTATCTGCAGGATCATAGAAGATGAGGCCGCTGTCGATAGCGCGGAGCAGCCGCCACACGTCCGTGCCGCGTCCGATCAGCGCCGTAGGTCCGTAACGATACTCATCGGTGCCGTTCTCGCCGGCTTGCTTCACGAAGCCGATATAGAGCGCGCTCGCATGCTTGAGGTTCCAGCAGTTAGCCAGCTTGTCCAGCGACCAAGATGCGGCGATCTCTCCGGTGTCATTGTGCACCAGCTCAACTGCCACATCCGCCACATCGCCGAACTGATCCGATGCGCGATCGTACCCCGCTACGCGCATGCAGAGCCGCGTCTTCTCGTTCACAGATCCGCACTTGTGAAGACCCGTGAATCTGCGCGAGCCATCGCCTTTCTGGCCGGCATAGCCCCAGCGCTCCATGAATTCCCGGAAGCTGTGCTGACCCTGGTACCCGCCGTCAGGCGTGGGCGTCATGAGGCTGATGCGACTCCCACTGAAGCCTTTGATCTCAAATCCATGCCGATCGGGCGCCTTATTCCCATTGGCAGCGACGCCCAAAAGCGCCTCAAGCGTGTATCCGCCCCCCTGTGAACCCGTGAACGGCGCGATGATGCCCCCGCGGTTGATCCTTGAGCTGTGCCAGCCGCCGCGGATGATCGCGGAGATCTCGTCGCGCAGCTGATCCTCCGGAGAGCGGCTTACGTCGCCATCGATCGTGAGGACACGGAGCACTCCGCCGGCCTGCGCAAACGGCAGATCGGGGAAGTCCAGGGTCAGTGGATCTTCGAGTTCAGTGAGAACGATTCCCAGGACTTTCCCATCGGAAGCTGTCCCCATCACGAGGATACGCTTGCCGAACCTGCCCTGGTCGTCACGCACCAGCGATCGGGGGCCATCCGGAACGCCTTTGAGGAACCCGGACAGGCGCACTTCGGGATACTGGAAATAGTCGATGATACGCGTGTTCGGAGCATCCTGCCGGTGGCCATTCGCGCTGACCCACGCGAAGTCGAGACGCCCCTCCAGCTTCGGCTGACCCACCGCTGATTTGCGCTTTGCGCTGCTCTCGCTCGCGGAGCGGGAGCTCATTTGGGCAGGAAAGAGGTTGGTTACGCCGTCGAGCCCCGTTCCAAGATAAATCTGGTTTTTGCTGTTGTCCTGCTTCGCAGAGAGGTGTTTCACATAGGCTGTGCGAACGCCCTGCCCACGCAAGGTGGTTCTCAGCTGGTCGAGAGTAGATATGCCCGTCATATGGGCGCCCTTAATGACGAGGCTCTACATTGAATAGCCCTGCGATCAGCCTCCCCATTCATATTCGGTGTATTGCCAACGGGTTCCTGCTCTACAATGATTGTAGGCGGGACGGGGTAGAACAAGATATGGGTATTCTGAAATACGGCGTAGCCGCCGCCTTGGTGTTCACTGCGTCGCTAGCATTTGCCGACAAATTCTTTGCCATCACACCTTCCGGCAGCACGGAGATGCTGTTTCCGGACAGGCCGGAGGCAACAATCGGCAAACTGTCGAGCAAGTGCATTGATGCCCAGTGGCGGATGATCACTTCGTCACCTCGAGAGCTGGCATGCGAGGCGCCTCTGAACTTCGGGCAGGCTGTTCTGGGTCAGATGCTGATGACAACAGCTACTCCACCCCTCCCCGCCGCTTCTTCCAATGTCGCCGAGGTAAGGCGCTCGGCCTGAAGGTCGATCGCGCGAAGATCCCGGGGCGTTACGCGCAGACTTGGTTCGAGGAGGCGACCAAGCAGGACGAGGCTGAAATCCATCAGTTGTTCGCCCGCCTGCGCGCGCGGCAGCCGGCGACGAGGATGCCGCCGACCGAAGGCAACTGGAGGTGCTGAATGTCGATCGAAACCTCCTGGCGCTTGGCGTACTGGAGCGGCGGTTCGATGTCGTCGCCGAGAAGGGGGATTCATTGGTAAGGACGAGTGGACGGCCTCGGCCGACCTGACCCCAACCGAGCGCGGCATGTCGCTGTATCGGTCTGCAGGCCCGCCGCCGCCGAGGAAGCCCCGCGCCGAGTCGCCCATATAGATAAACCCTGCACCCCGCGCTCTCGTATGCGCGCGAGAATAGTACGCTGATTATCCGGCGCATCGCGTGTGGCGAACGATCGCGAAGGGCGCCCACCCCGGCGAATGCTTGCAACGTGCGAAGACGCCGGCGCTTCCCCAATTCGCGGAATCGAGAACTGTAAATGCGATGCGCCGGAGAGAAAGGCAGCGACCCGCGCTGTCGGTTCTCCTCGGTTTTCGAAGTAGGAGTACGAAAATGAATGACCTTGAAAAGATGATCGATCGTTGTTTCGGCGCAAAAGATCGGCCGTTCGCCGAGCACCCCTCCGATCTTAATGATGCCTTCGAAATGCTGATCGAGCTACGCGAGCGAAGGATCGTGTGGTTCGAGTTCGAACCCATCTTGCGGCGGCGGCTCGCGCGCATGCCCAAGCTCGACATTGATCAGCAGGTGCGCCGCGCGCGGGCTTTCATCGAGCCATGGCTCTACTGATCGAGAAACGAAAAGCCTGAAGCGCTCAATGGGTATGGCCGCGGCGGGAACCCGCCGCGGCTATGTCTTGGGTTTGCCGTCGAGATGCTATCGGTCGCACCGCCGACAGCGGCGACCGCTTTCGGGATGCACTGTCGTCAAGTTGAATGCCCGATTGTGGCGCGATGCCGACCAACCGCTGTTCGACTCGAACTGGCCGGCTTCACACTGACGGCATTCGTCCGCGGCAGCTTAAGCGGACACGAACGAATTTGAGGCCAAACTCCTTCAACTGGGCCCGCGTGCGGCTGGTGGAGGCCCGAGGTCCGTTCCATGCATCTGGACCGTTCACGTGTGCCCGACTAGCGATAGGCTGGAGCGGCGAAAAGTTCTTGGGGGAGTGTGCGTGTCGAAGGGTGTACAAGCGGAAGGCGCCGGGGAACCTGAGCATCAGGATCTGATCGACGGGATCGAGCGCGCGATCGCGGGCGGCGATGTCGCAGCTGCGCGTCGGGCCCTCCGCGTCTACCTCTTCGCGACCTTAGGGAGGGGTTGCGAGGGTTCCGTAGCGGATGCGCTTGCCGCGCTTTCCGCGCACCCGGTCGGTCACGAGTGGGCCGCGGCCGTCGTGCTTCGGGCGTCCTGGGTGCCCGAGCTCCTGCAGACGAACGCAGCAAATCGATTGGTCGCCAGCGCGGTCGCGCTTGTCGAAGGCGCTATCAGGGGCGTTCATGCGCAAGCCGGTTTCGCCCCCAAGGATCAGAACTACATCAAGTACGAGCGGCTCTCGGGGCTGAAGGGCGCGCTCCTCGATCGCCTCGAGCCGCTCCACAGGTCCTACACCACAATCGACTCGCTGCATGGGGCGAGGGCCGACGTGATGGGGGCTCTCCGGCATCCCTTGGTCAAGCTGTGCTGTCGGCCCTACAGACTCAGCGAGGTGACGGACGCGGTACAGGCGATCCTGGCCAAGATCGACCGCGTCCAGCGGATGGAGACGACGCTGGACGATGACGTGGTTGCATGCGGGCGAGAGATCGACAGGGTTCGCGAGATGGTCCGCGAACGGCCGTCGATCCTGACCCAAATGGCCCTCGAGCCCTTCCTTGACCACGTGACCAGCGCGCTGTCGGCTACCATGGCGGGTGTCCGTGGCCGCTTCCGCTGCGTGCTGGCGCGTTCCGGAGGCGGCGAGCTGACCAAGCGCTATCCGCTTCACGAGGAGGAAAGGCGGCTGCGGATCGTCATCCCGATGCGCAATCCCGGCCCGGGCACCGCCCAGTCCGTGGTCGCAAGGATCTCCAGCGCGAGCGAACATGTCATGCTTGAGCAGACCGAAGTGGGGCTAGGCCGCGTCGGACCGGGCCCGTTCACGATCCCGTTTGAGATCACAGTCGTCGATGCGTGCGATGCCTTCTCTGCGGACGTCCACCTGACGTGGAATGAGCTTGGAAGCGGAACGGTCTCCGAGGACCTTTTCGAAGTGCGAGTCTTGGCGCAGCGTGCGGACATCGACTGGACTAAGTACAAGTACCGGAATCCGTACGCCGAGTCCCCGGCGAGCGGCTCGCGCTTCATCGGTCGCCGCGAGCAGGTCCAGACCTTGGTCTCGCGCCTGCTCCAGTCCCCGATGGAGTCCACCTACATCGACGGCCAGAAGCGTGTCGGCAAGACGTCGCTGGCGCAAGCGGCCGCCGACGAGGCGGTGAGCCTCTCCATGGAGGAGGGAGACGGTCGTCTGCAGAAGCTCTACATCCTGTGGGGCGACATCGCTGCGGAAGACTCCCGCACAACGCTGCGGAACCTGGGGGAGAAGCTCGATGACTTCGTGCGGGGAGCGCTGCCGCCGGGCGCGCATTACCCGACCGGAGACTACTCGGGCACGCTCGCCCCGCTCGTGAGCCTATGCCAGCGAATGTCCGAGATGGAACCGGAACGTCGCTTTGTGGTCATCCTCGACGAATTCGATGAGATCGCCCAGGATCTCTACCTGCAGGGCCCACTCGCCGAGGTGTTCTTCTCGAACCTGCGGGCACTGACCGGGCTTCCGAACTTCTGCCTACTGCTCGTCGGCGGCGAGAACATGCCGTACGTGATGGATCGGCAGGGGCACAAGCTCAACCGCTTCTCCCGAATTAACCTGACCTACTTCTCGCGCTCGGACGAGTGGGAGGACTTCGAGCAGCTGATCCGCAGGCCGGCCCAGGATGTGCTTGAGTGGCATCTCGACGCGATCTCGGAGGTATTCGCCTTCAGCAGCGGAAATCCCTACTTCGCGAAGGCCATCTGCAAGGAGGTGATGAAGCGGGCCGTCGCCGAGCGCGATGCCGACGTCAGCGCCGAGGAGGTGCGCCTGGCGGTTCAGGCGCGGGTTCCCGATTTCGAGAGCAACCAGTTCGTCCATCTGTGGCAGGATGGCATCTACAGTCCGGTCGAGGAGCGTGAGACCGTGGCGCTCAAGCGCCGCCGTACGCTCGCCGCAATCGCCCGCTGCATCAGGGAGGATCGAGAGCCCACCCTGGACAACATCCGGGCCGAGAGGGCCGTCTCCCAGCTCTCGCCGCAGGAGCTTGGTTCGATTCTGTCGAACTTCGTCGCCCGGCAGGTATTGGAGGAGAATGGCGGCGTCTACGATCTTCGCCTGCCCCTATTCCGCATGTGGCTGAGCGGTGTCGGTCTGGCGCGTCTCTCGAACGACCGACTGGCGGAGGAACTCGCCGCAATCGACGAGGAGATCGAGGCCGCGGCTCGGGTGCAGCCGGACGAAATCGTTTCGCTGACGGCGGACTGGCCGCCGTATCGCGGGACGGGCATCGGGCCGGAGGCGGTGCGCGCCTGGCTCGATCAGCGGCCGGGCGCCCGCGACCAGCGGCTCCTGTTCACCCTGCTAAAGGCGACGCGGGTGGTCAGCCATGAGGAGAACCAGCACCGGCTACGCCAGGCGGCCAGCTCCATCCGAGACACGCTGGGGGTTCCGACTAGGAAGAAGCTCGCGGACCGTCGCTCGGACGTGGCGGTGACGTATGTAGACGGGGAGGGGAAGAGCGGCCAGCGCTACGCGTCGGACTTCGCGGAGGTGAACCTAATTCACCGCACCCGCATCCTCGCTCCCTCAAGCTTCGGCGAGAAATTTCGCAAGGCGAACGCGACTGCCGAGGTCAAGGCCATAGTAATCATCGACGATGTTGTCTCGACCGGGAACTCTCTGTCACGCAATCTCATCAGGTTCGTGAATGATCACGCCGATCTGCTGAACGAGTTCAAGCCGGTCATATTCGCACATGCGCTCTTCGCGACCGAGCAAGGGACGGATAGGGTGCGGACGGCGATCTCGGCTCTCGACTACGACCTGATCGACTTCCGCGCCGGAGAGGTGCTCACTGAGGATGACTTCGCCTTCGCCGGCGAGACTGGGGTATTCGGATCGGTCAATGAGAAGGAACGCGCCAAGGCGTTAGCCGAGGACATCGGAGTGACGATCTATCCCGACAACCCGCTCGGCTTCGGCGGACAGGGTCTGCTGCTGGTGCTGCCGACCACCGTCCCGAACAACACGCTGCCGATCCTACACTCGCGATCCCGACCCGGCAGCCCCGATTGGCGCCCGCTCTTCGAGCGAGTAACCAACGGCTGACGCCGGCAATCGTTGGTGCCGCCGGCAGCATCGATGACTCACACGGTTTCTCCCATTGTAAGCCCGGGGTTGATCTCCGGCCGGCCGCGTGGCACCTCTCGCCACCGGCTCGGGAGCCTGCCATGGCCGCTCCTTTTCCTGCTATCGTGGCCGGCGGAGCTCCTTGAACCGCGGTTTCGTTTCTAATCAGGCATAACTGATCAACAGCCAGATAGCGCGGCAGATAACTTCGGTCGCAGTGTTCTCCCATGGAGGCCGGCTGCAAACACGCCAACTCCGGTCATTCATATAGGGCGGGACCGGCCGAAAACGGCGCATGTCGGCCAAGCCTCTGCCGTTTGCATACGTCTGCTTCTGGGTTGGTCGCCTAAACGTGGCGCACTCCCGCCTGCCGCTTTTCGGCTGGAGGTGACCGAAAGCGGAACGGCCCGAATTGGCCGAAAGCGGTCCGCCGACATTCAGGGGGCAATCGCGAGGAGCGGCCATCGGCTTCCGACCCTGCGGGACGGCGCTCCATCGACAACATAGGATTGGCTATTTCCTGCATACTAGGAACGCGGCTATGTCCTGTCCTGTTGATGCGGCGTTGTCATGTACCGCTGGCCATGATGCCTTGTCCGCTGATCGTGAGTTTTGACCAATTGCACGCGCTCTAAGCGCCTGGTCGTGGGTGGGTTTCACCCTGATCATCGGACCTCGCGTCAGCCAGTCTCCTGCCCTTGCCAACCTCGTGAGCGCGTTGCCGCCGTCGCGCAGACGAACAACATCGGCCTCGGATAGGTGTTGCCGACCTTGGTCATGCCGCCGAGCCGTCCCCATACCCGGATGCACGAGCCCGAGCCATGATGAGAGGATTCGCCCAGACTTGAGGGCGGGGATGGTCACCAGCGCGCTCGACACCAGTGGCTCGACACCGGAGATCTCCTGCAACCGCCGGCCGAGCTCACTTGTACGGCTATTGGCGCGGCGCGCCCGATCGGTCTCGCGAAGATGCGCGAGAATCCGTCGGTGCTGTTCGACGGGCATGGCGAGACATGGTGTAACGCATGTCATCAAGGTGCGCGGACACATGATTCCGGGAGCAGGCGGCAGTTGACCAAGGACGACGACGAGGAAGCGCAGCTGCCGGTCATCGATGCCGATGCCGATGCCGGTGGCGTGTCGTCGGCGTTCCGCGAGATCTGGTCCGATGCCCCGGAGAGCGAGATCTACAAGTTCCTCTCGGTTCGGGTCGCGCCGCGGATCAGCACTCATCTCGCTGCCGTTCTCGAGCTTCAGGAGGCCGACCGGGACGACTGTGTGTCCCAAGCGTTCGAGCGGTTTCGGCCTGCGATCGAGAACCGCGCTAGCGTTAGCAATCCGTATGCCTACGTCTTCACCATTGCGGTCAACGAGGCGCGTCAACTCCTGCGGGCGCGACGCGCCGAGGCAATCGACGACGACTTCGACGTCGATCGTGTTGCGGATTTAGATGTCGACGCATTCCAGCTCGTTGATGCTGGCGAGGCCGGCGAGCCCGATGGGCCGCTTGCGCTTGATCTGATCGAAGACGCGGTGCCCGAGCTGGAGGTCGAGGGGTTCTGGGCGGTCGAGGTCGTGCGCGACGCGGTCGCTGGTCTGCCAATCGGATCGCGTCGGATTCTTGAGCTGCTGATGTTCAAGGATCTGGCGTTCGACCCGGAAAAGCCGGCGGATTTCGCCTACGCCTCCACTGACGCGCCCGTCGATCTCGGAATGAAGGAGGGGGCGTTCCGCACTGCGAAGCATCGCGCCTACGCGAGGCTGCGCGAGGCGATCCCAAGGACAATCGTCGCAATGGGCTTGCAGCCGCCCGAACGCGCCGAAGCCGCCATCTTCCCCAACGGCCGATGGCGCGAGGCCGAGGAGTGATCACGGCTGTAACGCCCTGCATCAAGGAAACGAATGATGGAGAATCCTATGTCCACTCCCGCAAACCTGAACCCTTGGCCGCCGATCCTAGACAGGTATGTGCGCGAGGTCGCCGCGGACGATCGCGACCAGCACCCGCGACGTGTCGTGCGCAAATATCACGGCAACGAGGTGTCGATGTGGCACGGGAAGGTCCATGTCGACGATGTCGATGGCTGGGTCGAGAACGTACGATTGAAACACTATCTGCGCAGCTGGCAATCACGGCGCGGCGACTTCATGGCACGGCCGACGACCGAGGACATCTACGACATCATGATCGATGCGGATCGGCTCGAGACGAAGGACTCATTGAGGCCATTCCAGATCGACCGTCTCGCTCGATCCATCGCTGCCAACGGCATGCAGGAGCCAGTGGTTCTCTTCGTCGGCGACGGCGGCGCGGGCAAGCTGTGGGACGGCAACCGCCGGTTCTACGCGACCAAGCACATCATGCGCGTCGACGGTCTCGCCGACGCCCGCACGGTGGCGAAGTGGATGCCAGCGTTCGTCTATCAGCCTTCGGGCGATCCCGAGCGAGACGCCCGCATTCATAAGGCGATCCTCACGGAGCTGAATTTCAAGGAGAAAGATCACATCCCCTGGCCGTCCTACGTGAAGGCCGGCGAAATCCATGACGTCTACCAACAGCTCGTCCATGAGGATCCGTCTGATCCAAGTTTGCGGCGGCTGGCGCGCCAGCAGATCGCTACGGAATACGGCCTAAAGGGGTGGAGGCAGGCCGATCGCTGGATCAAGATGTACGGCCTCGCAATGGACTTTAAGGAGTATTACGAGACCGAGCACGGCATCGAGGAGACGGAGGTAGAGCTAAAGATTCAAGAGAAGTTTGAGTACTTCGACGAACTCACCAAGCCGGCGGTCTGGGGGAGCCTCAGTCACGATCCAGACGCGCGCGACGAGGTGTTCCGCTGGCTGTGGGACGGCAAGTTCAAGTCGTTCGCCGACGTGCGCTCGGTCCCCAAGATACTGAACGACCCCGTCGCGCGAATACAGGCGAACCAAGACGATGGCGAGGCGGTGAAACGCGCGATCGAGACGGTCATCGTCAACGATCCCGTGCGGGCCAAGGACAAGACCGCCGCGGACGCCAAGATGCGCCAGTTCGCCGAGTGGCTCGCCAGCTTCCGGCCGGACGAGTTCAAGACCCTCGAGGCTGGAACGCTGGAGCAGCTCCAGTCCATGCTCGAGACCGTCACGGCCATGCTGGAAGGACTGCAGGCCCGACGTGCGGCTGCATCAGCGGCGCCCGCCGCCGAGTGAGGGAAGAACTCGTCTCGATCACGCAGGGCCGCGACGGCCGGCTGGCGTTGCGACCGGCCGGCGCCTTGACTATGCGTCGGCTCTCGGCGGCGCTTCGGAACGCCGGCGTCACCTACGAAGCCGAGCCGGGTTCGCCATTCGCCATCGTGAGGGCGGATGCGATCGACGCGGTGCTCCATGGGCTGAAGGGCTGGTCAGTCAAGCTCGCACCCGGCGTCAAGGACTTGGTCGGCGCGGCCGCCGATCGCGAGCAGCGTCACATACGCGCCCTAGCCGTCTGCCGAAGGCTGGCGGAGGATCCCGCCGCCGCACGCGCCGAGCTGGAGGGCTACGCCGGCCTCGACGTGCTGGATCCGCACCAGGTCATAGCGGTCGCGGCGGCCTCTCATCCTGCGGTGGACGGCATCTGCATCTTCGACGAGCAGGGGTTGGGAAAGACTGTCGAGGCGCTGTTCGCGTTCGACCGCCTGCATGAAACCGGGATCGCCGAGAAGGCGGTGATCTTTGCGCCGAAGAACATGGTGCTCGAGTGGATCAGCGACCTCGAAAGATTCTTTCCGGGTCGGTATCGTGCGAGCGCCATCGTTGGCACCGACGCGGAAAAGCGGACGGCGCTCGATGGCCGCGCCGACATCTACGTGACCAACTTCGAGACCGCGAACCGACTCGGTCCCCGTCTGGTCGATGTTCTGGGGTCCGCGGGTCTCCTGATTGTCGACGAGAGTTTCTTCGTGAAGAACGCGAACTCCTTGCGGACTACGTCCGTGAAGCGGATCCGCAGCCAGGCGGCCAGATGCATAGTGTTATGCGGCACGCCGGCACCGAACAGCGCGGCCGATCTCGTCGAGCAGTTCAACATCGCCGACGGCGGTGCGGCTTTCATGGGCATCGAACTCCCAACCGATCCGGCCGAGCTCCGCGAAGTCGTGGGGGAGATCGTCGCCAAGCGCGGGGTGTACCTACGGCGGCTGAAGGCTCAGGTTTTCGAACTCCCCAGCCGCAGCTTCAATCGCATCGAGGTGCCGCTGGAGCCGCGACAGCGTTCGCTGTACGATTCATACAGCGACCACCTGGCGTCCGAGGTCCGAGAAGTATCGAACGAGGAGTTCGCGCGGCGGCGCGCGACCTTCGCGGCGCGCCGCATGGCCCTGCTGCAGATCTGCTCTAACCCCGCCGCCGTCGATCCCGCATACGACGCAGTGCCGGGCAAGCTAGAGGCGCTGGACGAGCTCCTGTTAGAGCTTATCGACCGACGAGGTGAGAAGGTGCTGGTCTGGTCTTTTTTCACCCGGTCGCTAGACGCGATCGTCGCGCGCTATGGCCGCTATCGGCCGGTTCGCATTGATGGCACGGTCACCCGGGCCGAGGATCGGCGCGAAGCGGTGCGCCGGTTCCAGCAGGAGGACGACACGATGCTATTCATCGGCAACCCGGCGGCCGCCGGCGCCGGTCTCACATTGCATAGCGCGCGGCATGCGATCTACGAGTCTATGTCGAACCAAGCGGCCCACTACCTGCAGAGCCTCGATCGCATCCACCGCCGAGGCCAGCAGCGCGAGGTCGAGTATCATGTGCTCCTCGCGTCGCGGACGATCGAGGAAAGCGAGTACGGCAGACTGCTCGCGAAGGAGCTCGCCGCGCAGGATCTCCTGCGTGACGAGGTCGTCGCGCCGGTGACTCGCGAAGGGTTCCTCAGCGATCTGCTCGCCGCGACGAGTATGTCGAAAGCACCGCAGGCCAATCCTGTGTAACGGCCTGCATCAAGGGAACGGACAGAGCGATCCTTGACAGAAATAGCTTAGGGGCTATATTTCATGCGTTGGCCGGTAATCTTCGCCGACGAGTTCGAGGCCGATTTCGCGGCACTGGAAATCGTCGTGCAGGACGAGCTTCTAGCTCGCGCCAAGCTCCTGCAGGAGTTCGGCCCGACCCTAGGACGGCCGTTCGCGGACACCTTGGAGGGTTCCAAGTTCGCGAACATGAAGGAGTTGCGCTTTGATGCTGCGGGTCGCGTATGGCGAGCAGCTTTCGCATTCGACCCGCAGCGCAAGGCGGTGCTACTCGTTGCCGGTGACAAGTCCGGCATCGCGCAGCGGCTGTTCTATCGCTCGCTGGTGAGGAGGGCGGACAAGCGGTTCCAGACCCATCTGAAGCGGTGGGAGGCTGGCAAGGGCGAGTAGGGACGATGGCGCGTGATCTAGACGATGTGATCGGATCGTTGCCGGCCAAGAGACAGGCGGCGATCGCTTCGCGTTATGCCGAACTCCGCGACGAAGCGGGGCTCGCCGCGATCCGCAAAGCGGTCGGAATGGGCCAAGCGGAAGTCGCCGACGCGCTGGGCATCAAGCAGCCGTCCGTTTCGAAGATTGAGCGGCAAGCGGACATGAACCTTTCGACACTGCGGGAATACATAGCGGCGATCGGTGGCGAGCTGGATCTGGTGGTGCGCCTGCCATCGGGCAAGACGGTGACGTTGCAGATGTCGGACGCCTCCAACCGCACCGAGGACGATGAACTCGTCACATCGACCGCGCGCGAAAGACCCGCGTAGCGACTTCGCGGGAGGGGCGCGTGGGCCTTGCGAGGCGGTGGGCCGGCGAGCGCCGTGCGGATAGGCGTCCGGGAGCCAACGACGACCTGATCGTTCACTCCGCTGCGGCGAGCAGCTCCGCCTCTTCGGGCGTAGCGGCGTCCAAGGGCGCGTCGTTCCCGGACGTGGTGTCAGCTTGAGACCGGCCTAAGGCCGCTTGGAAGAGGTCGCGCAGCTCGAGCGGCACGTATTCGAGCGCGTCGCGACGCATGCGTCCTCCCTTCTTGTACCAGTCGGTGATCGTCTCCCGCTCGGTATCTTGCCGCATCCGGGGCGGGTTCACGATGGTGCGGGGGCGGCGCGTGAGTTTGCCCAGCAGGTCGAGGTTCCAACATTCGACTGCGCCCAGCCTGCCGCCCGTCGAAGGCTCGGCAATCGCCTTCATCAACGCGCGGCCGGCAGCACTGCCTAGACTGAGCGGTACGGCATTGCCGACCTGCTCGTATTTCTTGCGAATCATGCCGGCGACCTCCCAGTCGTCGGGGAATTCCTGGACGCGCGCATATTCGCGCACGCTCAGCGGCCGAAGTTCCGTCGGATGGCAGAGGCTGGTTGCCTTGCTGTCCGGGCGTGTTGTCAGCGCCGGCGACGGCTTGCTCCAAGACAGGCGGCGGAAGAATCCCGACCGGCCGCCCCACGAGTGGAAGGCCCTTCCCATGGCCAGCGCCTGTACGTCGCTCGGCAGGTCGCGCCAGTTTCCTCCTTCGGGAACCTGGACGAGATACTTCTCCTTAGCGGGGCAGAAACGATAGAATTCCGGATCCGCTTCGTTCAGGTCGCCGATGGCGTCGCGCAGCGTCCGCCACTTCGCGCGCCCATGGCGCCCGTCGCGGTCGTGGGTGGGCTCGGGAATCCTGATGCCTTCGGCGTCGCGGCTACCGAGCATCAGGAGCCGCTGCCGCGCCTGCGGGGTGCCGTAGTCGGCCGCGTTCAGGACATCGAATACAGTGTAGTAGTTCAGCTCTCGCAGCTGGTCCGAGATGACCCGGAAGGCCGAGCCAAGCTCCTCGTCGTCACCGAGAGGCGGATTGCCCGGTCCTCGTCGATTGAGCGGACGGTGCTTCGCAGCAGCGGAGATGAGGCCGCGCACGTTCTCCATCACGAAGAAGCGCGGCTGGGATTCTCGGACGACCCGCGCGAATTGTTCGAACAGCGTGCCGCGAGGATCGTCGAACGACTGGCGAGTTCCGGCCGTGCTGAACACTTGGCACGATGGCCCACCCGCAACGACAATCGGCTCGCCTCGCTTCAAACCGGCCGCCGCAAGTATCTCGTCGGTGGTCACACTCTCGATCGGCTTGTCAATCAGTGGCAGGCTCGGTCGGTTCTGCCGGATCGTCTTGATGGCGTAAGGGTTACACTCGAGCGCAACCGCGATCCTGAACCCGGCCCGTTCCAAGCCCAGATCCAGACCCATTGCGCCCGAGAACAGCGAGATCACGGGGAGGTCGCGCTTATCTGTCATCTTTTTCTTCGATTTGAATTGAAACCAAGCTCCAGCTGACCTTGCTGCAGCTCTTCGAACAGCCGGGTAAGGGCTAGTTCCACGACATATCGCTTTGTCAGCCGGGGTTTCCGGCGCGTCGTGGAGTCCAGAAGACTTTCGTAGATCTCACGATCCAGTGTGATCGTCAGGCGTGGCTCTTCGTCCGCCATCATGTCCTCCTCCGCGTGTTTCTACACCAAAGCGCACCAAAGGCCACCAAATTTTGGGCTGAGGTGGATGTCTAGCGATGCCTAAAATGAGACTTGGATTGTCGTAAGAGGCGGCGGAGATCGCGCCCGGGGAGCTGCCTTGGCAGGTACGGAATGTCGGCTACCGGGGCGTCGATCGACTCGGAATAGCTTCTATGGGCGCTTGGCGGCCGTTTTAGCTGTAGTCGTCGTCCTCTGAGCTCGCCTCACAGGAAGGGGCTGGAGGCCGCGCATGTGCTCTGCTTCAGCGCGGTGCGGAGCTGGAAAACCAGCCGATCAAGAAGCTTCTTCATTTCTGGGTCGGGCTCGTAGGGGCTGCTGAAGCGCCAGCGCCGGTGCTGAAGGAACAGCGTTACCCAGAGCTCAATTGTGCCCCCACCCCAGGTACCGGTCTCAAGCGCGGCTTCGAGTTGCTGCCCCTCAAATTCCATTGGGTCACCGAAGCCGGCTTGCTTCGCGAGTCCGTAGCCGTCGACCAGCATCGCCAATGGCAATGAAGTTTCCCAAGTCAGACTATCCGGCACCGCGCTGAAATTGCCGCACCCTACTTCGCGCACCCAGCAAGGCTGTTCGCTACCGGGTTCAATGGAAATGTTCTGGAGAAGCAGGTTCCGCTCCGGTCCGAACAACAGCTCAACCAGATCAGTTATACTGCCCACGGGCCTAAAACGCGGCGACGTGACAACCCTATGCTGCGGCCGCTCCGCCTTTAGTCCCTTCGCATTCGCCCGGCTGTGCTTCGCAACACGATCCCCAAGCGCTGGAAGTCTTCGTCCAGGGACGGAGCCGAACCACTTGAACGACACCAAGGAAAAATCAGTCGGATTATAGATCATCCAGATTAGGCATCCCGAGGGCTTTGCAGCAAGGCGCGTATTGACCGTCACATCAAATCGCCTGCCTCCCATTTTCATTGCTTTGAGTTGCATGTGCCGCAGGATGCCTGAGGCCTCGACTACCACGTCATAGCCATCGCGATCACAGTCGCTGCGCAGGATCTCGAAGGCTTCGTCACGTCGCAGCAGCTCGCTGCCGAGCTCTGCTAGGAACCTATATTCCAGCACCTTTTCAACGAGCGAGGAACTGTGCGTCTCAATAGATGGGGAAGGTCCTTGGCCCTCGCCCGGCGCGTGTGAGTTTTGTGGCCTGTCCATCGGTCGCTCATCCAGTGGAGCACCGCTCTGGCCTCGGCCTCATTCGTCGCTCCTATGTCCTCTCGGGGCGACGGCCGAAGCCGGATGTTGGAAACCTGCACACAGTCAGGCGCATGCGCCTTTACCGTTGTCGGCTGGACATACGCGCATGCCACCCGGCCGATGATCGTCGACCGAGCCTGTGTGAAGGGGTTTCCACGCCCCGCTCCTGGTTCTCTCAGGAGCAGGAGCACTTTGCTCGACATGGCCCAAAGGGCAAGTCGAAAGAGTTCCGGCCCCTGCTTCGAAAGGACTGGACTTCAGCTGCGAACGGAGCGTCAGTGGGACTGCCGGCGCACCCTCGGCGAGTGCGCCCATGCCCCGCCGATGGCTGATCCGCGGGGCTTCCGTCAGTGCGGCAAATCCTGCCGCTGACGGAGAATGACATGACTGAAGCAATCCAGATCAGCGAACCGCCGAAGCCGAAGCGGACAAGGAAGTCGGCAGCCGGGAGTGCACCAGTAACGGCGTGTTCAAAGGGCCCCAACAAATCCACCAAGGCTGACACCGTAGTGGCGCTGCTCTCCAGGGCGAAGGGCGCGACGCTCGACGACATCATGACGGCTACCGGTTGGCAGAGCCACTCGGTACGCGGTTTCATCTCCGGCACGCTGAAAAAGAAGCTGGGACGGACCATCACCTCGGAGAAGACGGCCAGAGGTCGGATTTACCGCCTTCTCGCAGGAGGCGCAGGATGATGGACGAGCGGTTGCTCGCGCAGCTTGCCCAGGCGGATCTGGAGAAGCTGCGTAAGGAATGGGAGCGGCGCTACGGCGCCGCCCCCCGCCTTCGCTCCCCAGCGCTCCTGCGGCGGATCCTTATCTGGCGCATACAGGCGGCGACGGAAGGCGGGCTGGATTGGGTCACGCGGCGGCTTCTCGTGAGCGATGCCAGCCCCGAAAACCTGATGGCGGAAGGAAGCGTCATCACCCGCGAGTGGAAAGGCATGCAGCACCAGGTTGAGGTCGCGGATGGCGGCTATTTCTACAACGGCAGGCGCTGGAAGAGCCTATCCGAAGTTGCCCGGAAAATCACCGGGACGAGATGGAATGGTCCCCGCTTCTTTGGGCTCCGGGACGCGGAATGACGAAGAAACGGTGTGCCATCTACACCCGCAAGAGCTCCGAGGAAGGGCTTAATCAGGACTTCAACAGCCTCGATGCACAGCGGGAGGCATGCGAAGCCTACATCACTTCGCAGAAGAGCGAGGGATGGTCTCCCGTCGGGGCCCACTATGACGATGGGGGCTGGTCCGGCGGCAATATAGATCGGCCGGCTCTGAAGGCGCTGCTGGCTGACATAGACGCCGGGCGGGTTGATGTCGTGGTAGTCTACAAGGTGGATCGGCTCACCAGAAGCCTGGCTGACTTCGCGCGCATCGTGGATCTGTTCGACCGGCACGGCGTCTCATTCGTGTCGGTGACGCAGGCGTTCAATACGACATCATCCATGGGCCGGCTGACGCTCAACGTGCTCCTGTCATTCGCGCAGTTCGAGCGTGAGGTCACAGGCGAGCGCATCCGCGACAAGATCGCTGCCTCGAAAGCAAAGGGCATGTGGATGGGCGGCTATCCGCCCCTCGGATATGACCAGGAAGGTCGCACTCTCAAAATCAATGAGGTGGAGGCGGAGGCAGTCCGCCACATCTTCCGACGATATGTAAAACTGGGATCAGTGTACGCTCTCTGCAATGAGCTGGAGGCTGATGGCATCCGGACGAAAATGTCCACTTCACAGGCGGGCATTACCCGGGGCGGCGTTCGGTTCAGTCGCGGCAGTCTCTACAATCTTCTCGGGAATCCGATCTACGTCGGTGAAATCAGACATAAAGATAAGACATACCCGGGGCAGCATCCGCCGATCGTCGAGCGGGAGCTGTTCGGTGCGGCCCAGGAGCAGCGGCGACGGCGGGGGATCGTCAAGCGCGAGCGGGCAGCGAGCCGCGCTCCACTGTCCGGTATTCTTCATGATGCGCTGGGTCACAGGATGTCTGCAACGCACGCTCGTGGGAGATCAGGGCAGCGCTATCCCTACTACATCTCGCGCATACCGGCTTCGCATCCCGGGGCTGCACGTGTGCTCCGGCGCGTGCCCGGTGCGAGCGTCGAGGATGTGCTCATCTCGTCGCTGAGGCGCTGGAGCGGCCGGCAGACCTCGAGCTGGATCGACCTGCTGCCGTTCCTGAAGCGGGTGGAGCTTCATCGTGACTGCATTGTCGTCGAGCTAGCGCCGCCAATGCATGAGAATTGGACCGGCGCTATGGACGCAGCGGAGGAGTGGGCGATTACGTCAGCTGGCCGGCTTCAGATCATTCATCCGGTGAGGATCGTCACCCGCGGCGCATGTACATCACGAGTAGAAGCGGCTTCTCCCAAGGGCCGGGCTCGTCCGGATAAGTCGCTCATCGCCGGCCTCAGGCGCTCACACGCCGAGTTGAACTCACGCGGCATCGACATGACTGATCTGAGGTCGCAGCAGGAACATGCCAGAGGGATGGGCGATCCCTATCTCCGCAAGCTGTCAAAGCTTGCCCTCCTCGCACCGGATATTCAGCGTTCGATCCTTGAGGGCCTTCAGCCTTCCGGCCTCACCTTGGGCAGACTGTTAGACGTTGATCTTCCACTTCGTTGGGACGAGCAGCGGCAGCTCCTGGGCTTTCCTGCAGGTGCCTGATCATTCCGTGGACGAAACCTGAACGGGCCCTGCTCGTGCCCTGAAACAACCCTGTTCCCCGCCTGATAAATTCCACGCCCTTCGGCAGAACTTTCACATCTGCGCATAATGAAGCGGCAGATATCTGCCGTTTCTAGGCGCGGGCGGTTCAATTCAGCACGTTGTGAATGTCGATTAAAATTCAAGTTGCAGGGAAATCAGGCTCTCCGCCGAAAGGGTGTATGGCCGGAGCCTGTCAGAGACGGTGCCCCAGAGTGCCGCCACCTGGCGGCCGGAGGAGTAAATTGATCGTCGCGGCGACACCCTTTCACCCGCTGAAAGCGCGGACTTTTGCGCCCTCACCCGAGCGGCTTACGCCGTAGAGAGAAAGACTGGTCAGGAAGGTGGCGGAGAGGGTGGGATTCGAACCCACGGTACCCTTACGGGCACAACGGTTTTCGAGACCGTCCCAATCGACCACTCTGGCACCTCTCCGCGGAGACGAGGGACACCCCGCTCAAGTCAGGGCCGGTCGATAGCGGGGGCGCTCTAGCCGATGGATTCGCGCTTGCCAAGCGCCCTTCCTTGCCGGTCGCGCGTTATTGCCTACATTGGAGGTGACATGCCTACGCACGACGCTTTCTTCCACGACCATGACGCCGCGATGCTGGCGCCGCCGGTCGCCCATGCCCGCTTCGCGATCGGCGACATCGTGCGCCACAAAGTGTTCGAGTTCCGCGGCGTGATCTTCGACGTCGACCCGGTCTTTGCCAATAGCGAGGAATGGTATCAGGCGATTCCCGCGGACCTGCGCCCGGCCAAGGACCAGCCCTTCTACCACCTGCTCGCCGAAAATGCGGATTCGAGCTACGTCGCCTATGTCAGCCAGCAGAACCTGATCGCCGACGACAGCGACGAGCCGATCGACCATCCCGCCATTGCCGGGATCTTCGATGCTTATGCGGGCGGACGCTATCGCCTGCGGCGCGAACATCGCCATTAGAAAAAAGGCCGAGCGCGCCGCCGCGTTCGGTTGACATTGCCTGCCCTCGCTTGTAGCAGACCGCTTCCCGCGGGGCCTATGGCCACGGCCGTTAAGCCTGCGAAAAAGCTTTGAAGGTAATTGGAAACAGCCATGTTCGCAGTCGTGCGCACGGGCGGCAAGCAGTATCGCGTTGCCGCAGGAGACAAGATCGTCGTCGAGAAACTCGCCGGCGAAGCGGGTGAAACCATCACGCTGGACGACGTCCTGCTGGCAGGCGAAGGCTCGGACCTGAAGTCGACCGACGGCCTCACCGTCTCGGCCGAGATCATCGCGCAGGCGAAGGGCGAGAAGGTCATCGTCTTCAAGAAGCGCCGCCGCCACAATTACCGCCGCAAGAACGGCCACCGCCAGCAGCATACGATCCTGCGCATCACCGCGATCGGCGATGCCAAGGCCGAGAAGCCGAAGAAGGCCGCCGCCAAGAAGGACGCCGCTCCGGCTCCCGAGGCTGGCGCTCCGGCCGTCGAGACCGCTTCGGAAGCGACCGCCAAGGCACCGGCCAAGACCGCCGGCACCAAGAAGGCCGCGACCAAGAAGCCGGTTGCCGACAAGAACGCATAATCATATATCGCCTGGAAAGGCGCGATAGAGACACGAAGGCAGATTCGACATGGCACATAAAAAAGCAGGCGGTTCGTCGCGCAACGGTCGTGATTCGGCCGGCCGTCGTCTTGGCGTGAAGAAGTTCGGTGGCGAGGCCGTCGTCGGCGGCAACATCATCGTGCGTCAGCGCGGCACCAAATATTATCCGGGCACCAACGTCGGCATGGGCAAAGACCACACCCTCTTTGCGCTTACCGACGGCCGCGTCGCGTTCCGCGACGGCAAGCTCGGCCGCAAATTCGTCTGCGTAGAGATGATTAGCGCGCAAGCGGCGGAATAAAGGACGATCGATAACGGGTCGTCCTTCCAGGGGCGGCCCAAGGTTCTCAAGCGAGAACCGTTTCGAGGGAGAGGGGCAGCCCCTTCTCCCTTTTTTCGTGTCTCCCTCGAAAGCAGTGTCGCCGGACCGTAACCCTGATGGGGCAAGGGCCGGCGAACAGGACCAGAGAGGAAGAGACATGTTCGCGAGAACCGAGAGATTATTGTTGCGGCCCGGCTGGGCGGAGGACGCCCCGGCCCTGTTCGAGGCCATCGCCGAAGAAGCGATCGTCCGTAACCTCGCCAGCGCGCCCTGGCCCTACACGCTTGCCGATGCCGAGGCCTTCCTCGCCACCGAGCGCCGGCCGGACGAAGCGAGCTTCCTCGTCTTCCGCCGCACCGGCGGGGCGCCGCGCCTGGTCGGCTGCGCCGGCTTCGGCCGCCGGCCCGACGGCGAGACCGAGCTCGGCTACTGGATCTCGCGCGAGCATTGGGGCCTGGGCTACGCGACCGAAGCGGCGGAGGCGGTCGTGGGGATCGCCCGCGACGCGCTTCGCCTGCCCAAGCTCCACGCCGGCCATTTCCTCGACAATCCGGCCTCCGGGCGGGTCCTCGTCAAGCTCGGCTTCCGACCGACCGGCCTGATCGCGCCGCACTACAGCGCCGGCCGCGGCGAGGCGGCCGCCTGCCGGTCGTACGAGCTCGATTTGCGCAAGAAATCCGGGACCTCGCGCGAGGCGCTGCAGGCGCACGAGGCGCTGGAGTCCGCGCGCCCGAGGACGGCGATGGCCGCGTGACCGACCCCCTCTCCCGCTCCGGCGGGAGGGGGCTTTGCGTCAGGCGTAAGCCGGCGCCTCGACTGCCAGCTTCTTCTCTTCGCGCGCGATCAGCGCGCGGTCGTCGTGGTTCCACGGATGGAAGCCTGGCAGGAAGAAGCTCGCCCAGGCCCCCAGCACCTTGCGCATCATGCCCGGCCGCACGAGCGCGAACCAGAAGAAGCGCGCCCACGCCGTGGGCCCGGTAATCCCGTCCTGGCGGAGCAGCTCGAGCGTTCCCACCGTGCGGTCGACGACGAAGTTGCGCGTGACGAGCAGCATCACCTTGGCCTTCACCCGCCAGCGCTTGAAGCGCGGCCAATCGCGCGTGGCGTGCAGCCAGGTGTCGTAGGCGACGCCCTTATGCTCGATCTCCTCGATCGCATGCCAGCGCCACAAAGCCGCCGTTTCGGCGTCGGCTGCGGCCAGGTGGCGCGGGTCGCGGAGCAGTTCGTGGGCAAGGATCGCGGTGAAATGCTCGAGCGCCATGGTCGCGGCAAGCGACGCGATCGGCGCGCGGGCACGGACCATGTCGAGCCGCCAGTCGACGCGCTTTTCGAGACTGGAGAGGTCGTAGCCGGCCTCGTGCGCGCGCTTGTTGAACGCGACATGCTCGCGGCTGTGCATCACTTCCTGGCTGACGAACGCACGGATCTCCTCGGCCAGCTTGGGCGGCGTGCCGTCGCGGAACTTGCGGACGCTCTCGACGAAAAAGGCCTCGCCCTTCGGGAAGGTCGCCGACAGGGCATTGTAGAGCGCGGTGGCGACCGGATCGCCGCCCATCCACCAGCGGTCGGTGCGCATGCCGCGCCCGAATCGGCGGTCGCGCGGCGTGATCGTCAAATCGGAGGGTGTCGTTTCGCGCACCATCAGCTATCTCCCTTGACGATGCCGAATGTCTTATACTTACACTTATGTCAATAGCGCGCGCACGCCTTTCCTCCGCCGAGAGCCGCCTCGCCGCGCTCGAAGCGGCGCGTGAACTGCTCACCGAGGAAGGGCCGCAGTCGGTGACGCTGAAGGCGGTCGCGGCGCGGATCGGCAAGACCCACGCCAACCTGCTCCACCATTTCGGCTCGGCGGCCGGGCTGCAGTCGGAGCTGGCGCGTCACATCGGCGACCGCGTGACCGCGGGGATCGCCGAGGCGGTCGCGCGCACCCGCCAGGGCGAAGCCGATCCGATCGAGATCGTCGACCGCACCTTCGACGCGTTCGACCGCGAGGGCGCGGGCGCGCTCGCCGCCTGGATGATCCTGTCGGGCAATCGCGACGCGCTCGATCCGATCCTCGAATCGATCCATACTTTGGTCGACCAGCTCGGTCAGGGCCACGAGAACAAGCCGGTCCACGAGATCACCTTGTCGCTGGTCCTCGCGGCGCTGGGCGATTCGCTGCTCGGCGAGGCGATGGCGAAGGCGCTCGGCCTGCCGCGCGGCAAGGCGCGCGAACTGGCCCGTCGGCAGTTGCTGGGCCAGGCCGGATTGTCCGAGCCCGGCTAATCTCCATCGCCGGGCGCGCCTCGGGGAGTGTTGAACGAAGGCCGCGAGATCACCCAGGCCCTGACGCTTTCGACTTCGGCCACTTGCACCAAAGATGCAGGGCCCGCGCACCGGCCGATCCCATGCGGCCCGCGGTGCGGCCATCCGGGCAGAATTCCGCGCAAAGGCGATCTGCCTGTTCTCGTTCCGCTCCTTATATCCTATGTCCCCCCCATGCATTTCCTCGACCAAGCAAAGATCTTCATCCGTTCCGGCACCGGCGGCCCCGGCGCCGTCTCCTTCCGCCGCGAAAAGTATATCGAATATGGCGGCCCCGACGGCGGCAATGGCGGCAAGGGCGGCGACATCGTCTTCGAGGCCGTCGAGGGGCTGAACACGCTGATCGACTTCCGCTACACCCAGCATTTCAAGGCGCCGCGCGGCAAGGGCGGCGCCGGGCAGAACATGACCGGCGCCGGCGGCAACGACCTCGTCATCAAGGTTCCGGTCGGCACGCAATTGCTGTCGGAGGACAAGGAGCATGTCCTCGCCGATTTCACCAAGGCCGGCGAGCAGGTCGTGTTCCTGCGCGGCGGTGACGGCGGCCGCGGCAATGCCAGCTACAAGACCTCCACAAACCGCGCGCCGCGCCAGCACGGCACCGGCTGGCCGGGCGAGGAAATGTGGGTCTGGCTGCGGCTGAAGCTGCTCGCCGACGCCGGCCTCGTCGGCCTGCCCAATGCCGGCAAATCGACCTTCATCAACCAGGTGACCAACACCAAGGCCAAGGTCGGCGCCTATCCGTTCACCACGCTTCATCCGCAGCTCGGCGTCGTCCAGCATCGCGGGCGCGAGTTTGTGATGGCCGACATTCCGGGGTTGATCGAGGGCGCCGCGGACGGCGCCGGGATCGGCGACCGCTTCCTCGGCCATGTCGAACGCTGCCGCGTCCTGCTCCATCTCGTCGACGTCAACAATGACGACGTCGCCGAAGCCTACCGGATCGTCCGCGACGAGCTCGACGCTTATGGCGCGGGCCTCGAGGAAAAGGCCGAGATCGTCGCGCTCAACAAGTCCGACACGGTCGACGACGAGCTGCTCGACGCGTTATCGGACGAGCTCGAAGCCGAATGCGGCCAGAAGCCGCTGCGCCTGTCCGGCGCGACCGGCGCCGGCAAGGAAGCCGTGCTCGACGCGATTCTCGCCCAGCTCAAGGCGAAGGCGGAAGCCGAGCAGCAAATCGGGGGCGACTGGTCTCCGCTATGAGCCGTCGCGCCGCGAGGATCCGCACCCTCGCCGTCACCGGCGGCACGGGGTTCGTGGGACACCATCTGCTCCGCATGGCGCTCGCCGAGGGCTATGACGTGCGTGCCCTGACGCGCGGCTGGAAACCGCCCGAGGACGAGATCGTCTGGGTCGACGGCGCGCTCGACCGGCCCGAGAGCCTCGCCAAGCTCGTGCAAGGCGCGGACGCGGTCATCCACATCGCCGGCCTGATCACCGGCGACGCCGCGGCATTCGAAGCGGTCAACGTCACCGGCACCGCGGCGATGATCGACGCCGCCCGCTCGGCCGGGGTCCGCCGCTTCATCCATATCTCCTCGCTGGCGGCGCGCGAGCCGTCGCTCTCCGCCTACGGCCGCTCGAAGGAGCGGTCCGAACGGCTGGTCGCGGCGTCGGGCCTCGAATGGACGACCATCCGTCCGCCGGCCGTCTATGGGCCGGGCGACCGCGAGACGCTGGAATTGTTCAAGATGGCGCAGCGCGGGCTGGTCGCGCTGCCGCCGGGCGGGCGCTTCTCGCTGATCCATGTCGAGGATCTGTGCCGCCTGATCCTGCGCGTGATCGACGAGCCGGACACATTGCTCGAGACCTACGAACCCGACGACGACCGACCGGACGGCTGGGACCATCGCGAATTCGCCGCCACCTTGTGCCAGGTATTCGATCGCAAGCCGCGCACCGTGTCGGTGCCGAGGCTGGTGCTGAGCGCCGCCGCGCAGATCGACCGGCTGGTGCGGCGCAAGAAGGCGAAGCTGACCCCGGACCGGGTCGGCTATTTCTGCCATCCCGACTGGGTCGTGCATGCCGAGCGCCGTCCGCCGGCGAGCCTGTGGCGGCCGCAGGTCGAGACGATCGGCGGGCTTGGGGACACCGCCGGCTGGTACCGCGCCCAGGGCTGGCTGCGCTAGGCGGTCAGCCAGGCGACATATTGGATGACGAAGGCGATGAAGCTGGCGGTCAGACCCGCCAGGAAGATGCGGTAGGCATAGCCGAGCAGCCGGTATTTCTTGGTCTGGAGTACGGTGCCGTTCTGGTAGATGTCGCGCGCCATGGTGAGATAGATGCCGTCGTCGGTCCGCAGCCGCTCGCGAATCCTGTCGAGGAACTCTTCCTCCTCGAGCTGGGTGAAGGAACCGAAGAAGAGCAGGTTGAGGGCGCCTTTATGCTTGTAGCGAGTCGCCGGAAGGATCGCGAGCACCGCGAACACCGCCGAGAAGAAGGCGGAAGCGCCGAGGATCAGCAGCGGCAGCGGCGACTCCACGCGTTGCGCCTGGCCGATCGTGATCGTGAAGATGACGAAGGTGGCGCCCATCAATATGCTCGCTTTATGGTCCGCCATCGCGGAAAGCTGCATATGGATCTGCTGGGTGGTGCGGACCATGTGGATGGCGTTGGCCGGATAGACCGGCACCTCAGGCGCTTGATTTTTCTCCATTCATTCCCTCCGCCGGGCGATTGGGGAGCTTGGCACGCCACCGCCGCCCTGCCAAGCTTCGCCCCGTTCTCGCCCTAATCGCTTGGCACAGGCGCGGCTGAGACATAAAGGGCGACCATGACAGACAGAGACGAAACCCTCGCCAAGGTGAGCGAGCTGATCGAGCCGTTCAACAAGAAGGGCGCCAAGCTCACCGAAGCGACCACCTTCGCCGGCGACCTGGAGTGGGACAGCCTGATCGTCATGGACTTCGTCGCCTCGGTCGAGGACGAGTTCGACATCCTCATCACGATGAACCAGCAGGCCGAGATCGAAACGGTCGGCCAGCTCGTCGACGCCGTCGAAGAGCTCAGGAACGACGGATGACCGAAGCCCTGAGCAACCCGATGGACCCGGCCGACGAGATCCCGCCCGCGCCGACCACCGGCACCGACCTCTTCTCCAAGTTCGACCCGCTCATCGCCGAGCGCCAGGCGCTGCTCGACACCGGCGTGCGCGATCCGTTCGCGATCGTGATGGACAAGGTCCTCTCCCCCACCCTGGCCGTCATCCAGGGCAAGGAGACGATCCTGCTCGGCACCTACAACTATATGGGCATGACCTTCGACCCGGACGTGATCGCCGCGGGCAAGAAGGCGCTCGACGAATTCGGCTCGGGCACGACCGGCAGCCGCGTCCTCAACGGCACCTATCAGGGCCACAAGGAATGCGAGGACGCGCTCAAGGAGTTTTACGGCACCGAGCATGCGATGGTCTTCTCGACCGGCTACCAGGCCAATCTCGGCCTGATGTCGACCATCGCCGGCAAGGACGATTACATCATCCTCGATGCCGACAGCCACGCTTCGATCTATGACGGCTGTGCGCTCGGCAACGCCCAGATCGTGCGCTTTCGCCACAACAGCGTCGAGGATCTCGACAAGCGCCTCGGCCGCCTGCCCGCCACCGGCGGCCGCCTTGTCGTCCTCGAAGGCGTCTATTCGATGCTCGGCGACATCGCGCCATTGAAGGAAATGGTCCAGGTCGCCAAGAAGCATGGCGCCATGGTCGTCGTCGACGAGGCGCACGGCATGGGCTTCTTCGGCGCCAACGGCCGCGGCGTCTTCGAGGAAGCCGGCGTTGAGGCGGATGTCGACTTCGTCGTCGGCACCTTCTCCAAGTCGGTCGGCACGGTCGGCGGCTTCATCGTTTCGAACCATCCCAAGTTCGACGTGCTCCGCCTGGTCTGCCGCCCCTATGTCTTCACCGCCTCGCTGCCGCCTTCGGTGGTCGCGACCGCCGCGACCTCGATCCGCAAGCTCATGCATGCCGGCGACAAGCGCGCCCATCTCTGGGAAAACAGCAAGCGCCTGCACAAGGGGCTGCGCGATCTGGGCTTCGACATCGCTACGAAGGAAGCGGAGAGCGCGATCATCGCCGTATTGCTTCCCGACCAGGAGCGCGCCGTCGCGATGTGGCAGGCGCTGATCGAGCAGGGCGTCTACGTGAACATGGCCCGCCCGCCGGCGACGCCGGCCGGCATGTACCTGCTGCGCTGCTCGCTCTGCGCCGAGCACAGTGCCGAGCAGGTCGGCCAGATCCTCGAAAAGTTCGCCGCCGCCGGCCGCGCCACCGGCGCGATCAGCTAAGCCTCTCCTCCCCCGTCATTGCGAGGAGCGAAGCGACGCGGCAATCCATAGGAGGGCGCAGCGCCCGACGGGATTGCTTCGCTGCGCTCGCAATGACGAATAGCGTGCCGCCTCAGGGTAAATACGGCTGTAACCAACGCCTTCCAAGCCGGGCCGGCTTCCATTAGGGTGAACCGGCTATGGCGAGTGAAGAGACAGACGCCGCGCCGGGTGGGGGCTCGTGGCGGCGGGGTTGGGCCAGCGCCGGCGCCATCGTCGCGACCATCCTCCTCATCGGCCTGATCGTGATGGTCACGCTGACCAACCGCGCGCGCGACGACGCGCTCGCCTGGGAACGCCACACCCAGCAGGTCGTGCTGCTCGCCCGCACCGTCGACGCCACCATTGCCCGATCGGAATCGACGCTCGGCCGTTACGTGCTCGACGAGGACCCGAAGACCGGAAACCTCTATTACAGCGAATGGCGCCGCGCGGGCCGCCAGATCGGCGAGCTGCAGAAGCTGCTCCGCTTCGACCCCGACCAACGCCAGCGCATCGAGATGCTGAAGCAGCTCTACCAGACGCGCGGCATGGAGCTGGCTGCCGCCGCCCGCGGCGCCGCGATCAAGAAGGCCAGCGGCGGCGTCCCGCTTTTCTATCAGGCCGGTCTCTCGCCGACCGGGCCGGCGCTGCGCAGCACGCTCGATTCGATCGCCGCCAGCGAGCGCGAGCACCTCCAGCAGCGGATGGAGCGCACCCGCATGTTCGACGAGGAGGCCGACAAGCTGACCGAGGCGCTCGGCTGGTTCGGCATCCTGATCGGGCTCGCCGCGATCGGGCTCGGCCTCGCCGCCTACCATGCCATTTCCGAGCGCCTGCTCGCCCGCCAGGAGGCGGAGAGCGAATCCTACCGCGCAATGTCGCTGGAGCGCGCGGTCCAGGAACGCACCCGCGAGCTGCGCGACGCCAACGACCGGCTCCGCGCCGAGGCGACCGAGCGCGAGGCGGCCGAAGCCCGCCTCCGCCAGGTCCAGAAGATGGAGGCGGTGGGCCAGCTCACCGGCGGCCTCGCCCACGATTTCAACAATATGCTGGCGGTGATCGTCGGCGGCCTCGACCTCGCCAAGCGCAAGCTGCTGGGCCCGCGCCGCGAGGTCGAGCTTCATCTCGACAATGCGATGGAGGGGGCGATCCGCGCCGCCGCCCTCACCCGCCGCCTGCTCGCTTTCTCGCGCTCCGATCCGCTGACGCCCAAGGGGATCGCGCCGGCTGAGCTGGTGGAATCGATGCTCGACCTGGTCGACCGGTCGATCGGCGAGCGGATCGCGGTGACGACCCGCTTCGCGCCCGATCCGTGGCGGGTCTGGGCCGACACCAACCAGCTCGAGAACGCGATCCTCAACCTGTGCGTCAACGCGCGCGACGCCATGCACGGCGAAGGGCGGCTGGGAATCTCGGTCGAGAATGTCTCGATCGATGCCGGCGAGATCGGCTCGTTGGCGGCGGGCGATTACGTCCGGATCAGCGTGTCGGACACGGGCGGCGGCATCGCGCCCGAAAATCTGGAGCGCGTCTTCGAGCCGTTCTTCACGACCAAGCCGGTCGGCAAGGGCACCGGCCTTGGGCTCAGCCAGATTTTCGGTTTCGCGCGCCAGTCCGGCGGCGACGTCGCCATCGACTCCGAGCTCGGCCGCGGCACCACCGTCTCGATCTATCTGCCGCGGTCGATGCGGGCGGCCGAGGCAGAGGCCGAAGCCGTGACCGCCGTGCGCACCGAACCGGCCCCCGCCGGCACCCCGATCCTCGTCGTCGAGGACGACCCGCGCGTCAGTCGTTCGACGGTCAGCGCGCTGGAGGAACTGGGCTACCATCCCACCGCCTGCGGCGGCGGCGCCGAGGCGCTTGAAATCCTGGCGAGGGACGCGACGATCGCCCTCGTCATCACCGACGTGATGATGCCCGAAATGACCGGGCCCGAGCTCGTGCGGATTGTCACCGAACGCTACCCGCACATCGCCGTCCTGTTCGTCACCGGCTATGTCGGCGAGGCGGGCGAAGCCGAGGAGCTGGCCGACGCCGACATCCTGCGCAAGCCGTTCACCGTCTCGGCCTTGTCCGACGCGGTCGCCGCCGCGCTCGACCGGCGGCCTAGCGAATCGCCTTCTGGCGCAACAAGCGCGGCAGCAGAGTAAGCGCCCCGACCAAAGGCCAGCGCCGCTGCCACGGCTTGATCGCGATGTCGGTGCCGGCGTGGCGGTTAATCTTCCAGGCGATGTAATCGATTCCGCCGGCGAAGGTGCCGCTCGCTTTGGCGAGGCGGATCACCGACAGCGCCTTGCCTGCCCGCCGCCGTCGGCTCCACAGCCGTTCGGCGTGCCGCTTCGCGCGCGGATCGACCGGAGAGGACAGGTCCAGGCCCGCGGCGGCAAGCGCCGGATCGGTGAAGCGAAGATAGCGGTCGGGATCGGCGTCGACCACCGAGGAAGCCCGGGTCTTGCGCTCGGCGCGGAGCTCGGCCGCATAGGTCAGCGCAAAGGCCTGCCGCCACAGATCGAGCGGATCGCCGCCGGCGACAAGGGGCCGCGCCGCCGCCAGCAAAGTGGGCGCGGCGCCTGCGATCGCGGCTGCCGAAGCGTCCGCCGCCGCCTCGTCCCTGCTCCAGACCAGCCGCGCCGGCTGGGCGAAGCGCGCCCAGACTGAGACCGACAACGTGTCGCTCGTGTTGAGGCGCAGAAAATCCGCCTCGCTCAGCACGGCATATTTGGCGGCGAGGCCGTCATGTTCGAACGGGAACACATTGGGCGGGATGAGCTTGTTGGCGCGCACCATCCAGCTCCGGCCATAGGCCTCCTCATAGCTCGACACGATCACGTAGAAATCGAGCATCTGCCCGTCGAGGTCGGAGGTGCGCAGGCAGGAGCCGTAGAAAAGCACGGTGCGCGCCGCCTGCGGATAGCGCCCGGCGAGCGCGGCCGCCATCGCGCTGACGCGGGCGTCAACCGGTTCGGCCAGCTCGGCCCGGACGAGTTCGACGAGATTGGTCATCACCCACTCATATCCTTCCCGCGGCGCGCCGGGAAAGGATCAGGCGACCAGCTTCAGGAACGGGACCGGCGCGGTCGGGCGGAGCACGATCGGCCGGTCGAGATTGGCCTCGAACAATTCGCCGTCGAGGATCACGCTCGAGCGGTCGCCCTCGATCCTGATCTCGTCGCCCCGTTCCAGATGGACTCCGGAAACGCAGGTGCGGCCGAGTCGGCCACCGATCGCTGCGATCAGCACGTGAAACAGGGTCGAGCGTCGGCCGTCGATCGCCATCAGCTGCATCGAGCCTACGGGCCCCGATCCGCTGGACAAGGTGTTCTTGAGCAGCAGCCGCTGCAGCGTCGTCACCATCAGCAGGGCAAAATGGCCGTGCAGCTCGCCGTGCTTCAGCACCGACACCTTCACCGGCGAGGGCCGCGGCGGCAGGAACCGTCCACTCAAGCCGAACAGGATCGATACCGCCACGGCCAGGAAGGTCAGGAAGTGGCTGATGCCGTTGGGCAGGCCGAGCGGGTAAATCTTGTGGCGGCAGTAGAGCATGATGTCGGCGAGGCCAGCGCCGCCGAGGAACATGCCGAGCACCGGTCGTGCGCCCGCCGTGCCGTCGCTCAGCTGGATCAGCTCGCGCTGGACGATGTGCGGCGCCATATCGGTCTGCGCCAGCTCCAGCACGCGCTCGAGCGCGACAATCGGGTCGCCCGCGGCGCCGAGGTCGAGCGCGATCAGGTTGGTCTTGCCGTTGGGCAGGACCGCGACCGGCGGCGGCGCGTCGCCGAAATGGCCGCCATGGTAGAGCTCGGTGAGCGCGGCCTGCACGGTGCCGTCGCCGCCGTTGATGACCAGCACCTTGGGATCGACCCGCGCGATCTGGCGCAAAGCGAGGCCGATCTGCTCCACATGCTCCACCTCGTAGTGGAAGATGTCCTTATGCTCTGCGCAAAAGCTCCTCACCCGCGGAAGCAGCGACCTGTTTCCGGTGGAACGCGGATTGGAGAGGAGCGCGACGCGGGCCATCCGTGCCTTACGCGACCGGCTTGACGGTGAGACCTTGCTTGTAGTTCAGCACGACGTCGATCGCCTTGACGCCGTTGCCGACGGGGATCGCGACGTTCTGGTACTTCGGCTTGAGGTTCAGCAGCGACAGCTTCGGATTGCGCGAGAAGCCGCCGCCGTCGCCCCAGTCGGAGCCGTCGCCGCGGACATCGTGGCGCACCGCGATCGCATATTCGCCCGCCTTGGGCACGGCGACGCAGACCCGCATCGGGCCGGTGCCGGTAACCGGCAGGTCGATCCGGCGCAGCTTCTTGCCCTTGGCGAGGAAGTCTGCCGGATTGCTGCCATAAAGCTGAACGCGGACTCGGCCCGCGCGCTGCTTGAATCCCGTGACGTTGACCAGCACCGCGGGCTCGCCCGCGCCGGTCCGGCACGATGCCGCATCGGGGCCGAGCGCAGCTTCGGCCGCCGTGGCGGGCGCCACGAAGGTCAGCGCGGCAGCGACTGCGATGGAAGACATCAGTTTCAACATGACCGTAGCGCTCCTGGAAGCTATAGCCGGCGCTCAGATGAGCCCGGCTGTTTGTATTAACCCCCGGTATCTCGCTAGATCGTATGTGCATGCGGCCAAATTATGGTCATGGAGCGTCTAAAAGTTGGGCATCGTCACGCTGACTGATCGCTATATCGCGCGACTGGTAGCGGTGCCGCTGGTCGCGACGCTGGTGCTGTCCGCCATGCTGCTCATCCTCGAGAAGATGCTGCGGCTGTTCGATTTCGTGGTGAGCGAGGGCGGCCCGGTCGGGGTCGTCTGGAAGATGCTCGCCAACCTGATTCCCGAATATCTCTCGCTCGGCATTCCGATCGGGCTGATGCTCGGCATCCTGCTCGCCTTCCGCCGCCTCGCCTTGTCGTCGGAGCTCGACACGTTGCGCGGCGTCGGCCTCGGCTACGGCCGGCTGCTGCGCGTGCCCTATATGTTCGCGATCGCCTTGATGGCGCTGAACCTCGCCATCGTCGGCTTTCTGCAGCCCTACGCGCGCTACAAATATGAGGAATTGCGCTTCGAGCTGCGCTCGGGCGCGCTCGGCGCCTCGATCAAGGTGGGCGAGTTCAACAATCTCGGCAAGCGCATGACGCTCCGCGTCGAGCGCAGCGACGACGAGGGCCGGCACCTGCACGGCGTGTTCGTCCGCGCCGAGACCAGCGACGGCAAGACCCTGGCGGTCACCGCCGACCGCGGCGCCTTCCTCGCCACCGACGACCCCGACAAGATCATCCTGCGCCTCAGCAACGGCCGCCTGTCGCACGACGCGCCCAGCTATGTCGCGCCGCGCGTGCTGAGCTTCGAGAGCCACGATCTGCCGATCGACCTCCCCGCCATCGAGAATTTCCGGCGGCGCGGCGACGGCACCAACGAATTCACCATTCCGGAACTGGCCCGGCTGGGCCGCGACGCGAATATCCCCGAGCAGCTGCGCGACAGCACGCGCGCCAATTTCCACTTCCGCATGGTCGAGGTGGTGATGATGCTGATGCTGCCGCTGCTCGCCGTGTCGCTGGCCGTGCCGCCCAAGCGCAGCACCTCCGGCCTCGGCATCTTCATCTCGATCGTGATCGTCGTGACCTATCACAAGATCAACCAATATGCCGAGCAGATGGGCGCCCAGGGCCGGGTCGACCCGATCATCGCTTTGTGGACGCCGTTCGCCATCTTTGCCGGATTGATCTTCTGGATGTACTGGACGCTCGCGCACAAGCCGGGCGGGCAGCCGATCGGCGCGCTCGAGCGTGTCGCGGCCAAGGTCGGCAAGGGGATCAAGAGAGTGTTCGGTGTGGGCCGTCGGCGCAGGGCAGTTCCCGCCGAATGATCAACGTCCAGTTTTTCCCGTCCAAGCGGATCGCCTGGTACATGGCGCGCACCTTCGTGCTGCGCAGCGTGGCCGTGCTGATCGCGCTCGTCGTCATATTGCAGACGCTCGACCTGCTCGGCGAATCGGGCAAGATCCTGCGCGTCGCCGGCAACACCGATTCCGATCTCTGGTATTATGTGTCGCTGCGCTTCCCGCAGCTTGTGGCGCGGTTCCTGCCCTTCTCGGTGCTGCTCGGCACACTGATCACGCTGGCAACGCTCAACCAGAATAGCGAGATCGTCAGCATGAAAGCGGCGGGCATCTCCGCCCACCAGATCATCGCGCCGCTCGTCCTCGCCAGCCTGTTCATCGCCGCCGGGACGTTCATTTTCCAGGAGAGGATCGTCACTCGCGCCACCGCGACGCTGAGCGACTGGCAGTCGGTCGATTATGCCCGGATCCAGAGCAAGGGGGACGTCACCACCAACGCCTGGGTTCGCAACGGCGACGATCTGATCCTGGCTCGCCAGGTGAGCGGCCAAGGCGCGGAGACGCGGCTCCACGACATCAGCGTCTACGAGCGCAACGGCGGCACGCTGCACTCGATCGTGACGGCGAAGAACGGCCGCCCGGCCGAGGGCGGATGGCTGCTCGAAGAGGTCGAGCGCTTCGACCTCGCCCGCACGGTGACGACGCGCCAGCCGACCATGGTCGCCGGCGCCGGCGTCGAGCCAAACCAGTTCACCCTTGCCGACGTCAAGGCGGACGAGCAGGACTTCATGACCCTCGCCCGCTCGATCGAGGACCTGAAGGCTGCGGGCATGTCGACCGGCGCGCTCGAGGCCGGCCTGTGGCACAAGATTTCCGGCCCGCTCTCGGTCGTGCTGATGCCGCTGCTCGCCGCCGTCGCTGCCTTCGGCCTTGCCCGCGCCGGCCAGCTGTTCGTGCGCGCGGTGATCGGGATGGCGTTGGGGTTCGCTTATTTCGTGGTCGATAATTTCGCGCTCGCGATGGGCAATCTCGGCGCCTACCCGCCGGTTCTCGCCGCCTGGGCGCCATTCGCTCTGTTCTTCCTGATCGGCGAGGCCGTGCTCATCCGGACCGAGGAATGAGCGGGCACTTCAAGGCTGGGCCGGCACGGTGAGCGAGACCGCCGCCGTCACCCGCGGCGATGTCGCGCGCGGGGCCAAGCTGGCCGGCCTGGCGCGGGGCGGCGCGCTGATCGAGGCACTCGCCCAGCCGCTCTTCACCTGGCTGTTCGGCCTCGCCACCTACGGCATCTATGTCGTGCTGTGGGGCGCGATCAACCTGGTCGAGAATATCGTCGACCTGTCGATGACGACCGCGCTCAGCCGGGTCATCCCCGGCGCCGACGACGAGGAACAGGCGCACGGCGCGCTCAAATTCGCCTTCCTGATCACGATCCTGCCCGCCACCCTGATCGCCGGCCTGGCCGCGCTCAATGCCGACGCGCTCGCCGGCATGCTCTCGGCCGCGCCCGAGGACCGCGCCACCCTGCCGACCGCGATCGCCTTGTTCGCCTGGGCCTTGCCCTTGTGGACCTTCATCGAGGTCGCGACCTCGGCCGCGCGCGCACGCCGCGCCTTCGGCCCGGAGATCCGGCTGCGCGTATTCTGGGAGCAGATCGCGCGGATCGTCTTCGCAGTCGGCTTCTTCCTGATCGGCTTCCAGAGCCTCGGCCTGGTGCTCGCCCATCTCTGCTCGCTGGTGCTGACCGCGGCTTTGTGCGTGCCCCTGCTCGCCCGTTATTTCGACATGAAGCTGCTGGTCCGCGCGCCGATCCCGCCGAAGCTCGCCGGCCACGTCCTCCTCACCGGCCTCGCTCTGCTGCCCTCGGGCCTGTCGCGCCGGCTGCTGATCGACGCGCCGCCGGTGGTGCTCAACCTGATGATCCCGGGCGCGCGCGGCGCCACCGCCGCCGGCCTCTACGAGATCGCGCGCAAGATCTCGACCGTCACCTTCTTCGTCCGCCAGGCCTTCCAATATGTGATGGGGCCGCTCTCGGCGGCGCAGGCGCGCGTCGACCGCGTCGCGATCGCCCCGCTTTACCGGTTCGCCAGCCGCGTCTCGACGGCGATGGTGGTGCCCCTCGCCGGCCTCCTCATCTTCGCCGGCGCCGACATCCTAAGCCTCTACCGGCCCGAGGCGATGGCCGCTTTGCCCCTGCTCTACGTGCTGGTCGCGGCGCGCGCGCTGGAGGCTGTCGTCGGCCCGGCTACAGCGATCGTCGAGATGACCGGCCACCGCATCTACCCGCTCGTCAACAGCCTGATCGGCACGATCATCTGGGCGGGGCTCGCCTGGTGGCTGGTGCCGGAGATGGGTGCGATGGGCATGGCGATCGCCGCCGGCGTTGCGGTCGTCGCGATCGCTTATGCCGCCACCGTCGAGCTCCACATCAGCGACGGCCTCTCTCCGTTCGACCACAAGCTCATCTACGGCCTCGGCGTCAGCCTGGTCGGCCTCGCTTTGATGGCGCTGGCCGAACATATGACCCACGGGCCGGTCCGCTTCGTCTCGGTCTTCGCTTTGTGGATGCTGACGAGCTGGTGTGCCCTCCGCCTCGGCCTGGTCCGCAGCGACCGCCGGGCGCTCGGCGGCCTGGGCCGGCGACTACGGCTGGCGTAGCCTCTGCCCAGCGTGGACGCATTCAGGCAGACGGAGGAGCGCTTTCACTCGGGTGCCGCCGCCATGTCGGCCCAACGAACTCCGATTGGGTGCCGACGTCACTGGCGGCGTCCAAAATCCCCCGGCTTGAGATTGCCGGCAGTGATTTCCGGGCCGGGCTTCATCAGCAGGCACATGCCGTAAAGCTCGTTCGCCCGACGATTTTTCTCCTTGAACGAGACCGGTTCGGCGATCGCGCGGGTGCAGGGACCGGCGTCGAGATTCTTTCGGGCCTCGGGCGTGTATGCCGGTTTCCGAAAACCGTCATAGAGCAGCGTGAGCGGGCTGCCGGAACGCGCAGGGGTCAGGTAGAGCGTGCGCATTGCGTCGAGCCACCCGGTCAGCGCCATCGTACGATGCTCTTCGCTTCCGGAGCGGTCGACGAAAGCCCATTTGAGGCCTTCGGGCGCGTTGGTCTCGAATGCCTTGACCAGAGCAGCCAGCCACGAAGCAGTGCGATTGCCCACGCCCTCATCCCCCATGGTGAAGTAGATGCGGCGATCGGACGGGCCGTGGCGCGCCAGCGCCCGCGGCGCTTCAGCGACAATGCGGCCGTCGTCCCACCATAAGCTGGGTGTCAGCGCGATATAGTCGTCGAACATTTCGGGGCGTTCGAGAAATGTGTCGAGCACGAACAGGCCGCCGAGAGAGGCGGCGGTCAGGATCTTGCGATCGGTCCGATAGCGTCCGGTCGCCCACGGCACGACATCGCGCGTCAGATAGTCGCGGAACCTGTCCGCCCCGCCGGGCTTGATGCGATCTCCAAAATTCTCCTTGAGCCGATCCGGCGGCAGACGCTTCATCGCCGGGGTGAGCTGGCTATACCGGTCGTCGGTCTTCACGCCGATCAGGATGAAGGGCTCGAAACTCGTCGAGAATTCGGCTTCCGCCGCGATCCCAGCCAGCAGTTCGAAATCCTGCTCGGGCCCGCCGTCGACGGAAAACAGCACCGGGTAGCTTTTGTCGGGATGATCGGCGTAGCCGCGCGGCAGACGGACGGTGAGGATCTGCTCGTTACCATAGACGCTCGATCGGATGCGATGGATGGAGCCGACGACGATCGGCAGCCCGTCCGTATCGGCAAGCTGCGCATGTTCGGGGGTCTTCTGTGCGGAGACCGGCTGGACCGCGATCAGGGCGAAAGCAAAGACGACATGGCGCAACATGATGACTGCCCTTCGTTCGGACCATCGGAAGATCGCGGAAGTTCTGGCACGGCAAATAAGAAGCCCCGAATTGTAGAGCTTAGCCGATGCCGTGCAATGACGGAGATTCCAGGTGCGTCGGGCGCCGGGATCAGGCTTTTGCCGTTTCGTCCGGGCTGACGGAGCGGGTCGCGAAATAGGGGAGCAGCATGTGCACGATCGGCCCGATCGTCACGGCGAACAGGATCGTGCCCAATCCTACCGTGCCGCCGAGCGCCCAGCCCACGCCGAGCACGGTCAGTTCGATCGCCGTGCGCACGGCCCGGATCGACCAACGCGTGCGGGCCGCCAACCCCGTCATCAGCCCGTCGCGCGGCCCGGGGCCGAAACCCGCGCCGATATAGGCGCTCGTGGCGACGCCGTTGAGGAAGATGCCGCCGGCGAGCAGCGCGGCACGGACGGGAAGCGATTCGATATCCGGCAGCAACCACAGTCCGAAATCCGCAGCGAGGCCGATCACGATCATGTTGCTGATCGTCCCCAGGCCCGGCCGCTGCCGCAGCGGGATCCAGAGCAGGAGGACGATCGCGCCCGTGACGATGACGACCGTGCCGAAGCTCAGCGGCGTGCGGTCGCCCACGCCCTGGTGAAACACGTCCCACGGATTGAGCCCGAAGTCGGACCGCACCATCATGGCCGTGGAGATGCCGAAGACGAACAGCCCGGCGTAGAGTTGAACGAGGCGCCGGATCATCATGGCGGGTGCCTTACAGCAACCGGCCGCCAGTAACAGGCCCGCCGACGCGCGGCGGCCTGGGCCGGCGGCGGCGATCGGCGCGGCGCGGACGGCATTCCCGCAGTCGATTGTTGGGGAGTCCGAGTCCGGCCTGACAAATCCGAACAGGTTGGCGAAGATTCCATAGCTGAGCGCTGACGCGGTGGAATACCAGAGACTGCGTTCGCGACCGAGATGCTCTCCGGTCAACCACCACAGACCTTCGCAGGGCATCGACTGGCCGGACAAGCTACTCGATATCGCTCCCCATTAACGCGATATTGACAATGTTTCACCACCAATGCCCCAGTAAATATGGGGACGCCTTCATGAAATTTCTCACCAACAATCTGCTTGCCCTCGCGCTGTTCGCGGTCTTGGCGCCGGCACCCGCTCATGCCTATCTCGACGGCGGAACCGTGAGCATCGCCCTGCAGGCCTTGGCCGGCCTGGTCGCGAGCGCGCTGATGTTTGGAAAGCTGTACTGGACGCGGCTCAAGAGCTTCCTCACCCGGTCGAAGAACAGCGGTCAGGACTGATCCCGGTGACGTTCGAAGGCGGCTCGTTCCGCGACCCTTCCGGACGCGTGCTGCGCCACGAGCAGCGCGTCCTGCGCGCCGTCTATGCGAGCGGTGCGGCGAACCTGCGGGCTGCGCGGGAAAGCGGCGTCTTTGATGCGCTGATCGAGCGCGGCTGGCTGCAGCCGGCCGAGCCGCTGCGGGCTAGCAAGAGCCTCGACGATCTGGCGCCGGGCGCCGTGGAGTGGCTGGAGCACCCCGCCCTCGATTTCGTCTCCTATCCCTATGAATGGTGCTTCTCGGCCCTGAAGGCGGCGGCGTTGCATCACCTGAGCTTCCATCTGGAGCTGCTCGGCAACGGGTTCACGCTTTCGGACGCGACCGCCTACAATATTCAGTTCCATGGCACGAAGCCCGTGTTCATCGACCATCTCTCGATCGTGCCGTACGAAGAGGGATCGGCTTGGACGGGCCAGCGCCAGTTCGGCATGCAGTTCCTCAACCCGCTCTATCTCTGGGCGAAGAAGGGATTGGCGCCGCATGCTTGGTATCGCGGCGCCCTGGAGGGCATCGCGCCGGAGGATCTGGCCAGGCTGCTCGGTTGGCGGGACCGGCTCTCCTTCACCGTCCTCGCCCATATCGTCGGTCCGGCCCGCTTCGAGCGCAGCCGCGTCAAACAGGGGACGCGCGCGGTGTCGCGCCGCGAATTGCGGCTGCCCCGGCACCGCCTCGTGGCGATCCTGCAGAGCCTGCGCGATTACATCGCCGGCCTCGCCCTGCCGAACCAGAAGACGGTCTGGGACGATTATGCCGAGAATAACAGCTACGACGAGGCGCGCCGCGAGGCCAAGCTCGGCTTCGTGGCCGAGGCCGTGCATACGGCCAGGCCGCGACAGCTCTTCGACATGGGTTGCAACAGCGGCGATTTCAGCCAGGCGGCGATCGATGCCGGCGCTGCCAGCGTAGTCGGCTTCGACTTCGACCTCGGCGCGCTCGAACGCGCTTTTGCCCGGTTCGATGCGGTGAAGGCCCCGGTTCTCCCGCTTTGGCTCGACGCGACCAATCCCAGCCCCGCGCAGGGCTGGGCCGGTGCCGAACGCAAGAGCCTGCAGGAGCGGTCGGCGGCAGACATGGTGCTGGCGCTCGCCCTGATCCATCATCTGGCGATCGCGCGCAACGTACCGCTCGATATGGCCGTAGACTGGCTGATCGGCCTGGCGCCGTGCGGCGTCATCGAGTTCCCGTCGAAGACCGACCCGATGGTCCAGCAGCTTCTCCGCAATCGGCAGGATATCTTCGCCGATTATACCGAAGAGGCCTTTCTCAGCCACGTGGCGGCTCGGGCTCGTGTGGTGGGCAGCGCGAAGCTCGGGGAAGAAGGGCGCCTTATCCTCGCCTACGATCGCCGCGCCTGACCCCGTGGATCGGATCGCCAGCCTTGTCGGCCGCGTTCCGCTCGGCGGCCTCGTCATCACGCTCGTCGCGCTCATGGGTTACTGGAGCTCCAATCGGCTCCGGCTCGGCTTCGAGAATGTCTGGCCGACCGCGACAGTGGCGGCGCTGTGCGCCGCCGCGCTGACCATTCTCCTGCGCCTGGCAACCGCAAACTGGGCCCGTGCCGGCCTGCTCGCAGCGATGGTCGCCGTCTACCTGTTCTACGTGCCGGCGCTGCTGTCCCCGCTCGGTCTCCCCTTTGCCGCGGCGGCCGCGCTTCACCTTGCCGCCATTGCCGGGCTCGCTTTGCTTTACCGTGCACTGCCGGCCGACGAAGCGGCCTTCCTGCGCGTCGCGGGCCGCATCAACATCGCCGTCCTGATCGTCTTCCTCGTGACTTTGCTGCCGCTGGCGATTCAGCAGGTCGGGCTGGAAGGGCACCGTGCCAGGGCGACGGGCAGCCTGGGGCAGCTGGAAGGCCGGGCATCGGACGCCAGCCCCGACGTGTGGCATATCCTGCTCGATCGCTATGCCGCCGCGGACACGCTGCGCGAGCGCTACCAGTTCGACAATCGGCCCTTCATAGCGGCGCTGCGCGAGCGCGGCTTCACTGTGCAGGACCGCGCTTATTCCAATTACCAGCGTACCAGCCATTCCGTCGCCTCGACTTTGAACGGCAGCCTCCTCGATCCCATGGGAGCAGAACTCGCAGCGTCCCCGTCCGATTGGCTGCCGATCTACCGCGCCATCCGGAGCAATGCGGCGATGCAGGTCTTCAACGGCAACGGCTACCGCACCGTCTTCGCCGGCAGCTGGTGGGAGCCGACGCGCTTTAGCGACACCGCGCGGGAGTCGATCGCGATACGGGCGATCCCGCAACTTGCACGCCTGATGCTCGATAGCTCCGCGATCGGCTTTTGGACCAAGAGCCTGCGAGCCCCCTATCTGGACAGCCGTGCAGACCAGTGCTTCCGGGCGAACGAGAAGTTTCGCCGCCTGCGCGACCTCGCGACAGACCCGGCGCGCAAGCATGTCTTCGCGCATTTTCTCGTGCCCCACCCTCCCTTCGTGCTGAATCCCGATGGCAGCTGCAAGAGCCTGGACGCGGCGCGCCAGGCATCGCGGACGGCAAATTATCTCGATCAGGTCCGCTTCGCCAATCGCGAAACCGTGCGCCTGATCGACGCGATCCTGGCCGGACCGAGGCCGGCGGTTATCGTGCTCCACAGCGACGAGGGCCCTTGGCCGGAGCCCTATGTCGGCGACGAGCACGGGCTGGGGACCGATCCGGTCGCCGTGCCGTGGGCGAAGCTTACCGGCGAACAGCTGCAGGAAAAGATGGGCATCCTGCTCGCGGTCCGCGATCCTTCGGGGCGGCCGCCCGCTACCATGCCCACCTCGCCGGTGCAGATCTACCCGGCCATCCTGAAGGACCATTTTCGATCGGCTCGCCCGCTTCCGCGATCGCGTCACTACGTCTTCGAGGGCGATGCCGCCCTCTACCAGTTCCACGACATCAGCGAGCAGCTTACGAGGTAGTTACGGCCGATTGGGATCGCCGGCAAAGCATCACATCGCGGTCAGCCGCGCCAGGAGCGACGGTCGCGAGTGCTTGATGCCCCTCGTCCGCCCCTGTTAGAATGTGGCATGGCCGGAGCAGAGCGCACCCTCGAACGCATGACCAATTGCCTGATCTGGGCCGGCATCTCGCTCGCCGCTTTGGCGCCGCTCGTGCTCGCCATCGAGCTGGTCGAGTGGTTCGTCACCGGCCAGTGGCCGGGCTGGTCGGTCGAGGACGGCCTGCTGTTCGTAGGCCTCGAACAGCCGCTCGCGCATTTCAGCATCGTCCAGTTCCTGCTCGACCTCGCCACCGATCTGCCACTGGCCGTCGGCCTCTATCTGCTCGGCCTCGGCATCTTTCTCGGCGCCTTCAATCTCGAGCCCGAACCGGACGCAGCGCGGTAGGAGACAGGCCCGGGCGCGTTCTCGCCGAATCCTCGCCCTAAACCTGCCTTATTGCGCATTCATGACTCGGACACATATTGGCGGGCAAAGCGCCCGCCGCATATAAAGCCATTCGAGGTACATGAAGTGAAGATCGCCCACGCCCTTCGCCCGGCATTCTGGAAGCGCGAGCATCATCTCGACAAGATGACGCTGAAGGAACTGATCGTCGCTTACGTCCAGTATCCGGCGATCATCGGCTATGTCCTGCTCTCCGTGGCCGCAATCGCCGTCTATGCCTGGCAGCCCGCGCCGCTGGTACCGACGCTGGCCGCGGTCGGCATCGCCGTCTTCATCTATCCGGTGGTCTGGTACGCGCTGCACCGCTGGGTGCTGCACAGCCGCTGGATGTTCAAGGTGCCGGTCCTCGCCTCGACCTGGAAGCGCATCCATTACGACCACCACCAGGATCCGAACCACCTCGAAGTGCTGTTCGGCGCGCTCCACACGACCGTGCCGACGATCGGCATCGCCACGCTGCCGATCGGCTATGCGCTGGGCGGCGTCGGCGGCGCGGCGGCGGCGTTCGCGACCGGCCTGCTCACCACCTGCTTCTACGAATTCTGCCACTGCATCCAGCACCTCGCCTACAAGCCGAAATCGAAATGGCTGCAGGAAATGAAGAAGCGCCACATGGAGCATCATTTCCACGACGAGGACGGCAATTACGGGATCACCACCTTCGCGTGGGACAAATTGTTCCGCACTTATTACCACCGCTCCGAGCGGCCGGCGAAGAGCCCGACGGTGTTCAACCTCGGTTACACGCCGGAAGCGGCCGAGAAATGGCCGCGTGTCGCCCAGCTTTCGGGCGGCGTGGCGACCGGCCACCCGCGCCGCCGGGGCAAGGAAGCAGCCTGAGGGCCGCAGCGAAGTCACGAACGATCAGGGGCTCCTTCGGGAGCCCCTTTTCGTTTCGGCGAGGACGGCACCGGCTCAGCGGGCGGCGAAGCTGCGCCGGGCGGTGGCGATGGCGGCGTCGCGCTGGGGTAGAGCGGCGGCGTGGGTCGCCGCCTGGCAACGGCGCAGCGCCTTGCGGCCCTTGAGGTCGTAGGCGGCAGGGTCGCCGCACGCGGTGCGGACGGCGATGGCGATGCGCCGGTCGAGCCGGGCGACGTCGGATGCGCGGGCAAGATCGAGATCGGCGAAGCTGACCGCACTGGCGGCAGGCGTCTGGGCTCGGGCCTGGCTGGGCGCGACGAACAGGGTGGCGGCAAAAGCCGCGACGAGAATCGGGTTCATGACGGTCTCCGTGGTCCGGATGTGAGCGTCGGCGCCGACGTGGGTTGGTTATACGCCCGCCCGGCGGGGGCCCCTAACAACGATGTTGCGCGACTGTTCTGCAAAAGTGCAGAATAAAGCGATGCTCGACTGGAACGACATTCGCTATTTCCTCGCCGTCGCCGAGAGCGGCAGCACGCTCGCCGCCGGCCGCGCGCTCCGCGTCAGCCAGACCACGGCGGCGCGCCGGGTGGCTGCGCTCGAGGCGGCGCTCGGCGTCACTTTGTTCGAGCGGCGCCAGGCCGGCTATGCGCTCACGCCAGAAGGCGAGGCCTTGCTGGCGCGGGCGCGCGACGTGAAAGCGGCGGCCGACGGGTTCGCCGATGCCGCGGCGGCGCAGGGACGCGCGATCAGCGGCACCGTCAGGCTTACGACCCACGAAATCTTCGCCGTCACGCTGCTCATGCCGATCCTGCGCGATCTCCACGCCGCCTTCCCCGCAATCCGGGTCGAGCTCGACACCGCCGAGGAATTGCGCGACCTCGCCGGCGGCGCAGCCGACATCGCCTTGCGCAGCACCCATCAGCCGGACGGCGGCGGACTGTTTGGCCGTCGCCTCTGCGCCGACGACTGGACGCTGTATTGCAGTCGCGCCTACGCCGAGGAGCATGGCGTGCCTGCCAACCGCCATCAACTCCACCAGCACAGCCTGATCGGCGGCGGCGGCGAGCAGGTGTGGCGGCCCTATCGCGAATGGCTGAAGCGCAACGATCTGGAGGATGCGGTCGCGATGCACCACAGCTCGGCGATCGGGCTGCTGACGGCAGTGCGCGGCGGCTTGGGGCTCGCCGTGCTGCCCCGCTTCGCCGCTTTTCATGACCGCGACCTGATCCAGTGCCTGCCGCCTGCTCCGAACAACCCGCGCTCGATGTGGCTGCTGACCCACGAACGCGTGCGCCACACGCCGCGGGTGCGCGCGGTAATCGACTTCCTCGCCGAGCGGCTATTGCCGCTGGCCCGCGCGCTAGACGATTGAGGCGCCCGCCTCTGCTTCCAGCCACGTGCCGAAAGCCTCCAGCGCGGCGCTCGGCCGGCGCGACTTCAGCCAGGTCAGCCAGTAGCCGCCGAGGCTGAGCTCGGCCGCGAACGGCCGGACCAGAGTGCACGCCTCGAGCGCGCGGGCGAACATCGCGGGGGGCGCGAGCGCGACGCCGAGCCCCTGCGCTGCAGCGTCGGCCATTGCCAGCGAGGAATCGAACACCGGCCCGCGCAGCGGCGGCGCGGAAATGCCGACCGCGGCAAACCAGCGTGTCCATTCGTCACTGCGGTAGGAGCGCAGCAAGGTCTCGCGCAGCAGGTCGGCGGGTCGCTCGAGCCGGCCGGCAAGCGCGGGCGTGCACAAGGGTGCGAGCGGGGCCGCCATCAGCCAGCGCGCCTCAGTGCCGTGCCACGCGCCGTCGCCGAAGCGGATCGCGCAATCGAGCCCTTCGGCGGCGATGTCGACGCGGTTGTTGTTGGTGAACAGGCGCAGGTCGACCCGCGGGCAGGCCGCCGCCAGCGTCGGCACTCGCGGGATTAGCCAGCCCGACGCGAAGGTGTTGACCGCGCCGACGTTCAGCACCTCTCCGGTACGCCCTTCGCCGACGCGCTCGACAAGATCGGCAATGCGGTCGAAGCTCTCGACCAGAGCGGGCAGCAGAGCGAGCCCCTCGTCGGTGAGCGCGAGGCCGCGCGGCAGGCGCCGGAACAGCTTGCGCCCGAGCTTTGCCTCGAGCGCCTTCACCTGGTGGCTGACCGCCGCTTGGGTCACGCACAATTCGATCGCCGCCTGGGTGAAAGACAGGTGCCGTGCCGCCGCCTCGAAGGCGCGCAGGGCGTTGAGCGGGAGATGCGGGCGGACCATGAACCATAAGTTATTCTCATGGCTCGCGCGACGGAAGATCCTTTGTCGATGCGCCCGATATTGCGCCATCAAGGACACGATTAGGCCGTACGCGCATCGCGGCCGCGCAAGAACGGGAGCGAGCAGGATGAATAAGGGATATCTGGCCTTGGCCTTGGCGATCGCCACGCTGGCTTCGGCGGCGCCGGCGCAGGACGCGCAGCAGCGCATCGAATGGAACCGTCCGGCCGAGCCGTTCCGCATCGTCGACAACGTCTATTATGTCGGCACCGCCGGCCTCGGCGCCTATCTGATCGCCGATCCCAAGGGCCATGTGCTGGTCGACGGCGGCCTGCCCGAGAGCGCACCTTTGATCGCGGCCAGTATCCGCGCGCTCGGCTTTCGACCCGAGGATGTGCGCTACCTGCTGATCAACCACGCCCATTTCGACCACTCCGGCGGGCTTGCCGAGCTGAAGGCGCTGACCGGGGCGCAACTGGTCGCCAGTGCCGCCGACAAGGGCGATCTCGAATCCGGGCGCGTCGCCGGCCGGCCCGAGCTTGGCGAGACTCCGCCGGTCAAGGTCGGCCGCATCGTCGGCGATGGCGCCGCGCTCAAGATCGGCGGAACCAGGCTCACCGCCCATCTGACGCCCGGCCACACGCGCGGCTGCACGAGCTGGTCGCTGCGCAGCGCGACGAAGACCGTGCTGTTCGCGTGCAGCCTCAGCGTCGCCGGGCAGAAGCTGGCGGGGGATCCGACCTATCCGCACGCCGCCGCCGATTTCCGCCGCAGCTTCGCGAAATTGCGGGCGATGAAGGCGGACGTTTTCCTGAACTTCCACCCCGAATTCTTCGACCTCGCCGGCAAGCGCGCGCGCCAGCAGGCGGGCGAAGCTGACGCCTTCGTCGATGCCGCAGAGCTGCGGCGCCAGGTCACGCGAGCCGAACGCGCGTTCGAGGCCGAATGGGACAGGCAGCGAGGCGCGCCGGTGCGGTGACAGGGGCCATGGGAGCCGCTACCAAGCGGACCCATGAGCTCTTCTCCCGTTACGATCCGCTCCGTCGAGGAGGCCGCCGACGTCAGGACGTTCGTCAACGTGCAGTGGACGTTGAACCGCGACGATCCGCACTGGGTGCCGCCGCTTAAGACGGAAGTGCACGGCCTGCTCGATCCGCGCACCAACCCTTGGTTCGAACATGCCGAAGCCGCCTTTTTCCTGGCCGAGCGCGACGGCGAGCCGGTCGGGCGTATCTCCGCCCAGATCGACCAACTGGTGCTCGAGCATATCGGCGCCGGCACCGGCCAATGGGGGATGTTCGAGGCGGCCGATGCCGAGGTCGCGGCGGCCCTGATCGCCCGCGCCGAAGCCTGGCTGAAGGGCCATGGCATGACGCGCTCGATGGGGCCGTTCAGCCTGTCGATCTGGGACGAGCCCGGGTTGCTGGTCAAAGGCCACGACCATGCCCCGACCGTGATGATGGGGCATAACAGCCCCGCTTACCAGGCGTGGGTGGAGGCGGCCGGCTATACGGGCGTCAAGGACCTCTTTACCTACGAGCTCGACATCACCCAGACGATGCCGCCGCTCGTCCAGCGCATCATCGCCGCCGGCGAGAGGAACAAGCGCATCCGCGTGCGCCCGGTCGACAAGAAGCGGTTCGACGAGGAAGCGGCGCTGATCCTCGGCATCCTCAACGACGCCTGGTCGGACAATTGGGGCTTCGTCCCGCTGACCGACGCGGAGATCGCCTATGCCGGCAGGAAATTGAAGCCGATCGTGCGCGAGGATCTGGTGCGCGTCGCCGAGCTCGATGGCGAGCCCGTCGCATTCATGATCACGCTTCCCGACCTCAACGAACTCACGCGCGACCTCAACGGGCGGCTGTTTCCGTTCGGCTGGGCGAAGCTGCTGTGGCGGCTGCGCAGGCCCCGGGTGCGGACCATGAGGGTGCCGCTGATGGGCGTCGTGAAAAGGCTCCAATCGAGCCGTATGGCGAGCCAGCTCGCCTTCATGATGATCGAATATATCCGCAGCGCCTCGGTCGTCGAATATGACGCTAAGCGCGGCGAGATCGGCTGGATCCTCGAGGACAATCAGGGGATGCGATCGATGGCCGAGACGATCGAAAGCCACGTCAACCGCGTCTACCGCATCTACGAAAAGGCGCTCTGAAGCCGGGACGGGCCGTGGAGACGGGGGGAACCGCGGCGGCGGCCGCCTCGTTGGCGACCCATATCCCCCTCATTCGGAGAAGCTCTTTGTCCAGTATCCCCACTTCCGCAATGCCCCGCGCCTTTGCCCATGACGACGCGGACGGCAGCACGACCCGCGTCTCGCGCCGCCAGCGCATGATGGACGCCGCCCGCGCCCGCCCCAAGACGGCGATCGCCGCCGGCGCAGCCCTGGTCGCGAGTCTCGCCGCCGCGGCCGCCGTTCCGCTGGTCCGTTCGCGCCGCCGCGCCGAGACGGCCTGAACCTAACGCCTGACCCATTCCCTGGCGCCCGGCGTCGCGAGACGCTAGGTGCCGGGGCATGCGGCAGGCGGCAGGCACGATCGATTTCGAAACCAGGCGGCAGGGCCTGCTCGACATCACTGACACGGTCCGCAGCTGGACCGCGCAGCAAGGCATGGATCAGGGCCTGCTCACCCTCTTCTGCCGCCACACCTCGGCCTCTTTGCTGATCCAGGAAAATGCGGCCCCGGCCGCCCGCGCCGATCTCGAAGCCTATTTCGCCCGCATCGCGCCCGAGGATCCACGCCTCTACGACCATGACGAGGAAGGCCCGGACGACATGCCGGCCCACCTCCGCGCCGCCCTCACCCAGGTCCAGCTCTCGATCCCGCTGATCGGCGGGGATCTTGCGCTCGGCACCTGGCAGGGCATCTACCTGTTCGAACATCGCCGCCGGCCGCACCGCCGCACGCTGGCGCTTCACCTGCTGGGAGAGTGAATTGAGCCTCGAATCGGTCCGTGCCTATCTGGCCGAACACGCCCCCGACCTGCCGATCATCGACCAGGAGCGCAGCACGGCGACCGTGAACGAGGCGGCCGAGACTCTGGGCGTCGAGCCAGGCCGGATCGCCAAGACGCTGGCGATCCGCGTCGGCGGCCAGGTCGTCCTGCTGGTCGCGCGCGGCGATGCGCGGCTCGACAACGTCAAGACCAAGGCGGCGTTCGGGGCGCGGCCGCGAATGCTGGGCGCGGAAGAGACGCTGGCGCTGACCGGCCATCCGGTCGGCGGCGTCTGCCCGTTCGGGTTGGCGACTCCGCTGCCGGTCTATTGCGACGTCTCGCTGAAGGCCTTCGACTCGGTCTTCCCCGCCGCCGGCTCGCTGACCAGCTCGGTGCAGGTGACGCCCGAGCGACTGGGCGAACTGGTCGCGACCGACTGGGTCGACGTCTGCCGCACGCCGGAGTGAGCAACCGCCGGTCTTTCGCATCGTTGTTCCAGGGCAGCAGCCCGAAGGATCCTTCCATGCGCCACAGCTTCTTCCTCGCCCCCACTCTGATCGCGCTCGCGGCCTGCGGCGGGTCGGGCGACCCGGTCGACAACACCGCCGACCAGCTCGAGGCGGCAGCCGACCAGAGCGACCCGGCGGCGGCGCAGGTGCTCGACAATGCCGCTGACCAGGTGCGCGAGCAGGACGATCCCGCCCTCGCCAACGGGGCGCTGGAGGAGGCCGCCAACGCCCAGGCGGATACCGTCGGCAACAATATCGCCTCGGCGAGCGAGCCCGCCAACAGCCAGTAGACTGCGGCTGCGCCCCGCCGGCCAGGCCTCTATGGTTAAGCCGCCGTTGCCGACGTGTCTTCAGCGCCGGCTATGGTTTGCGCGCTACGCCTAGGGACGGAACGGAAGGGGGGAGCGACATGAGCGACATGTTTGCGGACGACCTGTCTTATTACCAGATGCGCGCCGAGGCCGAGGTCGAGCTCGCTGTCCACTCGAACGACACGCGCGTCGTCCAGGCCCATTACGATTTGAGCGCTGCCTATCTCGAGCTCGCTTACGGCTGCATCGACCAGGCGGCACGCGCCGGCACCGGGATCAGTCCTCGAGGCTGACCCAGGTGGGAGCGTGGTCCGAGGCTTTCTCGCGGCCGCGATAATCCTTGTCGACGCCAGCATCGAGCAGCCGGTCGGCGGCCATCGGCGACAGCAGGAGATGGTCGATGCGGAAGCCCGCGTCGCGCTGCCACGCGCCCGCCGTATAATCCCAGAAGGTATAGACGGCGCCCTCCGGGTAGCGGGTGCGGATCGCGTCGGTCCAGCCCTGGTGCACGAGGGTGCGGAACTCGGCCCGGCTTTCCGGCTGCATCAGCGCATCATGCGCCATCGCCCGCACCGAGAAGACGTCGTCATGGCTGTCGGTCGGGATGACGTTGTAATCGCCGGCGAGGACGACCGGCCGCTCCTCGGCGAGCAGGCCGCGGGCATGCTCCTGCAGCCGCTGCATCCAGGCGAGCTTGTAGGCGAACTTCTCGGTCCCGACCGGATTGCCGTTGGGCAGATAGATCGAGCCGACCACGACGCCGCCGACCTCGGCCTCGATATAGCGGCTGTGGGTGTCGTCCGGATCGCCGGGAAGCCCCATCCGGCGGAGCTGCGGCGCGGCGCCGCGGGCAAGGATGGCGACGCCGTTGAAGCCCTTCTGGCCATGCCACACCGCCTGGTAGCCGGCGGCCGCGACATCGTCCGCGGGGAAGGCGTCGTCGGCGCACTTCAGTTCCTGCAGGCAGACCACATCGGCCTGCTGCTCCTCGAGCCATTCGAGCAGCCGCGGCAGCCGCGCGCGGATGCCGTTCACATTGTAGGTCGCGATCTTCATGGAGCGGGCTTAGCCGCAGGCGATCAGATCGAAAAGCTGGTTCCGCAGCCGCAGCCGGAAGCGGCGTTGGGGTTGGTGACCTGGAACGCGGCGCCGCCAAGCGATTCGACATAGTCGACCGCGCTACCGCGGACGAGATCGAGGCTGATCTCGTCGACCACCAGGGTGACGCCGTCCTGGACCGCGGCGGTATCGTCGCTCTCGATCCTGTCGGCGAGGCCGAAGCGGTACTGGAAGCCGGCGCAGCCGCCGCCGTCCACCGCAAGCCGCAGGATCGCGGGCTTGCCCTGCTTGCTGGCGATCGCCGCGACGCGGGCCGCGGCGGCGGGGGTAAGGCCTATTTCCTGGGTCTCGCTCATGGCTCCAAGATAGGCGGGCGACCTCCGCGCCACAAGCCGGGCGGCTCTAAAGCCTTGCCCCGCCGCCGCCTTGCGGCCATAGGGGCGCCATCCCAGATTCCGGCCCTTGGAGCAGATTGCGAAATGAAGACCCGCGTCTATGTCACGCTGAAGAACGGCGTCCTCGACCCCCAGGGCAAGGCCATCCACCACGCGCTCGAGGGCCTCGGCTTCGCCGGCGTCAACGACGTCCGCGCGGGCAAGCTGATCGAGCTCGACCTTGCCGACAGCGTCTCCGATGCCGACATCGAGGACATGTGCCGCAAGCTGCTCGCCAACACGGTGATCGAGAATTTCCGCATTGAGCGCGCCGCCGCCTGACCCCGCCAAGGACTGATCCATGAAAAGCGCCGTCATCGTCTTCCCCGGCTCCAATTGCGACCGCGACCTCGCGGTGGCGATCCGCGACGTCAGCGGCCAGGCGCCGATCATGGTCTGGCACCGCGAGACCGAGCTGCCCAAGGATCTCGACCTGATCGCGGTCCCGGGCGGATTCTCCTATGGCGACTATCTCCGCTCCGGCGCGATGGCGGCCCAGTCGCCGGTGATGCAGGCGGTGAAGGAAGCGGCCGACCGGGGCGTTTCCGTCCTCGGCATCTGCAACGGCTTCCAGATCCTGACGGAGAGCGGCCTGCTGCCGGGCGCGCTGATGCGCAATGCCGGAATCAGCTTCGTCTGCCGCGACGTCGAATTGACGGTCGAGAACAGCCAGTCGGCCTTTACCAGCCGCTATGATGCGGGCGAGCAGATCGTGATCCCGGTCGCCCACCATGACGGCAATTACACCGCCGACGAAGCGACGCTCGACCGGCTCGAGGGCGAAGGCCGCGTCGCCTTCCGCTATGCCGGCGAATGCAACGGATCGGCGCGCGACATTGCCGGCATCATCAACGACAAGGGCAATGTGCTCGGCATGATGCCACACCCCGAGCGCATGATCGAGCCCGCCCACGGCCGCACCGACGGCCGCCGCCTGTTCGAGGGCCTGATCGAGTCGATTGCCTGAAGCCGACGGGCGCGACCGGGAGCGGGAGGCGCCTGTGGACGACGAAAAGCCGACCTTTGCCGAACGGCTCGGCCGCTTGTGGTGGCTGACCGGCGTGGCCGGGCTCGCCGCCTGGTTCGCGATGCTCTGGTATATGTTCGGCGACGTGCTCTGACGTGCCCGCTCCGCTGATCGTCCACGTCACCGATCCGGCCGATCCCCGGATCACGCATTATCGCGACATTCGCGAACGCGACCTGGTGGGGCGCGAGGGCCTGTTCGTGGCCGAGGGCAAGGTGGTGCTGGCGATGCTGCTCGCGTCCGAGGCGTACCGGCCGCTGTCGCTGCTGATCGCAGCGCACCGCATCCCGGCGCTAGGGGACCTGCTGGACCAGGTGCCCGAGAGCGTGCCGGTCTTCGCCGCCGAGCAGGACGTGCTCGACGGCATCGCCGGCTTTCCGCTCCATCGCGGCATCCTGGCGATCGGACGGCGGGTCGATTCCCCTGCCCCGGACGCCCTGCTGGCGCGGCTGCCGCAGCAAGCCACGATCCTGCTGCTCTCGGCGATCGCCAATCACGACAATATGGGCGGGATATTCCGCAACGCGGCGGGGCTCGGCGCCGACGCGATCCTGCTCGATTCTGATTGCTGCGATCCCCTCTACCGCAAGGCAATCCGCGTCTCGGTCGGCGCGGCTTTGTTGGTGCCGTTCGCCAAGCTCGAACGGGGCACGGACGCGCTCGCTTTGCTCAGCCGCCACGGCTTCGAGGCACTGGCGCTGAGCCCGTCGGGAGGTTTGCGTCTCTCTGACCTGCATCCCGCGCCACGCACGGCAGTCCTGCTCGGCGCGGAAGGCCCCGGCCTGCCGCCCGACCTGCTCGCGGCCGCGACCAGTGTACGCATCCCGATGGCCCCGGGCTTCGATTCGCTCAACGTGGCGACGACGAGCGGCATCGTCCTGCACCATATCGCCGCCGCGAGAACCGATCCGGTCTGACCGCGTTTCAGACCTCATGCTGCACTGCACAAAAATGTCTTGAAACCGACGCGCCGATCGGTTATTTGTGCACTGCAGCATAACGGAGGACCGTCCATGGCGCAACGTAAGGGCAGGCCGGCGAGAGCCGCGCAGCCGCAGAAAGTGCAGCCCGCCGCCGCAGTAAAGGCCGCGGCCGACACGGCGGTTCCGGCCGAAGCCGAAGCGATCGAAGCAAGCATTCAACAGATTGAAGAAGGGACCAGCATCATGACCAACAAGACCGAAACCACCATCGAAACCGGCAAGATCGCCGCCGAGCGCATCCAGGCCGCCTTCGGCGACGTCAACGAGCGCGCCAAGGTCGCCGTCGAGAAGAGCACCAAGATCTTCGAGGAAGCCAGCGAGCTGACCAAGGGCAATGTCGAGGCGCTCGTCGCTTCGTCCAAGGTCGTCGCCCGCGGCGTCGAGACGCTCGGCCAGGAAGTCGCCGATTACAGCCGCCGCAGCTTCGAGGAAGCCTCGACCGCGCTGAAGAGCCTCGCCGAAGCCAAGTCGGCCACCGACTTCTTCAAGCTGCAGGGCGACTTTGCCCGCGCCGCCTTCGACAGCCTCATGGCCGAGAGCTCGAAGGTCAGCGAGCACATGGTGAAGCTGGCCGGCGAAGTCGCCGAGCCGATCACCAGCCGCTACTCGGTTGCGGCCGAGCGCGTGAAGACGCTCGCGCTCTAAGCCGACGCCCACAAGGCAAATCGAAGGGCGGCCCTCCCTGTGGAGCGGCCGCCCTTTTTGCGTTAGCGAAACCGACAGCTTTTCCGGCGATATTCGGTGCAGCTTTATCGGTCGCGCGGGCCTTCAAAGCCTTGCCCGGCGGCGGCGGGATGCCATATTTAGGGACTGTATGGCGTTGAATGATTCAATAATCGTGGCCGCGAACGGGCAGGACAAGGACGACGAGGGCACAGGCCTCGGCGTCGCCACGCGCACGCGTACCCGCACCAAGACCCCGTCGCCCTACAAGGTGCTGATGCTCAACGACGATTACACGCCGATGGAATTCGTCGTCCTGTGCCTGCAGCGTTTCTTCCGGATGGACATCGAGGACGCGACCCGCGTCATGCTCCACGTTCACCAGCGCGGCGTCGGCGTGTGCGGCATCTTCAGCTACGAAGTGGCCGAGACCAAGGTCGCCCAGGTGATCGACTTCGCACGCGAGAACCAGCACCCGCTCCAGTGCACGCTCGAGAAGGCCTGAGCCCTCAGCGCGACGGCGGCAGCCAGCTCAAATCGAGGTCGTCGTAGCGGTTCTCGTAATTGGAGAGCCGCGCCAGCCCGTCCTCGTCGAGAATGCTGACCTCGCCATCGGTGCGCTGGATATAGCCACGTTCGGCGAGCAGCCGCAGCATGCGGTTGACGTGGACGCTGGTGAGGCCGGTCGCGTCGGCCATCACCTCCTGGGTGATGTTGAGCTTGAACGAGCTGCCGACCCGCGGGTCGATCATGCGCAGCCGGTTGAGCTTGTCGAGCAGCAGCGCGCCGACCCGGGCCTCGGCCGTGGTCCGGCCGATCGAGGTCAGCCGGTCGGTGATCGCGGCGCGCTCGACCTGGCCGATCACGAAGAACAAAGCGGCTAGGCGGGGATGCGCCTCGAACAGACCGCCGAGCATCATCTTGTCGAACGAGCTGACGACGACGTCGGTCAGCGCGGCGACGGTCTCCATCGATTTGTTGAACGAGAGGCTGGGCGCGGCGATCAAGTCGCCCGGATAATGGATACGGTGGATCTGGCGGCTGCCGTCGCGCAGGATGACGTAGCAGATCGCACTGCCCGCCCGGAGCACGAACATCTGGTCCGAAGCGCTGCGCTGGGCGCGGATCAGCCCGTGCCGCGGAATCTCGCGGCGGCGCAGAGCGAGCGCCTCAAGGGCCGCTCTCTCCCCCTCGGTCAGCGTCACGAGCCGCCCGAGCCTGTCGGCCAATCCGCATTCAGTCACGTAACGCCCCGCCCCTGCTTGTCCCAGCCGGATATGCGAAGCCGCCCGGCACACGCTATGATCTGGATTAAGCCTATGAAATCATGCGCGAGCGCGGGCGAGCGCACGCATAGCGAAGGCGCGGGCTTGCGCCGCCCGGTCGAGAAGTTAGAAGCCGACCATGGATCGCATCATCATCAAGGGCGGCAAGCGCCTCGAAGGCCGCATCGCCATCTCCGGCGCCAAGAACGCCGCACTCACTCTCCTCCCCTGCGCATTGCTCACCGACGAGCCGCTGACGCTCAGGAACCTGCCGCGCCTCGCCGACGTCGACAGCTTTGGCCACCTGCTCAACCAGATGGGCGTATCGACCACGGTCGAAGGTTCGCGACCCGAGGATTTCGGCCGGGTGATGACGATGCGCGCGGGCACGATCACCTCTACGGTCGCGCCCTATGACATCGTCCGCAAGATGCGCGCCTCGATCCTCGTGCTCGGGCCGATGCTCGCGCGCGCCGGCGAGGCGACCGTGTCGCTGCCCGGCGGCTGCGCGATCGGCAACCGCCCGATCGACCTCCATCTGAAGGCGCTGGAAGCGCTCGGCGCGGAGATCGAGCTTGCCGCAGGCTATGTGAAGGCGACCGCGCCCAAGGGCGGCCTCATCGGCGGCCGTATCCAGTTCCCGGTGGTCTCGGTCGGCGCGACCGAGAATGCGCTGATGGCGGCGGTGCTCGCCAACGGCGAGACCGTGATCGAGAATGCCGCGCGCGAGCCCGAAATCACCGACCTCGCCAAATGCCTGATCGCGATGGGCGCGAAGATCGAAGGTCTGCGCACCGACACGCTGACCATCCAGGGTGTGAGCGAGCTGCACGGGGCGACCTACGCCGTCATGCCGGACCGGATCGAGGCGGGCTCTTATGCCTGCGCGGCGGCGATCACCGGCGGTTCGCTCGAGCTGGTCGGCGCGCGCAAGGAGACGATGCCGTCGATCCTGTCGGGGCTGCAGGATGCCGGCATCACAGTCGAGGACACCAAGGACGGCGTCCGCGTCACCGCCAATGACGGGATCAAGCCGCTCACCATCTCGACCGCGCCCTATCCCGCCTTCCCGACCGACATGCAGGCGCAGTTCATGGCGATGCTGACGCTCGCCCAGGGCACCAGCCTGCTCACCGAGACGATCTTCGAGAATCGCTATATGCACGTGCCCGAGCTGCACCGCATGGGCGCGGACATTGAGGTGCGCGGCCGCTCGGCCGTCGTGCGCGGCGTCAAGACGCTGCACGGCGCGCCGGTGATGGCCACCGATCTGCGCGCCTCGATGAGCCTGATCCTCGCCGGCCTCGCTGCCGAGGGCGAAACCCAGGTCAGCCGCATCTACCATCTCGACCGCGGCTATGAGCGGCTCGAGGAGAAATTGCAGGGCGTCGGCGCCGACATCGAGCGCGTCTCCGACGGCTAGGCGTCGCGCGCATAGAGATTGACGGGGTCGCCTTTATGTTCGGCGGCGCGCATCAGGCGGTAGCCGAGCTTGTCGGCGATCCGCGCCGAGGCGGCATTGTCGGGGCTGATCATGCAGACCGTGCGGCAGCGCCCGTGCGTCCGCTCGAACCAGTCGATCGTCGCGCGCATCGCCTCGCTCGCATAGCCGCGGCCCCACCGCTCCGAACGGATGATCCAGCCGGCCTCGGGATGGCCGTCGAAATCCTCGCCCAGCCCGCGAACCTGGCGAAAGATTCCGCACGTGCCGACGAGGGCGCCGCCGTCACGCTCGAGCACCACGAAGCGGTCGAAGCCGAACACGGTCCAGCCGCCGATCGCCGCGAGCAGCCGCCGGTAAGCGTCCTCGATGCTGGACCTGCCGCCCAGGAACCGGTGCATCTCCTCGCCCGCCGTGAGTGCGTGCAGCTGCTCGAAATCGTCGATCTGCTGGGGCCGCAGGCGCAGCCGCTCGGTCTCGATCATCACGACACCACTTCCACCGTGTGGATCAGCAGGCCGACGAGGCCGCCGACCAAGGTGCCGTTGATCCGGATATATTGCAGGTCGCGGCCGACCGCGCTTTCGAGGCGGTCGGTGACGGTGCGCGCGTCCCAGCCGCGGATCGTGTCGGAGACCAAGGTGACGATGCCGGTGCCGTAGGCCGCGACCGCGCCGACCAGCGCCCGGCGCGCAAACTGGTTGATCGTCGCCTTCAGCCTTTCGTCCTGCTGCAGCGTCTCGCCCAAAGCGCGGATCGCCTCGCCGAATTTGCCGGCCATGGTCGCGTCGGGATCGCGCGCCGCCTTAAGGAGGCCCGCCCGCGTCTTCTCCCACAGCCCTTCGATCCAGTCGGTCACCGCCTTGTTGGCGACGATCTCGTTCTTGGCCTGCTCGACCTTGTCGCGCATCGCATCGTCATATTGAAGGTCCCAGGCGAGCATCGCCAGCGCCTCCTCCGCCTTCAGCCGGAGCGGGTGCTGGGTATCGGTCGCCATGGCGATCGTGAGCCGGCGCATGCCGTCGATAATGCCGTCGGCCAGCTTCTCGTCGAGCCCGGCGAAGCGCACCAGCCAGTTCGCGCGGTCGTGGACCATGCCGCGGATCATGTCCTCGTTGGCATCGAGCGTGCGGCCGGCCCAGGTGATGATGCCGTCGAGGATCGGCACGTGCCGGTCCTCGTTGATCGCCGAATCGAGCGTCTGGCCGAGCAGGGGCGAGACTTCGACCGAGCGGATCCGGTTGGCGACCGCGCTTTTCACCATCCCGCCCAGCCGTTCCTGGTCGAGCGCCTCGAGGATGTTGGCCATCAGGCCGGACGCGCCCTGGCGCAGGCGGCCCTCGCCGGGCGGATCGGTGAGGAAACGGCCGATCGCGCCGGCGACGTCGAGCCCGCGCATCCGCCGCGCGACCACCGAGGGGGTGAGGAAATTGTCGCGCAGGAACAAGGCGAGCGTGTCGCCGATCCGGTCCTTGTTGCGCGGGATGATCGCCGTGTGCGGGATCGGCAGGCCGAGCGGGTGGCGGAACAAGGCGGTAACCGCGAACCAGTCGGCGAGGCCACCGACCATCGCCGCCTCGGCGAACGCCTTGACGAAGCCCAGCCAGGGATAGGCTTCGTCGAACCGGTTCGAGATCAGGAAGACGGCAGCCATGGCCACCAGCATGCCGGTGGCCATGATGCGCATCCCGCGCACGCCGCCCTGCGCGGGGTTGAATCGGGTCAGGCCGGTTCGTTCGAGCAGGGTCATCCCTGCCTCAATAGCCGGAAACCCGAATTAGTTCACTCCGCCGGCTGCTCGGCCGGTTGCGGCCCATGGTCCTGCGGCCCGCGATAGGTGAGCAAGCGGCCGAATTTCGGGCCCAGCCACTTCTCGAAGCTGTCGGCGAGGCTGAAGCCGGCGGGCACGATCACCAGGGTGAGCAGGGTCGACAGGATGAGGCCGCCGATCACGGTGATGCCCATCGGCGCGCGCCACGCCCCGTCGCCGGTCAGCGAGATCGCGGTCGGCACCATGCCCGCCACCATCGCCACCGTCGTCATGACGATCGGCTGGGCGCGCTTGTGGCCGGCATCGATGATCGCCTCGATCTGGGGCACGCCCTTGTCCATCTCCTCCAGCGCGAAATCGATCAGCAGGATCGAGTTCTTTGCGACGATGCCGAGCAGCATCAGCAGGCCGATGAAGACCGGCATCGAGATCGGATTGCCGGTGAGGTGCAGCGCCAGCGCGCCGCCGAGCGGGGCGAGGAGCAGCGAGCCCATGTTCACGAAGGGCGGCATGATCCTCTTGTAGAGCAGCACCAGCACCGCGAACACGAGCAGCACGCCCGAGACGACGGCAACGGCGAAGTTGGTCAGCATTTCCGCCTGGAACTTGCTGTCGCCAATGTTGAGCTTGCGCACGCCCTGCGGCAGATTCGTCATCGTCGGGAGGGCGTTGATCTTGGCCATCGCGTCGCTGGTCACGAGCCCGGGTGCGAGATCGGCGCCGACGACGATGCGGCGGATCTGGTTGTAGCGGCGGATCTGGGTCGGCCCGGCGCCGAATTCGACGTCGGCGATCACCTTCAGCGGCACCGAACCGCCGTTCGCGGTCGGAACCGGCAGGTTCTGGATCGTCGCGAGGTTGCGGCGCGAAGCCTCGGTCAGCGACACCCGGATCGGGATCTGGCGATCGGACAGCGAGAATTTGGCGCTATTCTGGTCGATGTCGCCCATCGTCGCGATGCGGATCGTCTGGCTGAGCGCGGCGGTGGTGACCCCCAGGTCGGCCGCGAGGTTCATGTGCGGCTTGATGATGATTTCGGGCCGCTGCATGTCACCCACCACGCGCGGGGCGCGCAACTCGGGAAGGCCGGCCATCTCGGTGGTGAGCTGGTTGGCGGTCTTCTCGAGCAGGACGGGATCGTCGCTGCCGAACATGATGATGATGTCGCGGCCGAAGCCGCCGCCCGACTGCGACTGGAAGTTCACGCGCGCGTCGGCGATCTGCTCGAACTTGGGCGCGGTCGTGCGCTCCCACTCTACGCTCGAGACCGGACGATCCTTCTTGAGCGTCAGGTAAATGGTCGCCTCGGTCGGGTTGATGTCCGCGAAAGCGTCGTTCACGACCGCGGTGTCTTCCGACAGAATGCGGGCGACCTTCTCGGTCGTGTGACGCGTCTGCTCGACGGTCGTGCCCGGCACCATCTCGATCTTCACCTGGCTGTAATCGGTGTTCATCGTCGGCTGGAACGTCATCGGCAGCGTCGCGAATGCGAAGATGGTGGCGACGAAGGCGCCGCCGCCGCCGATCAGCACCGTCTTCCAGCGATGCTTAACCGACCAGACGAGGATGTTCATGTAGCGGTCCATCAGCCAGCCTTCGCCATGGCTGGCCTGGCCGCGGGCCTTCAGGAAATAAGCGGCGACTAGCGGGGTGATGAGGCGCGCGACGGCGAGGCTCAGCAGCACCGCGATCACGACGGTCATGCCGAACTGGATGAAGAACTGGCCGGAAATGCCCGGCATCAGCGCCACCGGCAGGAACACCGCCACGATCGACATGGTGGTTGCGAGCACGGCGAGGCCGATCTCGTCGGCTGCGTCGATCGACGCCTGATAGGCCGATTTGCCCATGCGCATGTGGCGGACGATATTCTCGATCTCCACGATCGCGTCGTCGACCAGCACGCCCGCGACGAGGCTGAGCGCGAGCAGGGAGATGCCGTTCAGCGTGAAGCCCAGCATGTCCATGAACCAGAAGGCCGGGATCGCCGACAGCGGAATGGCAAGCGCCGAGATGATCGTCGCGCGCCAGTCGCGCAGGAACAGGAAGACGACGAGGACGGCGAGCACCGCGCCCTCGATCATCGCGACCATCGCCGAGTGATACTGCTCCTTGGTATAATCGACGCTGGTGTAGAGCTGCTTGAACTTGACCTTGGGATTCTCCTTCTCGAGCGCCGCGATCTCCTTCATCGCGTCGTCATAGACGGTGACGTCGGATGCGCCCTTGGCCTTGGCCATCGAGAAGCTGGTCACCTGCCGTCCGTTCATCATCGAGAGATTGCGCTGTTCGGCATAGGTGTCGCGCACGTCGGCGATGTCCGCGAGCTTCACCGTCCGGCCGCCCGGCACCGCAATCTGCGTCTGGCCAAGCGCGAAAGCGTCCTGGGCGTTGCCGAGCACGCGCACCGACTGCTCGGAGCCTGCGATCTCGGCGCGGCCGCCGGCGGCGTTGAGGTTCACCTGTCGCAGCTGCTGATTGACCTGGACCGCCGTGAGGCCCTGCGACTGCAGCTTGGCCGGATCGAGCAGGATGCGAATCTCGCGGCTGACGCCGCCGCCGCGCTGCACCGCGGCCATGCCCTCGATGCCCAGCAGGCGCTTGGCGACCGTGTTGTCGACATACCAGCTCAGCTGCTCGAGCGTCATGTCGGTGGCTTCGGCGCTGAAATAGGCGATCGGGCCACCGTCAATGTCCATGCGCGTGACCTGCGGCTCCAGGATGCCCTCGGGCAGCGAGCTGCGCACCTGGTCCACCGCGTTGCGGACGTCGTTGACGGCGCGGTCCACGGGCGTGCCGATGTCGAACTGGACGATCGTAAAGCTCTGCCCTTCGCGCGCCACCGAGGTGATCTCGTCGACGCCGCTGATCGAGCGCACCGCCGCTTCCACCCGCTGCGTGACTTGCGTCTCGAGCTCGGCCGGCGCCGCGCCGGGCTGTGTCACCGAGACGGTGACCGCCGGGAAGCTCACGTCCGGATTGTTGTTCACATCCATCCGCATGAAGCTGATCAGCCCCGCCAGCGTCAGCGCGAAGAACAGGACGAGAGGGGCCACCGGGTTGCGGATCGCCCAGGCCGAGATGTTACGAAAGCTCATATTTCTGCCCTGTCAGTCCTGTCGTTCTCACGTCCGGCGGCGCGTCGAGGGCGACGACGCCGGCATCGATCTCAGCGGGCTGCCGCGCGTACCGGGCGCACCTTGTCGCCCGGGTTGAGGAAGGCGGCGGCCGACTGGACGATACGCTCGTTGCCGGCAAGTCCGGCGATGACGGGCACGCCGGCATCGGCCACCTGACCCACCTTCACGTCCCTGCGCACGACCTTGTTGTTGCCGTCGATCACGTAGACGAAATTGCCCTTGGAATCGCTCTGCACCGCCGATTCCGGAAGCATCGGCGCGTCGACCTGGCCAGCGACCAGATCGGCGCCGGCGAAGCCGCCGGGCCGCAGCAGCGGATCGTAAGCGAGCGCGATCCGCGCCTCGCCCTGGCGGTTGACCGGATCGATCACCGGCGAGACCTGCCACACCTTGCCAGTGAAGGTCCGGCTCGAGCCGACCGGGGTCACCGTCGCCGGCACGCCGATGCGGATGCGGGCGAGATCCTCCTGCGACAGGCGCGCCTTCAGCTCCATCTCGCCGCCCATCGCGATGCGGAACAGCGCGCCCGAACCGGCGCTCACCACCTGGCCGGGTTCGACCATGCGGTCGAGGACGAGACCGGCGGCCGGAGCGCGGACGTCGAGCCGTCCGATGCGGGCGCGGGTCTGGCCGAGCTGGGCCTGGGCGACGCGGACACGAGCATTGGCGGCATCGCGGGTCGCAACCCGCCGCTCGACGTCGGCCTTGGAGACGAAGCCGCGCGATACCAGCGCCTGGGCGCGGTCCAGTTCCTGCTGGGCGAGCCGGGCGTCGGCGCGGGCCACTTCGATGCTGGCGGCGAGTTGCTGCGCCTCCTGCGCCTGGACCGAGCGCTCGATGACGGCCAGCGTCTGCCCCGCGCCGACCCACTGGCCGGGCTCGACGAGCACGCGCGAGACCATGCCGCCCTCGCCGGAAACGCCGACCGGCATGTCGCGACGGGCGGCAAGCGTGCCGTTGGCCGAGATCGTGGTGGCGACCTGGTGGCGGCCGGGAACGATGACGCTGACTGCGGGCACCGATTCGGGCGCCTTGCCGGCGGCGGCCGGAGCGGCCTTGTCGCCGCCGCCCATCAGCATGACGATCGCCACGCCGGCGATCAGCACTGCCGCCAGCGCGGCCAGGATGATGTTGCGGCGCTTGCGGCGCGCGCGCAGGATCTCTTCGTCGACGACCTCGCCCTCGAGCGCCCCGCGTCCCCATTTGGCCGTTTCAAAATTCATTGTCTTCATTGTCCCCACACCGCTGGGCCGGCTGTTGCCGCTGCGACTGTATTAGCCGAATAAGGCACTCGCCTCAAGCTCTATATTCACTGGATCCACTGGTCCGGCCCCGTGGGGCGCAGCGCCCCTTATACCAATCCCTACCCGGACGCCATTACCTCAAGATGAATAGGCAAACGGCGCCGTAACGTTCAGCAACCGTCCAGCCAAGCCGGCGTTAGAACGGCATATATCTCAAATGGAGACCAAGAAATGATCCGATCAATCGCGCTGGCTTCGCTGCTGGCCCTCAGCCTTCCCGCCGCTGCGGCCGCACAGGGAGTAGTCCCGGTCCAGACGATCTCCGGCACGAGGCTCGACATCGTCGCGACCGGCGAAGTCTCGCGCGTCCCCGACATCGCCCGCATTAACGCCGGCGTGGTGACGCTGGCGCCGACCGCGACCGCGGCGATCGCCCAGAATGCCGAGCGGATGAGCCGGGTGGTCGCGGCGCTGCGCCGCGCGGGCGTGGCCGAGCGCGACATCCAGACGAGCTCGATCAACCTCAACCCGGAATATCGCTACCAGGAGAATCAACCGCCGATCCTCACCGGCTACCGCGCGAGCAACGAGGTGACGATCAAGTTCCGCGACATCAAGGAGACCGGCGCCATCCTCGACGCTTTGGTCGCGCAGGGCGCTAATCAGATCAACGGACCGATGCTCACCATCGACAAGCCCGAGCAGGCGCTCGACGAGGCGCGGCAGAAGGCGCTCACCAACGCCCGCGCCCGCGCCGAAACCTATGCGCAGGCGCTGGGCAAAAGGGTGAAAAGGATCCTCTCGGTCAGCGAGAGCGGATCGATGGCCCCGCCCTATCCCATGCCGGTGATGCGCATGGAGGCCGCCCAGGACGCCTCGACCAAGATCGTGCCCGGCGAGCAGGCGCTGTCCACCACCCTCTCGGTCAGCTTCGAGCTGGAGTAACCTCCTTATCTGTCATTGCGAGCGCAGCCGCTCGCAATGACAGTGGAGCGCGGTCCTAGAAGGTGAAGCGCAGTGTCGCCCTGGCGGTGGTGGGAGCCCCCGGGGCGATATTGTTGTCGCTGTGCGCGGTCGCGAAATAGTCGCGGCCGAACAGGTTCTCGACGTTGAGCTGGGCCTCGATGCCGTCGGCCAGCTGGTAGAAGAGCGCCGCGTCGACGCGGGTGTAGCCGGGCAGCGTTACCGCGTTGCTGATCGACGAATAGGATTTGGTGCGCGCGACGACGCCGAGGCCGAGGCCGAAGGCCGGGGTGAAGTCGTAGCGGTTCCACAGCGAGAATTGGTGGCGCGGGACGAGCGGCACTTCGCGGCCCTCCGGCGCGGCGGCAGTCGTGCGGGTGATCTCGGCCTTCTGGTGCGCGTAGCCGGCCGAGATCTGCCACTTGTTGGTGATGTTGCGCTCCACGCCGACCTCGATGCCGCGGCTGCGCTGGGCGCCGGTGAGGACGGTAAGCAGGGTCACTGGATCGACCGCGCGGGTGTTGGTGCGGTCGAGCTGGTAGAAGGCGATCGTCGCGAGCAGGCCGTCGATCGGCTCCCACTTGGCGCCGACCTCGTAATTATCGAACTTCTCGGGCTTCAATTCCGCGGTTTCGCTGGTGAGCGCGCTGAACTGGTCGCCCGACGAGGGCAGATAGGAGCGGCTGTAGCTGGCGTAGAGCGACAGATTGTCGCTCGGCTTGACGATCAGGCCGAGCCGCGGCGAGAGCAGATTGTCGACGCGCTCGAACCGGGTGCCTGCGCCGCGCAGATCGTGCACGTCGAGTTCGAAGCGGTCGTAACGCAGGCCGGCGACGATCTCGAACATCGGCGAGATCCGCAGCTGGTCCTGGGCATAGAAGGCGAGGACGTTGGCGCGCGTGCGGTTGTTGGCGTCGGAGGCTCCGGACGCGAAGACCGGCACGACGTCGGTGGTGGGATCGGCGAGCGGGACTTCGTTCGAGCCGGGGAAGCTGCCGGTCCGGCGCTGGTTGCGCGACTTCTGGCGGCCATATTCGAACCCGACCAGCAAAGTGTGGTCGAGGCCGCCGAGGCCTTCGACGACGAGGTCGGTCTGGCTGAACAGATTGTCGCGATCGCTGCGCTGGTTGTAGGCGCCGAGGCGGACGCGCTCGGTCGCTTCGATCAGGTCGCTCGGGAAGACGTTCTGATAGAATTTGTCGTAATGGCCATATTGGGTCCTGTTGCGCAGCGTCACGTTCTCGCCGAGGCGATGCTCGATCGCGAAGGTGGCGAGATGCACGTCGGCGTCCGAGAAGCTGAGGTCCGGATTGCCGAAGAAGACGCGGTCAAAGCCCTCCAGCGGCCGGCTGCCAAAAGCGGGCACGCCGCGATCGGCGGTGCGGCGGTCGTGCAGATATTCGTAGGAGAGGTCGATGCGCGTGTCGGAGCCCAGCTCAACGCCGACCGTCGGGTTGATCGCGTAGCGCTCGAGATCGACGTGGCGGCGGAAGCTCTCGCCATTCTCATAGACGCCGTTGACGCGCAGCCCGACATTGGAGCCGAGCGGCTGGTCGACGTCGCCGGTGAGGCGGTAGCCGCCCTCGCTGTCTCCGGAGATCGCGAACTCGCGATAAGGCTCGAGGCTGGCGCGCTTGGTGACGCGGTTGACGACGCCGCCGCCGCCACCGCGGCCGAAGATCATCGCGTTCGGGCCGCGCAACACCTCGATCCGGTCGGCATTGTAGAGGTCGCGGAAATATTGGGCGTCGTCGCGGATTCCGTCGACGAAGAAATCGGCGGTCGTATTGTTGCCGCGCAGGGTGATCTGGTCGCGATTGCTCTCGCCGGTGCCGGCCATCGCGCCCGGGACATAGGTCAGGATGTCGGCGATCGAACGCAGCGCCTGGTCCTCGATCTGGGCCTCGGTCACGACCGACAGCGACTGCGGGATGTCCTTGATGTCGGTGTCGGTCTTGGTCGCGGTCCGCGTCTGCTCGACGCCATATTGGAGGCGCTGGCCGGTGACGACGATCTGGTCGACCATCGCATAATCGTCGGGGCCCTCCGCACCGAAAGCGGGCGTGGCGAGGGCGCAGGCGAGCGCTGCGATGGAAACCGGACGAATGGACATGAAGACCCCTTGAGATTGTGCATTCTGCGTGGGGGGGGTCTAGAGCTATTGCGACTTATTCTCAATAGCAATCATTCCAGGATCGCAATTCTGTCGCATGTACTTGAACAGGCAAAGGAAAACGCAGCGCATCGCCGCCCACACTGGCGTGGGAACTATTCAGGACCGAATTAGAAGAGAGAATCGCTACTCGGCGGCGAGCAACCGCTCGGCGCTGCCGAGGTCGACGCTGACCAGCCGGCTGATGCCGTGCTCGACCATCGTCACCCCGAACAGGCGGTGCATGCGGCTCATCGTCACCGCATTGTGGGTGACGATCAAATAGCGCGTGTCGGTCTCGGCCGTCATGCGGTCGAGCAGGTCGCAGAAGCGCTCGATATTGGCGTCGTCGAGCGGCGCGTCGACCTCGTCGAGCACGCAGATCGGCGCCGGGTTGGTGAGGAACAGGGCGAAGATCAGCGCCACAGCGGTCAGCGCCTGCTCGCCGCCCGAAAGCAGGGTCAGCGCCGACAATTTCTTGCCCGGCGGCTGGGCCATGATCTCGAGGCCCGCCTCCAGCGGATCGTCCGATTCGATCAGTTCGAGATGGGCCTGGCCGCCGTTGAACAGGGTCGTGAACAGGCTGCGGAAATGGCGGTCGACCGCTTCGAACGCGGCCAGCAGCCGGGCGCGGCCCTCGCGGTTGAGGCTGCCGATCGAACCGCGCAGGCGGTTGATCGCGAGCCCGAGCTCCTCGCGCTCGGACTGCGAATGGGTGCGGCCCTCCTCGAGCTCCGACAGCTCCTTCTCGGCGACGAGGTTGACCGGTCCGATCCGCTCGCGGTCCTGCGTCAGCCGCTCGAGGTTCGCCGATTCCGCGCTGGCCTCGACGACACTCTCCTCGTCGAAGTCAAGGCGCTGCGGCAGCAACGGCGGCGGGCACTCGAAGCGTTCGCCCGAGATGCGTCCCATCTCGATCCGCCGGCTTTCCTGGTTCTCGTGGCGGGCGATGGCGCCGGCACGGGCTTCGCGGGCGATCGACAGGGCTTCGCCGGCATCGGCCAGCTTCTTCTCGGTCGCGCGCAAGGCCTCTTCGGCGGCGCGCTCATAAGCGGCGGCGGCAGCCGCGGCCTCGGCCGCTTCGGTCGACTCCCCTTCGAGCTTGCCCAATTGGGCGGCGATCGCGGCCGGCGCGTCGGCGAGCCGCGCGGCCTCCTCCTCCGCCTCTGCGATGCGACGGGACATGTCGGCCTGGCGCTTGGCGGCCTCGGCGGCGCGCACCCGCCAATCCTCCTGCTCGCGCTGCGCCGCGTCGGCGCGCTGGCGGTCAGCGCTGATCGTGCGGGCGTGAGTGGCAGCTTCGGCGCGGACTTCGGCGAGCGCCTGCTGCGCTGTCTCGGCCTGCGCGCGGAGCGCTGCGACCCGCGCCTCGGTGGCGGCGGCGTCGGGCAGAGCGGCGGCCATTTTCTCCGCGCTCGCGAATGCGTCGCGGGCATCGCCCAGATCGGCATCGGCCTGCGCCATCCGCTCGGCGAGGCCGGTGCGGCGGATGTCGAGGCGCTCGATCGCGACGTTTGCACCATCTTCCTCGCGTCCCGCCTCGCGGATCGCTTCACTGGCCTGCGCCTCGGCCTTGCGCCCGGCTTCTGCGGCGACGCGCGCGGCCTGCATCTCGCCCTGCGCCGCCTCGATCGCAGCCTGCGCCTGCTCGACCGCCGCCGCCGCCGCGGGCATCGCCTCGTCGAGCTCGGCGAGGCGGTTGACCCGGATCAGCCGTTCGGCCGCAGCCGCGCCGAGACCGGTGGCGACGAACCCGTCCCAGCGGCGGAGCCGGCCATCGCGGGTGACGAGCCGCTGGCCGACCGCGAGCGCCTGCCCCTCGTCCGCCTCGACCACCGCGACCTGGGCCAGGCGGCGGTGCAGCGCGGCCGGCGCGGCGACATGGTCGGCCAAGTGACTCGTGCCCCCGGGCAGCGCCGGATCGGAGCTAGCGGCCTCCGCGCCCGTCCAGCGGCGCGCGCCCTCGCCTTCGAGCGCGGCGTCGAGGTCGTCGCCGAGCGCCGCCGCGAGCGCGCGCTCGAAGCCGGGCTCGGCCTTGATATGATTGATCGCGCGGTCGCCGCTCTGGCTCTCGACCGCCTTGCGCAGCGCCTTCGCCTCGGATTCCAGCGCCGACAGGGTGGCGCGCGCCGCCGCGCCCCGGCTCTCGGCCGTATCCCGCGCCGCCGCCGCCGCTTCGCGTTTCGCTTCGGCCGCGCCGACGGCTTCGCCCGCCTCGGCCAGCGCCGCCTCGGCGCGCTCGCGCTTGTCCCGCGCCGCGCGCTTGGCCTCGACCAGCGGCGCTTCGTCGCCAAGCTCGGCCATCTGTTCCTGGAGCCGCGCCATTTCGGCCTCGGCCCGCGCCAGCTTGGTGCGCGCCGCTTCGAGCGCGGACTGGGCGACGCGCGCCTCGGCCTGCTCCCCCGCCTGCTCGGCCCGGGCCTTGCCGAGCGCCGCTTCCGCCGTCCGCGCGGCATCCTCGCGCTCGACCGTGCGGATATCGATCGTGCCGCGGCTCGCTTCCGCCTCGGCAATGCGGCGGGCGATGGCGGCGCCTTCCTCCTCCAGCCGCGCGAGCGCAGCCTTGGCGTCATCGGCGAGCGCAGCCTCGCGTGCGGTATCGGCGGCCAAGGTCGTGCGGCGCGTCTCCAGGTCGCGGATGCGGCGGTCGAGCGTGTCGCGCTCGGCGCGCATCGCCGCCAGCCGGTGGCCGAGCGACGTGGCATTGTCCCGCGCCGCCTGCGCCGAAGCGCGCTTGTCGGCGAGGTCCTTGACGGCGTCGGCCTGGTACGCGGCGGCGGCGCGCTGTGCCTCGGCCGCTCTCTCGACCGCGGCGACGGCCAGTTCGGCTTCTTTTTTGGCCGCATCGGCCGCGGTCGCCGCTTCGCGCCAACGCGCGAAGATCAGCCGCCCCTCGGCGACCCGGATCTGGTCGGTCAGCTTGCGGTAGCGCTCGGCGGCCTTGGCCTGCCTGCGCAGCGCCGCCGCCCGCTGCTCCATATCGCCGAGCATCTCGTCCAGGCGCGTGAGATTGGCTTCGGCGGCGCGCAATTTCTGCTCGGCATCCTTGCGGCGGACGTGGAGGCCGGCAATGCCCGCCGCTTCCTCCAGCATCATCCGCCGCTCGGTCGGCTTGGCCGAGATGATCGCGCTGATCCGGCCCTGGCTCACCAAGGCCGGCGAATGAGCGCCGGTGGCGGCGTCGGCGAAGAGCAAGGAAACGTCCTTGGCGCGGACATCGCGGCCGTTGACCCGATAGGCCGAGCCGGCGCCGCGCTCGATCCGGCGGGTGACCTCGACCTCGCCCTCTTTTGCGACCTGGGTGTCGCCGGGGACGTCCTCGACCGCGCGTTCGACGAGCAGGGAGACTTCGGCGAAGTCGCGCGCCGGGCGCGAGGCGGTGCCGGCGAAGATCACGTCCTCCATGCCCGCGCCGCGCATCGATTTGGGCGAGGATTCGCCCATCACCCAGCGGATCGCCTCGAGCACGTTGGACTTGCCGCAGCCATTGGGGCCGACGACGCCGGTGAGGCCAGGCTCGATGCGCAGTTCGGCGGGCTCGACGAAGCTCTTGAAGCCCGAAAGCTTGAGACGCTTTATCTGCACGGCCCGCCCCCGCGACGCATCTTAGCCTCCAGGCGATCCGAGCAAGGGTTCGAGCGCCGTCCAGTCATGGGCGTGCTCGGCGGTCTTGCCGTTGATGACGAAGGTCGGCGTGCCCTGGAGCTTGTGCTTCTCTACCGCGACCTTGCGCATCGCGACGAGCTGGTCGAGGCCGGCCTTGTCGGACAGGCATTGCTTGGCGCGCGCGGGCGTAATGCCCGCCTTGGCCGCCATCGCGTCCAGGCCGCCGATCGAAGCGAGCTGGGCGAATTGCTGCTCGGGCGGGAGGGCGTCGAGCGCCTTGGCCTGAGCCTCGGTCATCCCCTGGAAGCGCCCGACCCACGCTTTCTGGCCGGAGAAATAGCTGTCGGTCAGAGCGAAGAAATTGGCCGGCCCCGCGCAGCGGCTGAGCAGGGCGGCAGTCACGTCATACGGATCGCGCACGAAATTGCGGAATTCGAAGCTGACGCGACCGCTCTTCACATATTTGGAGAGCAATTGCGGGACGCCGACCTCGGCGAAGCGCGCGCAATGATCGCAGGTGAGCGAGCCATATTCGACGAGCTTGGTCGGCGCGGCCGGATTGCCGACGCGGAAGCCGCCCTCCGGCGTCGCCACCACGACGCGAGTCCAGTCCCTGGCGGCCGGCGCCTTGCTCGCCGGCGCCGCAATGGCCGGCAATCCCGCCGGGACGAGCGCGGCCGCTGCGAGGCCGAGGAGGAAGGCGCGCTTCATCAGTCGAGCGCCTCGCGGATCTTCGGCTCGAGCGTCGCCCAGTCTGCCGTGTTCTGGACCAGCTCGCCGTTGATCAGGAAGGCCGGCGTGCCGGGAATCTGGTAGGTCGAGGTCGCCTTCTGGTTCATGTCGACCAGCTTCTGCAGCGCTGCCTGGTCGGCAAGGCAGGCCTGCGCCTTCTCGGTCGGGATGCCGCGGAGGCGGACGAAATCGACCAGCCCGGCCTGCTCCGCCATCGCGCCGACGGCCTGCGCGGGGGTCGCCGACTGAAGCTGCTGCTGCTGCGCCGGCGTCATCTGCTGGAGCTTGCCGATCCACTCCTGCTGGGCCGCGAAGATCTGGTCCGTCAGCTTGAAGAAGGGGGTGGCGCCGCCGCAGCGTGCGAGCAGGGAGGCGGCAAGATCCGCCGGATCGCGGACGAAGTTGCGCAGCTCCAGGCTGACCTGGCCGGTCTTGATATATTTGTCGGTGAGCGCGGGAATGCCCTGTTCGGCGAAGGTCGCGCAGTGGCCGCAGGTCATCGACGCGAACTCGACGACCTTCACCGGTGCGTCCGGATTGCCCATCAGGAAGCCGCCGTCCGGCGTCTCGCTGACGACCTGGGCCCAGTCGCCGCCGTTCGGCGCCGGGATCGCCGCGATCGGCTCGTTGCCGGCGGCCGCCGTGGCATTGCCGTCGCTCGCGCCGTCGCCGCAGCCGGCCAGGAGCAAAGCCAGCGTCATCGTGCCGGCGGTCATCAAAGCCTTCATTCTACCCTCTCAATTTGCCGACGACCGGAATCGCCATCATGGTGCCTGCTAGCGGCGCGGCCTCCTTGGCCGCAACCCCGCGCGCAACCGATTCGAGCACGGCGCGCAGTTCCGGATCGGCGATCGCCCTCAGGCTGTCGCCAAGCTCGGCCGGAATCGGCCGCAGCGACGGCGGCGCGACGCGCGGCTTGGCCTTGGCCGCCTTGACCGCGCCCTGCTTGAACGCGACGCGGCTCACCGCCGGATAGCCGAAAAAGCGGTTCACCCGCTCTATGATCACCGGGGCGACATGCTGCATCATCGGCCCGTGCGCGCCCTCGATCAGGAGGTTGAGCACGCCTTCGGACTTGCGCCCGGCCGGGAACTTGATCGATTCGGGCGAGGAAATGCCGGCATAGCGCTCGCCGACGATCTCCGGCCAGCGGCTCACCACCGACGACTGGACGAAGCCGAAACGGCGGAAAGCCGCGCGCCCGACGTCCGGAACCATGTCGGAAACGGCACGGGCGCGCATTGCGCGCCGCGGCTCGTCCGCTTTCTTTTTGATCGTCCCGCCCGGTTTCTTCATCCCGGCCAGCATGGCATAGGCGGGCCGTGCCCGTCGATGCCCCGAATCTCCTTTTGCGCTGGTATGACTCGAACGCGAGGTCGCTTCCGTGGCGCGTCCGCAGCGGCCGGCCCGACCCCTATCGGGTGTGGCTGTCCGAGGTGATGCTGCAGCAGACGACGGTCGCCGCGGTCAAAGGCTATTACGAGACCTTCACGACGCGCTGGCCAAATGTGGCCGCGCTCGCCGCCGCCGATGAGGGCGACGTGATGGCCGCCTGGGCGGGGCTGGGTTATTATGCCCGGGCGCGCAACCTGATCGCCTGCGCCCGCCGCGTGGTGGCCGACCATAAGTGCCATTTTCCGGACAGCGAGGCGGCTTTGCTGACGCTTCCCGGCGTCGGCCGCTATACCGCCGCGGCGGTGGCCGCGATCGCCTTCGATCGGCGCGCCGTGGTGGTCGACGCCAATGTCGAGCGGGTCGTGTCGCGGCTGTTCGCCGTGCAGCAAGCGTTGCCCGCGGCGCGGCCGGCGCTGAACGCCCTCGCCGATTCGATCACCCCGGCGGCGCGCTGCGGCGACTTCGCGCAGGCGATGATGGACCTCGGCGCCACCATCTGCACGCCGCGCAAGCCCGCATGCACCGCCTGCCCCTTGTTCGACGGCTGCGCCGCCCGGCGCGAAGGCCGACCCGAAACCTATCCGATCAAGGCCGCCAAGCGGCCGCGCCCCAGCAAGCGCGGCAATGCCTATTGGCTGCAGCACGACGGCCACGTGCTGCTGGTACGCCGCCCGGGCGAGGGAATGCTCGGGGGGATGCTCGGCCTGCCGACCGGAGCCTGGGACGCGGAAACACTGCCCGGCGACGGCGCGCCGGCCAGCGCCCAATGGGACGAGGCGGGCGCGGTCGATCATGTCTTCACCCATTTCGCATTGAACCTGACGCTCTATTGCGCGGCGGCCGAGCGGCGCGAGCCGGCCGAAGGGACCTGGTGGCCGATCGCGCGCATCCATGAGGCCGGGCTGCCGACCCTGTTCGCCAAGCTGGCGGCGCGAGGGGCGGCGTGGCAAGGGGCGGCATGAGCTCTCCCCACCAGCCGGGCTTCACCGGCTCCGCGATCGACCGCGCCGACCATCTCCGCCTCGACACCGCCCGCATGGAGGCCCTGGCCGACGACCCGCGGGCGCGCCTGATGCTTCTCTCGATTCTCGATCCCGTGCTCGACGAGGAAGGCCGGCTCACCTGGTCCACGCTCGCCGAATATGGCGAGGGCGCCGACCTTATCTTCCTCGGCCTCGAAGATGGCGAGCCCCGCTTCGCGCCGCTGGTGCGCGCGGACGGCGTCTCGCGCTGGTCGGTCTATCCTTTGCTCGATCGGATGGCGGCCGGCGACGCGGCCTTGTGGGGCGCCGCGCGCAGCCTCAACGAGTGGCACAACCGCAACCGCTTCTGCAGCGCCTGCGGGGCTGGCACCGATCTGTTCCGCGCCGGCTGGGGCCGCAAATGCTCCGGCTGCACGGCCGAACATTATCCGCGCGTCGATCCGGTCGTGATCATGCTCGCCGAACATGAGGGCCGCGTGCTTCTGGGCCGCCAGCCGCAATATCCGCCGGGCCGCTATTCGGCGCTGGCCGGCTTTGTCGAGCCCGGCGAATCGATCGAGGAAGCGGTCGGCCGCGAGATCGCCGAAGAGGCCGGCGTGCGTGTGGGCGACGTTCGTTACGTTACAAGCCAACCCTGGCCGTTTCCCGGATCGTTGATGATCGCCTGCGTCGCCGCGGCGCAGGATGACGCGATCGCGCTCGATACCAACGAGCTCGAGGATGCGCGCTGGTTCGACCGGCCAGCGGTCGAAGCCGCCCTGCGCGGCGATGCCGACGCGCCGTTCAAGGCACCGCCGCGCTTCGCCATCGCCCATACTCTGCTGCGACGGTGGCTCGACGGCATTTGACCCGTCTTGCCCCAATGCATTTGCCCTTCTAAAGGGAGCGCCAAATCAGTTCTTACGCGCACGCAATTCACGCGGTCGCGCGGCTCAGGAGGTTTCAAGCGGCATGGACGATCGGTTCAACACCATTGCTGGCTGGGTGCTCGGCGCAGGCATTGTCGCGCTCGGCGCTTCGCTGGCGACCGGCGAGGTCTTCAAGTCACATCGCCCGCACGAAATGGGCTACCCGATCGAGGGCGTCGAGGTCGAAGGCGAAGGTGAAGGCGCTGCCGAAGCCCCGATCGCGACTTTCCTCGCCGCGGCCGATCCGGCCAAGGGCGCCGACGTGTTCAAGAAGTGCGCGGCCTGCCACACCGTCGATCAGGGCGGCGCCAACGGTCTCGGCCCGAACCTGTGGGCAACGATGGGCAAGCCCGTCGCTCACGTCGCGGGCTACGCTTATTCGGACGCGCTCAAGTCGCACGGCGGCACCTGGGACTGGGAAGCCATGAACCAGTGGCTGATCTCGCCGAAGAAGTTCGCTCCCGGCACCAAGATGACCTTCGCCGGCCTCTCCAAGCCGGAAGAGCGCGCCAATCTGATGGCCTATCTCAACGCGCAGGGCAGCAACCTGCCGCTTCCGGCTGCTCCGGCCGCTCCGGTCGAGGGCCAGGACGCCACCGCCGAGGCCGCCGACGCAAACGCCACCAAGGCCGAGGACGAGCCGGTCCTCACCGAGGGCCAGGCCGCGATCCAGCCCAAGGGCACCGTTGGTGGCGAAGGCGCTCCGGCAGTGACCGGCCGCGACGAGCAGACCAAGACCAAATAAGGCGCATCGGGGATGGCGGGCCGCAAGGCCGCCACCCCCGAAGCCTCTGTCGCCGCGCTATTTCGCGCAGGCCAGCACTTCGGCGTCGTGGGCGTAGAAGTCGCAGATATAGTCCCACGCTTCCTCGGCCGTCTCGACGAACTTGAATAGATCGAGGTCGGCCGGCGCGATCACGCCCTCCTCGACCAGGGCGTCGAAACTGATCACGCGCTTCCAGAAATCCTCGCCGAACAGCAGGATCGGGATCGGCGAGATCTTCTTGGTCTGGATCAAGGTCAGCAATTCGAAACATTCGTCGAACGTGCCGAACCCGCCCGGGAACACGGCCACCGCCCGCGCGCGGATCAGGAAGTGCATCTTGCGCAGCGAGAAATAGTGGAACTGGAAGCTGAGCGACGGGGTCACATAGGGATTGGGCAGCTGCTCGAACGGCAGCACGATGTTGAGGCCGATCGATTCCTTGCCCTCGTCGCAGGCGCCGCGATTGGCCGCTTCCATGATCGATGGACCGCCGCCCGAGCAGACCACGAACTGCTTCTTGCCGTCCACTTCGGCGACCCGGCTGGCGATGCGGGCGAGGCGGCGCGCCTCCTCATAATATTTGGACTTGGCCTTGAGCCGCTCGGCGATCAGGCGCTGCTCGTCGGTCGCCGCGCCCGCGATCAGGGCGTCGGCTTTTTCCGGCTCCGGAATGCGCGCCGACCCGTACATGACCAAAGTCGATTCGATATTGGCCTCGTTGAGCATCAGCTCGGGCTTCAGCAACTCGAGCTGGAAGCGCACCGCCCGCAGGTCCGGCCGGAGCAGGAAGTCCATGTCCTGGAAGGCAAGGCGGTAGGCGGGATCCTCGGTCTGCGGGCTGGAGGTCGGCTGGTTGGCGACTTCGGCTTCTTCGCGGGCGGGGTGGAATACGCTCTTCGGCGGAACAGGATCGGTCATGTCCCTGCCCTTAGCGGCTGACGGCTAACGACAATAGGGGCCGCGGCCCATGTCGAAGTGAAAATGGTTTCGGTGCAGCGCATTCGCCTCGGGCCCGAGCGTGATTCCAAAGCGCCGGCAGCCGGACTGGTGGACCGCGCGCAGGAAGCCGCGCACCTTCTCGTCCGACCCGTTCCAGCCGTCGAGCACAGTGATGCGCCGGCCGTCGGCGAGGGTGAAGGCGGAGATGTCGACCGCATTGGCACGGCCATGCTCGCTCAGCTTGCCGCCGGCCATGCCGTTGACCGGACGGCAGGCATAGGTGCCCATCGATTCGACCTTGGCGACCTGGACGCCGAGCCATTGCTGCGCCGCCGGCTGCACCGCTTCGCGCGACCAGCGCGCGAAGGTGCGGGCGAGCGGGCAGGTCATCGCGCCGAGATTGGTCACGGGCGTCCCGATCTCGAGCAACTGGACAGAGCCGAGCGCGGTGCAGCCGCCGCCGAAAGTGCGATCAGGCAAGGCTCGGAATTTCACGCCATCGCGCGATAGATCGGCAAGGCACTGGCGGATCACCGGGTCAGCGGCGACCGCGGTGGGCGGCGCGGGCTGCTGCGGCGCCGGGCGCTCCGGTTTGGGGACGCAGCCGGCCAGCAGCAAAGTCGCCAGAATGATCCCCCTACCCCACATGCGCCGAAAAATGCCGGACGCAGCGCCGACCGGCAAGATTCGGCAAACCCTCAACGAGTCAAAGCGTTGCGCGAACGAGTCAGGGCGTTTGCGCGGCGCCGGGCCGACACGGGATCCCGAACATTGTTGACAGGAACGAGCGCGGCTCTAAGGCCGTCGGCGGGCCACGCCGTCCCAACGCGGCGCGTGCTCTCTGCAAGGAGAGAATACAGTGACGAACGTAAAGCCGGGTGCGCGGCCAGCGCGCCCTTATTTTTCTTCCGGTCCCTGCGCCAAGCCGCCGGGCTGGGCCGCCGAACATCTCGCCACCGGATCGCTGGGACGCTCGCACCGTTCCAAGCTCGGCAAGGCGCGTCTCGAACATGCGCTCGAGCTCACCCGCAAAATCCTCCGCGTCCCCGCGACGCACCGCATCGGCATCGTCCCCGGCTCCGACACCGGCGCCGTCGAGATGGCCCTGTGGTCGATGCTGGGCGCCCGCCCGGTAACGATGCTCGCCTGGGAAAGCTTCGGTGAAGGTTGGGTCACCGATGTCGTCAAACAGCTCAAGCTCGACGCGACCGTCGTCAAGGCGCCCTATGGCGAGATTCCGGACCTCGGCGCTGTCGACCAGAGCCATGACGTCGTCTTCACCTGGAACGGCACGACCTCCGGCGCGCGGGTGCCGGACGGTGACTGGATCCGCGCCGACCGCGAAGGGCTGACCTTCGCCGACGCGACCTCCGCCGTGTTCGCCCAGGACCTCCCCTGGGACAAGATCGACGTCGCCACCTACAGCTGGCAGAAGGTGCTTGGCGGCGAAGGCGGCCACGGCGTCCTCATCCTCGGCCCGCGCGCGGTCGAGCGGCTGGAGAGCTACACGCCCGCCTGGCCGCTGCCGAAGATCTTCCGCATGACCAAAGGCGGCAAGCTGATCGAGGGCATCTTCAAGGGCGAGACGATCAACACGCCGTCGATGCTCGCGGTCGAGGATTATATCTACGCGCTCGAATGGGCGCAGGGCCTCGGCGGGCTTTCCGCCCTGATCGCACGCGCCGACGCCAACGCCGCCGCGCTCGACGCGTGGGTGCAGCAGACCCCCTGGGTCGATCATCTCGTCGCCGATCCCGCGATCCGATCGAACACCAGCGTCTGCCTGAAGTTTGCGGGCGATGCGGTGAAGGGCCTCGACACCGACGGCCAGCTCGCCTTGGTCAAGAAAATGGCCTCGTTGCTGGAAGCGGAAGGCGCCGCCTACGACGTTGCCGGCTATCGCGACGCGCCGCCGGGAATCCGCATCTGGTGCGGCGCCACCGTCGAAAGCGACGACATCGAGGCGCTCGGCCCCTGGCTCCACTGGGCCTTCCACGAAGCGCGTAGCGCCTGACCCTTTTCGGCGTCATCCCCGCGAAAGCGGGGATCCCGCTTCAACCCTGATATCGCTCCGGCGAAGCGGGATTCCCGCTTTCGCGGGAATGACGGAAACAAGGAAAACCGTCCCATGCCGAAAGTTCTGATCTCGGATCAAATGGATCCCAATGCCGCCGAAATCTTCCGTGCCAACGGCATCGAGGTCGACGAGAAGCCCGGCCTTACCAAGGAGGAATTGAAGGCGATCATCGGCCAGTATGACGGTCTTGCCATTCGCTCGGCGACCAAGGTCACCGCCGACCTGCTCGAGGCCGCCGCCAATCTGAAGGTCGTCGGCCGCGCCGGCATCGGCGTCGACAATGTCGACATCCCCGCCGCCTCGGCCAAGGGCGTGGTCGTGATGAACACTCCGTTCGGCAACTCCATCACCACCGCCGAGCACGCCATCGCGCTGATGTTCGCGCTCGCCCGCGAGCTGCCCGCCGCCGACGCCTCGACCCAGGCCGGTAAGTGGGAGAAGAACCGATTCATGGGCGTCGAGCTCACCAGCAAGACGCTCGGTCTGATCGGCGCCGGCAATATCGGCTCGATCGTCGCCGAGCGCGCGCTCGGGCTGCGCATGAAGGTCGTCGCCTACGATCCGTTCCTGACCGCCGAGCGCGCGGTCGATCTCGGCATCGAAAAGGTCGAACTTATCGAACTTCTCGCCCGCGCCGACTTCATCACCTTGCACACGCCGCTCACCGAGCAGACCCGCAACATCCTTTCGGCGGAGAATCTCGCCAAGACGAAGAAGGGCGTGCGGATCATCAACTGCGCCCGCGGCGGGCTGATCGACGAGGCCGCGCTGAAGGCCGGCCTCGACAGCGGCCATATCGCCGGCGCCGCGCTCGACGTGTTCGTCGAGGAGCCGGCCAAGGCCTCGCCTTTGTTCGGCACGCCCGGCTTCATCTCGACGCCACATCTCGGCGCGTCGACGACCGAGGCCCAGGTCAACGTCGCCATCCAGGTCGCCGAGCAGATGTCGGACTTCCTGATCCGCGGCGGCGTCACCAACGCGCTCAACATGCCGTCGCTCTCGGCCGAGGAAGCGCCCAAGCTGCGCCCCTATATGGCGCTGGCGGAAAAGCTCGGCAGCCTCGTCGGCCAGCTCGCCCATGGCGCGCTTTCCGGCATATCGATCGAGGTCGAAGGCGCCGCGGCCGAACTCAACCCGAAGCCGATCACCGGCGCGGTGCTGGCCGGCTTCATGCGCGTCCATTCGGACACGGTGAACATGGTCAACGCGCCGTTCCTGGCGAAGGAACGCGGCCTCGACGTCCGCGAGATCCGCCACGACCGCGAGGGCGACTATCATACGCTCGTGCGCGTCACCGTCGCCACCGCGGCCGGCGACCGCTCGGTTGCGGGCACCCTGTTCGGCAACGCCGCGCCGCGCCTCGTCGACATGTTCGGGATCAAGGTCGAGGCCGAGCTCGAGGGCGAGATGATCTACATCGTCAACGACGACACGCCCGGCTTCATCGGTCGTCTCGGCTCCACGCTCGGCGAGGCCGGCGTCAATATCGGCACCTTCCAACTCGGCCGCCGCGCCGCCGGCGGCGAAGCGGTGCTCCTGCTCTCGGTCGACGACCACGTCCCCGAGCCGGTGCTGCAGCGCGTTCAGGGGCTGCCCGGCGTTCGCGTCGTCAAGCCGCTCCGCTTCTGAGGCACCCTGCCCTCCATTGCCTTGCCAAGAGGCGATGGGGGGCACGCCATGCTGGACGCGACACGGGACTCGTCCTAGAGCCGGCCCGTCATTTTTCTGAGGGTAAGTGCTTTGGCGAACGTAACCGTGATCGGCGGTCAGTGGGGTGATGAGGGCAAGGGCAAGATCGTCGACTGGCTGGCCAGCCGCGCCGATGTGGTCGCGCGCTTCCAGGGCGGCCACAACGCCGGCCACACGCTCGTCGTCGGCGACGAGACCTACAAGCTCTCGCTGCTGCCCTCGGGCATCGTCCGCGGTACGCTTTCCGTCATCGGCAACGGCGTCGTGCTCGATCCCTGGGCATTCAAGGCCGAGGTCGAGAAGCTCATCGCGCAGGGCGTCTCGATCACGCGCGACAATCTGCAGATCGCCGAGACCTGCCCGCTGATTCTTCCGATCCACCGCGATCTCGACGCGATGCGCGAAGACGCCAGCGGCCAGGGCAAGATCGGCACCACCCGCCGCGGCATCGGCCCCGCCTATGAGGACAAGGTCGGCCGCCGCGCGATCCGCGTCTGCGACCTGCGCCATCTCGATGATCTCGGTCCCCAGCTCGACCGCGTCTGCGCACATCACGACGCGCTGCGCGCCGGCTTCAACGAGCAGCCGATCGATCGCGAGCGGCTGCTCGCCGACCTGCGCGAGATCGCCGACTTCGTCCTGCAGTTCGCCCACCCGGTCTGGCTGACGCTCAACAACGCCAAGGCCGACGGCAAGCGCATCCTGTTCGAGGGCGCGCAGGGCGTCCTGCTCGACGTCGACCACGGCACCTATCCGTTCGTCACCTCGTCCAACACGATCGCCGGATCGGCCGCCGGCGGCACCGGCCTCGGGCCGTCCGCCGCGGGCTTCGTGCTCGGCATCGTCAAGGCCTATACGACCCGGGTCGGCTCCGGCCCGTTCCCAACCGAACTCGAGGACGAGATCGGCCAGCGGCTCGGCGAGCGCGGCCACGAATTCGGCACCGTCACCGGCCGCAAGCGCCGCTGCGGCTGGTTCGACGCGGTGCTGGTCCGCCAGTCCTGCGCCGTTTCCGGCGTCACCGGCATCGCACTCACCAAGCTCGACGTGCTCGATGGTTTCGACGAGATCAAGATCTGCGTCGGCTACACGCTGCGCGGCGAGAAATACGACCATTTCCCCGCCCACGCCGCCGATCAGGCCGCGGTCGAGCCGATCTACGAGACGATCGAGGGCTGGTCGCAATCGACTGCCGGCGCGCGCAGCTGGGCGCAGCTTCCCGCTCAGGCGATCAAGTACATCCGCCGGATCGAGGAACTGATCCACTGTCCTGTCGCTTTGGTTTCGACCAGTCCGGAGCGCGAGGACACGATCCTGGTCCGCGATCCCTTCGCGGATTGAGGCGCGGCTATTGATAGAGGGCAGCTGATGACATCGCGTGAAACCACCGGCCTGCTGCCCCGTATCGGCGAGACGCCGATTGTCGGTTCCGGCGGACGGTCCATCGCCGATTGGGCCGCTTTGTTCGCCTTTGCGCCGATCACGTGGCCGTGGTTGCTGAAGAGCCTCGACGGAGGTTCGATCGAGGCCAAGCATGATCTGCTCGACCGCCTTGGCCTCCCCTATGATGCCCTGCCCAATCTCGGCAGCTGGAAGGCCGACACCGGGCTGCTGCGTCTCGTCGTGGAGCATATCCTCGAGCACCGGCCCAAGCTGGTCGTCGAATTCGGCACCGGCGCATCGACATTGATCATTGCCAAGGCGCTCGAGCAGTCCGGCGGCGGCAGCCTGATCAGCTTCGAGCAGCATGCCGATTTCGTCGAGGCGACGCGCAACTGGCTTGCCGATCACGGCCTCGAGGCGGATTTGCGCGCCGTGCCGCTGCGCCCCTCGCCCGACGGCTGGCCGGGCCTGTGGTACGACCATGGGCCGCTGCCGCACGGCATCGACCTGATGCTGGTCGACGGCCCGCCCTGGACCATCCATCCCTTCACGCGCGGCGCGGCGGCGACTTTGTTCGACCATATCGCGCCCGGCGGCACGATCCTGCTCGACGACGCCGCGCGTCCCGGCGAGCGGATGGTGGCGCGGCGCTGGAAAAAACAGCGGCCCGATTTCGACTTCCGGCTCTGGAAGGGCGGCACCAAAGGGACCCTGATCGGCACCCGGAGCTAGGCGGTCGGCCGCTGGCCGAAGCCGTCATGTGGCTCGACCGGCAGTTCCTCTATGGCGATATCATCGACGCGTGCGGCGGAAGGGCCTTGCCAGCAGCGCTCGATCAGCGCGTCCACGGCCTCGGCGGATCCAGTCGCGACGATTTCGACCTCTCCGGTGCGGCGATTGCGGACCCAGCCGCCGACTCCGAGCGCCCGCGCAATCTCCACTGTCCAGCCGCGATAGAAGACGCCCTGAACCCGTCCGGAGATGATGAGGCGGCGCGAGATCATTGCGGCTGAACGCTCGGCTCCGGCCCAGGTGCCGGCGCTAGAGCACGCGCTTATGATAATGGGCCCGGTCGAGTTCGCGCACCTCGACCGTGACCTGGAGCTGCAGATGGGGCGGCTTGTCGACCGCGGCCACAGCGGCGGCCAACACGGCCTCGCCCAGCCGCGTCTTCTGATCTTCCGTCCGGCCCGAGAGGATGCGCAGATCGACGTGGATCATGGCCTCGTTGGCGGAGCCGTCGGCGATGACGTGATCGTCCAGCGCGACCAGGCGCGTCTTGCAGCTTCCCAGATCGGCGCCGGCGATCTCGACGACGATGTCGTGCATGGCGCGGGCGAAGGCGCGCGCATCGAAGCCCTCGGCCAGGCCCGCGCTATATTCGACCTTGATCTGGGGCATGGCTCAGGTCGTCGCGATGTCCGGCGCGTCCTCGGCCTTCATCCCGACGACATTGTAGCCGGCATCGACATGGTGGATCTCGCCGGTGACGCCGGACGCCAGGTCGGAGAGCATGTAGAGCGCCGAGCCGCCGACATCCTCGATCGTGACGTTGCGACGCAGCGGGCTGTTATATTCGTTCCACTTCATGATGTAGCGGAAGTCGCCGATGCCGCTTGACGCCAGCGTCTTGATCGGGCCGGCCGAGATCGCGTTGACGCGGATATTCTCCGGGCCAAGATCCATGGCGAGATATTTGACGCTCGTCTCGAGCGCGGCCTTGGCGACGCCCATCACATTGTAATGCGGGATCACCTTCTCGGCGCCGTAATAGGACAAGGTGAGGATCGAGCCGCCATCGGGCATCATCGCCTTGGCGCGCTGGGCGACGGCGACGAAGCTGTAGACCGAGATGTTCATCGACAGCAGAAAATTGTCGAGGCTGGTATCGACGAACTTTCCGCGAAGCTCGTTCTTGTCGGAAAAGCCGATCGCGTGGACGACGAAGTCGATCGTGTCCCACTTGTTCTTCAGCTCGGCGAAGGCGCGGTCGAGCGCGTCCATGTCGGACACGTCGCAATCGAGCAGGAAGTCGGAGCCGAGCTGGGTCGCGAGCGGCTCGACGCGCTTCTTCAGCGCATCGCCCTGGTAGCTGAAGGCCAGCTCCGCGCCCTGGTCCGCCAAAGCCTTGGCGATCCCCCATGCCAAAGACCGGTCGTTGGCGAGGCCCATGATCAGACCCCGCTTGCCCTCCATCAACCCACTCATACGCTTTCCCTGTCGTAAAATGCTTCTTCGCCCTCCTTTAGGCTCTCTTCCGGCGTTTCGGCTAGTGCGGCGTTGAGCTCGGCGCCGATCACCACGCCCAGGCCGATGATGAAGAAGAAAATCAGCGCCACGATGACGCCGGCGAGGCTGCCATAAGTAAGGTCGTAGCCGCCGAGGCTGGTCAGCGCCATCGGCAGCAAAGAAGTGGTCGCCAGCCACCAGAGCGTGATGAAGGCCGGACCGGGCCATTTCCTGCACCCGCTCTGACGATAGCGCTTGGGCGTCAGCGAGTAGAAAAGCAGGTAGAGCGAGCCGAACAACATGACCGCGGGCGCCAGCCTAAAAAGGTTGAGGAACAGGGTGTTCGCGGTCGGCACGTAGCGCACGACGAACTCCTGTATGGTCGACAGGAAGACCGAAATGGCGAAGGCGAACAGGGCGATCACGACCGAGGCGACGATGATCCCCGCCGAGCTCAGCCGATATTCCCAAAACGGCCTCGAATAGGTCACGCCATAGGCTCGGCGGATGATGTCGCGGATCGTCTCGATGAAGCTGCCGGTCGTCCAGAGGCCGACCAAGGCGCCAAGCCACAACAGATTGCCGGACCGCGCCTGCAGCACGTCGGCGATGGGCTTGCGCAGAAGCTCGGCGACGTCGGGCGGCATCGTCTGGAGGAGACCCACCACCGCCTCCATCCCGCCCTCGCTCTGCCCGAACAGGCGCGCCACCGCCGCAGCGACGATCACGAACGGGAACAGGGTGAGCAAAGCGAGATAAGCGAGGTTGCCGGCGTGGATGAAGCCGTCATTGTAGACGCCGACCGCGACCCGCTTGATCACTTCGAACGGATACGCGCCCGGCCTCATCCGCTCCATGTGCTTCCCGACCCTTGCCCGAGCCTTGGCGAAACGCTTCCGCCGTTCTTCGGGAGATTCGGGAGAGATGTTGGTCACAGGGTGCTAGACGCCCAAGGCCGCCCGAGGGTTTCCCTTCCCCTTTTGCGGCCAGGTGCGGGCGAACTCTTCCAGCGCCGCATCGTCCTTGGGGATATCGATCATCAGGGTGACCAATTGGTCGCCGCGCTGGCCGTTCTTGCCGGTGAAGCCCTTGCCCTTGAGGCGCAGCGTCTTTCCCGAGGTCGTGCCCTTGGGAACGCTCAGCATGACCGGTCCGTCGACGGTCGGCACCTTGGCCTTGGCGCCGAGCACGGCCTCATCGAGCGTCACCGGCAGATCGAGACGGATGTCGTCGCCGTCGCGGCGGAAGAAGCGGTGCGGCTGGATCGAAATGGTGATGATCGCGTCGCCATTGCCGCCCTCGCCGGGCTGGCCCTGGCCGGCGAGGCGGATCTTTGTGCCTTCCTCGACGCCCTTGGGCAGCTTGATGTTGACGGTCTTGCCGCCGGACAGGGTCACGCGCTGGTCGGCGAGCGTCGCCGCGTCAGCGAAAGAGACGGGCAGCCGGTAGGACACGTCGGCCCCTTTCACTGCTGCGCGCCGGCCGTTGCCGAAGCCGCCGAACCCTCCGAAGCCGCCGCCGGGACCGCCGCGGCGAGCGCCGCCGCCGCCGAACAGGCCCTCGAAAATGTCGGAGATATCGACGGTCTCGCCCGCGAAATCGGGGCCGGCGCCGGCGCGGTAGCCGCCGCCGGGCTGGCCGCGGCCATAGCCGAACGGCGCCTTGGGATTGCCCTCGTCGTCGATCTCGCCGCGATCATATTGCGCGCGCTTATCCTTGTCGGTGAGGATGTCGTAGGCGTGCGTGACCTTGGCGAACCGCTCGGTCGCCTTGGGATTGTCCTTGTTGCGGTCCGGGTGCAGCTCCTTGGCAAGCTTGCGATAGGCCTTCTTGATCTCAGCCTCGTCCGCGCCCCGCGCCACCCCCAACGTCGAATATAGATCGGCCATGCCTGTGTCTGTCCCTGATGCCACGTACGACACAAGATAATTCGTCCGCGCTTGGTTGCGAGGCTCGCCCTAGCCGACGAACGGCAGGAGGATCGTGAATCCAGAGCCTGCAACCGCCGCAGCGACGGCGAGCCATGACCATTGGCCGTTGCGTACCGTATCGGGCGCGTTGCAGCGATTTACCGCGACGAGCGTCGGCAGAACGAAAATCGCCGCAAGGCACGCTAATGCGGTCGGAACGAACGAATCCGTATAGATCTGCTCGGCGACGCTCGTCCCGACGATCCACGTCAGATAGCCGGCTGCGGCGACCCCGCCCAGCCACTGCGGAAGAGGATTGGCGCACCGGGCATTCGCTGCGTTGAACAGCGGATAAAGCCAGATGATACCGAAGAAGGCGCGCCAGAAGGGCAGGATGCCTGGGCTCGAGTGCCGCCGCTCCCACCGCCAATTCCTCCAGAACCAATATACCGCGTAAAGACCCCAAGTTGTGATGCTCAGCGTCAGAAATTTGGCACGCGGCACCGGATAGAGAATTTCGCCGTCCCGCTCCGTATCTTTGTGCGCCCTGGCATGCGCAAATCCGAACGCGATCACTATCGCGCCGACGATGGACAACAGCAGGAGGGCTGCGCCGATCCCTTCTCCAAGTGCCGCGCCTTCCCCGATCGTGAGCTGCCAACTGACGTTGCTCTTCAGCGCGTCGGCGTCCTTGCGATAGGCGACGAAGTCATCCGCTGCGAGCAACGACCCCTTGGACACGAGCGAGAACAAAAGCGTGAGCGTGTCCCCTTCCCGCTTCTGGGCCAGCGAGAACGTAAACGCCTTGCCGTCTATCCGGGTCTCGTCCAGCGGAGAGACCGACATGCCCGGCGTGACGAGGACGATTTTGTGCGTCCTGTTGACCGGATGAGACAGGATCATCGGGTGTCTACGCCGGCCACCGTCCTGATAAGTGAACGTATCACTGAAGGCCGCTACGTAGATCGGGAAGGCTTTCAGCAAGGCACCATCGGCATAGGTAGAAGCCGGAAGAAAATAAGATTCGTGAACGATCAGGCGTCCCGCCTCGCGATCATCTTCTATGCGGAGGGGTTCTTGCGTCCGTAGGCCCGGATAATCGCTCGCGTAAAATTGCAGATACTCGGCTTCCTTTGTCGCCACGGCGCCGCCGGCTACGCTTGCGCGAATATTATCGGCCTCTCCGCCCCGATAGGTAGTCACGGCCTCGAGCCGAATCCCGTCCGGCCGTAGATTGTAGGTCTCAACCGCCTCGATTGTCGGGCCTGAAGGAAGCGTCTGCTGGATCCGCATAAGGTTTCGCTGGCCCGTGCGGATCGGCAACGCATAATCGTAGGCAAGCGGCGCTAGCGTATCGAGGGTGCCGCCCTGATGGGCAAGCGTAGGATCCAGCCAGTGATCCTTTCCGTTGACACGAGCGAGGACCACCACATGGTCGAAAGCACCGGGAGACGGGGCTTCACGCGGAAGAGCGGCGCCTTCATCCACGTCGGTGAGCGCCGGCCACGCCTCGATGCCCAGTCGACGGAGCAAGGTCACCAGCAGTTGCGCCTTGTCTTTGCAATCGCCCCACCCTTGGCGAACCACGTCCGCCGGCCGCCGCGGGCGATAGGAACCAGTTCCGATCGACATGCTCGTGTAGCGGATATTATCCTGCACCAGTCGCAGCGCCTTGATTGCCTTTACGGCGTCCGTCCCTCCTTGGCGTTCAATGCGCGCGGCCTCGTCGGCTAGGGCCGGGGGGAACTCGGACGTTCCGACGTAAAGCGGGAGCGCCCATTGCACGACCTCGCCCCAATCTGCCATCGTCGATACGGAAACCCGTTGCCACGGCCGATGCCACTGTGGCGTAGCCCGGTCCTGGCGTACCGGATCGGCATCAATTGCCGTCCATTCCCTGATATCCCGGCCGCCGACCCGCTGCAGCCGCGCGGCGGGGGCGCCGCGGTAGCGATAAGCGTCCAACCGCTGCCCAGCCGGAACGTCTACACGGTAGCGGGTTAGGCCGACAGGGACGCCCCAGGCGAGTTGGTGGCCTGCAAAATAATGGCCGGGCCAGAGGGGTGGCCGCGCAGCCCAGCTCCAGCCGACATCGATGACATCGCCGACACGGACATCAGGGAGACGGAAAACTGCAGTGTGGACGCCCGTCAGGATGCCCTTGCCCAGTTCGCTCTCCTGACGAATTACGTCGATATCGGTGCGGTTGATCACGTTTATCGGGCGGCCGTCCCGAACGATCGATACATGATGGAGCGTCAGGCCTTCGTATGAGGGATCGAAGCCGACCTCTATCTGAGCCGCTTTTTCGAGCCCCGAACGATCGACAATCTTGTACGCGCGCCTGCGATAGGTCGTCTCGAGCGGTCCATCGACCCGCACCAGCGTGTCGTAGAGCAAATCGTAGAACCCGCCCTCCACCTGGCGAAGCCTTGCCGGGACAGGCTCGGGTATGGCTATTGGTATGACGAAGGCGGGCGGCGGCCCTTTGCGCACCACAATCTGACCCGCCGCGCCGGCCTCGCTCGCCACAAGCAGCAGGATGCAAACTAGCGCGCACGCGAACAAGCGCCCGGCTAAGGCCGCGCCTCCCTGGAGCTTTGCCACTGACTGATCCCCCCTGATTTGTCCAAAGGGTTTGCACGGCCGAATAAGACGGTCAATCGCTCGGGAGTCGACACGTCGCGCAAAAAATCGCAATTGGCTGCCATGCTTCACGATCCCGATGCCCTCTTCGAGCAGTGGCTGGCCGAGGCGGAGAAATCCGAGCCGAACGACCCGAATGCGATGGCGCTCGCCACCGCCGACGCGCAGGGCCGGCCTTCGGTGCGGATGGTGCTGCTGAAGGGCCATGACGCGCGCGGCTTCGTCTTCTACACCAATCAGGACAGCCGCAAGGGCAACGACCTGGAGGCGAACGCCCAAGCCGCCTTGCTCTTCCATTGGAAGTCGCAGCGCCGCCAGGTGCGGATCGAAGGCGCGGTCGAGCCGGTGAGCGCGGCCGAAGCCGACCTCTATTTCGCGACGCGCAGTCGGGATTCGCAGCTCGGCGCCTGGGCGTCGGAGCAGTCGCGGCCGCTGGACCGGCGCGAGACGTTCGAGGCGCGCTACGAGGAAGTCCGCGCCCGCTTCGACGGCGGCGACGTGCCGCGGCCGCCGCGCTGGTCCGGCTATCGGGTCGTGCCCGAGCGGATCGAATTCTGGAGCGACCGCGCCCACCGCCTCCACGAGCGCCGCCTGTTCACGCGGTCGGGCGACGGGTGGAGCGAAGGATTGCTCTACCCGTGACCGACGCCGAGAAGGAACGCGGCAGGCTGACCGCGCGCGCGGCGCTGGCGAGCGTCGCAATGGCGCTCTTCCTGCTTCTGCTGAAGGCGTTCGCGGCCTGGCACACCGGCTCGGTCGCGATGCTCGGCTCCCTCGCCGATACCGGGCTCGATTTGCTTGCATCCTTGGTGACACTGTACGGCGTCCGCGTCGCGGCCGAGCCCGCCGACCACGACCACCGCTTCGGCCACGGCAAGGCCGAGGCGCTGGCGGCCCTGTTCCAGGTCGCACTGATCACCGCCTCGGCGGCGGGCATCGCCTGGCGCGCGATCGTTGCGCTGACCGAGGACCGGACCACCGCCGACGCCGAATTCGGCATCGGCGTCTCGATCGTCGCCATTGCCGCCACCTTCGGCCTGCTTGCCTATCAGCGCCGCATCATCGCCCGGACCGGGTCGCTCGCGATCCAGGCCGACAACGTCCATTATCAGAGCGACCTTTTGCTCAACCTGTCGGTGATCGCGGCTCTGGTGCTCGACCAGTATCTCGGCCTCACCGGCGCCGATCCGGTGTTCGGCATCGCGATCGCATTGTGGCTCGCCTGGGGCGCGTTCAAGGCGTCGAGCCACGCGATCGACCAGTTGATGGACAAGGAATGGCCCGAGGAGAAACGCCAGCGTTTCCTTGCCGCCGCTGCCGGCCATGGAGAGCTTCGCGGCATTCACGATTTCCGCACGCGCCGCGCCGGATCGCGCGATTTCGCCCAGTTCCACATGTATGTCGATCCCGACATGAGCGTGCGCGACGCGCATCGCGTGATGGACGAGGTCGAGGCGCTGATCGCCCGCGACTTCCCCGATGTCGAAGTGCTCATCCATCTCGACCCCGAGGGCCATATCGACCATCCCGGCAACAAGCTCGTCGAGACCGACGTCACCCCCTGGTTCGGGAAACGCCCATGAGACTCCGCTTCGTCCAGGTCGACGCCTTCGCCGACCGCCCGTTCGCCGGCAATCCCGCGGCGGTCATGCCGCTCGACGCCTGGCTCCCCGACGATGTGATGCAGGCGATCGCGGAAGAAAATAACCTCAGCGAGACGGCGTTCACCGTTCCTGCCACTGGCGACGCGGACTACGAGCTGCGCTGGTTCACGCCGACGACCGAAGTGGCCTTGTGCGGCCACGCTACTCTCGCGAGCGGCCATGTCCTGATCGAGGGCGATCAGGTGCGGTTCCGTACGCGGAAGGCAGGCGTGCTGACCGTGGGCCGCGACGGCGACGCGCTGACGCTCGATCTGCCGCAAACCCTGGTCCGTCCCGACCGGCACGAGAGCCTGCTCGACGCGCTCGGCACGCCCGCCGGCGGAGTCCACCTGTCCTATGCCGGCGCCGAGGCGACCGCGATCATCCTGCTCGACAGCGCCGACGCGGTCCGCGCCTGCGCGCCCGACATGAAGGCTTTGGCCGGGATCGACCTGATGGCGATCGTCACCGCACCGGGCGACGGCGGCTATGACGTCGTCAGCCGCGTCTTCGTCCCGGCATGGGGCGTGGACGAGGATCCGGTGACAGGCTCGGCCCATGCCGCGCTGACGCCCTTCTGGTGCGACCGGATGGGCGGCGACAGCTTCACCGCCTTCCAAGCGAGCCGCCGCGGCGGCGTCGTGCGCTGCCGCCGCAAAGGGGAGCGCGTCGTCCTAGGCGGCGAATGCGTCACGGTGATCGAGGGCGAATATCTTCCCTAGACATTAGCCGCACTGAACGTGTCGCACTGCGCGGGATCGCCGCTCTCCAGGCCGCGCCGCAGCCATTGCATGCGCTGGGCGCTCGATCCGTGGGTGAAGCTCTCCGGCACCACCCGGCCCTGGGCCGCACGCTGCAACGTGTCGTCGCCGATCGCCTCGGCGGCGCGCATGCCCTCCTCGACGTCGCCCGGCTCCATCCGCTCGCGGTTGCGGGCCGCCCACACGCCGGCATAGCAATCGGCCTGCAGTTCGACGCGCACCTGCACGGCATTGGCCTGGGCTGCGGGCAGGCGCTGCTGTTGCTGGCTCGCCTGCTCGAGGACGCCGGTGAGGAATTGGATGTGGTGGCCGACCTCGTGCGCGATCACATAGGCCTGGGCGAAATCGCCGGCCGCGCCGAAGCGGTTCTGAAGCTCGGAATAGAAGCTGGTATCTAGATAGATGCTGTTATCGGTCGGGCAGTAGAAGGGGCCCATCGCCGCCTGCGCTGCGCCGCAGCCCGATTGGCCGCGGCCGTCGTAGAAGATGAACTGCGCCGGCCGGTAGGTCTGCTGGCTTTCGGTGAAAATCCGGCCCCACGTATCCTCGGTCGAGGCCAGAACCTGGCAGGAGAAGCGGCTGGCCGCATCGACCGCGCAGGCCTGCGCCGCGCTGTTGGCACCCTGCGTCGCCTGGTGCGGGGCGACCTGGCTGCCGCCGCCGAGCATGCCGAGCGGATTGCCGCCGAGCAGCATCGCCCCCACCGCCAGGACGATGATGCCGAGGATGCCGAACCGGCTCGCGACCAGGCCGAACAGCAGCCCGAACATGCCGCCGCCTCCGCCCCCGCCGCCGAATTTCATGCCGCGCTGATCGCCGACATTGTCGCTAGTCCGATAGTCGTCGAGGCGCATCGCCGGTCCTTTTCGTTGCTGGGCCGAAGCGAGAATGCGCGGACAGGGCGGCTAGTTGCATTCCCGCGGGGACGGACCGAAAAGGCGGCACGTCCCAGCGGAGAAAATACGTGTTCCTCAAAGGCAAGACCGCCCTCATCACCGGATCCACCTCCGGCATCGGCCTCGCGATCGCCCGTGCCTTCGCTGCCGAGGGCGCCGACATCATGCTCAACGGCTTCGGCGACGCGACCGAGATCGAGACGATCCGCCGGGACCTCGAGAGCGGCGTGCGGGCGCGCTACAGCGACGCGGACCTCACCAAGGCCGAGGCGATCGAGGCGTTGATGCGGCAGGCCAAAGAAGAACTCGGCGGCGTCGACATCCTCGTCAACAATGCCGGCATGCAGCATGTCGCGCCGATCGACGAATTCCCCGTCGACAAATGGGACCTGATCATCGCGCTCAACCTCTCCGCCGCCTTCCACACGACGCGGCTCGCGCTGCCGGGCATGAAAGCCAAGGGCTGGGGCCGGATCATCAACACCGCATCGGCCCACTCGCTCGTCGCCTCGCCCAACAAGGCGCCCTATGTCGCGGCCAAGCACGGCATTGCCGGCATGACCAAGGCGGTCGCGCTCGAGGCCGCGCAGAGCGGCGTCACCGTCAACTGCATCAGCCCGGGCTATGTCTGGACGCCGCTCGTCGAGAACCAGATCCCCGACACGATGAAGGCGCGCGGCCTCACCCGCGAGCAGGTGATGAACGACGTCCTGCTCGCGGCCCAGCCGACCAAGCAGTTCGTCACCGTCGAGCAGGTCGCCGCGCTCGCCGCCTTCCTGTGCCGCGACGAAGCCTCGGCCATCACCGGCGCCAACCTGTCGATGGACGGAGGCTGGACGGCGCAGTAGAAGTACGGCTGGCAACCGGCGGAAGATCGGTGCCGTCACAGGGGAATGCAATGAAGCTGGCCTACCTCCCGCCACTCGCGGCTCTTGCGCTCGGCGCGTGCGCGTCCGACGGGAACCGCGCCACGGCGACCCCTCCCGGCGCATCGGCGTCGCCCGACTGGCGCTCGATCGCGACGGACAGCGACCGCGAGCGGTTGCGCCAGTGGCGCACTGCGTTGGTCCGCGGCCTCGATAAAGCGCAGAAGGCCGGCCACGCCGCCTCCCTTTCGGAGGAAGGCAAGTTGCTGCAGCCCGATTCGGCGATCGCTTGGCGCGATCCGCGGGCCGGCGACTATCGCTGCCGCGTGATCAAGGTCGGCGGCAAGACCGAGGGCATGCTCGATTATGTCGCCTATCCCGCCTTCGCCTGCCGGATCCGCGTCGAGAACGGGCTGATGAGCTTCGCCAAGCTCTCCGGGTCGCAGCGGCCGATCGGCCTGTTCCTGCCCCATACCAGCGAGCGCATGGTCTTCCTCGGCACGCTCCAGCTGGGCGACGAGCATCGCGCGCTGCAATATGGTCGCGACCGCGAGCGCGACATGGCCGCCCTTGTCGAGCGGATCGGCGAGCAGCGCTGGCGCCTCGTCTTCCCCTACCCCCATTTCGAATCCACGGTCGACATATTGGAGCTCGTCCCGGCCGGCTCCGACTCCTGAAGGAAGACATCATGCGAAGCTATTTGATCGGTGCCGCGTTGGCACTGGTGATGACGACCGCGCCCGCCGCCGCAGCCGACCCGATCCGCGACGCCGTCGCGGCCGATCTGCCGTCTTTGCTGACGATCTACCGCGATCTCCATGCCCATCCCGAGCTCAGCATGCAGGAGACGAAGAGCGCGGCGAAGCTCGCCGCCGAGGCCAAGAAGCTCGGCTTCGAAGTCACCACCGGCGTCGGCAAGACCGGCGTGGTCGCGGTGATGAAGAACGGGCCCGGCCCGGTGCTGCTGATCCGCGCGGACATGGACGCGTTGCCCGTCGACGAGCAGACCGGCCTCCCCTTCGCCAGCAAGGTGCGCGGCACCAGCACGGCCGGCGTCGAGAGCGGCATCATGCACGCCTGCGGCCACGACACGCACATGACGACCTGGATCGGCACCGCCCGCCGCCTCGCCGCGATGAAGAATCAATGGTCGGGCACGGTGGTGATGATCGCCCAGCCCGGCGAGGAAACCGGCGAGGGCGCCAAGGCGATGCTCGCCGACGGTCTGTTCACCCGCTTCCCGCACCCGACCCACGCGATCGCCTTCCACGACGCCGCAGTGCTCCCCGCCGGCGTGGTCGGCGTCTCGCCCGGCTACGCCACCGCCAATGTCGACAATGTCGACCTGATCGTGCGCGGCGTCGGCGGCCACGGCGCCGCCCCGCACGCGACACGCGACCCGATCGTGCTCGCCTCGCGCATCGTCGGCGCGCTGCAGACCTTGGTCAGCCGCGAGCTCGACCCGACCGAGCCGGCAGTGGTGACGGTCGGCAGCTTCCATTCGGGCGCCAAGCACAACATCATCTCCGACGAGGCGACATTGCTGATGACGGTGCGCAGCTATGGCGCCGGCGCGCGCCAGACCCTGCTCGACGGTATCGCCCGCATCGCCCGCGGCGAAGCGATCGCCGCCGGCCTGCCCGAGGACCGCATGCCGATCGTCAAGATCGAGCGCGACAACACGCCGGCGGCGCGCAACACCGATCCGTTCACCGAGCGGATGGCCACCGTCTTCACCGAGCGTTTCGGCGAAGCGCGCGTCGAGCGCACCAAGCCTTCGATGGTCGGCGAGGATTTCGGCCGCTACCACCTCGCCGATCCCAAGATCCAAAGTCTGCTCTTCTGGGTCGGCGGCACGCCCAAGGCCAAGTGGGACGCGGCCGGCGGCGACATTTCCAAGCTGCCCAGCCTGCACAGCCCGTTTTGGGCGCCGGACGCGGAAGCCGTGATCGCAACCGCGACCGAAGCGATGACCGCCGCCGCGCTCGATGTTCTGAAGAAATAAGGCCGGTCGCGCGTGCGAATCGCGCCTGGCCTGATGCTGTGCGCCAGCCTGCTTGCCACGGGCTGCGCGACCGTTCCGCCTTATGCGGCTTCGGCCCCGTCGGTCGCGCGCGAGGTGTGGATGGGCGAGGGCGACGCGGCGCTGGCCGGGACCTTGCTGACGCCAAAGCCGGCGCGGCACGAGCCCGTGCTGATTCTGCCAGGATCGGGCCCGACCGACCGCGACGGCAATAATCCGCTCGGCGTCACCGCTCGGCCGCTCGGGCTGCTGGCGGAGGGGCTGGCGGCCCGTGGGATCGCCAGCCTGCGCGTCGACAAGCGCGGGATCGCCGCCAGCGCCGCGGCCGCCCCGTCCGAAGAGAGTCTGCGCATCGACGCCTTCGCCGCCGACGCCCGCGCCTGGGCGGCGGAGCTGCGCCGCCTGACCGGCGCGCGCTGCGCCTGGCTGCTCGGCCACAGCGAAGGCGCCCTCCACGCCTTGCTGGCCGCGCAGGACAACAAGGATGTGTGCGGTCTCGTGCTGGTCGCTGCGCCCGGACGCAACCTCGCCGACATATTGCGCGAGCAATTGCGCTCCAACCCGGCCAATGCGCCGATCCTGGAGCAGGCGCTGGCGATCGTCGCCGAGCTGGAAGCGGGCCGTCTCTACACGGGCGACATGCATCCCGGCCTGATCCCGCTTTTCCGCCCCAGCGTGCAGCCGTTCGTCATATCGATGATGAAGGTCGACCCCGCCACGCTCGTGCGCAGCTACAAGGGGCCGATCCTGGTGGTGCAGGGCACGACCGATTTCCAGACCGCGGTGGCGGACGCCCGGCGGCTTTCTGCAGCCCGCCCAGGCGTCAAGATCGCGATCATCGAGGGCATGAACCATGTCCTGAAGAGCGCCGCCACCGATCGCGCTGCCAATGCGACCACCTACGCCGCGCCCGAGCTGCCGCTGGCGCCGGGCCTCGTCGAGCGGGTCGTGGCCTTCATCGGCAGCGGGCGGTGAACGCGCCGGCGGGGAACCGAAGCCGTCCCCGCCCTTTCAAGCCTCGACGCGGCACGCGACGCCGCGCCCTTGCGAAAGGCGGCCTTTGACTTCCCCATCGACCGCGCCGCTCGCGCCGCTGGCCCACCCCGTTTTCCGGGCGGTCTGGATCGCTAGCATGGCGTCCAATTTCGGCGGCATGATCCAGGCGGTCGGCGCCTCGTGGATGATGACGTCGATCGCGCCCTCGGCCGAGATGGTGGCTCTCGTCCAGGCCTCGACGACGCTGCCGATCATGCTGCTGTCGCTCGCATCGGGCGCGATCGCCGACAATTACGACCGGCGTCGGGTGATGCTGGCCGCACAGATCTTCATGCTGACGGTCTCGGTGGCGCTCGCGGCCTGCGCCTGGCTCGACCTGATCACGCCTTGGCTGCTCCTGCTCTTCACCTTCCTGGTCGGCGTTGGCGCCGCGTTCCACGGTCCCGCCTGGCAGGCCTCGGTCGGCGACATGGTGCCGCGGCAGGACCTGCCCGGCGCGATCGCCCTCAACAGCCTCAATTTCAACATCGCCCGCAGCCTGGGCCCTGCAGTGGGCGGCGCGATCGTCGCCGCGGCGGGGGCGGCGGTGGCCTTCGCCGTCAATGCGCCGAGCTATATCGCCCTGATCACGGTGCTCGCCCGCTGGCGTCCGGTCCGGCCGGAACGCAAGCTGCCGCGCGAACGGCTCGGCGTCGCGATGGGCGCGGGCGTCCGCTACGCGGCCATGTCGCCCTCGATCGGCGCGGTGCTGGTGCGCAGCCTGATATTCGGCTTCGGCGCCAGCGCGGTCAGCGCGCTGATGCCGCTGGTCGCGCGCGACCTCATCGGCGGCGAGGCCCTGACCTTCGGAATCCTGCTCGGCGCATTCGGCGTCGGCGCGGTGGCAGGCGCCTTTTCCAGCTCCAAATTGCGCGCCATCTTTTCGTCCGAGAGCCTGGTGCGCATGTCGTGCCTCGCCTTCGCCGCGGCGGCCGCGATCGTCGGCTCCAGCTCCACCCTGCTGGTCACGACGCCGGCCCTGCTGGTGGCCGGCGCCGCCTGGGTGCTGGCGCTGTCGACGTTCAACGTGACGGTCCAGCTCAATTCGCCGCGCTGGGTCGTCGCCCGCGCCCTGTCGCTCTACCAGATGGCCGCGTTCGGCGGCATGGCGGTCGGCAGCTGGATCTGGGGCATGGTCGCCGAGGATTACGACATCCAGGCCGCCCTCCTGGGCGCCGGAGCGGTGTTGGTGCTCTGCACCGTCGCGGGGCTGAAGCTGCCTTTGCCGTCGACCGCCGAGCTCAACCTCGATCCCTTGCGCGAATGGCGGCCGCCCGATCCGGCGATCGACATCCAGCCGCGCAGCGGGCCGCTGGTGGTGACGATCGAGTTCCGCATCCGCCCCGAGGACGTCCCCCAATTCCTGTCGGTCATGGCCGAGCGGCGCCGCGTCCGCCGCCGCGACGGGGCGCGCCGCTGGACCTTGCTGCGCGACGTCGCCGACCCGCACTTGTGGATCGAGCGTTTCCACCTCGCCAACTGGATCGAATATATCCGCCACAACAACCGGATGACCCATGCCGATGCGTGGGCCACCGGCGCCGCGCGGGAGCTGCACCAGGGGCCGGAGCCGCCCGTGGTCCGGCGGCTGATCGAACGCGAACCCGATTATCAGGAGCAGGGCATCGCCGATTTGACCGAGCCGCTCACCGACCCGCGCCGCTTCGGCTGACTATCCGCCCCAGACCTCTTCGAGCCGCGCGTCGCGGCCGCAGCGATAACGGTAGAAGCGGTATTTGAGCTTGTTCTTCTTGTAATAATCCTGGTGGTACCCCTCCGCCGGCCAGAAGCGGGCAGCGGCCAGGACCGGCGTCACCACGCGGCCGCCCAATTGGCGGTTGGCCTCGGCCTTCGCCGCTTCGGCAGCCTGGCGCTGGGCGGGATTGGCGACGAAAATGGCGGTGCGATAGCTTTCGCCGCGGTCGCAGAACTGGCCGCCGGCGTCGGTCGGGTCGACGGTGCGAAAGAAATGGCTGGCGAGCCGGCCGTAGCTCACCTTGGCTGGGTCCCAGGTGACCCGCACCGCTTCATAGTGACCGGTGCCGCCGACCGAGACCTGCTCGTAGGTCGGATTGGCGACGCGTCCGCCAATATAACCGGACACCGCCGAGAGCACGCCCGGCACCTTCTCGAAATCGGCCTCGGTGCACCAGAAGCAGCCGCCGGCGAAGACCGCGCTCTCGGTGCGCGCGGACGGCGCCGCCGCCGTCGCTTCGCCGCCGCCGGGCAAATCGGAGCCCGAGCCGCAGGACGCCAACATGATCGCCGCGATGGCGAAGGATTTCCGGCCCATCTAATCCTCCCGCGAGGCCGCGTTCAGCAAATCCCGATGGCCCGGGCTGAGCTGCAGTTCGACCGCGCCGAGCAAATCGTCGAGCTGGTCCAGGCTGGTGGCGCTGGCGATCGGCGCGGTGACGGCCGGCTGGGCGGCAAGCCAGGCCAAGGCGACTTGCGCCGGGGTGGCGCTTAAGTCGCCGGCGACTTCGTCCAGCGCCGCGAGGACGCGCAAGCCGCGCGCATCCAGATATTTCTCCATGCCGCCGCCGCGCGGGCTTTTGCCGAGATCGGCGGCGCCGCGATATTTGCCGGTGAGGAAGCCCGACGCGAGGCCGTAGAACGCGACCATCCCCAGCCCGCGTTCGGCGACGAGATCCGCCAGCGCCCCTTCGTAGCGGCTGCGCTCGACCAGATTGTACCAGGTCTGGAGGACGCTGTAGGCCGCGAGCCCTTCGCGCGCGCTGATGTCGAGCGCTTCGCCCAGCCGGTCCGCCTCGATCTGCGAGGCCCCGAGCACCCGCACCTTGCCCGCCTTCACCAGCCGGTCGAACGCGCCCAGCGTCTCCTCCAGCGGGACGGCGGTATCGTCCTTATGCGAATAATAGAGATCGATATAATCGGTGCCGAGCCGCGCCAGCGAGCGATCCACCGCCTGCGCTATCCAGTCGGCGGAGAGGCCCTTGTCGTGCCCGACCTTGGTCGCGATCAGCACGTCGTCGCGCCGTCCGCGCCGCTTCAGCCACTCACCGATGATCGTCTCGGTTTCGCCGCCCTGATTGCCCGGCACCCACGAGGAATAGACGTCGGCGGTGTCGATCATCGTCCCGCCGCGCGCGACGAAGCGGTCGAGAATCTCGAAGCTGCGCTCGCGATCGGCGGTCCAGCCGAACACGTTGCCGCCGAGCACGAGCGGAGGCGTCATCAGGCCGCTGTCGCCGAGTTGCCGCATCGCCACCATCGCTCGCTCTCCTCGCTGCTCCGGATTTAGATGGGCGCGGCATGGCTCCGCGTCCACCCTTGGCCGCCGTTCAGGGAATCTTTGTCAATTTCGGCGACACTCCTGGCCGTGTCGGAAAAGCTTACACTCTTCTCCGAGGCCGAGGCGGCGGGCCGGACGTGATCAGGATCTTCAAACATTACGTCCCGCACACCGTCCTCTTGCTGTGCCTCGTCGATTTCGCCGTGCTGATGCTTGCGGCCGAAGCCGGCTGGTTGCTGCGGCTCTGGCAGATCAAGAGCGCCGCGGCTCCGGAAATCCACCGCCTTCCCAACATGCTGACCTTCGCGCTGACGCTGCAGCTCACCATGGCCGGCGTCGGCGTCTACGCGGTCGAGGCGCTGACCTCGCTCCGCTATGCCGGGACACGGCTGCTGGTCGCCCTCAGCCTCGGCTTCCTGCTGCTCGTCTTGATCTTCTTCCTGGCACCCTGGCTCAGCTTCTGGCGCTCCAATCTGCTCTACGCGATGGGGATCGCCACCGCCGGCCTGGTCGCGGTGCGCCTTGCGATCGGCGGTTCGCTCGGCAGCGAGATGTTCAAGCGGCGCGTGCTCGTCCTCGGCGCGGGTCCGCGCGCGGCGCGGCTTGCCGCTTTGGCCCGCCAGCCCGGCGCCAGCTTCGCCGTGGTCGGCCATGTCTGCATGGCGGACGGCCCGCCTGCACTCCCCAATTCGATCAACCGTGCCGACATCGACAACCTCTCCCACCACGTGCTGGCGCTCGGCGCGACCGAGGTCGTGCTTGCGCTCGAGGAACGCCGCAACGCTTTGCCGCTGTCCGACCTGCTCCGCGTCAAGACGACCGGCGTCTACGTCAACGATCTGTCCTCCTTCCTCGAGCGCGAGACGGGCCGGGTCGATCTCGACAGCCTCAACCCGTCCTGGCTGATCTTCTCCGACGGCTTCTCCGCCGGCCGCCGCCTGTCGAGCGCAGGCAAAAGGCTGTTCGACGTGCTGGTCAGCGCCGCGATCCTGGTGCTGACGGCGCCTCTCATCGTGGTGACGGCCCTGATCGTGAAGCTGGAGAGCCCCGGTTCGCCCTTCTTCCGCCAGCGCCGTGTCGGCCTTTACGGCCAGCCGTTCGAGATCGTGAAGCTGCGCTCGATGCGGCTCGATGCCGAAGTGGGCGGAGTCGCCGTCTGGGCGCAGAAGGACGATCCCCGCGTCACGCGGGTCGGCCACATCATCCGCAAGCTCCGGATCGACGAATTGCCGCAATGCTGGAGTGTGCTGAAGGGCGAGATGAGCTTCGTCGGCCCGCGCCCCGAGCGGCCCCAGTTCGTCGCCGATCTCGAGGCACGGCTTCCTTATTATGCCGAGCGCCACATGGTGAAGCCGGGCATCACCGGCTGGGCGCAGGTCAATTATCCCTATGGCGCGTCGGTCGACGACGCTCGCCAGAAGCTCGAGTTCGATCTCTATTATGCCAAGAACTACACGCCCTTCCTCGACGTGCTGATCCTGCTCCAGACGATCCGCGTCATCCTCTGGCCAGAGGGCGCGCGCTGATGCTCGGCCTGGTCGGCTTCTGGAGCCACGCGCTCGCCGCCTTGCTCTACGGCGCGCTCGCCATCTGGCAACTGCGCCACTGGAACGGCGACCACCGCAACCGGCCGCTCGTGGCGGCGTTCGCGGTCACTTCGGTCTGGGCGATCTTCGCATCGATGCTCGGCCAGCACCAGTTCCTCACCGGCGTGGCCGAGGGCGCACGCAACTTCGCCTTCCTCGCCTTCATGTACGGCATCGTCCGCAGCGCCGAGCCCGACGAGCGCCAGCGCGCCGTCCGCATCGTCTATTTCACGGTCGCCGCCGTGATCGGCCTCCAGATCATCGTCGCCGGCGTCGTGGCGCGATTTACGGGGAACGCGGAGGCGCAGGCCGCGCTAATCGCGACCGCCAACATTCTCGGCCTGACAGTCGCTGCCGGCGGCCTCGTTCTGGTCCACAATCTCTACGGCCAGGCGAGTCCCGACAGCCGCTGGGGCATTCGCCTGCCGACGATCGCCCTCGCCGGCATGTGGCTCTACGACCTCCATCTCTACACCGTCGCCTATCTGACCCGCGATCCGGTGCACGATCTGCTGGCGATGCGCGGCGCGATCCTGGCCATGCTGGTGCCCCTGTTCACGCTGGCGAGCCGCCGCAACGCCCAGTGGAAGGTGCAGATCTCGCGCGCAGCGACCTTCCAGTCGCTCTCGGTGATCGCGATCCTCGCCTATCTGATCCTGATGATGTCGGCGACGCAGGCGCTGGAACTGATCGGCGGCCACTGGGTCCGAATAGGTCAAGTCAGCCTCGTCTTCGCGATGAGCGTGGCCGCGCTCCTGCTCCTGCCGTCGGGCCGACGCCGCGCCTGGGCGCGGGTCATGCTCACCAAGCATCTGTTCGAACATCGCTACGATTATCGCGAGGAGTGGCTGCGCTTCACCCGCACGATCGGACTCGGCGGCGAGGATGCGGCGCCCTTGAGTGAGCGCGTCATCAAGGCGATGGCCGACATTGCCGGATCGCCGGCCGGCCTGCTGCTCCTTTCCGACGACCAATATCGCCTCACCCCCGCCGCGCGCTGGAACTGGAAGCGCGAGATCGGCCACGGCAGCGCAGCCGACCAGGGGTTCGTCCGCCTGCTCGAGACGACCGGACACATTCTCGATTTCAGCCAGGCCGCGGTCGCCGACGACGACGGCGGGCGGGTCGCTTTGCCCGAATGGCTGTGCGCGGAGGGCGCGGCCTGGGCCGGCATCCCGCTGCTCCACAACGACCGTCTGGTCGGCCTCGTGGTGCTGGCGCATCCGACCATCCGCCGCCCGCTCGACTGGGAAGATTTCGACCTGTTCCGCACCGCTGGCATCCAGGCCGCGAGCTACCTTGCCGAGGCCCGCAGCCAGGATGCGCTCGCCCACGCCCAGCGCTTCGACGAGTTCAACCGCCGCTTCGCCTTCATCATGCATGACATCAAGAATCTGGTGAGCCAGCTCAGCCTGGTGACGCGCAATGCCGAGCGCCACGCCGACAATCCCGAATTTCGCGCCGACATGATCGCGACGCTGCAAAGCTCGGTGAAGAAGATGAACGACCTGCTCGCCCGCCTCGGCCGAGGCAGCCCGAGCGAGGGCGAGACTCTGCGCCCGATCGCCCTTGATCCTTTGCTGACCGCGGTCGCGGCGGCCAAGGCACGGGGTCATCCGGTCGCGCTGGGCGGGGATCACGACCTCATCGTCCGGGCCGATCCGACGCGACTCGAACAAGCGCTGGTCCACATCGTCCAGAACGCGATAGACGCCAGCCCGGCCGGGGAGCCCGTGGTGCTGCGCGCCGAACGCCGCGGCGCCGACGTCGCCATCGAGATTGCCGACCGCGGCTCCGGCATGTCGGCCGATTTCGTCAGCACGCGCCTCTTCCAGCCGTTCGCCTCCACCAAGGAGGGCGGCTTCGGCATCGGCGCGTTCGAGGCCCGCACCCTCCTCACCGCTATGGGCGGGCGGCTCGACGTCGAATCGCGGGAAGGCGAAGGGACGTGCTTCACCCTCTATTTACCGGCGGCGCAGATTGAAGCGCCCACCCAACTCGAACGGATGCGCGCATGAGCGAGGCCAAACCCAAGCTGCTGATCGTCGAGGACGACGAGGGGCTGCAGCGCCAGCTGCGCTGGGCCTATGACGATTATGAAGTGCTGGTCGCCTCCGACCGCGGCGCGGCCGTCGATATGATGCGCGCCGAGGAGCCGGCGGTGGTGACGCTCGATCTCGGACTTCCGCCGGATCCGGACGGGGTCAGCGAGGGCTTTGCCACACTGGAAACGATCCTGACATTGAAGCCCGAGACCAAGGTGATCGTCGCCTCGGGCCACGGCGCGCGCGAAAGCGCGCTGCGGGCGATCGCGTCCGGCGCCTATGATTTCTACCAGAAGCCGGTCGACATCGACCAGCTCGGCCTGATCGTGCGCCGCGCCTTCCAGCTCCACGGCATCGAGGGCGAGAACCGCCGGCTCGAGGAACGGGTCGGCGACGACCGCACCGTGCTCGGCACGATGATCACCGCGGCGCCCGAAATGACCAAGGTCGCCCGCACGATCGAGCGCGTCGCCAACGCCGCCGTATCGGTGATGCTGCTGGGCGCCAGCGGCACCGGCAAGGAGCTGCTCGCCAAGGGCCTCCACCAGGCGAGCGACCGCCGCAGCGGCACCTTCGTCGCGATCAACTGCGCCGCGATTCCGGAGAACCTCCTCGAGGCCGAACTTTTCGGCTATGAAAAGGGCGCCTTCACCGGCGCGATCAAGACCACCGAAGGCAAGATCGAGCTCGCCCATGGCGGCACGCTCTTCCTCGACGAGGTCGGCGACATCCCGCTGCCGCTCCAGGTGAAGTTGCTTCGCTTCCTGCAGGAGCGCGTGATCGAGCGGATCGGCGGGAGGAAGCCGATCGCGGTCGACACACGCATCGTCTGCGCGACTCATCAGGACCTTCCGGCGATGATCCAGGCCGGCAGCTTCCGCGAGGACCTTTACTACCGCCTCGCCGAGATCGTCGTGAAGATCCCCACGCTCGCCGAGCGCCACGGCGACGCGACTTTGCTCGCTAAGCATTTTCTCAACCGTTTCGCTAAGGAAATGAACCCGCAGGTGAAGGGCTTCACGCCGGGCGCGCTGGCGGCGATCAACGACTGGCCGTGGCCCGGCAACGTCCGAGAGCTCGAGAACCGGATGAAGCGCGCAGTGATCATGGCCGACGGCAAGCTGATCACGGCCGAGGATTTGGACCTCGGCATCGGCGAGGATCAGGCGCTACCGGTCAACCTCAAGGCGGCGCGCGAGGATGCCGACCGCAAGGCGATCCGCCAGGCATTGGCCCGCACCGAGAACAATATCTCGAACGCCGCCAAATTGCTCGGGATCAGCCGGCCGACCCTCTACGACCTCCTCAAGCAGCACGATCTGCAGCCATGAGGACGTCCCTCCTCGCCCTCGCGCTGCTGCTGGCCGGCTGCTCGAACGCCGCCCCCGAAGGCGACCCCTATGCAAAGGGCGTAGCGGCGCTGGCGGCCGATGACCCCCGCACGGCCCGGGTTCAGTTCCTCAACGCGATCCAGGCCGATCCGGCCAACGCGGCCGCGCGCGTGATGCAGGCGCGCACCTATCTCGCTTTGGGCGACGGCTCCGCCGCCGAGACCGAAATCGCCGAAGCCATCAAGCGCGGCGTTGCGGCCGAGGACGTGGCACACCTCCTCGCCCATGCCCGCTTGCTGCGCGGAGAGGCGCAGCAGGCGCTGGACGCGCTGCAGCGCGCGCGACCCGAACATGCCGCCGTCACCGCGCGCCTCCGCGCGGAGACACTGCACGCGCTCGGCGACGGCGGCGCCGGCGCGGCCTTCGACCAGGCCATTGCACTCGCGCCGGACGACGCCATCCTGTGGACCGCCGTCGGCCGCTTCCGCCGCGACAACGGCAATCTCGCAGGCGCGCTCGAGGCCGCCGACCGGGCGGTCGGGCTCAAGCCGCGACTGGTGGACGCGCTGCTGCTGCGCGGCGCGCTTACCCGCAGTCAATACGGCCTCGCCGCCGCTCTCCCCTGGTTCAGCCGCGCGGTGGAGGTCGACTCCGCCCATGTGCCGGCTTTGCTCGAGCGCGCTGCCACTTTGGGCGATCTCGGCCGGACGAACGCGATGCTGGCCGATACGCGCAAGGTCCTCAGCCTCTCGGAAGGCAATGAGCGGGCCTACTACCTCCAGTCGACGCTGGCGGCGCGCGCCGGCAAGTTCGAACTAGCCCGGTCGCTCTATGCGCGGACCAAAGGCCGGTTCGACGGCGAGCCGGCGGCGATGCTCCTCTCCAGCGCGATCGACTTCCAGACCGGCAGCATCGAGCAGGCGGCACAAAGACTCGCGCGGCTGATCGACCAGCAACCGGGCAACCGCAAGGCGCGGCGCCTGCTTGCCGCCTCTTATTGGCGGCTGGGCGATCCGGCCGCGACGGTCGCCGCGCTGCGCCCGATCGTCGACCTGCCCGACGCCGATTCCTATTCGCTCTCGCTGATCGGCATGGCGCTGGCCAAACAGGGCGACCGCGATGGCGCCGCCCGCTACCTCGCCCGCGCCGCCCAGCCGCAAAGCCGCAGCCCGACCGCGATCGGCGCGCCGGTGACCTCGGCCGAACTCGCCGAGATCCGGGCCTATGCGGCTTCGCATCCCGGCCATGCACCCGCCCAGCTCCGGCTGATCGGCGCGCTGCTTTCCAACGGCATCGGCGACGAGGCGCTGCAGAGGGCGCTGGCGCTGCAGGCCGCCAATCCCGGCGCGCCCGACGCGCATGTGCTGGTCGGCGACGCGCGCGGCATCGGGGGCGATTTTGCCGGCGCGGCCGAGGAATATCGCAAGGCCGCCAACCTCGCCTTCACCGAGCCGACGGCGATGCGCCTGATCGAAGCGCTGCAGCGCTCCGCCCAGCCGACCAAGGCGGCGCAGGTGCTGCAGCTCTTTCTCCAGCAGAACCCGCAGAGCGTGCCGGCGCGGCTGATGCTGGCCACGCGGATGATGGAGACGCGCGACTGGCCAGGCGCCATCCGCGTCTATGAAGGCCTGCGCCGCAGGCTGGGCGACCGCGACGCGGTGATGCTCAACAATCTCGCCTGGGCCTATTCGGAAGAGGGCGAGCTGGAGGCCGCGCTGCCGCTGGCGCGCAAGGCCTGGAGCCTGGACAAGGACAACCCGGCCACGGCCGACACTTATGGCTGGCTGCTGGTCAAGAGCGGCCGCGACAAGGCGCAGGGACTAGTTCTGCTGGAGCGCGCCGCCCGCGGCGCGCCCACCGACGCCCTCATCCGCCGCCACCTCGAAAAGGCGCGGCGGAGCTGAGGGACGGTCCGTGCGGGCTCCTTAGCGGGCCCGCACGAGATCGACGCCGACATAGGCCGGCGGCGTGTTGCCGCGACGGATGAGGAGCAGCACCGAGGTGCGGCCCGCCTTGCGAACCGCTTCGACGGCCTCGGCTGCCTCTTCCGGCGTCGCCACGGCGCGCTGGCTCACCGACAGGATGATGTCGCCGGCGCGGACGCCCTTCGAGGCGGCATCACTCGACGAATCGACCGACGCGACGACGACGCCGCGGACATTCGTGTCGCTGAGCCGCAGCGAGCGGGCGATTTCGGGCGTGAGCGTCTGGACGGTCACGCCGAGCGACGCACGCGCCGCTTTCTGGCCGGTGGACTGCTGCTCCGACGGCGTGTCGGTCACTTCCTCTTCCTGCTCGGCGCCGCCGAGCTTGGCGAGCTCCTGCTCGGTCGGCCGCTCGGCGACCGTGACGGTGACGCGCTGGCGATTGCCGTTGCGGATCAGGTCGACCGGAATGCGCGAGCCGACCGGCTGCTGGGCCACCAGCCACGACAAAGTCTGGTCCGGAGTGACCTCGCGGCCCGCGACCGCGACGATGACGTCGCCCTGCTGGATGCCGCCGCGCGCGGCCGGGCCGCCGGGCGTGACGCCGCGGATCAGTTCGCCGCGGTTGCGCGGGATGCCGAGCGACTTGGCGATTCCCTCGTCGAGCGGCTGCAGGCTGACGCCGAGATAGCCGCGCTGGAAGCGCACGCCCTTGCGCAGCGCCTCGATGACCGGGCGGGCCTGCTCCGCCGGAATGGCGAAGCCGATGCCGACATTGCCGCCGGTCGGCGAAATCAGGGCCGTGTTGATGCCGATCACGTTGCCGTTGACGTCGAACATCGGGCCGCCGCTGTTGCCGGTGTTGATCGACGCGTCGGTCTGAATGTAGCGGTCATAGGCGCCGGCGCCGATACTGCGGTGCAGGGCCGAGACGATGCCGGCGGTGACGGTGCCGCCGAGGCCGAACGGATTGCCGATCGCCACCACCCAGTCGCCGACGCGGGTGCGCGTGGAATCACCGAAGCGGACGAACGGCAGGTTGGTCGACTTGATCTTCAGCAAGGCAAGGTCGGAGGCCTCGTCGCGCCCGACCAGTTCGGCCTCGAACTCGCGGCGGTCGGAGAGCGTGACCGTGATCTCCTCGACGGTCGCGCCGGTCCGCGCCGGCGAGATGACGTGATTGTTGGTGACGACATAGCCGTCGGCCGAGATCAGGAAGCCCGATCCGAGCGAGCCGCCGCGCTGCGTGACGGGTTCGTCCTGGCCTTCCGGGACCGGCGCGCCGAAGCGGCGGAAAAATTCTTCGAAGCCGGGCGGCAGCGTGCGGCCGCGGCTGACCTGGATGCTCTGCTTGGTCGAGATGTTGACCACGGCCGGTGCCAGCTTGTCAGCCAGGTCGGCGAAGCTCATCGGCGCGCCGGGGCGCGGGGTGGCCGCAGCGATCGTGCCAGGCTCGTTCTGGGCGGTCTGGGCGCCGACCGGGCCGACCGCCAGGGTCGCGGCGGTGCCACCGAGAAGCAATGCGGCGGTGAAGCCATAGACGTAACGCACGATGTCGTTCTCCTCACACTTTTGCGCCCGGACGGGCGGACCCGAACGGGCCTTAATGTCGCGATTCCAAGGCTAGGTAGCGAGGCTGAACGGGGATTGAATGGCCCCGTTCCCTCGCCTCAGCGCCGGCCCTGAAACTCCTTCAGATACTGGTTGCTCGGCGACAGGATGATGCTCGAACGACCCTTCTGCTCGCCGCTGCCGTCCTCGATGAACGTCTGCTCATAGGACTGCATGGCGCGGTAGAATTCGTAGAAGTCCGGATCCTTGCCGAACGCCTCGGCATAGGTGTTGGCCGCTTCGGCGTCCGCCTCGGCGCGGATGATCTGCGCCTGCTTGAGGCCCTGGGCGCGGATCGAGCGCGCTTCCTGCTGACGCGCCGTCTGCATCCGCTGATAGGCGGATTCGAGCGGCGTGCCTTCGGGAAGGTCAGCGCGCTTGATGCGGACATCGACAATCTCGGCGCCATATTGGGCGGCGACGCGATTGAGCGCGCTCTGGATATTGTCCATCATCTGGCCGCGCTCGGGGCTGAGCAAGGCCGCGAACGGCCGCTTGCCGAGCTCGTTGCGGAGCGCCGAGCCGAGGATCGGGCGGAGCTGCTCGCTGACCCGCTCTTCGGTCTTCGCCGAGATGAACATCCGCAGCGGATCGACGATGCGATAGCGCGCGAAGGCGTCGACCTGCAGCCGCAGCTGGTCGGTCGAGAGCACCTGCTGGCGCTCCATGTCGACGCTGAGGATGCGCTTGTCGATGAAGTGGACTTCCTCGGCGAACGGCCAGCGCGCGATCAGGCCGGCGCCGGTCTGCCCGAAGGGAGCGCCGCCCCGGTAGGGGTTGATGATGCGGTCCGGCTCGCCGAAGCGGACGATGACCGCCTGCTTGGTTTCCGGGACGACGGCGAGGCTGCTGCCCGCGACGATCAGCAGGAGGAGGGCGATCACCGCGAGGGCGATCGGGTTGCGGCCGAGACGCTGGATCATCGCGCCGCTCCTTCCTGCGTTTGGGGCTGCTGCTGTTGCTGGCGCCGCGCCACTTCGGGCAGGGCCAGATAGGGCGTCACGCCCGGCGCCTCGATGATCGTCTTGTCCACCTTGGAGAGCACTTTTTCCATCGTCTCGTAATACATGCGCTTCCGTGTAACCTCAGGCGCGAGCTTATACTCGGCATAGACCTTGTCGAACGCCGTCGCCTCGCCCTGCGCCTTGGCGGTGAGCTGGAGCGCATAGGCACGGGCGTCGTTCATATAGGACTGGGCCTGCTGCTGGGCCGCCGACACTTCCTTGAAGGCGTCGTTGACCGCGGCCGGCGGATCGGACTGCTTGATCGCGACGCCCTGGACGCGGACGCCGGCGCCGTAATCGTTGAGCAATTGCTGCATCATCTGCTCGACGCGCTGCTCGACCTCGCTGCGGCCGGCGCCGATAGCGTCGTCGAGCGAAACACCGGCGACGACGGCGCGCATCGCGCTTTCGGCCACTTCGCGGATTGTTTCTTCGGGGTTGGCGATGCGGAACAGGTAGAGCTCGGGGTCGCTGATCGTCCAGCGCACCGAATAAGCCAGGTCGATGATGTTCTGGTCGCCGGTCAGGATCAAATTCTCGACGGCGCGGTCGGTCGAGCCGATATCGATCGTGCGGATCTGCTGGACGTCGACCTTCTGGACGCGATCGATCGGCGCGGGCAGCGAGAAGCCGATGCCGGGCATGAGCGTGCCGCTATAGCTGCCGAGGCGGGTGATCACCCCTTGCTCCTGCGGGCCGATACGGTGGACGCTGGTAAAGAGCACCCAGAGCAGCAGGAAGATGCCGAGGCCGTAGAGCCAATAGGGCTTGCCGTCCGTCGCGGGGAAACGGCCGCCGCCGCCACCGCCGAATTTCTCGCGGCTCTTCTTCAGGAACTCGTCGAGCGAGGTGACATTGCCGCCCGCGCCGGGCCGGCGCTTGCGCGGAGGCTGGCCCCACGGATTGCGCGGTCCGCCGCCGTCGCCGCCGGAGCCGCCGCTTCCGCCAGAGCCGCCGCCCCAGGGGCCACCGCGGTTCTCATTCAACATGGCGCCGAGCCGCGCGCCCCACCCGAAAATCCTGTTCATCACGTCTTTATAGGTATGCCCCTCCGGGAAAAACAGTGCCATCGGCCGACGAAGGTCCTATCCGCGGACGGATGAGCGAAAATAGTGATTCCATTCTCGCGGCGCTCGGACGCGTCCGCGACCCGCGCGGCGGGGATTTCCTCGCCCGCGTGTCGGCGCCGCGCCTCAAGGACAATATTGCCAGCCTGATCCTCGACGTGACCGGCTTCACCGCCGAGCAGCGCGCCGAAAGCGAGCGCTCCATCCGCTCCGCTTTGGTCGGCGTGCCCGGCGTCGCGGACGTCCGCGTCGCGATGACAGCCGACAAGGTCGAGCGCGTGCTGATCGCGATCGGCAGCGGCAAGGGCGGCGTCGGCAAGTCGACCTTGTCGGCCAACCTCGCCGTCGCGCTCGCCCGCATGGGCCACAAGGTGGGGCTGGTCGACGCCGACATTTACGGCCCGTCGCAGCCGCGCATCATGGGCAATCACGAACGGCCCGAGCTGGCCGACAAGCAGATCGTGCCGGTCGAGGCCTATGGCGTGCGGATGCTGTCGATCGGCCAGTTGGTCGAGGCCGGCACCGCTTTGGCGTGGCGCGGGCCGATGATCGCAAGCGCGCTCGGCCAGCTGATGGACGGCGACTGGGGCGATACCGAGCTGATGATCATCGACCTGCCGCCGGGCACGGGCGACATCCAGCTCTCGCTCATTCAGAAGTACAAGCCGGCCGGCGCGGTGGTCGTGTCCACGCCGCAGGACCTGGCGCTGATCGACGCCACCCGCGCGATCGATCTGTTCCGCAAGATGCACGTGCCCGTGCTGGGCCTCGTCGAGAACATGTCGGGCTATGCCTGCCCGCATTGCGGCGAGATTTCCGATCCGTTCGGCGCAGGCGGCGCCGAGGCGGCGGCGAAGGTGATGGCGATCCCGTTCCTCGGTCGGGTGCCGCTGACGCTGAACATCCGACGCGCGTCGGATGCGGGTCAGCCTCCTGCCGCCGGCGAAGGCGAGGAAGCCGATGCGTTCCGCGCGATCGCGACGCGATTGATGGAAGAAGTGAACCGCAAGCCGGCCTGAGCATTGTCCTGTCATCCCGGCGAGGCCCAGAAGGAGACATCATGCCCCTCACCAGCGACCAGGACATTGCCGACCTGCTGAGCCACACCCGCACGATCGCGATGATCGGCGCTTCGGACCGGCCGGACCGGCCGAGCTATGGCGTGATGAAGTTCCTCCAGCAGCACGGCTATCGCGTGCTGCCGGTCAACCCGCAGATCACCGGCGAGCATGTCCATGGCGAATATGTCTGGCGCGAGCTGAGCCAGATCGGCGAGCCGATCGACCTGGTCGACATCTTCCGACGCCCGCAGGCCGCGGGCGAGGCGGTGGACGAGGCCATCGCCGCCGGCGCCAAGGCAGTGTGGATGCAGATCGGCGTGATCAACGAGGAAGCGGCAGCGCGCGCCGAGGCCGCAGGCCTCAAGGTGGTGATGGACCGCTGCCCCAAGATCGAGATACCGCGGCTGGGCGTCGCCCCGGTCGGCGGCTTCTGAGCTAGACGATCGCGAGCGCCCGCGCGCGCAGCCGTTCGACCGCGGCCGCGTAGATCCCCGGGGCCGCGACCAGTACGCCGAACGCCTCGCCGCTCACCGTATTGAAGGCAAAGGGCTGGCCGAGCGCGTCGCTGACCGTCGCGCCGGCTTCCCCCGCAATCAAGGCGGCGGCGGCGATGTCCCATTCGAAGCCCCAGCGCAAAGTCGCGACGACGTCGGCCTCGCCCGCCGCGACCATCGCGATGCGCAAAGCGATCGAATTGGGCTTTTCCACCGCGACCAGATCGGCATCGACCGGCCGGAGCTGGTCGGCCGGCACGCGCGCGCCGACGAACTCGGTGCGATCGCTGGCCTGCAGCCGTGCGCCGTTGCGCCACGCCCCTTTGCCGCGCTCGGCGGTCCAATGCTCGCCCCGCTGCGGCGCATCGAGCACGCCGATGACCGGCACCCGATCCTCGACCAGCGCCACCGAGACGCACCAGCCGGGCCGCTGGCGCAGATAATCGCGCGTGCCGTCGATCGGATCGACCACCCAGGCACGGCGGCGCTCGTAGCGGTCGGAGGCATCGAGCGTTTCTTCGGAGAGCCAGCCGGCCTCGGGATCGAGCGCGGTCAGGCGCTCGCGCAGGAAGGCGTCGACCTCGAGATCGATGTCGCAGACCGGGTGGCCGGGGACCTTCTCCCATTGCTGATAAGGCGTTCCGCACCGCTCTTCCGCGATGCGCCCTGCCTCGCGGACGATCTCTGATACTTTATCAAGCACCGGCGACGGTCATTCCCTCGATCCTGATGGTCGGAACATTGACCGCCCGGCGATGTTCCAGGTCGCTCGCCGGCACGAGCGCACGAAACATGTCGATCAGGTTGCCGGCGATCGTGATCTCGGCGACCGGCCCGGCGATGCGGCCGTTCTCGATCAGGAAGCCGGTCGCGCCGCGGCTATAGTCGCCGGTCACCGGATTGACGCCCTGGCCGATCAACTCGGTCACGTAGACGCCGAGGCGGATGTCGGCGATCAGTTCGTCGACGGTCAGCGTGCCTGGAAGCATGTCGACATTGGTCGCGCTGGCGCCCGGGGTGCCGCCGATGCCGCGGGTGGCATGGCCGGTCGGCTCGCGCCCGAGCTGCCGCGCCGAAGCGCTGTCGAGCAGCCAGCCGGTCAGCCGGCCGCCGTCGACGAGCTTGCTCGGGCCGGTCGCCACGCCCTCGCCGTCGAACGGCTTGGAGCGCAGCCCGCGCCGCCGGTGGGGATCGTCGGCGATCGCCACGCCGGGACCGAACACCGGCTTGCCTTCGTGATCGAGCAGGAAGCTGGTCTTGCGGGTGATGGCCGGACCGGTGATTGCGGCGAGCAAATGGCCGACGAGGCTGGTCCCGACGCGCGGATCATAGACGACCGGCATCGTGCCGCTCGCCACCTTGCCCGGGTTGAGCCGCGCCATAGCGCGCTGGCCAGCTTTGCGCCCGATCTCTTCCGGACCATCGAGGTCCTCGAGCCAGCGGGCGCTGTGGGACGCGTAATCGCGCTGCATGGCGCCGCCTTCGCCGGCGATGACGCTCGCCGAGCCGGAATAGCCGCTGGTCCGATAGGCGCGGCAGAAACCGTGGCTGGTGGCGAGCGCGATCACCGAGCGGCCGGCCGTGACGCCGGCGCCTTCGCTGTTGGTGATTCCGGGCACGGCGCGCGCGGCGTCCTCGATCGCCAGCGCCATTGCCTTCAATTCGGTCGGCAGCGGATCGCGGCCGTCGTCGCCCTCGACGTCGGCGCCGCCCTCGCGCAGCAGCCGATCCTCGGGGGCGAGGCCGGAATAATGATCCTCGGGCGCCTCGCGCGCCATCGCCGCCGCGCGCTCGACCAGAGCCGCCAGCGCTTCGGAGGAGAGATCGGAAGAAGACACGCTGGCCGAGCGCCGGCCGACGAAGAATCGGAGCCCGATATCCTCGCCCTCGGAGCGCTCGACATCCTCGAGCTCCCCGAGCCGGACCTGGACCCCGGTCGACGCGTCGCCGACATAGAGGACATCGGCGGCATCGGCCCCGGCCTTGCGGGCGGCTTCGATCAGGGCGGCGGCGCGCGCCTCGGCTTCTTGAACGCTGAGCATGGACGCGCGCTTAAGCCCCCAGCCCGCAAATGCAAAGCCTTAGGCGGTCGCACCCACGACCAGGCAGGCCAGGAACAGGAGCGACCCGGCGAACCGGTTCGACCGGAATTTGCCGAGCGCATCGTCATTGTCGCCGATCCTGAGCGTCGCCACTTGCCACAGCAGATGCATCGCCATCGGCGCCACCGCCGCCAGCGCGAGCAGGTCCGGCCGAACCTGCCAGATCGCCGCCGACCACAAGGTCAAAGCGAGAAGGTACAGGATGGAAACGCCGCCGCGGACATGGTCGCCCATCGCCCGCGCCGAGGATTTCACGCCGACCAAGGCATCGTCTTCCTTGTCCTGCAGCGCGTAGATCGTGTCGTAGCCGATCACCCAGAACACGCCGCCCGCCCAAAGCAGCAAGGCCGGCAGATCCACGGTGCCGCGCACCGCAGGCCAGCCGACCAGCGCCCCCCAGGAGAAAACGAGGCCGAGCCAGGCCTGCGGCCACCAGGTGATCCGCTTCATGAACGGATAGGCGGCGACGAGCAGGACGCTGCCGAGCGCGACGACCTGCGCGGTGCGCGAGAGCTGAAGGAGGACCAGCAGCCCGACCAGGCAGAGCGCGACCAGCCAGATCAGGGCCGCCTTGAGCGACACGCGCTTGCTCGCCAGCGGGCGCAGCCGCGTGCGCTCGACCTGCCGGTCGAGGTCGCGGTCGACAATGTCGTTCCAGACGCAGCCCGCGCTGCGCATCGCGAACGCGCCGAGCCCGAACCACAGGATCAGCCCCAGCCCGTTCGACCCCATCCCGGCCAGCGCCACGCTGCACGCGCACGGCCAGAAGAGCAGCCACGCCCCGATCGGGCGGTCGATCCGCGCCAGCGAGGCGAACGGCCGCCAGGCCCGGGGCAAGGCGCCGATGAACCCCCGCCGCTCGCTGTCGGGGACGATTTCAGGCTCGCTGTCGATCATGTCCGTTCCATGGCGCTCGACTTCCCGCGAAGCAAATGTTTAGGGAGGGGCATGCCCGCCACGCCCGCCTGGCCGCCGTCCAGCCTGCCCCGCCTCTATGTCGACCAGATTCTGTCGGACGGCCTGACGCTGACCCTCGACGGCCCCCAGGCCAATTATCTCGGCGCCGTGCTCCGCCTTGCCGCGGGCGCGCAGGTCAAATTGTTCGACGATCGCACCGGCGAATGGCTGGGCGAGGTCGTCGAAGCCGGCAAGAAGCGCGTCACACTCCGCCTCGTCGCGCATCTTCGCGAGCGCGAGCCCGTCCCCGACCTCTGGCTGCTGTTCGCGCCGATCAAGCGCGGCCGCATCGACTGGATCGCCGAGAAAGCGTCCGAGCTCGGCGTCGCCCGGCTCGTGCCGGTGCTGACCCGGCGCACGATCGTCGACCGGGTCAACACCGATCGCCTGCTCGCCCATGCGATCGAGGCGGCCGAGCAATGCGAGCGCACCGCGCTCCCCGAGATGGCCGAGCCGCAAAAGCTAGCCGCCTTGCTGCGCGACTGGCCCGCGGACCGCACCCTCCTCTTCGCCGACGAACAGGGCGGCGCGCCGCTGAGCCAGGCCGCGAATGCAGGCCCGGCCGCGATCCTGATCGGCCCGGAAGGCGGCTTCACCGAGGATGAGCGCGCTGCGATCCGAGCGCTGCCGCAGGCCAAGCCGGTTTCGCTCGGCCCGCGCATCCTGCGCGCCGACACGGCCGCAGTCGCCGCGGTCGCCTTGTGGATGGCGGCCGCCGGCGACTGGGACCGGCACGCCGACCGATAGCTTTCCGAAACGGACTGGCGGCGCTGCGGACTCGCGGCTATGGGGCCGCGATGACGACGCGCACCGGCACCGCAAAAGTCGATCCCGTGATCGAGAGCCGCGAGGATCTGCTCGCCCCCTTCATCAAGGGTGAGAAGCCGCCCGAAGCCTGGCGGATCGGCACCGAGCACGAGAAATTCGTCTACCGCAAGGCCGACCATCGCGCGCCGAGCTATGACGAGCCCGGCGGCATCCGCGACCTGCTCGCCGAGATGACCCAGTTCGGCTGGGAGCCGGTGACCGAGGGCGGCAACGTCATCGCTTTGGCCGGCCCCGACGGCAATGTCAGCCTCGAGCCCGCCGGCCAGCTCGAACTGTCGGGCGCTCCGCTCGAGCATCTCCACGAGACCTGCGCCGAGACCGGCCGCCACCTCGAGCAGGTGAAGGCGGTCGGCGACAAATTGGGCGTCGGCTTCCTCGGTCTCGGCATGTGGCCGGACAAGACGCGCGCCGAGCTGCCGATTATGCCCAAGGGTCGCTACGCGATCATGCTGCGCCACATGCCGCGCGTCGGCACCCTCGGCCTCGACATGATGCTCCGCACCTGCACCGTTCAGGTGAACCTCGACTATGCGTCGGAGGCGGACATGGCGCAGAAGTTCCGCGTCGGCCTGGCGCTCCAGCCGCTCGCCACCGCGCTCTTCGCCAGCTCGCCCTTCACCGAGGGCAAGCCAAACGGCTTCCTCTCCTACCGAAGCCATATCTGGTCGGACACCGATCCCCATCGCACCGGCATGCTGCCCTTCGTGTTCGAGGACGGCTTCGGTTACGATCGCTACGTCGACTACATGCTCGATGTGCCGATGTACTTCGTCTACCGCGACGGCAAATATATCGACGCTGCCGGCCAGTCCTTCCGCGATTTCCTGCGCGGCGAACTTCCCGCGCTGCCTGGCGAGAAGCCGCGCCTCAGCGACTGGACCGACCATCTCTCCACCGCCTTTCCCGAGGTGCGGCTGAAGAGCTTCCTCGAGATGCGCGGCGCCGACGGCGGCCGCTGGAGCCGGATCTGCGCCCTTCCCGCTTTGTGGGTCGGCCTGCTCTACGACCAGAATGCGCTCGACGCGGCCTGGGACGAGGTCAAGCACTGGACGCTCGAGCAGCGCCAGCAGCTCCGCGATTCCGTGCCCAGGCTCGGCCTCAAGGCCGTTACCCCCGGCGGCGAGAGCCTGCGCGGCTTCGGCCAACGCATCCTGGCCATCGCGGAGTCCGGCCTCAACGCCCGCGGCCGGTTCAACGCGGCCGGCGACAATGAAAGCGGCTTCCTCGATCCGCTGCGCGAGATCGTCGCCCGCGGCACCACGCCCGCCGAGTTGCTGCTCGAGCGCTATCACGGCGAGTGGAAGGGCGACGTCGGCCGCATCTATGACGAAATGAGCTTCTGAACCGAGGGAGATCGCCCGTGTCCGACGCTGAGCTTCGTACCCTCTACCCCGCGATCGAACCCTACCGATCCGGCCATCTCGACGTCGGCGACGGCCACGAGGTCTATTGGGAGCTGTGCGGCAATCCGGACGGCAAGCCCGCCGTCTTCCTGCACGGCGGCCCCGGCGCGGGCTGCTCGCCCGATCACCGCCGACTGTTCGATCCCGCGCGCTACAAAATCCTTCTGTTCGACCAGCGCGGCTGCGGCCGTTCGCGCCCCCATGCCGAACTGGAGGCCAACACCACCTGGCACCTCGTCGCCGACATGGAGCGGCTGCGGGCAATAATCGGCGCCGACCAGTGGCTGGTGTTCGGCGGCTCATGGGGTTCGACCCTCGCTCTGGCCTATGCCGAGACGCATCCCGAGCGGGTCAGCGCGCTCGTGCTGCGCGGCATCTTCACTTTGCGCAAGGCGGAGCTCGGCTGGTATTACCAGCACGGCTGCTCGCAGCTCTTTCCGGACGCCTGGGACGAATTCCTCGCCCCGATCCCCGAGGAGGAACGTGGCGACCTGATCGCCGCCTACCGCGAGCGCCTTGTCGGCGACGATCGCGCCGAGCAGCTTCGCGCCGCCAAGGCGTGGAGTAAGTGGGAGGCGAGCACCATCTATCTGCGCCCGCGCAACGAGGTCGCCTCCGCCTACACGACCGACGAATTCGCGACCGCCTTTGCTCGCATCGAGAACCATTATTTCATCCACGAAGGCTGGATGGACGAAGGCCAGCTGATCCGCGACGCGCACAAGCTGCGCGCCATTCCCGGGGTCATCGTCCAGGGGCGCTACGACGTCTGCACGCCGCCGCGCACGGCCTGGGACCTGCACAAGGCCTGGCCCGAGGCGGAGTTCCACATCGTGCCCGATGCCGGCCATGGCTTTGACGAACCCGGTATCCTCGACAAGCTGATCCGCGCCACCGACCGCTTCGCGGGCTGACGAACCACCTTTTCCGCGCGCTCGTCCCGCATCCGCAACATTTAGTCGGGTTCCGCGCCCGCCCGGGATTCCCGCAGGCGGCATTCGGGCTAGCCTCTGTTCTCCAACAAGCGAATCGGTGGGGAGCCGGTCGAGGGAGACATAGATGGCGACAACCGGACCCGAAGCGAGCATCCCCCGATTGCGGAAACAGGACTGGACCGGCGAACCGGCGTCCCTCCTTGTCTCGCGGCAGGAACTCGCGCGGAGTATGACCCTGCTGCGCGCCAGCAACCTCAGCGTCGTCCGGCTCCAGCTCGCGATGGAGCGGCAGGACAAGCGCCAGGCGATGGAGGCGCTGGACGGGCTCGTCGCGCTCGACGGCGAGATTCGCGAACTGGTGGGGACAATGCCGGCCGAAGCCGAGCCGCTGCGCGAGATGACACAGCGGATCGACGACCAGCGCAGCGCGATTGCTTCCGAGAAGCTCGTACTCGCCGCCGGGCGGGCCGGGCCCGCACTGGCCCGAAATACCGATCCGGCGCCCGTGTCTGAGCCGGCGCCGCTGCTCGACGAGGCCTCCGAGGACTGGGAGGCCTATGAGGAAGCCGGCGAGGAGACCGAACATCGGCACACCGCTGCACTCATCCTCGCACTGCTGTTCCTCGTCGCGGCGATCGGCGCTGCGACGCTCCATTGGGCCGGGATCGATGGCGGGACGCTGCCCGAGCGGCTGCAGACATGGATGGGAGGCCGATGATGGCGACCGACTGCGACGGCCTGCTCCGCGCCCAGGCGCTGGAAGCCTATGAGGCGATCCCCTCGCTCGACGCGCATGGCGAACTCACCCGCCTGATCCTTGCCGAAGTGGCGCTGCTCACCCGCAAATATCGCTGCGTGCGGCGCCACGACGTGCCTCATATCGCCGAGCTCAGCGGCCTGCTCGACGTCTTCTGGCAGGAAGTGCAGATGGTCGAAGCCCAAAGCGAGGCGACCCCGCAATAGGCCCTTATTCGGCGGCGACCGGCCCTGTCGCCGGGCGGCTGCGCAGCCATCGCACCGCCTTGGCCAGCGGGCCATGCTCGGCCATCCAGGCGGCATATTCGCGATAGGCGGGATCTTCCGAGAGGTGGCGCTCCTCGGTCCGCGCGCGCCAATAATAGACGCCGCTCACGATGGCCAGGATCGCCGTGTTGCGGACCATTTCGACCATGTTGCCCGACACCGACAGAAAGGGCAGCGTCCCCAGCCACCAGAACAGGTTCTTGGAAAGATAGGCCGGGTGCTTGGTCCACGCATAGGGCCCGTGGGTCAGGATGCCGCGATGGGTGAGGTTGGAGAAGCGCAGGCCGAACGCCACCGTCGCCCAAGCATAGATCGCGGTCAGCAGCACGAGAAGCAGCCCGACCAGCGTCATCGCCAGCGGGTAGCCTTCCAGCCAATAGGTCCAGTCGCCGGTGCCGGGATGGTAATCGAGCGGGCCGCCGGCATTCATCAGGATGAAGGGGGGATAGCAGATCAAAGCCGCGGCCCAGCCGGCGGCATAGGGATTGGCCGAGCGGATATGGGCGTCGAGCGGCTTCAGCGTCAGCATGTAGCCGATTGTCGCGAAGCTCACGTCGATCATGAACAGGACCGCGATCAGCCAGCGCACGAGGTTGAGCGGCTGGGCGGCGATCTCCTCGGCGGCCGGCCGCACCGCATCGGCCCAGTTACCCGGCAGGATCGAGATCATGAAGGCGAGGAAGAAGCCTTTCACTGCCCACGACCTCAGATAGTCCCAGAGCACTTCCCGGTCTTCGGGCAGGCCCTTACCCGCGATCATCCGGCCGAGCTGCCAGGCGCCGTCGCGCGGCTCCTTCAGCCGTCGGTCGAGCCACAGCACATAGGGCACCGACAGCACCAGCAGGGGCAGGGAGCCGACGCCGAGCACGTTCATCGCAAACAGGTAATTGCCGTCCCAATACCAGCGGGCGATGCAATAGAGCGAGGCTATCCCGGCCCAGGTCGCCCACAGGCCCACGATCTTGGCGAGGCTGATGTCGAAGCTCTCGGACCAAGGCCGCGGCGGCACCTGCCAGTCGATGCCGGTGCTGGCATTGCGGTGCACCTTGTCGACCAGCAGCGACCAGGCGACCATCGGCACGCCGCAGGCGACCAGGCCGCACAAAGCCGCGAGCGGCCCCTGCATCCCCCAGGCGCGCGCGACCATCATCCAGGCGAGCAGCCCGGCGAGCCCGGCCCAGCCGACGCCGGCGCTCACCGCCGAGCGCGGCCGGGCGGCCGCCGTCACGATCCCGCTTTGCGCATCCATGCCGCCTGCCTAGCCCAAACAGGTAAGCAAGCGGTGAAGAGGGCGCCTTCCGGGGACGACTCCGTAACTCTGCCGGGAGAGATCGTAAGCGCTTCTTAAACCTCTTAGTCTTTAGATTTGCACTCAATGACGTGGCCGGCCCGGCAGCGGGCGGCGGGAGATTTTGGGTGCGAATGGAAAACGCCTTCGAAGAGACGATCTTCTCTTTTTCGAGCGAGGCGCCGCAGCCGACCGAACGGCGCCGCGACAGCCGCCACATGACCATCCTGCGCGTCGGCACCTTGCTCGTCGACGGCCGCCGCGAACTCTGCCTGATCCGCAACATCTCGGCCGGCGGCCTGATGGCGCATGCTTATTCGACCTTCACCATCGGCCAGCGCGTCGCGGTCGAGCTCAAAACCAACCAGCAGACCCAGGGCGCGATCAGCTGGATCAGCGGCCAGAATATCGGCATCGCCTTCGACGAGCAGATCGACGTCGAGGAGATGCTGGCGAGCCAGTCGGTGCTCGACAATGGCTGGCGCCCGCGCCTACCGCGCGTCGAGGTCGACCGCATGGGCACGCTCCGCGTCGGCGCGATCACCCATGTCGTCAACACCCGCGACATCTCGCAGGGCGGCGTCAAGCTCGAGTTCGACGCCGTGCTGGAGGCGGGCGACGAGGTCGTGATCAGCCTCGAGAAATTGCGGCCGATCCCGGCGGTGGTGCGCTGGTGCCACGGCGGCGCCTGTGGCGTCGCCTTCAACCAGGTCGTCCCCTTCCGCGAATTGATGGACTGGCTGCGCGGCTGAAAACCTCGCGGGCCGGGCTTGCCGACGCCCGCGCCCTGCGCCATATGCGGCCGTCGGGCGGGTATAGCTCAATGGTAGAGCACTAGCCTTCCAAGCTTGTGATGCGGGTTCGATCCCCGCTACCCGCTCCAACGTTCCCTTCTTCATCACCATCCGGTCCCGTTCGGAACGGGCAGACGGCCGTTGCCGCCGCTGCGTAGGCGACCAGGATCGCCGCTCTCGCCGCCGCCCGATGCTGCAGCAGGCGCCCACCACTCGCTCCAACCATCTCCACTAACTGCTTCCGCCTTTTCGGCTCTCCTTGGCCCGACTCGACTTTAGACTTGCCCTATTGCGAATGACTTGCAATAGCGTCGTTCAAATCAGACCAAGGGGCAGTTCCGACATGGTAGCGCGAACGATTCGAGCGACTCTTCTGGCCTGCTCGGCCATCGGGTTCGCGCCCGCACTTGCCCAGAACAATTCCGCCGAACCCAAGGACGACGAGGCGATCGTCGTCACCGCCGCCCGCACCGTCCTTCCCGCCAGCGCGCTGCCGCTGACGATCGACGTGATCGACGCGCGCGCGCTCGCCGAGCAGGTTTCGATCAGCGGCTCGGTCGTCGACGCGGTCTCGACGTTGTCGCCGTCCTTCTCGCCGACCCGCCAGAAACTGTCGGGCGCGGGCGAGACCCTGCGCGGCCGCTCGCCCCTGTTCGCGATCAACGGCATTCCGCAATCGACCCCGATCCGCGACGGGTCGCGCGACGGCTACACGATCGATCCCTTCTTCATCGACCGCGTCGAATTAATCTACGGCTCGAACGCGCTGCAGGGCATCGGCGCGACCGGCGGCGTGGTGAACCAGGTCACCATCGGCCCGCCGCGTGCCGACGGAATCAGCGGCCGCGCCCTGCTCCAGGGCAGCGCCGACACCGGCTTCTCCGACGACGGCTTCGGCGCCAAGGCCGCAGGCCTCGTCGGCTACCGCGCGGGCGCGTTCGACGCGACGATCGGCGCCGCCTACGAGGCGCGGGGCGCCTTTTACGACGGTCACGGGCGGCGCATCGGCGTCGATGGCACGCAGGGCGAGATCCAGGATTCGAAGAGCTGGTCGGTGTTCGGCCGCTTCGGCTATGCGATCGGCGACAGCGCCCGGCTCGATCTCATCGCCAATCGCTTCGAGCTGAAGGGCGACGGCGATTATGTCGTGGTCAACGGCAACCGCGCAACCGGGCTTCCCACCACCAGCCGCCGGGGCGAGGCTCCCGGCATCCCGCCCGCCAACCGCGTCGAAACGCTGGCGTTGTCGCTGATCGACGACGATCTCGGCGGCGGCGCGCTCACCAGCCAGGTCTTCTTCAACCGCTCGCGCGACACGTTCGGCGGCAGCACCGCGGGCACCTTCCAGGATCCGGCGATCGCCCCTGTCGGTACTTTGTTCGACCAATCGTCGAACCGTTCGCGCAAATATGGCGGCAAGATCGCTTACGAGCGTGCGGTCCCGGGTCTCGAGGGTCTGACCGGGACGCTCGGCTTCGACGCTCTGTTCGACCGCACCGAGCAGAGCCTGGTGCTGACCGACCGGGTCTGGGTGCCGCCGACCGATTTCCGCAGCCTCGCGCCCTTCGCCCAGTTCAATCTCGGCCTGCTCGACAACAAACTGCGCCTCGCCGGCGGCGCGCGCTGGGAGAATGTCGAGCTGAAGGTGGACGATTTCACCACGCTTGCCTCGTCCGGATCGACCTTCGTCAGCGGCGGCAACCCCTCCTTCCAGGACGTGCTGCTCAACGGCGGCGTGATCGTCGAGCCGATGCGCGGGATGCGCCTCTACGGCTCCTATGCCGAAGGCTACACCGTTCCCGATGTCGGCCGTATCCTGCGTGCGGTCAGCACGCCCGGCACCGACGTCGACGACTTCCTCGACATCAGCCCGGTCGTCTCCAACAATCGCGAACTCGGCATCGAGCTGAAGCGCGGCCCGCTCGACGCATCGGTCGCCTATTTCTGGTCGTCGAGCAAACTCGGCCAGTTCCTCGTCAACAATGGCGGCATCTTCGACGTTCAGCGACAGCGGATCGAGATCGAAGGCATCGAGATCAACCTCACCGCGCAGACGCCGGTGCCGGGCCTGGCTTTCTCTGTCGGCTATTCGCATCTCGTCGGCCAGACCGACAGCAATGGCGACGGCGACGTGGATCTAGACCTCGACGGCGCCAATATCTCGCCCGACCGGCTGAACCTTGCCGCCATTTATCGCCGCGGCCCCTTGAGTGCGCGCCTGCAGGGCCAGTTCCATCTGTCGCGCCGCTTCGACGGCGGCGACCCGCGCAACGACTTCGGCGGTTATGCGGTGGCGGACGCCCTGGTGCGCTACGAGACGGGGGTCGGGACGCTCGCGCTGAGCGCCCAGAACCTCTTCGACACCCACTATATCAGCTACAATAGCGACACGACCAACCCGACCGACAACAGCCGCTTCTTCGCCGGCCGCGGCCGCGTCTTCACGCTCGGCTGGGACTATCGCTTCTGATGCGTTTTGTGGACCTCGTGCACCGCTGGACCGGCGGCTTGATCGGGCTCCTGCTGGCGATGCTCGGCCTCACCGGCACGATCCTCATCCACAAGGAGACGTGGCTGCGCTGGTCGCTGCCCGGCGCGGCCGATCCGCAGCTTCAGGACGCTGCGACGCTGGCGGCCGCGGCCGAGCGGCTGCTCGCCGGCCCCGACCGGCCAAGCTCGATCCTGTTCGCGACCGAAGGCTTCGGGCTGCACCGCCTCTCTTATGGCGGGGACGCCGGCGGCTATGCCGACCAGGCGGGGCAGGTCGTCACGCGCTGGAGTTCGATCTGGGAGCGGCCCGAGGTCTGGCTGTTCGATATCCACCATCATCTGCTGATGGGCGAGACCGGCGACACGATCGCCGGCATCCTCGGCCTGACCGGCCTCGGCTTCGTCGTCACCGGCGCGATCCTGTGGTGGCGCACCCGCAAGACGTTCGAATTTCGGCTGTGGCCCAAGCGCGCCTCGCGCCCCGCCATCGTGCGCCACCATCGCGACCTCGGCATCGTCGCCGCGCCCCTGCTCGTCCTGTCGATGCTGACGGGAACGATGATGACTCTGCGCCCCGTCGCCGATTTCGTGCTCGCGCCTTTCTCGTCGGCTGCCGAGATGAAGCAGGCGGCGACGGCCCCGGCCGTGAAGGGCGGAGCGATGGCCGAAATCGACTGGGCCGCGCTGATCGGCGCAGTGCGCAGCCGCTATCCCGACGCCGAGATCCGCACGATCGCCCTCCCCGTCAAGACGGGCGGCCCGATCACGATCCGCGCCCGCCAGCAGGCCGAATGGCTGCCCAACGGCCGCACCACCTTCTGGTTCGACCCCGCCGACGGCCGCCTGATCGAGCATCGCGACGCCTTCTCGCTGCCGCGCGGCTCGCAGATTTTCAACCTCGCTTATCCACTCCACGCCGCGAAGGTCGGCGGCCTCGCCTATCGTCTCGTGATGACACTGTCGGGGCTGAGCCTGTTGCTGCTCGGCTCGCTCACGGTCTGGACCTTCTGGGCCGACCGCCGTGCTCCCAAGGCCCGCCCCGTCCGCAATCCGCGCCCGGCCTGAACGCGCTGCCCTCGAACGACCGGGGGCCGGCGCGACGGTTCAGAATAGCAGGATAGCCGCCGTGAGCATCGCGCCCAGCAGCAGGACCGCGCCAAGGAAGCGGTAGTCGACTTGGTTGACGCGCCGCTTAAAGTGAAAGCGAGCGGTATAATCGAAGTGCCGTTGCACGAGACGCGACAGGAACGAAGTCATGCCCGAGCAATAATCCCGGGCCTGCCTCCGTCAAGACCGTGCAAGCCGAAGGTCGCACAGCGCCGCGCCATTCTAGAGCGGCACCGGCCTCGGGTGACCCCCGATGCCGGCGAAAGTCGGCGCGTCATGATCCTCCCCATTTCCCCATCGCGCAGGCACGATCCGCGGGATCATAGCCTTGGGCGCGCGGGCGTTTGGCTCCAAGTTGGAGCAAGTGCCGGAAAGCCCCGGAGGGCTCGCTGAAGGGAGTATCCGCTCGGCGGATGGTGGACAGGGCTGGATTCGAACCAGCGTACGGGAAACCCGGGCAGATTTACAGTCTGCTGCCTTTAACCACTCGGCCACCTGTCCATCGGTGCCTGTTCGGAGGCGGCTCAATGGCGAATGGCCGCGCCGCTGTCAACGGAGGTCAGGCAATCCCGGCGACAAGGTGCGAAAAAGCCAGCCATGGCGGGCTGTGCATGATCGCCACACGCAGGATCTGGCTCGCCATCAGTGTTCCGCCGCCCCATAGCCACACCGGGTGAACGCGGCCGCGGCTGGCGAGGTCGTAGCCGATGCCGGCGGCGATCACCGCGTCCGCGCCGAGATAGAAGGACCAAGGCGCCGCCTCCACCACCCAGGCGAGCGGCAGCCGCCCGATCGCGGCCTCCAGGATTGCCGCGTTGGACAACAGCATCAGCCTTTTGTGCGCATCCGCATCATGGCGGTGGAGGATGCCGAGCAGCACGACCAGCCCGAACGCCTGGATCGAAAAGAAGGTGATCGCATAGAAGGCGTAAGGATCGCCGACGCCGCGATAGCCGACATGGATCGCCGCCACCGCCGCGAAATTGCCGAGCAGCCAGACGAGGAATGCGAGCCCGGCCCCGGCTATCCCCAGGCGGCGGTGCCAGGCCGGCCGGCCGCCGGCGATCAAAGCCGGCTGGAGCGCGCCGAGCAGAATCCACGCCGAGAACACCACTGCGTGGAGATGGAGCAAAGGCGTGATCTCGGGCATGCGCGCCGGGGCATCGAGCCAATGCGTCAGATAGTAAGTGCGGGCAAAGCCGGCGAACACCACCAAAGCCACCAGCCCGCCCATGATCGGGAAGAACAGCCGGTCGCCGTCCCGCCGCAGCCCCGTCCGTCCGGCCGTCCGCGCTGCCGTCGCCATCGCCTCTCCTGCATCGTTCGTCGGCTCAAACGCTGCAGGCCCGATCGTGGTTCAGGGCGCGCTTGCCTCCGGCGCGCCGGGAGGCCATTGCGTGCCGATGCGACGCAAAGCCAGACAGGCCACCAAGGCCGAGAACCGCCCCCGCTTCTGGGGCCGCCACGCCGTGACCGCCGCGCTCGAAAATCCCGAGCGCAGCGTCACGCGCATCTGGGCGACGCGCGAGGTGGCCAGCCAGTTCGACCTCGACCCGTCGATCCCGACCACCTTGGCCGACGTCGCCGACCTCGGCCGGCTGGTGCCGGGCGATGCGCCCCACCAGGGCATCGTCATCGAGGTCGAGAAGTTGCCCGACATCTGGCTCGGCGATCTGCTCGACCAGGCCGAAGATGGCCGCCCCTTGCTCGTCCTCGACCAGGTCACCGACCCGCATAATGTCGGCGCGATCCTGCGTTCGGCGGCCGCGTTCGACGCGCTCGGCATCGTTACCCAGGACCGCCACGCCCCTGCTGAATCGGGCGCGCTCGCCAAGGCTGCCAGCGGTGCCCTCGAGACCGTCCCTTGGGTCCGCGTCGTCAATCTCGCCCGCGCCCTCGACGAGATCGCGGAGGCCGGTTTCTGGCGCGTCGGCCTGACCGGCGAGGCCGACATGACACTCGCCGAGGCGATGGGCCCGGCTAAGGTCGCGCTCGTGCTCGGTGCCGAGGGCGAGGGGATGCGCCAGAATACCGAAGCCCATTGCGACGCGCTCGCCCGGTTGCCGATCAGCGACCGGATCGAGAGCCTCAACGTTTCCAATGCGGCCGCGATTGCTCTCTATGCCGCAGTGACTGCGCGCGGCTGATGGGCATTTCCGCCGCTGCGCTGCGCGCATCGCTCGAGGAGCTGGCACGGCGCGAGCCGGCGATCGCGGACGCGCTCAATCATAGCGGCTTTCCCGAGCCGCGCATCAGCGAGCGCGGCTACATCACCCTGCTGCGCACGATCGTCGGCCAGCAGGTCAGCATCAAGGCGGCGGCCTCGATGTGGGCCAAGCTGCAGGCCGCCGTCGGCGACCGCGTCGAGCCGGCCGATGTCCTCGCGGCGAGCGACGAGACGCTGCGCGGCGCCGGCCTGTCGCGCCAGAAAATGTCCTATGCCCGCAGCCTTGCCGAAGAAGTGCTGTCGGGAGGATTAGACCTCCACAATCTGCCGGAGGACGACGAAGAGGCGATCGCCCAGCTCGTCCGGGTCAAGGGCATCGGGCGCTGGTCGGCGGAGATCTATCTGCTGTTCGCCGAAGGGCGCGACGATATCTGGCCGGCTGGCGACTTGGCCGTGCAGGTCGCGTTGGGGCGCATCCTCGGCCTGCCCGAAAAGCCGAGCGAGAAGATGACGCGCGAACTGGCGGAGCCGTGGCGGCCGCACCGCAGCGCCTTGGCGATCCTCAGCTGGCACCATTACAAGACGCCGGTCATCTAAAGGCTGCGCGCACAATAAAACGCCCCGGCCTTTCGCGAAGCCGGGGCGAAATTGATCCGGAAGAGAATCAGCCGATCAGGGGCTGACCGGCTCCTCCTTGTCATCGTCGTCGAGCAGCAGCCAGAGGATAACCCCGACGACTACCGCTCCGATGATCCAAACCTCGACGCCCCATTCGCCGTCCACTTGGCTGCCCTGGACGGTCTCTGTCGCCGGCGCAGGCGCCGGCACGGCGCTGCCGGCAATCGCGCTTGTGGACGATAGGGCAAGCCCGGTCGCAGCCACGGCGGTCATCAACTTTTTGAAGGTCACGCTAAGTCTCCCTTCTGTCTTTTTTGTACCCGCCATGTCGGCAGTTCGAAGACCCGTCGCGCGACTCGCAGAGGCTCCCACGACGGAAAGGACAGAATCCATCGCCTGCGCAATGAAATCAAGACAATATTGGCGACTTACGATATCGGGCCGAAGGGACCAAGTCGGCGCCCTTCGGCCCTAACTACCAGAAGGGAGTCGTGGTAGCTGCTTCTCCATATCACAGGCTGTTTTTCAAGACATCCGCATAGATCATGGCAATGCCATTCGCAGCGACGACTTCATAGCGCCCGCAGTACACAAGTCACATAGAGTTGACTGTCCCAGTGAAAGCGGCCGAGCGGCTCGCCTATCGCAGTAAAAACCGCCATCACGCCATGAAAAACCTAACCTATGTCAGCGGAGGTCAGGGGCGGTCCGGAGTATAAGAAGCGAAGCCGTCGCGGCCTCGCTGCACGGTTAGGGCCGGCGGCTCGGTCCCCCCGGCCGCCGGTCCGCCTTTGCGGATATTGGCTCAGCGCGCATCGACCAGAACGATCTCCGCATCGCCGATCGCGACGATCTCGACCTTGTCCTCGCCGGTGATAGCGACGCCGTCGCGCGCTTCGGCGCGAACACCGTTCACTGCGATCGTGCCCTTGGCCGCCACCAGATAGACATGGCGGCTGGGATCGAGGCTGAGCTCGGCTTTCTCGCCGTCCGCCAGCGTTGCGCCCATCACCCGTGCCGCGGCGTTGATCTTCAGCGCGTCGCCATCCTCGGCAAAGCCGCTGGCGAGCGTGACGAAACGGCCGGAACGGTCGTCCTTCGGAAAGGGCTTGGCGCCCCAGGACGGCTCCGCGCCAGGCTTGTCGGTCAGCACCCAGATCTGGAAGAGCGTGGTGAGCTCGTCCTCTAGATTATATTCGGCGTGGCGGACGCCGGTGCCGGCGCTCATCACCTGGACGTCGCCGGCGCCGGTGCGGCCCTGATTGCCCATCGAATCCTGATGGGTGATCGCGCCGGTGCGGACATAGGTGATGATCTCCATGTCGCGGTGCGGATGCGGCGGGAAGCCAGACTTGGCGGCGATCTCGTCGTCGTTCCAGACGCGGATCGCGCCCCAGCCCATCCGCCCCGGATCATGATAATCGGCGAACGAGAAATGGTGATTGGCGTTGAGCCAGCCGTGATTGGCGTTGCCGAGGCTGGCGAAGGGACGGATGTCGATCATGTCTTTACTCCTTGAATGTGGAGGCCCGCCGGCGGAGGAACCGGCGGGCCTCGTTGCCGCCGCCCGGGGGAGCGGGCGGAGGCAAAGTCGGACCCGGTTCGCCGCGAGGGCTTTAGGCGGCAAGCGCCACTTCACGCTCGGCGCAGACGTTCAGTTCGGCAAGGGCGTTGTCCACCGCCGCCTGCACCGCTTCCGGACCGAAGCCCAGTTTCTCGGCGCGGACGAAGACGACATCGGTAACGCCCATGAAGCCGAGCAGGGTGCGCAGATGCGGCTCCTGGCTGTCGTTCGCCATTGCCGGACCTTCGCTGTAGAGGCCGCCGCGGGTCTCGATCACGACCGCCTTCTTCACCGGCAGCAGCCCCTCCGGGCCGTTCTCGGTGTAGCGGAAGGTGACGCCGGCGCGCAGGATATAGTCGAACCACGTCTTGAGCCCGGACGGGATGCCGAAATTGTACATCGGCGCGCCGATCACGAGCAGGTCGATCGCGCGAAGCTCGTCGACGAGTTCGTCCGAAAGCGCCAGCGCCGCCTTCTCGGCCTCGGTGGTCGCGGTGGCGCGAATGCCGGCGACGGTCTCGGGCAGGAGATGCGGCACCGGATTGGCGCCGAGATCGCGGGTGACGATGGTCGTCTGCGGATCGCGCGCCTTCAACTCTTCGGCGAACGCTGCGGTCAGGCGCTTGGAAACCGAAGCGTCGCCGGTGACCGCGCTGTTCAGGATAAGGGCCTTGGTCATTTCGAAATTCCTCCATTAAACTTGTTGATAGAGACTTAGGGGCTTATCATCGTTGCCAGAAGACAGTCTCTAAGCATTGCGGTGTTGCAAGATATGGAACGCTCATCGGTCGATCTGGTTGACGTCCTCGCTTTCGTCCGCGTCGTCGAGACCGGCGCTTTCGCGCGCGCTGCCGAGCGGATGGACATTTCCAAATCGATTCTCAGCCGGCGCGTGGCCCGGCTCGAAGCGCAGCTCGGCGCGCGCCTGCTGACGCGGTCGGCGCAGGGCGCGCAGCCGACGGACATCGGCGAGGCTTATTATGCCCGCGCCTCCAACATCCTTGCGGAGCTCGAGGCGGCGCAGGAGGTGGTGGCGGACGCCGTGACCCAGATCGCCGGGCCGATCCGCCTCACCGCGCCGCTCTCGTTCGGCAGCGCGCACCTCGCCTCCGCGTTGGCCGATTTCGCGCGCGAAAATCCCAGGGTCGATCTCGACGTCTCGCTCGACGACCGCACGGTCGACCTGGTCGGCGGCGGTTTCGACCTCGCGGTGCGGATCGGCAATCTTCCCGATTCCTCATTGGTCGCTCGGAAGATCGCGCCGGTGCGCGCGCTGGCGTTGGCGAGCCCGGACTATCTCGCCGCCCGCGGCCGGCCGCAGAAGCCGCGCGACCTCGCCGACCACGACCTCCTCTTCTACGCCAACATTCCCGCTTACGAGCAATGGCGCTTCAAGGTCGGCGACCGCTGGGAGCATGTCCGCGGCAAGGCGCGCTTCCGTGCCGACAATGGCGAGATGCTGCGCGAGGCGGCTTGCGCCGGGCTTGGCATCGTCATCCTGCCCAGCTTCATCGCCGCACCCGCGATCGAGAGCGGCAAGCTCGAGGCGATCCTGCTCGACTACAAGCTCGAGGAAGCCGGCCTTCACGTCGTCATGCCCCCGGGCCGCGCATCCACTGCCCGCGTGCGCGCGCTGATCGAATTCCTCGCGAAGAGATTCGGCCCGGAGCCGAGCTGGGACCCCTGCTGGATGGCGGGCCAGGCGCGTTGATACCGTTTTAGCCGCATAACACGGAACCTCTGGACCGAGCCCAAGCAGTCGTTACAAGATCGGGCAAAATCAAAGAGAGGAACGCCCGTGAAGACTCTGCGCCTTGCCCTGCTGCTCGCCGCCGCCTTCGTCCCCGCTGCCGCCCCCGCCCAGCAGGCCGCACCGGCCGCAGCCGCCCAGGCCCAGAGCGAGGACGCCCGTTTCCTCGCCTTCCTCGACGCCGCGTTCGACGAGGCCGTGGCGCGCAGCCCGGAGACGCAGACCGCCCTCGGCCTCAAGACCAATTACGGCAAGCTCGACGATTATACCGATGCCGGCGCCGCCGCCGACCAGGCGCTGGCCGAGGCGCAGCTCAAGCGCATGAAGAGCGAATTCCCGCTCGACCGGCTGAACCCGGCATCCCAGGTCTCCTACCGCCTGTTCGAATATAATGTGGAACAGGGCCGGATCGCGCAGGAGTGGCGGCGCAACAACTACGTCGTCACCAACAATTTCAGCATCGTCGGGTCGGTCCCGACCTTCCTGATGAACCAGCACCGCATCGACAGCGTCGCCGACGCGCAGGCCTATATCGCCCGCATTCGCGAGACCGAGCGCGTGCTGGGCGAAGTCACCACCCGCTTCCGCGCTGCCGCCGAGCGCGGCATCGTCCCGCCCAAGTTCGTGTTCGCACCTGTGCGCACCGACGCCCAGAACGTCATGGCCGGCACCAGCCTGCTCGCCGACTTCAAGACCAAGGTCGAAAAGCTCGACGCGCCCGCCGCGACCAAGGCCAAGCTCGTCGCCGATGCCCAGGCCGCGATTTCCGGCCCCTATCAGAACGGCTACAAGACGATCATCGCCGCGCTCGATGCGATCGAGCCCAAGGCCACCGGCAATCAGGGTGTGTGGAGCCTGCCCGAGGGCGAGGCCTATTACAGCGCCATGCTCGGCTTGCAGACGACCACGCCACTGACTGGCGAGCAGATCCATGACATCGGCCTCGCCGAGGTCGCCCGCATCCACAAGGAGATGCAGGCGATCATGGACAAGATCGGCTTCAAGGGCACCCTCCAGCAATTCTTCGCCGAGCTGAAGACCAACCCGAAATATCAATATTCGAACGATGCCGCCGGCCGCGCCGCCTATCTCAAGGACGCCGGCGCCTTCGTCGACCAGGTGATGGCCGTCTCGGGAAAATATTTCCGCCAGCTGCCCAAGGCCAAGCTCGAGGTGCGCGCGGTCGAGGAATGGCGCCAGACGACCGCGCCGATCGCCTTCTACAACGCGCCGGCCCCGGACGGATCGCGCCCGGGCATCTATTACGTGAACCTGTCCGACATGCGGCAGGTGCTGAAGCCCCAGATCGAGGGAATTTCCTACCACGAGGGCGCGCCCGGACATCATTTCCAGATCGCGCTCGCCCAGGAGCTCGCCGGCCTGCCCAAGTTCCGCCGCTTCGGCAATTACGGCGCTTATGCCGAGGGCTGGGGCCTTTACGCCGAACGGCTCGGCAAGGAGATGGGCTTCTACCAGGATCCGATCTCGGACTTCGGCCGCCTGTCGACCGAATTGTGGCGCGCCGTCCGCCTCGTGCTCGACAGCGGCATGCACGCCAAGAAGTGGACGCGCGAAGAGGCGATCGAATATTTCAAGCAGAACTCGCTGCTTTCCGACCGCGATGTCGTGAAGGAAGTCGAGCGCTTCCTGGTGTGGCCGGGCCAGGCGACCAGCTACAAGGTCGGCCAGCTCAAGATCCTCGAGCTGCGCGCCAAGGCCGAGCGCGAGCTTGGGCCGCGCTTCGACCTCAAGGACTTCCACGACGTCGTGCTCGGCATGGGCCCGATGCCGCTCGCGGTGCTTGAGCAGCAGGTCGACGCCTACATCGCCGCGAAGAAAGGCTGACTGCAATGAAGCTTGGTTTCACCGCGCTGCTCCTCGCCACTAGCGCCCTAGTCGCCTGCGCCGGTCCGCAGATGGCGTCGCCGCCGCCCACAGCGTCGGCGGCGCCCGCCGCCGACCCGGTTGCCGAGGATGCCCGCTTGCTCGCCTTCGTGGACCGCGCGTTCGACGAAGCGGTGGGGCTCAGCCCGGAAGCGCTGACCGGGCTCGGCATCAAGCAGGATTACGGCAAGCTCAACGATTATACCGACGCAGGCGCAGCCGAGGAGGTCGCCCTCTCCGAGCGCCAGCTCGCGGACATGAAAGCGCAGTTCGATCATGACGCCCTGTCGCCCGCCGGGCAGCTCACCTACCGCCTGTTCGAGGACAATGTCGAACGCCAGCGCCGCCAGCATCAGTGGCGCTCGCACCGCTTCCCGATCTCGACCAACGGCAGCCCCGCCGGCCAGATCCCGGTCTTCCTGATCAACCAGCACCGCGTCGACAATGTCGCCGATGCCGAGGCCTATGTCGCCCGCCTGCGCGAGGTCGAACGGGTCATGGGCGAGGTTTCGGCTCGCGTCCGCGCCCAGGCCGAGCGCGGCATCGTGCCGCCGAAATTCGTCTTCGCCCCGGTCCGCGCCGACGCGACCAAAGTCATCACCGGCGCGCCGTTCGGCCCCGGGCCGGACAGTACCGTCTTCGCCGACTTCAAGAAGAAGGTGGAGAAGCTCGATGCCCCCGCCGAGACCAAGGCGAAGCTAATCGCCGACGCCAGCGCCGCGCTCACTGGCCCGTTTCAGCGCGGTTATCGGACGATGTTCGCCGCATTGGATGCGATCGAGCCGAAGGCGAAGGGCAATGACGGCGCATGGAGCCTGCCCGACGGCGCCGCTTATTACGCCAACCAGCTCCGCTTCTCGACCACCACCGATCTCTCCGCCGACCAGATCCACCAGATCGGCGTCGACGAGGTGAAGCGCATCCAGGCCGAGATGGAGAAGATCAAGGAGCGCGTCGGCTTCAAGGGCACGCTCCAGCAATTCTTCGCGCACATCAAGGACGGCAAACAGTTCAAATATCCGAACAGCGAGGCCGGCCGCGAGCAATATCTGAAGGACGCCAACGGCTTCATCGCCCAGGCGATGGCGGTCGCACCGCGTTACTTCCACACGCTGCCGAAGGCGCCGCTCGAGGTGCGCGCGGTCGAGAAATGGCGCGAAAACACCGCCTCGGTCGCCTTCTACAACCAACCGACCCCGGACGGGTCGCGGCCGGGCATCTACTACGTCAACCTCAGCGACATGAACCAGGTACTGAAACCCCAGATCGAGGGCATCAGCTACCATGAGGGCGCGCCGGGCCACCATTTCCAGATCGCCCGCGCGATCGAGCTGCAGGGCGTGCCCAAGTTCCGTCGGTTCGGCTTCTACGGCGCCTATATCGAAGGCTGGGGCCTCTATGCCGAGCGGCTCGCCAAGGAGATGGGCTTCTACCAGGATCCCTATTCGGAATTCGGCCACCTCAGCCTCGAGCTTTGGCGCGCGGTCCGGCTCGTCACCGACACCGGCCTCCACGCCAAGCGCTGGAGTCGCGAGCAGGCGATCGCTTATTTCCGCGAGAATTCGCTGCTGTCCGAGCGCGACATTGTCAAGGAAGTGGAGCGCTACATCAACAATCCCGGCCAGGCGACGAGCTACAAGATCGGCCAGATCAAGATTCTGGAACTGCGCAGGAAGGCGCAGGCGGCGCTGGGGGAACGGTTCGACATACGCGACTTCCACGAGGCCGTCCTTTCGAACGGCGCGCTTCCGCTTGACGTTCTCGAGCAGCAGGTCAATGCCTATATCGCTTCGAAACAAGGCTGACAGGAGGACGTCATGGCCAAGGGTCAGATGAAAAAGAGCAAGGAAGCCCGCAAGCCCAAGAAGGAGGTTGCGAAAACGATCGCCGCCAAGCCTTCGACAAAGGGCACGGTCCGCAGCGACAGCTGATGGCCGAGCATTTCGTCCGGCACCGCCAGCCGTGGAAGAGCGAGGAAGTGGCCAAGCTCCGCACGCTGGCGGCAAAGGGCATGGGCCTCAAGGCCATCGCCAAGGCGCTCACCCGGAGCGAGGAATCCGTTCAGGACCGCGCTAAGATCGACAGCATCAAGATCGCCAAGCTGCGCTGATAGCGGGCTCTGCCGCCTTGGCATCGGCGCGCGCGCTGGCTAAGCGGGCGCCAAACCCAGCCTGAAAGCTAAGATCCATGACCGACACGCCTCCCGACCGCCTATCGCTCAACCCGCGCAGCCCGCATTTCAACGCCGACTTGCTCCGCCGCGGCGTCGGCATCCGCTTCAAGGGCGTCGAGAAGACCAACGTCGAGGAATATAGCGTCAGCGAAGGCTGGATCCGCGTCGCCGCCGGCCGCAGCCTCGATCGCCACGGCCAGCCGATGACGATCAAGCTGTCGGGCCCGGTCGAGCCCTATTTCCAGGACATCGCCGACGAAGCTACGCCAGAGCAGGAATAGCCTGCTCTGCGTCGGCCCGGGCGGGACCGAAGTCGACGGCAGCGGTGAACGCGCCGCCGATGCGGCCGGCCAGCGCCCAGCGGACCACTGCTTCGCGCGTGCCGAGGCCGGGGAGGACCAGTTCCACCGCGCTGCCGATCGCCACGAAGTCCTGGCATTCGGCCATGAAGCCTTGCGTCGAAAGGTTGCGCAGGGTCGCCGCCGCCATCGTGCCGTCCGCCAGCAGCAGGCTGGTCTCGATCGAGACCGCCGGGCGGGCGGGACGCGGCTTGTATTTCGCAGGGCTGACCAGCGACTGTTCCATGATTTCCCCGGGGAAGTTCGGGCCCACTAAGCGGTCCGTATCCTAACAAATCCTAAACAGATCGGCACCGATCCGGCGGCTTCTGGAACCGCCCGTTGAAATCGTGCGTCTATTTTTCTGTTGCCGTGCCGAGTCCAGCGGAGGGCGTAACGACCCGATCCCCTTCCCCGCATGCCGTTTCGCCGGACGCCGAAGCGCCCGGCCCGCGCCCGATGCTCGGCGCGCGCCACGTGTTCGCGATCATCATCGGGATCGTCATCGGCGCCGGCATCTTCCGAACGCCGGCGCTGGTGGCCGGCGCCGCCGGGAGCGAGGCCGCCTTCCTGCTCGTCTGGCTGCTCGGCGGGCTGCTCTCGACGGCCGGCGCGCTTTGCTATGCCGAGCTCGCCGCCGCCTTTCCGAGCGCCGGGGGCGACTATCATTTCCTTAGCCGCGCGTTCGGCCGGCGCGTCGGATTCCTCTATGCCTGGGCCCGACTGGCGGTGATCCAGACGGGATCGCTAGCCCTGCTCGCATTCCTGTTTGGCGATTATGCCGCCGCCATTCTGCCCCTCGGACCGCAGGGGCCGGCGCTCTACGCCGCGGCCGCCGTGATCGCGCTGACCCTGCTCAACTGGGTCCATGTCCGCTGCGGCACAGGCAGCCAGATCTGGCTCACCCTGTTCGAGGTCGCCGGGCTGGTCGGAATCGTCGCGGTGGCGTTCGCCCTCCCCGCCGCGCCGGCGAGCGCCGCCCCGGCTGCGGACAGCAGCTTCGGGCTGATGCTGGTGTTCGTTCTGCTGACCTATGGCGGCTGGAGCGAAGCCGCCTATGTCTCGGCCGAGCTGCGCGGCGGCGGGCGGCGCATGGCCTGGGTGCTGGTCTCCAGCCTGGCGCTGATCACCCTCCTCTATCTGCTGGTCAACTGGGCCTATCTGCGCGCGCTCGGGCTCGGCGGGCTCGCCGCCTCGGACGCGGTGGCGGCGGAGCTGGTCGAACGCGCCCTCGGTCCGGCGGGGGCCGTGGCGATCAGCCTGCTGGTCGCCGTCGCGGCACTGACCTCCGCCAACGCGACCTCGATCACCGGGGCGCGCACCACCTATGCGCTCGGCTGCACCTTTCCGCAGCTAAGCTGGCTCGGCCGCTGGCACGAGCGGGCCGGAACGCCGCGCAACGCCTTGCTCGCCCAAGGCGCGCTCGCCTTGCTGCTCGTCCTGGGCGGCGCGTTCGCGCGCGACGGCTTCCGCATGGCGGTGGAATATACCGCCCCCGTCTTCTGGTTCTTCCTCCTGCTCGTCGGACTGTCGCTGTTCGTCCTGCGGGCGCGGGAGCCGGACGCGCCGCGCCCGTTCAAGGTCCCGCTCTACCCGGTCCTGCCCGCGATCTTCTGCCTCACCAGCCTTTATCTGCTATATTCCAGCGTGGCTTATACCGGCGCGAGCGCGCTGGTCGGCGTCGCGGTGCTCGCCGCCGGCGCCCTGTTGCTTCTGTTCCTGCGCAACCCGCGTGCAGAGGAGACGCGATGATGAAGGCCCTGATCGCCATTTTTGCCGCCACGCTGGCGGCCGCCGCTCCGCAGGCGCCCGTCGCCGAGGCGCCTGCCCCCGGCCGTGCGCCCGACGTGATCTACGTGCCGACGCCCCAGCCGGTGGTCGAGGCGATGCTGCAGATGGCGAAGGTTCGCAAAGGCGACATATTGTACGATCTCGGCTCGGGCGACGGCCGCATCCCGATCACGGCGGCCAAGCTCTACCGCGTCCGCGCCACTGGCATCGACATCGATCCGCAGCGCATCGCCGAGGCGCGCGCCAATGCCGTGAAGGAAGGAGTCACCGGTCTCGTCACCTTCCGCGAGGCCGATCTCTTCCAGTCGGACTTTCGCGACGCATCGGTCGTCACCCTCTATCTGTTGCCCAGCCTCAACGAGAAATTGCGGCCCAAGCTGCTCGCCGAACTCAAGCCCGGCACGCGCATCGTCAGCCACGCCTTCACCATGGGCGACTGGGCGCCCGAGCAGACGCGCGAGATAGACGGGTCGATGATCTACGCGTGGACCATACCGCCGCGGAAGCCCGCGCGGCGATAGCCCTCCTACCCCCGCGAGCCCCGCCACGAGGAACCAAGGTCGGCGTCGACAGGTTGGGGCCACGGACGCCGTCGTGGTCACCCACCGGCGGATTGCGTGCCTATGTGGGCGTTTTGTCGTCTATCCCAGCGCGAAGGAAGTCTCATGGTCGATCCGACTCCGCGGCGCCGCCCGACATCCTCCTGGTTCCTGAGAGTCTTCGCCGTCTTCCTCGCCGTGATCGGCCTGGTCCTGTTCGCCGGCGGCGTATGGCTCGTCCTGCTCGGCGGCTCGCTTTACTACCTGCTCGCCGGCGCGGGCCTCGTCCTGTCCGGCGTACTCCTCTTCCGCGGCCGCGTGATCGGCGCCTGGCTCTATATCGGCGTCTTCCTGCTGACGCTGGCATGGGCGCTGTGGGAAGTGGGGCTCGACGGATTGGGCCTCGTCCCGCGGGTGATCGGACCAGCCATTCTGCTGGTCATGACCCTGCTCATCCTCCCGGTCCCCGAAGCGAGCTGGCGGCGCAGTCGTCACGGCACTCGGCCTCGCCTTCATCGCCGCAGCGACCGACGAGCCGATCGCCTACGCCTTGCCGAGGGAGTGACGCAGTGACCAGGATGCCCGCTTTGTTCATCGGCCATGGCAGCCCGATGAACGCGCTCGAGCGCAACGACTATACCGACGGATGGCGCACGCTCGGCCAGCGCCTGCCGCGGCCGCGGGCCCTGCTTGTCATTTCCGCCCACTGGTTCATCGGCGCAACCGCGGTCACCGCCATGGCGCGGCCGCGGACGATCCACGATTTCTACGGTTTCCCGCCCGATCTGTTCGCGTTCGACTATCCCGCGTCCGGCGCGCCCGACGTGGCCGAGGAGGTCGCGGAGGTGGTGAAGCCGCTCTGGGTCGGGCTCGATCATGACCAATGGGGCTTGGATCACGGCACCTGGAGCGTGCTCGCCCACCTTTATCCCGGCGCGGACGTGCCGGTCGTGCAGCTCTCGATCAACGCACTGAAGCCGCTCGAATATCATATCGAGCTCGCCGCGCGGCTCGCGCCGCTCCGCGACCGCGGCATCGCCATCCTCGGCAGCGGCAACGTCGTCCACAATCTGCGGCAGGTGCAATGGGACCGCCCCGACGCCGCCTTCGACTGGGCCGAGCGCTTCGACGACGCCGTCGTTGCCCAGCTGGCCGAGGCGCCGGGCGACATATTGAAGGTCGTCGAGCATCCCGACTTCGCGCGGGCGGTGCCGACGCCGGACCATTTCATCCCCCTGCTCTATCTGGCCGGATTGGCGGCCGAGGACGGCGGCGCCCAGGCGCTGCTGCGCGGCTACGCGATGGGATCGATCTCGATGACCTGCTACGGCGTCGGCACCGACGTGGGCCTGTGCGAGGACCCGGCCGGCGCCGCCGGCCTTCCGCCGGACGTGCCGCCCGATCAGACCAACATGTAGCCGATCAGGATTGCGTGACGTCGGCCGGCTCTTCGTCCGAGATGACGTCGGAGTCGGCGGGGGGCATGTCGATCCGGCGTTCGGCGCGGTCGCGGTATAGCGCTGCGCGGGCGAGCAGCATGAAGGTGACCGGCGTCGTCAGCGTGACGAATATGCCGATCAAAAGCTCGTGCACGGACGGGCGCGAGCGCAGCACCGAGAAGCACACGATCGACCCCAGAACGATCAGGGCCATGCCCATCGTGCTGCCCAAAGTCGGCGGGTGGACGCGGTCGTAGAAGCTCTTCATCCGCAGCAGCCCGAGCGAGCCGATCAGCGTGATCGCGCCGCCGGCGAGCACCAGCAAGGCGACGATGAAGGCCGCCCAGACGGGGAGGTCGGGTGCCTGGATCATTCGATCACCTCGCCGCGCATCAGGAACTTGGCAAGCGCGACCGTACCGACGAAGCCCAGCATCGAGATGATCAGCGCCGCCTCGAAATAGAGCGTGCGCCCGGTCTGGATGCCGAAGGTGAGCAGCATCAGCATCGCGTTCACATAGAGCGTGTCGAGCCCGAGCACCCGGTCCTGCGCGCGCGGCCCGACGAGCATGCGGTAGGTGGCGCAGCACATGGCGAGGCCGAGCATGACCTGCGCCGTCGTGATCGCCCATGCCAGCACGACGGTGGTCATGGCTCGAATATCTCCAGCAGCAGCGCTTCGTAGCGCCGCTTGATGAGGCGGATCCATTCCTCCTCGTCGACGAGGTCGAGCACATGGACGAGCAGGATGCCGCGGGCGCGGTCGAAATCGACCCAGCAGGTGCCCGGGGTGGCAGTGATGATCAGCGCCAGCAGGGTGAGGCCGTGGCGGTTGCGAAGGTCCACCGGCAGGCGGACGAAGCCGGACACGCGCTCTTTCCGTGGGAACAGCACGATCGAGGCGACGGCAAGGTTCGAGCGGACAATGTCGGCGGCGACGCTGCCGGCCAACTTGAAGACCGCGGGCACAGACCGGATCCTAGAGCGCTCCGGGCGCAGCGCCGCCATGGCGTGGGTCGCCAGGATGGCGACGATCCCGCCGAGCACGACTTGCCCCGGCGAGAAGGACTGCGTGAGCAGCAGCCACATCAGGAACAGGCCGGCAGCCAGCAAAGGATAGGGGATCCAGCGCCTCATGGCCGGGCGTCTCCGGCGGGCACCGCGCCGAGCACGGAGCTGATATAGCCGTGGCGGTCGCCGAGCGACTGGCCGGTCCGTTCCATATAGCGCATCGTCGGCCCCGCGAAGATCATCAGGCCGAGGCAGACGGCGAGCAGGAGGCCGACGGGCACCGCTTCGGCGATGTGCAAGGCGGGCTGCGGCTTGTCGGACGGAGTCCAGATGAGGTCGATGCCGGCGCGCGTGGTCGCCACCAGCGTCGCCAGCCCGGAGACGATGATCAGGCCGATCAGCCACCAGACCGGCGTTGCGATCGCGTCCTGGAGGCCAAGCAACCCATCGATGATCGCGAATTTGGCGACGAAGCCGGAGAGCGGCGGCAGGCCCGCCATCAGCAGGGTGCAGAAGACGAAGCCGCCGCCGAGGATGGCGATCGTCGCCGGGATAACGACGCCGACTTCGTCCTCGCCATTTTCCTCGAGCGATCCGGTATATTCATCGTCGAACACCGGTTCGGTTACGTTCTGAGGCCCGGCGTCCGCCTCGCGTCGCTCGACCAATTCGATCAGCAGGTAGAAGGCGCTGATTCCGAGCGTCGAGCTGACGAGGTAGAAGAGCGCGCCGCCGAGCACGTCGCCCTGACCGGCGCCGATCGTCGCCAGCAGCGTCCCCGAGGAGATCAGCACGCAATGGCCGGCGATGCCGGACAGGGTGCGAACCGCGAGCACGCCGATCGTGCCGTAGGCCATCGTCGCCATGCCGCCGAACAAGAGCCATTCCTCGCCGAAATTGGCGGTCCAGCCGACTTCGCCACCGAACAGCAGCAGGTAGACGCGCAGCAGCGCGTAGACGCCGACCTTGCTGAGGATCGCGAACAGGGCCGCGACCGGCGGGGCCGCCGCCGCGTAGGTGCGGGTCAGCCACAGGCCGAGCGGCCACATGCCCGCCTTGACCAGGAAGGCGATGCCGAGGATCGCCATGCCGCTCTGCAGCAACGCGAGGTCGGTGCCGACGACCGACGGAATCCGCACCGCGAGATCGGCCATGTTGAGCGTGCCGGTGACGCCGTAGATCAAGGCGGCGCCGATCAGGAAGAGCAAAGAGGTCGCGATGTTGATCGCGACATAGTGAAGCCCGGTCTTCACCCGCACCGTGCCGGAGCTGTGCAGCAGCAGGCCGTAGGAGGCCGCCAGCAGCACCTCGAAGAACACGAACAGGTTGAACAGGTCGCCGGTCAGGAACGCGCCGTTGAGGCCCATCAGCTGGAGCAGGAACAAGGCCTGGAAGCGCGGCCCGGCCCGGTCCCAGCGCGCGAGCGAGTAGACCAAAGACGTGAAGCCGAGGATGCTGGTCAGCACCAGCATCAGCGCCGACAGCCAGTCGATCACCAGCACGATCCCGAACGGCGCCGGCCAGTTGCCGATCAGATAGGCGGTCGTCGCCGGCTCGCCGGCAAAGCCGGCCGAAGCCGCGCCCTTCAGCAGCAGGATCGAGATGACGAGCAGGGCCGCGGTGGTGGCGAGGCCGATTGCCCGCTTCATCATGATCCGCCGCTCGTCGAACAGCAGCATCAGCGCGCAGCCGACCAGCGGCAGCAGGACCGGCGCGACGATCAGATGGTCGGTCCAGGCGCCGGTCATTCCGATTCCTCCCCGTCGACATGGTCGGTCCCGGTAAGGCCGCGCAGCGCGACGAGAATGACGAGCAGCAGCGCCGTCATCGCGAACGAGATGACGATCGCGGTGAGTACGAGGGCCTGAGGCAGCGGATCGACGTAATTGGCGGGATCGGCGGCGCCGGAGCCGACGATCGGCGGCGCGTCCACCTTCAGCCGGCCCATCGCGTAGATGAACAGGTTCACGGCGTAGGAGACGAGCGACAGCCCGACAACCACCTGGAAGGTGCGCGGGCGCAGGATCAGCCACACGCCCGATGCGGTGAGCACGCCGATGCCGAGCGCGAGGACGAGTTCCATCAGACCTGCTCCGGCTCGAGTTCGGTGCGGGACGCAGTCGGCCGCGGCCCGGCGGGCGTGCGGATCGACTGGTGGGCAAGCGCGATCAGGATCAGCGCGGTGGCGGCCACGACCAGCAGGAAGACGCCGAGATCGAACAGCAAGGCCGTCGCCATCGGCACCTGACCGAAGACCGGCAGATCGAGATAGCGGAACCAGGAGGTGAGGAACGGATAGCCGAACCACCAGGCACCCGCGCCCGTCGCCACCGAGATGAGGAGTCCGACGCCAACCCAGGGGAGCGGCCGCACCACCAGGCGCGCCTCGACGCTGCGCGTGCCCGACGCGATATATTGCAGGATCAGCGCGATCGACAAAGTGATGCCCGCCGCGAAGCCGCCGCCCGGCAGATCATGCCCGCGGATCAGCAGATAGACGGCCAGCACGATGATCACCGGGAACAGCCATTCCATGATGACCCGCGGCACGAGCAGATAGTCGCTCAAAGTGTCACCGAGCTTGCGGCCGTCCTGGGCCTCGTCGAACGCGTCCTGGAAGCGCTGCTGGTCGGGGCTGCGCACGCTCTCCCGCGCCGGGCGGAAACGCCGCAGCAGCGAGAAGACGGTCAAGGCGACGATCGCCACCACGCTGATCTCGCCGAGCGTGTCGAACGCGCGGAAATCGACCAGGATGACGTTGACGACATTCCTGCCGCCGCCGTCCGAATAGGAATGCTCGATGAAGAAGCGCGAGATCGTGTCGGGCAAGGGCCGCGTCATCACCGCATAAGAGAGCAAGGCCATGCCGAGCCCGGCCGCGACCGCGATGGCGAGATCGATCGCCCGGCGCATCCCGACCTTTCCGGGCGAGCGGCCTTCCGGCCAGATCTGCGGCAGCCGCTTGGGAAGCCAGCGCAGCCCGAGCAGCAGCAGCACGGTGGTCACCGTCTCGACCAGGAGCTGAGTGAGCGCAAGATCGGGCGCCGAGAGCCAAACGAAGCTGATGCAACTCACCAGCCCGGCCCCGGCGAGCAGGATCAGGGCGGCAAGGCGGTGATATTTGGCCTGCCACGCAGCACCGATCGCGCAGGCCCCGCCGACGAACCAGAGCACCGCGAAGCCCGGATCGACGATCGTGCCCGCGTCGCGGCCCGGGGCGTAACCGTAGCGCAGGAAGGGCAGCAAAGCGGCTAGGCAGGCGACGACGACCATCACCCGCAACTGCGGCTGGAGCCGGCGCGTGCCGATATAGGTCATCAGCCTGCGCGTGCCCGAGACGATGATCGACAACACGGTTTCGAACATGCGCCGGCCCTTCAGCCGGCCGAGCAGCGGCACCGCGCGCACCGCGTTCAGCCGCTCGCGGAACAGGATATAGCCGGCGGTCCCGAGCGCGAGCGCGGCGACGCTGAGCAGCAGAGGCTCGGTGAATCCGTGCCAGATGGCGAGACTGTAGACCGGCGTATCCTCGCGCAGGACAGACCGCACGGCGGTGTCGAGATAGGGTCCAATCGTCGCGGCCGGGAAGATCCCGACCACGAGGCAGGTGACGACCAATATCTCGATCGGCATGCGCATCCAGCGCGGCGCCTCCCGGGGAACGTGGGGCAAGCCCTCGGGAGGCGGGCCGAAGAAGGTCTGGTGGATGAAGCGCAGCGAATAAAGGACGCTGAACCCGAGCGCGATCGTGGCGACATAAGGAAGCGCCAGATCGAGGAACGTGTCGTTATAATCCTCGAGCGCCTCCGCCAGGAACATCTCCTTCGACAGGAAGCCATTGAGCAGGGGCACGCCCGCCATTGCCGCGGCTGCGACCATCGCCAACGTCGCCGTGATCGGCATGAAGCGGTAGAGGCCGCTCAGCCGCCGCAGGTCGCGAGTGCCGGTCTCATGGTCGATGATCCCGGCCGCCATGAACAAGCTCGCCTTGAACGTGGCGTGATTCAAAGTGTGGAAGATCGCCGCCACCGCCGCCAGCGGACTGCTGAGCCCGAGCAGGAGCGTGATCAGGCCAAGATGGCTGATCGTCGAATAAGCGAGCAGGCCCTTTATGTCCTGCTGGAACATCGCCGCCCAGGCCCCGAACACCAAGGTGACGAGGCCCGTGGTCGTGACGATGAAATACCAGGCCTCGGTTCCGGCCAGGACCGGCCACAGCCGGATCAGGATGAACACGCCCGCCTTCACCATCGTCGCCGAGTGGAGATAGGCCGAGACCGGCGTGGGGGCGGCCATTGCGTGCGGCAGCCAGAAATGAAACGGGAATTGCGCGCTCTTGGTGAAGGCGCCGATCAGGATCAGGATCAGGGCGGGCAGATAGAGCGGGCTGGCGCGGATCGCGTCGCCGGCGGCCAGCACGACGTCGAGATCGTAGCTGCCCGCGACCGTGCCGATCAGCAGCACGCCGACCAGCAGGCACAGGCCGCCGGCGGCGGTGACGATTACCGCCATGCGGGCCGCGCTGCGCGCCGTCTCGTTATGGTGCCAATAGCCGATGAGCAGGAAGGAGAAGAGGCTGGTCAGCTCCCAGAAGAAGACGAGCTGGACGAGATTGCCCGAGAGGACGAGGCCCAGCATCGAGCCCATGAAGGCCAGGAAGAAAGAGAAAAAGCGCGGGACCGGATCTTCGGGCGACATGTAGTAGCGCGCGTAGAGGACGACGAGGAAGCCGATCGCCAGCACCAGGAACGCGAAGATCCAGGACAGGCCGTCGAGCCGAAGCAGGAGATTGAGCCCGAGCGAGGGCAGCCATTCGAGCTCAGCCCGGACGATGGCTCCGTCGGCCACCGAGGAATAGAGATAGACCGCAAGCCCGGTGCCGGTCAGCGCGATCGCGCCGGCAAACACCCCCGCGATATTGCGCGCCCGCGCAGGGAGAAATGCGGCGAGGAGGCTCCCCAGGAACGGGAGCAATAGCAGGAACCACAACAAACTTCCGTCCGGCACTATAGTCCCGCTCTCCCATGCTCACGGATCGGGGCGACCCCGTTTTTTGCCTACTCTAGCAAACGCGTTTCCGTCGCAACCCCGCGCGGGCAAGTTTCGGGCCGCTTGAAAGAAATGGAGCGGTTACGGCCTCGCGGAGGCAGCGTCCTCCTCGTCCGCCGCGGGTACGACCAGCACGTCGCATGGGGCGTCGACCAGCACGTCCTGCGCCACGCTGCCCAGCATGAGCCGCTGCAGCCCCTTGCGCTGGTTGGTGCCGACCACGATCAAATCGACGTCCCGCTCCTTGGCGCAGCCGAGGATCGCCCCGGCCGGGGAGCCACGAGCCGGCCGCAGCAGCCGTTGCGGGCGCGGCGGCCCGACCTCCGCCAGGAACGCATCGAAGTCCGCGGCCGCCCGCCGCTCCTCCGCGCCGACATAATGATCGATCGCCGCCGGCACTTCCATGGCGCGCTTCATCATGCCGGCCGCCGGCGCATCGAACAGGTGCAAAGCGATCGCTTCCGATTGATCGAGCAGACCCAGCCGTCGCGCGCCCATCACCGCTGCTCGCGAAGCCGTGTCCAGATCGAGCGCGAGCAAGCTGCGGCGGTACGGGCCGGCCGGGACCGCATTGGCCATCAGCACGGGCCGGCGGCTGCGCCGGATCGTCCGCTCGGCTGTCGTCCCGACGAACATGTCGAGCAGCTGGCGACGGTGCGGGCCGACGACGATCAGGTCCGCATCCACCTCGTCCGCGGCCTGAAGGATCGCGGCAAAGGCATCGCCCGCCGCGACCGCGAAGTCGGCCGTGATGCCATCGACATCGGCGATGGCTTGGGTCGTCTCGCGCAGCAGAGTCGCAGCGGCGTCCCGCTGGGAAGCGATCATATAAGCGGGGCGATCGTCATCGACCGCATGGAGCAAGGTGAGGGTGGCGCCTGCAACGCGCGCGAGTAGGACCGCGCGAAGCAAGGCGCGGTCCGATCGGGTTGAAAAGTCGGTGGCGGCGAGGATCCGCATCTAACCTCCGCCGCTAAGGACCGCCTGACGGCTTATTGGTTCCGCCTGCGTGACCGGCGGGGCGAACCAAGCCGCCCCGCCGTCATGTCAGCGCTTGTCGCCGGTGACCTCGCGCGCCTTGTCCTTGAGGCCGCCCCAAGCGTTCTGGAGCTTGCCTTCGGCCTGGTCGGCCTGGCCTTCGCGCTTCATCTTTTCGTCGCCCAGAATGCCGCCGGCCGCCTCCTTGAGGTTGCCGCCCATCTTCTTGACGCTGCCTTCGGTGCGATCGGGATCGATGCCCGGGTCATTGTCGCGATCGTTCATCATCATCTTCCTTCTTTTGCTTGTCCTAACAACAAGCAGATCCGGAAAATGTTTCGTAAATCAAACATATAGGCGCCGTCGCAGGGACTCGGGTCACCGCATGCCTTCGATGATGAAGGCCTCGCGGAAGGTGACGGTCAGCACGTCCTGTCCGTCGGCGTCGGTGACGCGGATATAATGGTCGAGATTAAGACGCCCCTCATGGACGCTCTCGCAGACCAGGTCGCGCGCGCCGTTCACGGCAAAGTCGCGGGCAGCCGCGGCGTCGGCCAGTTCGGTCCCTTCGTCATCCTCGGCAACGATGTGATTGTGTATGTGAAAGTAGAAGCGCGGCATCGCCCGAAAGCGCACGAGCCCGTTACCGGTTCCGAAGCGAAACTGGGTTTTGCCAGGTCTTTCCTGTGCGCGGTTGCCGCCATACGCTATGCTGCAAGCACGACTTTGGGATGAGGCAAAGCGATGCAGCGAGACAAGGGCGAGACGGTCCGGCTCCTCTCCGGCGGCAATCCGCAAATTCCGAAGGGGGACGGCGACGCCCCCGTCCAGGCCTATATCGCCGCGATGCCAGGCTGGAAGCGCGCCGTCGGCGAGCGGCTCGACGCGCTGATCGCCGACAATGTGCCGGATGTGCGCAAGGCGGTGAAATGGAATTCGCCTTTTTACGGCGTCGCGGGACAGGGCTGGTTCCTGTCGTTCCACGTCTTCACCCATTATGTGAAAATCACCTTCTTCCGCGGCGCCGCGCTGGAGCCGCTCCCGCCGGGCGCGAGCAAGGACGCGCAAGTCCGCTACCTCGACCTGCGCGAAGGCCAGTTCGACGAAGCGCAGATCACCGACTGGGTGAAGCAGGCCGCCGCGCTGCCGGGCTGGATTCCTTGAGCTGTGCCCTTCGCTGAAGGCCGTCCGGCCTCAAGGACCGGGGCCCCGGAGGGCGGGTCGTGCCATGCAAAAGGAAATGGTGCCCAGAAGAGGACTCGAACCTCCACGCCCTTGCGAGCGCCAGCACCTGAAGCTGGTGCGTCTACCAATTCCGCCATCTGGGCACGGGGTAGGCGGCGCGCTTAGCGGGCCGCGAGCGCGCTTGTCAACGGTCTCCCGACCGGGCAATGGGGCGCCACGCAAATTAATCGATCGAGGAACGTAAGGAAATGGACCGGCTGGTCACTTTGTTCGGCGGCGGCGGCTTCATCGGCCGCTATGTGGCGCAGCAGCTCTACAAAGCGGGCGTCCGCGTCCGCATCGCCCAGCGCGATCCCCGGCAGGCCTATTTCCTGAAGCCGCTCGGCGGCCTCGGCCAGACCCAGTTCGTCCACGCCGACATCACCGATGAGCGCCATGTCGCTGCCGCGGTCGCGGGCAGCGACGCGGTCATCAACCTGGTCGGCATCCTCAAGGGCAAGTTCCACGCAGTCCATGTCGAGGGCGCGCGCAACGTCGCCGCGGCCGCTGCGGCGGCGGGCGCGGGCGCTTTGGTCCACGTCTCGGCGATCGGCGCCGACCCGGAAGGTGCGTCGGCTTATGGCCGCTCCAAGGGCGAAGGCGAGGCCGCCGTCCGCGCCGCCTTCTCCCCGGCAACGATCATCCGCCCCTCGGTCGTGTTCGGCCAGGAAGATAACTTCGTGAACCGCTTCGCCGGCATGGCCCGGGCGCTGCCGGTGCTGCCGGTCATTCGCGGCGCGGCCAAGCTGCAGCCGGTCTGGGTCGCCGACCTCGGCCGCGCGATCGCCGCTGCGGCGCTCGATCCGGATACCCATGCCGGCAAGACCTACGAGTTGGGCGGCCCGGAAGTGATCGAGATGGGCGCGCTCAACGAGTGGATCTGCAAGGCCACCGGCTACGACCGCAGCATCGTCCGGATCCCCGACGCAGTCGGCAGCGCGATGGCGCGGCTCACCGGCTGGCTGCCCGGCGCGCCGATCACCTGGGACCAGTGGCTGATGCTCCAGCGCGACAATGTGTGCGCCGATCCGAAGGCGGGCTTCAAGGCGTTCGGCTTCGCGCCCACCCCGCTCGCCGCGATTACCGAAGGCTGGCTCACCTCCTACCGCCGCAACGGCCGCTTCGCCGTCAAGCAGCCCTACTGACCCCTCCCGGCCGAGCAACTCATGACCAGCCCGATTCTGACGATCATCCTGCTCGGCATCATCGAGGGGCTGACCGAGTTCCTGCCGGTCTCCTCGACCGGACACCTGATCCTCGCCAGCACCCTGCTCGGTTTCGAGGGCGAATCGTCGATCGCGTTCAAGATCGCGATCCAATTGGGCGCGATCCTCGCCGTCGTGGTCGCTTATTGGGGCCGCTTCTGGAACGTCGCCAAGGGGCTGACCGTCGCCGACAAGCAGGCGATCGCCTTCACCCGCAATATCTTGATCGGCTTCCTGCCGGCGATGCTGATCGGCGCCTTCGCCTATGATGCCATCCGCGCCGCGCTGCAGACGCCGATGCTGGTCGCGGTGATGCTGGTCGTCGGCGGCATATTGATCCTGATCATCGAGCGGATGGTGAAGGAGGAGCGCTTCACCAGCGTCGAAGGGATGCCGACCCGCACCGCGATCGCAATCGGAATCGTCCAGTGCCTGGCGATGGTGCCGGGCGTCAGCCGTTCGGGCGCGACGATCATGGGCGCCCGCCTGATGGGCGTCGAGCGCAAGACCGCCGCCGAATTCAGCTTCTTCCTCGCCGTGCCGACCATGCTCGGTGCGACCGTTTACGCGCTCTACAAGGACCGCGACCTCCTCACCTTCGACGATCTCGGCGCGATCGCGCTCGGCCTCTTCATCTCGTTCCTGGTCGCGCTCGCGGTGGTGAAGGCCTTCGTCGCGATCGTGTCGCGCTACGGCTTCGGCCCCTTCGCCTGGTACCGCATCGTGCTGGGCAGTGTCGCCATGGTGTGGCTCTACCTCCGCTGACCATTCAGGAAAGGCTCATCGCGGCAGTGGCATAGCGGCAACCGAGTCGCATCAGCGGCGTTGATGACGCGCGCCCGTCCCAGCGCAGAGGAGCATTGGTTTGCGTAAGATCCTGATTGCCGCCGCCGGCACCCTGGCCCTGGCCGCGCCCGCATTCGCCCAGCCCGTCCCCGCCCAGCCGGATCCGGCCGAGGCGCCGGCCGCCTATCCCGACCCCGCGGACGACGCATTCACGCGCGCGCTCCCCCATCCCTACGACGTCGAGGAAGCCGGCGACACGCTCGGCCGCGCCGTCGGCGCGATTATGAACGTGCCGGTCGGCGGCGTCGTGCAGGCGGTCGACCCGACCGCGCGCGTCCGCCGCGACGAGACGCTCGGCGACCTCGCCCGCCGCGACGATCCCCGTGCCGAGGAGCGCATCCAGGACGAGATGCAGGTGCTGACCATGAAGATGGCCGACATGATGCGCCAGGTTGCGGTGGTCGCGCCGGTGCTGCGCCGCTCGCTCGCCGACCTCGAGCGCGACCTCGGCCGGGCGATCGACCCCGACCGCGGCTACTAATCGCCCTACCCCGTAAAAATCCCGTCCGGACCGGTGGACGCCGCGCCCCGGGACGCTAATGATCGGCGCCCATGTGGCAGCTCTATCAATTCCCGCTTTGTCCTTTCTCTCGCAAGGTCCGGCTCATGCTCGGCGAGAAGGGCGTGGCCCACGAGCTGGTGCGGGAATCGCCGTGGCAGCAGCGCGACGAATTCCTCGACATGAACCCGGCCGGCCAAACGCCGGTGCTGGTCGAGGCGCAGAAGGGCAACGTGCTGATCGATTCCGGCGCGATCTGCGAATATTTTGAGGAGACGATCGACAAGGCGCCGATGATCCCCGGCACCGCCGTCAACCGCGCCGAGGTGCGCCGCCTCGTCGCCTGGTTTGACGAGAAGCTCTATGGCGAGGTCGTCAATCCGTTGCTCGAGGAGCGGATGCGCAAGCGCCTCGTGAGCCGCGCCGCGCCCGACACCCGCGTGCTGCGCGAAGCGATGAAGATCGCCAACGCCCATCTCGATTACATGGATTATCTGCTCGACCATCGCCGCTGGCTCGCCGGCCCGGTGCTGAGCCTCGCCGACCTCGCCGCCGCCGCCCAACTCTCGGTCGCCGACTATCTCGGCGGCATCGATTGGCGCGGCCACAAGCAGACCACCGACTGGTATGCGGTGATGAAGTCGCGGCCGAGCTTCCGCCCCTTGCTCGCCGAGCGGATGGAGGTCATCGCTCCCCCCGCCCATTACGACAAGGTCGATTTCTTCTGAGCCGGGCGACGCCGTCACCCTAACGCCCAATCCCCTCTCCCTTGGAGGGAGAGGATACGGAGCCTTGGCGACGCAGGAGCCTAGGCGCAGTTGGAGGGTGGCAGCCGCGGCGAATATTCTCGACGGCCGCCACCCTCTCCCAGCTCCGCCTAAGGCTCGCCGAAGAGGCTCGGCAAGGCTGCGCAACCCTCTCCCTCGAAGGGAGAGGGGAACTAAGCCCTTTTCGCCGTCACCAGATAGTCGAGCGACTTGTTGTCGGAGAGGGTGAAACCGCGCGTCGCGGAGAAGGCGAGCCCGGTCACGTCGACCACCTCCAGCCCCGCGTCGCGCATCAGCGCGCAGGTCTCGTTCGGGGTCAGGAACTTCTCCCAGTCGTGCGTGCCGCGCGGGATGCGGCCGGTGCCCTCGGCGAGCGTGATCATCAGCAGCCGCGACAGGCTGGTGCGGTTCGGCGTCGACAGGATCAGCAGTCCGTCGGGGCCGAGCAGGTCGCCGAGCCCGCCGATGAAGCCGCGCGGATCGGTGACATGCTCGAGCACCTCGAGCGAGGTGACGAGGTCGAACGGCCCGGCCAGCGTCTCGACGCCGCCGACGCGATAGTCGATCGCCAGCCCCTGCCCCTCGGCATGGAGGCGGGCGGCCGCGATATTCTCCGGCGCCGCATCGACCGCGGTGACCTCCGCCCCGAGCCGAGCGAGCGGCTCGGCGAGCAGGCCCGCGCCGCAGCCGACATCGACCGCGCGCTTGCCGGCGAGCGGCGTCCGGCTGCATTCGTCGAGCCCCCAATGCTGGTCGATCCGGTCGCGTATATAGGACAGCCGCACCGGATTGAGCTTGTGCAGCATCGCCGAGGAGCCGTTCGGGTCCCACCATTCGGCCGCCATCCGGCCGAAATGCTTGGCTTCCTTCGGGTCGATCGTCGAGAGCGGTATGCTTGCATGTGCCATGGCGCCTCCCTATCAGGGCCGCGCTCTTTTTCCCACGCTCTTGTCAACGCCAGCCCAGCGAGTTCGATGGCCCGTATCGTCATGAAATTCGGCGGAACCTCGATGGCCGGCATCGAGCGCATCCGCCACGTCGCCAATCTCGTGAAGCGCGAGGCCGAGCGCGGCAACCAGGTCGCGGTCGTCGTCTCGGCGATGGCCGGCGAGACCGACCGCCTGGTCCAGCTCTGCCGCGAGGCCGCCTCGCTTTACGATCCCCGCGAATATGACGTCGTCGTCGCCAGCGGCGAGCAGGTCACCAGCGGCCTCCTCGCGATCACGCTGCAGGGCATGGGCCTCAACGCGCGCTCCTATATGGGCTGGCAACTCCCGATCCGGACCAGCGGCCATGCCGCCGCCTTGATCGAGGGCATCGATGCGGCGGTGCTGGAGCGCGTTTTTACCGAAGGCGGCATCGCTGTCATCCCGGGATTCCAGGGGGTGACCGACAAGGGCGACGTCACGACCCTGGGCCGCGGCGGTTCCGACACGTCGGCGGTGGCGCTGGCGGCGGCGATGAAGGCGGATCGCTGCGACATCTATACCGACGTCGACGGCGTCTACACGACCGACCCGCGCATCGTGCCGCGCGCGCGCAAGCTCGATCGGGTCACCTATGAGGAGATGCTGGAGCTTGCGAGCGTCGGCGCCAAGGTGCTGCAGACGCGCTCCGTCGGCCTCGCCATGCGCTACAACATGCCGCTCCAGGTCCTCTCCTCCTTCGAGGACAAGCCCGGCACCATGATCGTCGGCGACGACGCCATCGAGGACAAAGATATGGAACGCAACGTCATCACCGGCATCGCCTATGACAAGAACGAGGCGCGGATCACGCTGCTCGGCCTCTCCGACGAGCCGGGGACGGTAGCGGCGATCTTCGCCCCGCTGGCCGACGCCAACATCAACGTCGACATGATCGTGCAGAGCGTTGCCCGCGAAGGCGAGAAAAGGGATCTCACCTTCACCGTCCCCACCGCGTCGCTCGCCCGCAGCGTTGACGCCCTGCAACAGGTGAAGGCAGAGATCGGCTTCGACGAGATCATCACCGACATGAATGTCGTCAAGGTGAGCGCGGTCGGCGTCGGCATGCGTTCCAACGCCGGCATCGCCGCCCAGATGTTCCGCGCACTCGCGGACCGCGGCATCAACATTCTCGCCATCGCCACCTCGGAGATCAAAGTCTCTGTGCTGATCCCCGAGGAATATACCGAACTCGCCGTGCGCGTGCTCCACACCACCTACGGCCTCGACGCCGAACCGACGGAATGACCATGAACGACGTCACCAATTCTACCGGCCACGACCGCCTCAAGCGCCTGATGAAGCGCGGCACCGATTTCCTCGGCTGCGAAGTCGCCATCATGGGCGGCGCGATGAGCTGGATCTCGGAGCGCAACCTCGTTTCCGCCATCTCTAACGCCGGCGGCTTCGGCGTGATCGCCTGCGGCGCCATGACTCCCGACCTGCTCGATACCGAGATCGCCGAGACCAGGAAGCGCACCGACCGGCCGTTCGGCGTCAATCTCATCACCATGCACCCGCAATTGTTCGACCTGATCGACGTGTGCGCCAAGCATAAGGTCGGCCACGTCGTGTTCGCGGGCGGGCTGCCGCCGACGGGCGCGATCGACCGGGTCAAGCAATCGGGCGCGAAGATGGTCTGCTTCGCCCCCGCGCTCGCGCTCGCCAAGAAGCTGATCCGCTCAGGCGTCGACGCGCTCGTCATCGAGGGCATGGAGGCCGGCGGCCATATCGGCCCGGTCTCGACCTCGGTGCTCGCCCAGGAGATCTTGCCGGAGGTGGCGGCGGACATTCCCGTCTTCGTCGCCGGCGGCATCGGCCGCGGCGGGCTCATGGCCGGCTATCTGGAAATGGGCGCCTCCGGCGTCCAGCTCGGCACCCGCTTCGTCTGCGCGCACGAATGCATCGCCCATCCGAACTTCAAGAAGGCGTTCATCCGCGCCTCGGCGCGCGACGCGATTCCGTCGGTCCAGATCGACCCGCGCCTGCCGGTCATCCCCGTGCGCGCGATCCGCAACCGCGAGATGGAGGCCTTCGCCGCCAAGCAGCGCGAGGTCGCCCAGCTTCTCGACGAGGGCAAGGTCGAGATGGGCGAGGCCCAGCTCCAGATCGAGCATTATTGGGCCGGCGCGCTCCGCCGCGCCGTGATCGAAGGCGATGTCGAGAGCGGCTCGATCATGGCCGGGCAGTCGGTCGGCATGGTCAAGGAAGAGGCGCCGGTCGCGACCATCATCTCCAACCTGATCGACGAGGCCGCGCAGGCGCTGGAGCGCCGCGCGATTCACGCCTGAGGCCGCCCGCGGTCCTTGGCCGCGGCGTCCCGGCTGGAGACGTCCGCGGCTAAGGCCTTGATCCGGTACGCCCGGCGCGTACAAGCGAATCGGGCGGGGGATAAACTTTTGTTGGGGCGTCCGCTCCGGCTCCGCTCAGGATGATCATGGCCGACGCGACTCAGTTCGATTCCCACGTCTCCGAGCAGCGCTTCCAGCTGCTGGTCAATTCCGTGACCGACTACGCCATCTACATGCTGGACCCGAACGGGCATATCGCCACCTGGAATGCGGGCGCGCGCCAGTTCAAGGGCTATGAAGAGCACGAGATCATCGGCGAGCATTTCTCGCGCTTCTTCACCGACGAGGATCGCGCCGCCGGACGGCCCGCCAAGGCCCTTGCCACTGCCGCCCGCGAAGGCAGATTCGAGTCCGAAGGCTGGCGCGTCCGCAAGGACGGCACCCACTTCTGGGCCCATGTCGTCATCGATCCGATCCGTGGCGACAGCGGCAAATTGCTCGGTTTCGCCAAGATCACCCGCGACATCACCGAGAAGCGCGCGGCCGAACAGGAATTGCAGAACAGCGAGCGGCGCTTCCGCATGCTCGTCCAGGGCGTGCGCGATTACGCCATCTACATGCTCGACACCGAAGGCCGGGTGAGCAACTGGAACACCGGCGCGGAGGCGATCAAGGGCTACACGGCGCAGGAGATTGTCGGCCAGCATTTCTCGCTTTTCTACACCGACGAGGACCGCGCTTCGGGCGAGCCGGCCCGGGCGCTCGAGACCGCGCGGCGCGAAGGCAAATATGAGAGGGAGGCCTGGCGCGTCCGCAAGGACGGCACCCATTTCTGGGCGAGCGTGGTGCTCGACCCGATCTATGGCGAGGACGGGGATCTGGTCGGCTACGCCAAGGTCACCCGCGACCTTACCGAGCGCAAGCTCTCCGAGCAGGAACTGGAGGAAGCGCGCGCCGCGCTCGTCCAGTCCCAGAAGCTGCAGGCCCTGGGCGAGCTCACCGGCGGCATCGCCCATGACTTCAACAACCTGATGACCGTGATCCGCGGCTCGGCCGAATTACTCCAGCGCGCCGAGCTCAGCGAAGAGAAGAAGCAGCGCTATCTGCGGGCGATCGTCGAGACTGCCGACCGCGCCGCCACGCTCACCAGCCATCTGCTCGCCTTCGGCCGCCGCCAGCCGCTCAAGCCCGAGGTGATCGATCTCAACATCCGCCTCGACGCTTTTGCCGACGTGCTCGCGCGCACGCTCGGCGCGCCCATCGAAGTCCGCCTCGACCTGGCACCCTCGCTCTGGCTGACCGAGGCGGATTCGGCACAGCTCGAGACCGCCTTGCTCAACGCCGCCTTCAACGCGCGCGACGCCATGCCCGACGGCGGCACCCTCACCCTTTCGACGCGCAACGTGCCCGGCGACCCGGACCGGATCTGCATCTCTATCGCCGATACCGGCGAAGGCATGCCGCCCGAAGTGGCGCAACGGGCGTTCGAACCGTTCTTTACCACCAAGCCGGTCGGCAAGGGCACCGGGCTCGGCCTCAGCCAGATCCACGGCTTCGCGGCCCAGACCGGCGGCGAAGCGACGATCGAATCCGAGGCGGCCCAGGGCACGACCATCAACCTCTTCCTGCCGCGCACAGACAAGATTGCGGCGGCCGCGCCTGAGGCCATCGAAAGCGATCGCACCCGCACCGGCCTGACCGTCCTCCTGGTCGAGGACAATGCTCATGTCCGCGAGTTCGCCGAGCATTTGCTGGCCGACCTGCATTATCGCGTGATCAGCGCCGATTGCGCCGAGGCGGCGCTGGAAATGCTGGAGCGCGAGCCGGCCGACATCGTCTTCACCGACGTCGTCATGCCGGGCGCGTCCGGGATCGATCTCGCGCGCGCCATCAACGAAAAGCACCCGGCGTTGCCGGTGCTTCTGGCAAGCGGCTACAGCGACGAGATATTCGGCGGCGCGGCGGCCGAATTCCCGATCCTGCAGAAGCCCTATGGTGTGGAGTCGCTCGGTGCCGCGCTCGCCCGGGCGCTGGAGCAGGCGCCGGGCCAGTGACAATTGCCCGGCCATTGGAAGCCGGGTTCCTTTCTGTTAGCCCCGGTCCATGATCGGCAGCTCCGTCGCCTCAGCCCGCGAGATCCTGACCGGCCTTCACGACGTGATGGCCTCGCGTGCCGGCGCCCAGGCCAAGCTCAACAAGGTCGTCAAGATCATCGCCGACGCGATGGCGAGCGAGGTCTGCTCGATCTATTTGCTGCGCGACGGGCTGCTCGAGCTCTACGCCACCGTCGGCCTCAACCAGGGCGCCGTCCACGTCACCAAGCTGGCGATGGGCGAGGGCCTGGTCGGCACCATCGCCGAGCAGGTAGCGGTGCTCAATCTCGACGAGGCGACGCGCCACCCGGAATTCGCCTACCGGCCGGAGACGGGCGAGGAACTGTACCACAGCTTCGCCGGCGTCCCGATCGTCCGGCGCGAGCGCGCGATCGGCGTGCTCTGCGTCCAGCACGCCGACCCGCGCGCCTATGTCGACGTCGAGATCGAGGCGCTGCAGACCGTCGCGATGGTGCTCAGCGAGTTGATCGGCGCCGCCGGGCTCGCCGACAAGGCAAGCGAAGGCGCCTCCACGCGCGACCTCGGCTCGGTCGGCCTGTCAGGGCTGAAGCTGGTCGCCGGCATGGCGCGCGGCAACGCCGTCTATCACCAGCCGCGCATCCTCATCGAGCATACCGTCGCCGAGGATACCGAGGCCGAACGCCAGCGCGTCTATTCCGCCTTCCGCAAGATGCGCGAGCAGATCGACACGATGACCAGCCAGGCCGAATTCGGCACCGCCGGCGAGCATCAGGAGATCCTCCAGACCTACAAGATGTTCGCCTATGACGAGGGCTGGTCGCGGCGCATCAACGAGGCGATCGACAGCGGCCTCACCGCCGAGGCGGCGATCGAGCGCGTGCAGCAGCGCACGCGGATGCGGATGCGCGAGATCGACGATCCCCTGCTCGCCGAGCGGATGCACGATCTCGACGACCTCGCCAACCGTCTGCTCCGCATCGTCTCCGGCCGGCTCGGCACCGCCGCCCAGATGGGCCTGCAGAGCGATACGATCCTGATTGCGCGCAATCTCGGCCCGGCCGAACTGCTCGAATATGACCGGCGGCGCCTGAAGGGCGTGATCCTGGAGGAAGGGTCGCTGACCTCGCACGTCGTGATCGTCGCCCGGGCGATGGGCGTGCCGATGCTCGGCCGCGTCCGCGACGTCCGCCAGGTCATCAACGAGGGCGACCATATCCTGCTCGACGCCGACGGTTCCCAGGCGTTGGTGCGGCCGGCGCCCGCCCTCGAGCGCAGCTTCGACGCGCGGCTCGTCGTCACCCAGAAGCGCCGCGCCGAATTCGCCGCCACCAAGGATTTGCCGCCCGTCACCAAGGACGGCCAGCGCATCACGGTATTGATCAACGCCGGTCTGCGCGACGATGTCGGCGCGATCGACCTCACCGGCGCCGACGGCATCGGCCTGTTCCGCACCGAATTCCAGTTCCTCGTCTCCGCGACCTTGCCGCGCCGCGAGAGCCAGCAGCGCCTCTACCGCTCAGTGCTGGAGGATGCCGGCGACAAGCCGGTCATCTTCCGCACCGTCGACATCGGCGGCGACAAGGCACTGCCCTATCTGAGCGCCAGCGAACATCAGGAAGAGAATCCGGCGATGGGCTGGCGCGCGCTTCGCCTCGCCCTCGACCGCGATGGCCTGATGAAGGCGCAGGCCCGCGCCTTGCTCGAGGCCGGCGCCGGCCGCGAGATCAGCATCATGTTCCCGATGGTGTCGGAGCCGTGGGAGTTCGACGAGGCCAAGGCGCTGGTCGAATCCCAGCGCGCCATCCTCGCCGCACGCAAGAAAATGCTGCCCACCAATATCCGCTACGGCGCGATGCTGGAGGTGCCGGCGCTTGCCGAGGCGCTCGACATATTGCTGCCGCGGCTCGATTTCCTGTCGATCGGCACCAACGATCTCACCCAGTTCCTGTTCGCCGCCGATCGCGCCCACCCGCGCCTCGCCGAGCGCTACGACTGGCTGTCGCCGGCCGTGCTCCGCTTCCTGCGCCGCATCGTCCGTGCCGCCGACGCGCACAATGTCCCGGTCGGCGTCTGCGGCGAGATGGGCGGCCGCACGCTCGAGGCGATGGCGCTGATCGGCCTCGGCCTGCGCCGCTTGTCGATCACGCCGGTCGCGGTCGGGCCGGTCAAGGCCATGATCCGCTCGCTCGATCATGCCAAGCTGACGCCGATGGTCCACGATCTGCTCGACAACCCGCCCGCCGATCTGCGCGCGGCTTTGGTCGACTGGGCAGAAAAACACGGGGTTTCGACAGGTTGACGTTGCAGCCCGTCTATCAGAGGCAGATAGGGGCCGCGGTTGACAACAACCGGGCTCTGGAGTGTGTTGATCCAAATTAATTCGAGAGCCGGCGCGACCGGCCCCAGGGGTGCGTGAATGAGTGATGCCGACCACGACAAGGTGCTTTCGAACCCGGTCGGCGTGCGCCTTCGCGCCGCCCGCGAAGCCAAGGGCCTGACCCTCGACGACGTCGCCCGCCAGACGCGCATCCCGACCCGCCACCTCCAGCATATCGAGGACGGCGAGTGGGATGCCCTCCCCGCCACCACCTACAGCGTCGGCTTCGCCCGCTCCTACGCCAATGCGATCGGCCTCAACGGCAACGAGATCGGCGCCGAGGTCCGCGAACTGCTCGGCGCCACCCCGACTTATGCCGCCCCGGCCACCGCTTATTACGAGCCCGCCGACCCGGCCCGCGTCCCGCCGCGTTCGCTCGCCTGGGTCGCCGCCGCGATCGCCCTGCTGCTCGTGATCGGCTACATGGTCTGGCGCAGCGGTTCGGTCGACGACAGCGCGGCGCCGGACGCCGATCTGGTCGCCGCCGAGACCCAGGTGCCGCCGCCCGCCGCGCCGCAGCCCGAGGCAGCGCCGGCTCCCGTCACCGGCCCGGTCGTGCTCACCGCCACCGACGACGTCTGGCTGCGCATCTACGAGGGCAATGGCGGGCCGCGCATCCGCGAGGCGACGCTGAAGGCCGGCGAGCGCTACGAAATCCCCGCCACCGCCAAGGCGCCGCAGATCCTGACCGGCCGTCCGGACGCGCTGCGCGTCACCGTCGGCACGACCGAGATTCCGCAGCTCGGGCCGGCGCAGAAGACGATCGCCGACGTCAGCCTGCTGCCCGCCGACCTGCTCGCGCGCCTGCCCGGCGCCCAGCCGGCGGCGCCGGTTGCCCCGGGAACGCCCCAATAGCGTTGAACACTCGCGCTGATAGTCGCGTTGGTACGGCACGCTTAATGCTGGCGACAGGCTCGCTCTCTTAGTATCGACGGGTCAGTCCTAGTGCGGGGGAAATCCATGCGTCTTCATCTTCTGGCCGTCATCCTCATGGCGAGCGTCGCGGCGCCGGCCTCGGCCCAGCAGGCTCCCACCATCGACAAGCGCGTCGGCAAGCTCGAATCCGAGATGCGCGCCGTCCAGCGCAAGGTCTTCCCGGGCGGCAATGTCGAGCCCGAGATCCGGCCCGAGACGCCCGTGGTCGCGCCGGGCGGCGTGCCCGCCAGCAGCGCCATCGCCGACCTCACCGCGCGCGTCGACGCGCTCGAGGCGCAGCTCCAGACCGTCACCCGCCAGGGCGAAGAGAACGCGTTCCGCCTGCGCCAGCTCGAGGATGCCCTCACGCGCCTCCGCAGCGAAACCGAAGCGCGCGCCGCCGAGCCGGTTACGCCGCCGCCCGCCGCCGCGCAGCCGTCCGCTCCGGCCGCGTCGGAGCCCGCCCCGGCCGCCTCCGAGGTCGCGCCGCCCAGCACTGGCGACGCCGGCGAGGACGCCTACCTCACCGGCTACCGCCAGTGGGAGCAGAAGAATTACGCCGCCGCCCAGAAGACGCTGGAAGCGATGGCCAAGCAATATCCCAAGCACAAGCGCGCCAGCTACGCCGCCAACCTCGCCGGCCGCGCCTATCTGGACGACGGCAAGCCGGCGACCGCGGCCAAGGTCCTGCTCGCCAACTACCAGAACAACCCGACCGGCGAGCGCGCCGCCGACAGCCTCTATTTCCTCGGCCAGGCGCTGATGGACCTCAAGAAGCCGGCCGAGGCCTGCAAGGTCTATGACGAGCTCCGCGACGTCTATGGCGCCACCATGCGCGCCTGGCTTCAGCAGCGCCTCCCCCAGGCCCGCACCGCCGCCAAGTGCCGCTGACGGCCTAGCGGCTGCGGCCTAGTCCCGCAGCCGCCGCTTCCTCCTCCGTCATTGCGAGGCGCGCCAGCGCCGCGGCAATCCAACCCGCACCGGCCCCACCGCTCGCTGGATTGCTTCGCTTCGCTCGCAATGACGGCGGCAACCCCCGCACCATTGCACCGCTCGGCCCTCCCTGCGACACCGGCCCCATGACCGCTTTCGCCTATATCGGCGCCGCTTTGGCCGAGATCGCCGGATGCTTCGCCTTCTGGGCGTGGCTGCGGATGGGCAAGTCGGTCTGGTGGCTGTTGCCGGGAATGGCGGCGCTGGCTTTGTTCGCCTATCTGCTGACGCTGGTCGACGCCGAGCATGCCGGCCGCACCTACGCAGCTTATGGCGACGTCTATATCGTTTCGGCGATCGCCTGGCTGTGGCTGATCGAGGGGGCGAAGCCCGATCGCTGGGACCTGATCGGCGCCGCCGTCTGCCTCGCCGGCGCCGCCATCATCCTGTTCGGCCCCCGCCCCGCCTGATCAGCCGCCTCGTCATTGCGAGGCGCGGAACGCGCCGCCGCAATCCAGGCCAGGCCCACTGGATTGCTTCGCTCCGCTCGCAATGACGGGACTACACCCTTACGCCGGGCTAGACACCTTCATCAGCACCAGGCCGACGACGATCAGCAGAGCGGCGGCGATGCGCATCGCGTTCGCCGATTCTCCGAGCACGGCGATGCCGACCAGGAACGCGCCCACCGCACCGATCCCCGTCCACACCGTGTAGGCGGTGCCGAGCGGCAGCGTCCGCATCAACCAGGACAGAAGCGCGAAGCTGACGATCATCGCGCCCAATGTGACCAGCGAGGGCGTCAGGCGGGTGAAGCCTTCCGATTGCTTCATCGAGAAGGCCCACACGACCTCCAGCAATCCGGCGACGACGAGAAGAATCCAGGCCACGACAGCCTCCCATAGCAAGTGGCCGGGCCGTCCCGGACTTCTGCCCATCATGGGGGAGGACGTGGCCTCGCACGGCCGAGATAGGGCCGCACCGGCGATGGTCAAGCGAGGCACCGCCCGATTTCCGTCATTGCGAGGCGCGCAGCGCCGCGGCAATCCATCGGGACCGCCTCTCGGCGGCACCATCGCCCGGCAACCAAAGCCGCGCCCTGCGCTTTCTGTAGGGATGGACGAAGCCGAGTCCGATCTGCGCGCGGAGCTGGCGGTGCTGCAGACCGAGGCGATCGCCGTCCAGGCGGTGCTGGTGGCGCTGTGCCGTCGCCTAGCCCGCGCCGGTCCCGCTCGCCGCCGCGGTCTGCGCGGCGTTCGAGGAAGCCGACACAATCATGTCGGGGCTCGCGGTTCGGATCGGCATCGACGCGCCGATGGCCAACACGACCGGCGCGCTCCCCATTCTTGAGGAATTGCGCGCCGCCGCCATCATCGACGCGGCACGCTTGCGCGCGCCCGACTGACGGCTTACCCGGCCGGGCCGGATCGCCTAAGCTCCTCGCCATGCCCGCCCCCGACCCCCAGCTTGTCGACCGCTTCCGCCGCGATCTCGCCGCGCTTGGCGGCGAAGGCGAGCGGCTCGGCCTCGCTATATCGGGCGGACCCGACAGCCTCGCTCTGCTGCTGCTCGCCGCGGCCGCTCTCCCCGGCGCGGTCCAGGCGGCGAGCGTCGATCATGGCCTGCGCGCCGAGGCCGCCGCGGAAGCGGAGATGGTCGCCGATTTGTGCCGCGCGCTCGATGTCCCCCACGCGACCCTGCGGGTCGAGGTTGCGGCGGGCGGCGCCGGCCTGCAGGGCGAGGCGCGGCGCGCCCGTTATGCCGCGCTCGCCGAATGGGCCGCCGCGCAGGGCCTGCCTTTGCTCGCGACCGCGCATCATGCCGACGACCAGGCCGAGACGATCCTGATGCGGCTGCAGCGCGGCGCCGGCCTGTCCGGCCTCGCCGCGATCCGCCCGGTCCGCGCCGAAGGGCCCGACCTGACGGTGGTGCGCCCCCTGCTCAGCTGGACCCGGGCCGAACTCGCTTCGGTGGTCGGCGAGGCCGGGATCCATGCCGCCGACGACCCGTCGAACCGCGATCCGCGCTTCGACCGGGTGCGGATGCGGGCCTTCCTCGCCGCCAATCCCGCATTCGAACCGGGGCGCCTCGCCCGCAGCGCCGCCGCCTGCCGCGAGGCCGACGACGCGCTCGCCTGGGTGGTCGGCCAGCTCGCCGACGACCGCATCAACGAGCAGGGCGGCGAATGGCGGATCGATGTCGACGGCCTGCCGCGCGCCATCGCGCGCCGCCTGCTGCTGCTGGCGATGGCGCAGATCCGCGCCGCCCACGATCTCCCCGACCCGGCCGGCGGGGACGATGTCGAGAGCCTGCTCGTCGCGCTCGAGGCCGGCGGCGCCGGCACGCTGGGCGGCGTCATGGGCCGTGGCGGACGCTTCTGGCACCTGCGCGCCGCGCCGCCGCGCCGGCCCGTTTCTGCGCCCTGAGCACGGCGCGCGCGGTAAAGCGAGGAACGGCGCGGCCCGCGCCTCGTTGGGGCGGCACGCGGAGCATTGGAGCTCCACAGCCAGAAGAGGATAAAAGATGCCCCAGATCCTGTCCGCCGTGTTCGACACCCGCGCCGAGGCCGAGCGCGCCCTTACCGACCTCCGCGCCGCCGGCGTGCGCGAGAGCGCGCTGTCGCTGATCGCCCGCGATGAAGGCCATGGCGCCGTCCACGAAGCCCGCAGCCACGACGGCGACGGCGACGGCGACGCGACCCGCACGGGCATCGGCGTCGGCATGACCGCCGGCGCCCTGCTCGGCTTCGGCGCTCTGCTCATCCCCGGCGTCGGCCCGTTCCTCGCGGCCGGCGCACTCGCCGAGACGCTCGGCGTCGCCGGGGGCGCGATCGCCGCCGGCGCGGTCGCCGGGGCTGCCGCGGGCGGCCTCGCCGGCGCCCTGCGCGACCATGGCGTCAGCGACGAGGACGCGCATTATTATGAGGAGCATGTCAATCGCGGCGGCGTCTTCGTCTCGGTCGACGCCGAACGCGCCGACATCTCGCCGGTCACGGTCCAGGACATCCTCTACAATGCCGGCGGCCACAGCGCGGCCCGCGCCCGCACAGCGGCACTCTGATCGGATGCGCGCCGGGGGCACGGGCTCCCGGCGCGCCTTCTAAAGTTCAGGAACCACAATAGATTAGCGCCGTTGTTCATCCCGCAGGGCGGTGGGTTCAGCCGCCTTGCCTGTAGAGCATCCGGCCGCAACGTCGCTTCTCGCCGCCAGCCTGTTGGCTTGTAGGCGGCATCGGCGCTTCGTCCCTGTACCGACTGCGTTCTCCCATTCAGCGGGCCTCATGGTCCTTCCGAAAGACAGCGTCTGAGCCGTATGCCATCGCCATGGATACGAACTTCTCGACTAGAACCGGCAGCGTGTCGATGACGATGGCCGAGCGGATCGCCGCATTCGACTGGTCGGCGACCGAATTGGGCCCGCGCGCGGCGTGGCCGCCGACCTTGCAGACCGTCGTCCAGGTCATGCTCGATTCGCGCGTGCCCATGTATCTGGGTTGGGGCCGCAACCTCACCTTCCTGTACAATGACGCGTTCGCCGACCTGCTCGGCGTCCATCACGCCACGAGCCTGGGCAGGGGACTGCGCGATCTCTGGCGCGACATCTGGCCGGCGATCGGTCCGTTCATCGAGCAGGCGCTCGCCGGCGCGGGCATGTGGGCCGAGAATATCCCATTCCCGACCTGGGAGAGCGGCTACCGCCGCACCGGTTATTACACGTTCGGCTATACGCCGGTGCGTGACGACGGCGAAGTCGCCGGTTTGCTCTGCACGTGCATCGACACGACCGCGGCCGTGCACGACCGGCGTCAGATCGAGGAGCAGGGCCGCAAATTAAAAGCCCTGTTCTGGAAGACGCCCGGCTTCGTCTTCCTGACCAAGGGCCCGGAGCATCGCTTCGAGTTCATCAACGAGACCTTCATCGCCATCGCCGGCCGCAGCGACGTGATCGGCCTCACCATGGCCGAGGCCTTTCCGGAGCTCGCCGAGCAGCACTTCCTGGAAATCCTCGACGGCGTCTATGCGACCGGCGAACCGGTGTTTCGCCACGCGCTCCCGCTCAAGATCCGCACCAGCCCGGACGGGCCGATGCGCCAATATTATCTCGACGCCGCCTATCAGGCGCATCGCGACGGCGACGGCGCGATCGCCGGCCTGTTCGCAGTCGGCTACGACGTCACCGAATGGCAGCAGGCGCTCGACGCCGCCGGGGAAACCCAGGAGCGCTATGCGCTGGCCGCCCGCGCCACCAACGACATCGTCTGGGACTGGGACCTTGTCACCGACGACATCAGATGGAACGAGGCGCTCGCCAGCTTTCGGGACGGCGAGGACAAGGCCGACCCGACCCACACGCCCTCGGCCTGGTGGAGCAGCCACCTCCACCCCGAGGACCGCGACCGCGTGCTCGCCTCAGTCGACGCCGCCATCGCCGGAGACGCCACCCATTGGGCGGGCGAATATCGCCTGCGCCGCGGCAATGGCGATTATGCCCTGGTTTATGATCGCGCCTACCTGATCCGCGATGAGGCTGGCCGCGCCACGCGCTTCGTCGGCGCGGTCACCGATCTCACCGCGATACGTTCGGCCGAGCGCCAGGTCCGCCAGCTCCAGGCCGAGCTCATCCATATCTCGCGGGTGAGCGCGATGGGGGCGATGGCCTCGACCCTCGCCCACGAGCTCAACCAGCCCCTGACCGCCGCCGCCAATTATCTGAGCGGCGCGGCGCGGCTGATCCAGTCCCCGGCGGCCGAGCGCGATCTGATGATCGAGGCCGTCCACCACGCCCAGGACAATATCACCCGTGCCGGCGAGGTCATTCGCCGCCTGCGCCGCCTGACCGCGCGCGGCGAGGTCCAGACCGCGCCGGTACGGCTCGTCGAGGCGGTGGCCGAGGCGCTGAGTCTCGGGCTGATGGGGCCAGAGGGCTTCGCCGTCGCGGTCCGCCAGGAAATCCCCGACGCGCTCGTCGTCGAGGCGGACAGCGTCCAGCTCCAGCAGGTCCTGCTCAACCTCATCCGCAACGCGCTCGAGGCGATGGTGGGCGCTCCGCGCCGCGAATTGCTGATAGAGGCGGAAGCGCAGGGCGATAGCGCCCAGATCTGCGTCTCCGACACCGGTCCCGGCATCCCGGCGGACGAGCGCGCGATCCTGTTCGATCCGTTCCACACGACCAAGGCCAGCGGGATGGGCGTCGGCCTGTCGATCAGCCGCACCATCGTCGAGGCCCATCGCGGCCGCATCTGGGCCGAGCAGGCCGAAGGCGGGGGCGCACGCATCTGCTTCACCCTCCCGCTCGCTTAGGCGGCGGGGCGCGAGCCTTCAGGCCAGCGGCACCGGATTGGCGACCGCCATCCGTATCGCGCTCTTCAGTTCTTCGGGGCTGAACGGCTTCTGGACTACGGCCAGATCGCGGTTGGTATGGCGCACTTCCCAGCCGGTGGCGGTCACGAAGACGACGGGGATGCAGCGGTTGGAGCAGATCGAGCGCACCGTATCGATGCCGCTGCAGGCGCCGAGCCTGACGTCGGACGTGATGAGGTCCGGGCATCGTTTTTCGGCCAGCGCCATCGCGTCGGCGCCCGATCCGGCCACGTCGAACGAGGTGTAGCCGGCATCGGCAAGCGCGTCCTCGATCATGAGGACCACCCAGGCATCCTGTTCGATGATCAGCGCATGCACCACATTTCCCCGCAATCGGGCGGGAACGCAGTGGCTCTCAGCCGCCGGAGCCCAAACTCATTCCGGCGGTCTGGCTATAACCGACCCCGCAGCGCTTTGGTTGCACGATCGTATGATTACGGGGTGCCGCTCACCGGCCGGCGCGGGCTTCCTCCGACGCGTCGATGCGGGCGGTGGCGGCCTCGGCGCGGGCCTTTTCGCGGGCGCGCGCCTCGCGCACCGCGACGGCCCGGTCGGCCTCGACCCGCTTGTCGGCCTTGGCGAGATGGGCTTCGACCGCGCCCGGAGCCGCGCGCGGCTCCTCGGCCCCGGAACAGCCGGCGAGGGCCAGCGCCGCGGCCAGGACCAGGCAGCGCCTCCTCATTGTTCGCCCGTTTCGTTCGTATCGGCCTGGCGGGACTCTTCCTCTGCCTCGGCGCGCTTCAGGTCGGCGGTGGCGCGCGCTTCGCCGGCGGCGGTCGCGCCGCGCAGGCGCTCGGCGCTGTCGGCGCGGTCCTCCGCGCGCTCCGCCACGCCGGATGCGGCGTTGCGCGCGACGGCGTCGGGGTCTTCGGAGGGCGCGCAGCCGGCCAGGCCGAGGCAGCCCGCCACCGCCATGGTCAGCGCGGCGCGGTCAAGGAAGCGGCGCTGCTTCAGCGTTCCCGCTTGGAGTGCACCGGCTGTGCTGCAGCGCAATATATCGTAGGTCATCGGTCAGCCTTGTCGGCAAGCGAGAGCACGCAGTCTCTCTGTCACTTGATGCTTGCGGGAGGGCTCGGGTGATGCGCGCTCCTAGCACAGTCCCGGCGGGATGGCGATGGGCCGATGGCGATGGTCCGATGGCGATGGGTTGGGACGATGGGCCCGCGCCGGAGCCACTCCGGCGTCTCGTACGTTGACGAAGGATACGGCGCAGCGGAGCCGGCCGAGACCCTGAGGAGACGTGATATGCAAGCTGGCCAGGATGCGGGGATGAAGCCGCTGATGAGCGCGCGGGTCGACGACACGCCGGTTTACGATGCGCGCGGGCACAAGCTCGGCATGCTCTACAGCGTCCACATCGAGCGCCACCGCGGCCAGGTCGAATATGCCGTCATCTCGTTCGGCGGCCTTCTCGGCCTCGGCCAGAGCTACCACCCCGTGCCCTTCCGGCTGCTCCAGGTGAACCAGGAGAAAGGCGGCTATACGGTCGCGGTCGACAAGACGATGCTGGACGGCGGGCCGAGCTACCGGCCCGACAACGCGCCGCAATGGGACGCCGAATATGCGCGCCGGGTCACCAGTTACTACATGGACCGCCAGCCGCTCGGGTGAGCCGTCGCCTTGCATCGGCCTCGGCGGGTCCCCCCGCACCGGCGCCCGACCGCAATAAGCCGGTCACATGGCCTCCTCCTCCCCTCCCGCCTGCGGGAGGGGCCGGGGGTGGGCTTCCCCCTCCCGCAACACCTCTAATCCCCCCTCCCGCAAGCGGGAGGGGGTTAGGGGAAGGGCCTGTCCCCCCTATTCCTCGTCGACTACCACCCCCAGCGCCTTCAGCTTGCGCACCAGCTTCTCGGTCAGCGCCTCGATCGGCACCCGCGCCGGCCGCTGGCGGTTGTCGGGCGTCCGCCCGGCGAGCCCGCGCTGGTGCTGGCGCAGCAGGTCCATCGCCTTGTCCCAGTCGAATTCCTCCGCGACTTCCTTGTCGCCGGCAATCGCGAACCGCTCGGCGCCGCGCGTCGCCCGCTCGAGCAGCATCGCCTCCAGCCGCGCATAGCCCTGCTCGAGCAGCATCGCCTCCAGCCGCGCATAGCCCCGCTCGAGCGCCACGGCCCAGGCGGCGCGGATCGAGCAACGCGACGCCCACCACCTGCGGGAAACCCGTCAACCGCCCGTTCAGCACGATCGCCTACATTGTCATCGGCCCGGAAGCGCCTATTTAGGGATTCTGGAATAGCGGGAATTTTGCATGAGCGACGACAAGGAACCCCAGGGCAACGGCAATCCGTGGATGAAGAGCCTCTTCATCTGGGCGGGAATCCTGCTCGCGCTCGTGCTCTTCGTGCAGATCATCGACGGCGGCGGCCGCACCGCGAGCGCCGACGGCATGGCCTATTCGGAATTCCTGAACCGGGTCGAGGAAGGCTCGGTCAAGGAAGTCTCGATCGGCAAGGACGTCATTTCGGGCAAGCTCACCAATGACGAGACCTTCCGCACCAACGCGCCGCAGGACCCGCAGCTGGTCGACCGCTTGGCCGCCAAGGGCGTCGCCTTCTCGGCCGAGCCCGAGCAGCAGACCTCGGTGTGGCTGATCCTGCTCTACCAGTCCCTGCCCTTCCTGCTGATCCTCGGCATCGCATTCTTCGTGATGCGCCAGATGCAGAAGAATGCCGGTTCCGGGGCGATGGGCTTCGGCAAGTCCAAGGCCAAGATGCTGACCGAGAAGCACGGCCGCGTCACCTTCGACGACGTCGCCGGCATCGACGAGGCGCGCGAGGAGCTGGAGGAGATCGTCGATTTCCTGAAGGACCCGACCAAGTTCGCGCGGCTGGGCGGCAAGATCCCCAAGGGCGCCTTGCTGGTCGGCTCGCCCGGCACCGGCAAGACCCTTCTCGCCCGCGCCATCGCCGGCGAGGCCAACGTGCCCTTCTTCACCATTTCGGGCTCCGACTTCGTCGAGATGTTCGTCGGCGTCGGCGCGAGCCGCGTGCGCGACATGTTCGAGCAGGCCAAGAAGAACGCTCCCTGCATCGTCTTCATCGACGAGATCGACGCGGTCGGCCGCCATCGCGGCGCCGGCCTCGGCAACGGCAATGACGAGCGCGAGCAGACGCTGAACCAGCTGCTGGTCGAGATGGACGGCTTCGAGGCCAACGAGGGCATCATCATCATCGCCGCGACCAACCGGCCCGACGTGCTCGATCCCGCTTTGCTGCGCCCGGGCCGCTTCGACCGCCAGGTCGTGGTGCCGCGCCCCGACATCGAGGGCCGCGAGAAGATCCTCGCCGTGCACATGAAGAAGGTGCCGCTCGCGCCCGACGTCGACAACCGCACCATCGCGCGCGGCACGCCCGGTTTCTCCGGCGCCGACCTCGCCAATCTCGTCAACGAAGCCGCCTTGCTCGCCGCCCGCAAGGGCAAGCGCCTCGTCGCGATGAGCGAGTTCGAAGAGGCCAAGGACAAAGTCATGATGGGCGCCGAACGCAAGTCCATGGTCATGACCGAGGACGAGAAGAAGTCGACCGCCTATCACGAGGCCGGCCACGCCCTCGTCTCGCTCCACGTGCCGGGATGCGACCCGCTGCACAAGGTGACCATCATCCCGCGCGGACGGGCGCTGGGCGTGACCTGGAACCTGCCCGAGCGCGACCGTTACTCGATGTCGATGAAGCAGATGAAGGCGCGGCTCGCGCTCTGCTTCGGCGGCCGCATCGCCGAGCAGCTTATCTACGGCGCGGACGAACTCAACACCGGCGCGTCCAACGACATCCAGCAGGCCACCGACATGGCCCGCTCGATGGTGATGGAATATGGCATGAGCGAAAAGCTCGGCTGGCTGCGCTACCGCGACAACCAGGATGAGGTCTTCCTTGGCCATTCGGTCGCGCGCACCCAGTCGATCTCGGGCGACACGGCCAAGCTCATCGACGAGGAGGTCCGCCGCCTGATCGAGGAAGCCGAAGCCACCGCGCGCAAGGTGCTGACCGACAATCTCGACCAGCTCCACCGCTTGGCCGGCGCCCTGCTCGAATATGAGACGCTGAACGGCGAGGAATCGAAGCGGGTCATCGCCGGCGAGGATATCGGCCGCGAAGATCCCACCAACCGCCGCCCGGCGCTTCCTGCCGCAGGGACTTCGATCCCGACCACCCGCAAGCCGCGCGGCGGCTTCGGCGGCACGGCACCGCAAGGCGCCTGACGCTGGCGGGGGGATCGAAGGCGATGGGCAAGGCGGCATTGGCGTTGCTCATCCTGGCCGCGCCGACGGCCGCGTCGGCGATGACCGTTGCCGAATTCCTGGCCAAGGCCGATGCTCTTCAGGCGAAGGGCGTCGGCGCCCTGTTTTCCGGCGACCTCAAATTGCTCAAGACGGAGGTGGCCAGCGCCGGCAAGGCGCTCCGTGCCGAGCAGGCGGCCGCGATCAAGGCGGGCCGCCAGCCGACCGTCTGCCTGCCGCAAAAGGCCGCCACCAACAGCGACGAATTGCTCGCGCATTTCCGCGCGATCCCGCCGGCGCAGCGCGGGATCAGCGTCAAGGACGGCTTCGCCGGCCTGATCCGCAAGAAATATCCCTGCCCGGCCTGAGCCGGAATCAGGACAGAGCGCCGAGCGTCACCAGCAGCGAGAAGAACAGTCCGCCGGCGACGAAGGCGAAGTTGATCAGCATCAGCGTCCGCCACAAGGCGCCGAAGCGGCTGAGCCCGTAGGCGCCCGTCAACTGCCGGTACATGTGCAGCGGCGGCACCAGCATGATCGCCAGCCCGATCCAGACCTCGCCCACGCCGATCGCATGGGCAAGGCTGAGCGCGACCAGGCCGAGGCTCATGAAGGCGATCGAATAGGTCACGAACACGGTGTGGTCATAGACGCGGAAGCGCCGTTTCCAGAAGAAGAGCAGCCACACGAACGGCACCGACAGCGGGATCAGCGCCCAGGAGAATTTATAGGCGTTGGTCTGCACCTTGTAGAAAAGCAGCGACGGGTTCTTGCCCGCTTTCTCGATCGCCTGGTCGAGCGGCTCCCAGCCGCTGTTGGCGTCGATCTTGCTCTCATTGTCCGGCGATGTTGCCCCGGCCGGGGCGAGCACCCCGGCGGCGGCCGCAACCATCGCCGCTTCCCGCTCGAGATCGGCGATGCGCGCATCGATCGCCGTGGTCGGGTCGCCCGCCTTCTCCAAGGCGGCGCGCTCGGTCCGCAAATCTTGCAGCTTGCTTGCCCGTTCCGCCTGTTCCTTCTTGAGGTCCTGGACCGCCTCGGCATTGCTGGTCGGGCCGCCGTTGAAGGACAGCGGCCCGCCGATCAGACTGAACGCCGCGAACATCAGGAAAACCGAGAACAGGAAAATGGCCATGGGCGAGACGAACTTGGCGCGCTCGCCCTCGATATAGCGGCGCGTGAGCTGGCCCGGCCTCCAGGCGAGCAAAGGCAAGGTCCGCCACACCTTGCCGTCGAGGTGCAGCACGCCGTGGGCAAGATCATGCCACCAGGCGCTGAGCGTGCGGTGGACGTGGCCGGTCTGGCCGCATTGGTGGCAATAGGCGCCGACCAGGGCCGCGCCGCAGTTCAGGCACACCGTCCCGTGCCCCGAAGCTTCGCCCGCACCCGTCTCGACCGCGCGCGCGACCATCGCCCCGATCACGGCTTCGCCAACACCTTCCACGCCGTCGATCATCGTCGTCTCCCCGGTGCATTACATGCCCCAATGCGCGGGCGAGGTGAAGACCGTCCGCTTGTCTCGGCGCCGCCCGGCAGCTAGGTCCGGACCCAGGCAGCCGCAGGACTCCTTTTTGTCGATTGAACACGCCCCGCGGCCGCGCGCCGCATGACCAAGACCGGCCTCCTCGGCGGCTCGTTCAATCCGGCCCATCGCGGCCATCGCGCGATCACCATCCAGGCGGCGCGGGCGCTGGGCCTCGACGAGGTCTGGTGGCTGGTCTCTCCCGGCAACCCGCTCAAGCAGACCAATGGGATGGCGAACCTCGCCACGCGCTTCGCGTCGGCGCGCAAGGCCGCGCGCGGTCTGCCGGTGCGCGTGACTGCGATCGAGCGCGACTTCGGCACGCCCTACACCGTCGACACGATCCGCCAGCTCCGCCGTCGCTTCCCCGATCGCCGCTTCGTCTGGCTGATGGGCGCCGACAATCTCGCCCAATTCCACCGCTGGCGCGACTGGCGGAAGATCGCGCACATGGTTCCGATTGCGGTGGTTGCCCGGCCGGGATATGATGGCCTCGCCCATCGCGCACCCGCATTGGGCTGGCTGCGTCGCTTCGTCCACCGCGCAGACCAGGCTCGGAATTGGACCACGTGGAGACCGCCGGCCCTCGTGCTGCTGCAATTGCCGCCCGATCCGACATCCGCCACCGGCCTCCGTGCTGCCGATCCCGACTGGCACCAAAAGCTCGAACAATCGTTCAACCCCAGGGCGCTCCGCGACGGCGTGACGCGGCGCCCATTGACTGCAAGGAGGCATTTTGCCCGCACCCGCACCCGCTCCCCATGAGGGAGATCATGAACAGGTCGAAGCCCTGCACAATCTCGTGCTTCGCTCTCTGGACGACGATCAGGCCGTAGAGGTCGTCTCCATCCCGCTCGCCGGCAAGTCCAGCATCGCCGACCATATGGTGATCGCATCGGGCCGCTCGACTCGCCAGGTGGCGTCGATGGCGCAGAAGATCGCCGAGCGCATCAAGAAGGAGCTTGGCCGCAACGTCCGCATCGAGGGGCTGCCGATCGCCGACTGGGTGCTGATCGACGCCGAGGACGTGATCATTCACCTATTCCGCCCGGAAGTCCGGACCTTCTACAATCTGGAGCGCATGTGGGCGTTCGAGGAGACGGGCGCCGCCCCGGCGGCCGGCTGATCCCTTGCTGCTCCATGTCGTCGCGCGCGGGCGGATCGGGCGCGGGCCCGAGGCGGAGTTGGTCGATCGCTATTTGAAGCGGATCGCCTGGCCGACGAAGGTCACCGAATTGCCGGAGAGCGGCGGCAGGCTCCCGTCGCCGGCCGACAATTGCGTCACCATCCTGCTCGACGAGAAAGGGGAGCAACTGGGCTCGCTCGCCTTCGCGCACAAGCTCGAGCGATGGCGCGACGACGGCCGGCGCGAAGCGCGCTTCCTGATCGGCGGTGCCGACGGCTTCGACGACGCCGACCGCGCCAAAGCCGACCTGCTGATCGCCTTCGGCAAGGCGACCTGGCCCCACCTGCTCGCCCGTGCCATGCTCGCCGAGCAATTGTGGCGGGCGACGTCGATCCTTGCCAACCATCCCTATCACAGGGAAGGATAGGCCATGCGCCTCGCCCTCCCCGCCTTGCTCCTCGCTGTCTTCGCAGGCGGCCTCGCCGCGGCGCAGGTGCAGGCGGCTTCGGAGGCGCAGGCGCTGGCCCAGGCCAAGCGCGAGGCGGCGCAAGCCATGTCCCGCTCGGTCCAGCTCGAGGACCAGGCGGCGAAGGCCGTCAGCGAGGCAGCCAAGGCCCGCGCCGCCTCGGCCGCCACCGCCGCCCGGATCCAGGCCGCCGAGGCCGAGATCACCGCCGCCGAGGCCCGCATCCGCATCATCGAGGGGCTGCGCGCCGAGCAGCGCGCGCGTCTCGCCGAGCGCCAGGGGCCGGTCGTCCGCCTGACCGCCGCGCTGCAGACGATGGCGCGCCGCCCGCCCGCATTGGCCCTCGTCCAGCCGGGCTCGTTGAACGACGTCGTACGCGTCCGCTCGCTGCTCGCCTCGACATTACCGGTGATCCGCGCGCGCACCGCCGCGCTCCGCGCAGAAGTGGAGAAAGGCAATGCACTGCGCCGCCAGGCCGATCTCGCGCGCACCGCCCTCGTCCGCAGCCAGGACGAACTGAAGGCGCAGCGCATAGCCTTCGCCCGCCTCGAGGCGAGCCAGCGCGCCCGGTCGCAAAGCCTGACCGAATCCGCTCTGTTCGAATCCGACCGCGCTTTGGCCCTGGGCGAGGAAGCGCGTTCGCTCGCCGCGCTGATGGACACGCTCGACTATCAGGCCGGCATCCGGCGCAGCCTGTCCGGGCTTCCCGGCCCGGCTTTGCGCCCGGGCGCCGCCACGGCGCCTGCCGCATCGCCACCGCCGGCCTATCGCGTGCCGGTCGAAGGCCGCGTCGTGACGGGAATGGGCGAGATTTCGGACGCCGGCGTCCACGCCCGCGGCCTCACCTTCGAGACGCCGGCGAACAGCGCGGTGGTCGCGCCGCGCGGCGGGCGGGTCGCTTATGCCGGCCCGTTCCGCGATTACGGCGCGATCGTCATCCTCGACCATGGCGGCGGCTGGACGACCCTCGTCACCGATCTCGCGTCGGTGCGCGTCCGCGTCGGCCAGAGGCTCGCCGCCGGCGACGCGCTCGGCCGCACCGGTTCCGCCCGCTCACGGGTCACCGTAGAGCTGCGCCGCAACGGCCAGCCCGTGGCGATCGCGCCGCTCGTCGCCGTCGGCGGATGACGAGGAAATTCTTACCGCCCCCTTCCGCCCGCACACGGCTGTTCCCATCTTCGAACGAAGCGGCCGGTTCAGCCTGTGTTGCTTTCCGCGCCCCTAAAAAGGCTGTATCAGTCGCCAGATAGCGTCAGCAGGATTTCCCATGGCCAAGAATCTTCTCCGCGCCCTCGCTCTGGTCAGCGCCGTCGCGATCATCCCAGCCGCCACCGCATCGCTCGCGGCCGTGGACGTCGACACCTATAAGGAGCTCGACCAGTTCATGAGCGTGTTCGAGCGCGTCCGCTCCGAATATGTCGAGCAGGTCGACGACAAGACCCTGCTGCGCGGCGCCATCGACGGCATGCTCGCCAGCCTCGATCCGCACAGCTCCTATCTCGACGAGCGCGGCTTCAAGTCGCTGATGACCACCACCGACGGCAATTATGGCGGCCTCGGCCTCAGCGTCACGCAGGAAGACGGCGCGGTGAAGGTCATCGCCGCCACCGAGGATACGCCGGCTGCGAAGGCCGGAATCAAGGCCGGTGACTATCTCACCCACCTCGACGGCAAGCTCATCTATGGCGGCACGCTCGACGAGGCGGTCGACCAGATGCGCGGCCCCCCGGGCACCACCGTCAAGGTCACGGTCGTGCGCCCGGGCCGCGACAAGCCGTTCGACGTCGCCATCACCCGCGCGATCATCGAGCTTCCCGCCGTCAAGTGGGAGGTGAAGGACCGCGTCGGCATCATCAACGTCAACAGCTTCAACAAGACGACGACCGATTCCGTGCTGGCCGCGATGACCGGCGTCGAGAAGTCGCTCGGCAGCAAGCCGCTCGGCTACATCCTCGATCTGCGCTCGAACCCGGGCGGCCTGCTCGACCAGGCGGTGAGCCTGTCGGACGCGTTCCTCGAGCGCGGCGAGATCGTCTCGCAGCGCGGCCGCGCCAAGAGCGATATCGAGCGTTATTATGCGCGTCCGGGCGACGCCGCGCACGGCCTGCCCGTGATCGTGCTGGTCGATGCCGGCTCCGCCTCCGCGGCCGAGATCGTGGCCGGCGCGCTGCAGGAGCATCACCGCGCGATCGTCATGGGCGAGCGCACCTTCGGCAAGGGCTCGGTGCAGACCCTGCTTCCGCTGTCGCAGGACACGGCGCTCCGCCTCACCACCGCGCGTTACTATACGCCGTCGGGCAAGTCGGTGCAGGAAGGCGGCATCAAGCCGGACATCGAGGTGCCGCAGCTCTCCGACCCGGACTACAAGGATCGCCCCCGCTTCCGCGAGAGCGACCTGCGCCGTCACCTGATCAACGAGCTCAAGGTCGAAGACGACGTCGTCCAGGACGACGGCAAGCCCGATCCCCGCTTCGCCGCCACCGCGGAGGAGCTGAAGAAGAAGGGCATCGAGGACTTCCAGCTCCACTACGCGCTGCAGACCATCTCCCGCCTGGGCAAGGTCCAGCAGGCGTCGGTCGCGGCAGAGCCCAAGAAGGGCACGCGCTAAAGCATCGTCATTGCGAGGCGCGCAGCGACGAAGCAATCCAGCCGCACGGACTGGATTGCTTCGCTGCGCTCGCAATGACGGTGCGTTAGTACACCCGCCCCCCGGTCAGCCGAAACGGTAACCCGACACCGTCCAGCCGATCACGCGATCCTGGAAGATATGCGCGCCGCGGTCCTCGCCGCCGGCGCCGGCCGCGACCATCAGCGGGATCAGATGCTCCTCGCGCGGGTGGGCGATCTTTGCATAGGGCAGCTCCGCCCACGCGGCGAGGCGCGCGTCGCGCTCGGCCGGATCCGGATCGGTGACGGCTGCCGTCAGCGCGGTATCGAAGATCTCGGCCACGACCTGCGCCGATCCGTCGCGCAGCCGCATGTTGTGGAAGCTCATCCCCGAGCCGACGATCAGCACGCCCTCGTCGCGCAACGGCGCCAGCGCCCGCCCGACCGCGATATGCGCGGCGGGATCGAGGTCGCGCCGCAGCGAAAGCTGGAGGGTCGGGATGTCGGCCTCGGGCACCGCGACCTTGAGCGGGATGAACACGCCATGGTCCCAGCCGCGCGTCGCCTCGGTGCCGGCCGGGAAGCCGGCCGCCTCGAGCAGCTCGGCGGTGCGCGCGGCCAGATCGGGCGCGCCGGGCGCGTCCCAGCGCAGCCGGTACGTATGGTCGGGGAAGCCGCCATAATCGTAGAGCAGGTCCGGCTTCTCGCCCTGATGGACGGTGAAGCGATCCTCCTCCCAATGGCCGGAGACGACGAGGATGGCGCGCGGCCGTTCCGGCAGGTCGGCAATGACCTTGGCCAGGAAGTCGCCCATCGGGCGCCACATCTCGGGCACGGGCCCGTTCTCGTTGAGGAAAAAGCAGGGGCCGCCGCCGTGCGGCAGGAAAAGGCTGGGCTGTTTCATCCCTGCCATATCGGCACCGGTGCGGCTATTAGAAAGCCCGGAAGGCGGCAACCCGGCGTTGCAAATCGTGAAACGCGCTCATCCGGGCTGATCAAAATCCGGAACGCGTAATGGGGGCCGGCGTTGCCGCCAGCCCCCACTGTCCCGGTACGGTTCCTCGCCTGGGTTGGACGAGGCGCCGCTTGGGGCGTCGGAGAAACCCTGCTGGTTGAGGGCAGGGCTTCGTCCCCGGCGCTCTGGAAATTGCGTTCGACATCCGCTGGCGCGGTTGTTTCCGGACACTTCCTCGGCAACCCTGCCTCTGCCTGGCGCCTGCAATCCGAAGATCGCTGAAGCTTTCGCAGTGGCAACGCCTTTGATTTGATCGGTCCGTTTCCGGTCCGCCTTTTCTCCGGCGTAAGGACAAGGTCTCATGCGCGCCGAGTCGCGCCTAATGGAATCGACCTGTGGATAAGTAGGATATCGGGGAAAACTTTGCCCTCGACTTGCGCGTTGCTGTCCGCGGCCGCGCGTGCTGCGGCCGCTATCAAATCGACTCCTCAGCGGCAAGTTCCGGCCGGTCAGGCGGGCGAGTCGGCGTCCGCTTTCTTGCGCTTCGCCTTTCCGCCGGCCAGCTCGTCGAGCAAAACTGCGCCCATCGCGCCGGCCGCCGCCTTGACGACCTTCTTGGCCTTGCTCGCCTTGCGCGCGGCATCCGCGGCCGCGTCGTCGGCGCCCTCGCCGACCGCCTTGGCGGCCTTGCGCACGTCCTTGCTCTCGGTCAGCGCCGCCGCCGCGGCGATCAGGCCGGCCGCGACGATGTCGCTGATCACCGGGTGGGCGGCGATAGCCGCCGCGGCGCCGCGCAATTCCTTGGGAATCTTCATGCCGCCGACCTTTTTGGGCAGCTTCGCCTTCTTCGCTTTCTTGGCCATCATTCCTCCTGTCCGACAATGATCTCGCTGCTCATGCCGAGCAGCCGGTAGAGCCAGTTGGTGCTGCGGATCCGGTAGCGCCCTTCGGCCGGCACCAGCACCACCTCCCGCGCCTCGCCGGCCGGGACGGTCAGCGTCCCTTCGGCCAGCCGCTGCGCGTCACGCGAGCGCAGCCGCGACGCCGCGAGCAGCCCGTCCGCGGCGAGCCTGTGATCGTGCGCGGCGGCGTTATAGAAGCGCAGCCGCACCGGCTCGCCGGCCGAGACCGTGATCGATGCGGGCGAAATGTCGCGGCCGGTCAGCCGCAGCTCGACGGTGCGGGCGTTGCGCCAGTCCTGCGCGGACGCCGCGACGGGGCTCAAGGCGACCACCAGACCCAAGAACAGCCGCAGCATCGTCGCTCCTTCCCTGCCTGCATAGCATAGCGTGAGGCTTAAGAAGAATTACAGGCCCTATCGGGTTCCGACGACGATCTCGGTGCGCAGCGAATTCGCGATGAAGCAGTGCTCGTGCGCCTTGTGGTGCAGCCACTGCATCTCCTTCGGATTGGGCGCGTCGCCGACGAAGCTGATCTCGGGATACAGGGTAATCCGGGTCATCGAGATGCGGCCGCCCCGGTCGCGGCCCATCGTGCCGACCGCCTCGTCGTCATAGCGCGCCACCTCGAACCCCTCGTCGCGCGCGATCGAAAGGAACCAGAGCATGTGGCACGACGACACCGAGGCGACGAGCGCCTCCTCGGGGTCGACGGCCATCGGGTCCGACATCGGCGTCGCCACCACCTGCGGCGACGAGGACGCCTTCACCACCGCGCCGCCGTCGAAGCTCCAGTCGTGGAGGCGGGAGTAGCGGTTGGACTTGAAATCGCCGTCGGAGACCCAGCGAATCGTGGCGCGATGCTCGGCCATTCAGAGCCTTTCGAGAAGGTCGGCCGCATACACCGACAAAGTGTCGTCGCGCGCGCCCATCACGATGATGCGGTCGCCCGGCTGCGCCAGTTCGGCCAGCCGGTCGGCGGTGGCGGTCCGTTCGGCGACATGCTCGGCCTGGCGCCCCGCCGCGAGCACGCCCGCGACAATATCCTCGCTGCCGACCGTGCGTTCGACGGTGCCGCCGAAATAGGCCGGATCGGGCATGATCAGCACGTCCTCGGGGCCAAGATTGTGGGCGAAGCAGTCGGTCAATTCCTGCTTCATCGTCCGCAGCGGCCCGTAACCGTGCGGCTGGAACATGATCAGCAGCCGGCCGGGAAAGGCATGGAGGGTCGCAAGCGTCGCCGCGATCTTGTCCGGGTTGTGCCCGAAATCGTCGATTACGCTGATGCCGTTCCTGGTGCCGACCACCTCGAAGCGACGGCGCAGGCCCTGGAAGCCGCCAAGCGCTACGGCCGCCTCGGCGAGGTCCACACCGATTGCGCGGACGGCCGACAGCGCGGCCAGGGCATTGGCGGCGTTGTGGCGCCCGGGAACGCCGAGGCGCACGGGGTGGGTCTCGCCCGTCTCGCGGACGACGACATCGAACGAGATGGCGAGCGGCTCCTCGCGCACATTGGTGCCGCGCAGGTCCGCCGCCCCATCGTCGAAGCCGAATGTCGCCAGCTTCTCCTTCGGCAAAGTCGCCGCGAGCAGCCGGGTCTCGTCATCGTCGAGGTTGAGCACCGCGGTCTCGGCCTTGCCGACGAAGCCGCGGAACAGGGTGCGCAGTTCGTCCAGCGACTTGTGGTCGAGCGTAATATTGTTGAGCAAGGCGATGCGCGGCGCATAGAGGGCGATCGAGCCGTCGCTCTCGTCGACTTCGCTCACGAAGATCGATCCGTCGCCGACCAGGGCGCTCGCGAACGGCGTCTCGGGCGTGACGAAATTCTTCATCACCGCACCGTTCATCACGGTCGGCGCGCGGCCGAGCGCGTGCAGGATCCAGCCGATCATGCCGGTCGTGGTCGATTTGCCGCTGGTCCCCCCCACCGCGATCCCGGTCGGCGCGGCGTTGAACAAGCGGGCGAGGAGTTGCGGCCGCGTGATATGTTCGGCCCCGACGCGGCGCGCCGACTGCACGTCCGGCACGCTCTCCTCGACTGCTGCAGAGGTCACCAGGATCTGGTCGGGTCGGGTGACGCCGCTTCCGTCCTGGGGAAATAAGGCGATGCCGCGGCCCTTGAGGAAATCGAACTTCTCGGCGATCCGGCCCTGGTCGAGCGACCGGTCGGATCCGGCGACCTCGCTGCCCTGGGCGCGCACGATGCAGGCGAGGGGCAGCATGCCGCTGCCGCCGATCCCGCAGAAGAAATAGGATTTGGCCTCGTTCATGCCGCAGCCCTATTGGGTACGCAGCGGGATTTCAAACGGCGAAGGACAGGAATGAGGATTAGCCAATGAGGATTGGGGTCGTCGCGCCGAGCACGCCGATCGACAAGGACGTGGCCCGCCAAGTGACGGCGCTCGCCACCGAGCACGGCGCCGAAGTGCATTTCCACCCCCAATGCTTCATCGCCCACAAGCATTTCGCCGGCGAGGACAATGTCCGGGCCGACGCTTTCCTCGAGATCGCCAACGACCCGGCGTTCGACGCGCTCTGGTTCGCGCGCGGCGGGTACGGCTCATGCCGGATTGCCGAGGACGTCCTGGACCGGCTGGAGCCCGCCGCGCGCAAGAAGGCCTATCTGGGATATAGCGACGCCGGCTTCATGCTCGCGGGGCTCTACGCCGCTGGTTTCGACGACATCGCCCATGGGCCGATGCCGCAGGACATCAAGCGCGAGGACGGCGAAGCGGCGGTGCGGCGCGCGCTCTCCTGGCTGGTGCGCCGTTCGCCGCTGACGCTCGAGCCGAGCGTCCCGGACGCGACGCTGACGGCCGCCTTCAACATCACCGTGTTCAGCCAGCTGCTCGGTACGCCGCTGCAGCCCGACCTCACCGGACACGTCCTGATGCTCGAGGAAATATCGGAATATACGTACAGCACCGACCGGGCGCTCTTCCACATCACCAGCAATGCCGATGTGCGCAAGGTGGCGGGGCTCCGGATCGGCCGCTGCAGCCTGGTGCCCGAGAACGATCCCGATTTCGGCCACAGCGAGGAAGAGGTGGTCGAGCATTGGTGCGAGCGCGCCGGCATCGCCTTCCTGGGGCTCGCCGACATCGGTCATGATGCCGCCAACAAGGTGGTTCCGTTCGGTCGCTTCAGGGCCTGATGCGCCAAACTGCGTTGGAGGGCCTTGCACAGGGCGCGCGTTTGCGCTCTATCAGAACAAATTCAGAGGAGGGCCGAATGTTAGAGCCGAAGAACAATGCAAAGAAGCGTGGTGGATCCGATGGTCTGGCGCGTCCGCTGAAGCCGTCCGCGGACCTCGCGGCGATCACGGGCACGGACAACATCGCCCGCAGCGACGTCGTCAGCAAGATGTGGGAATATATCAAGAAGAACAATCTTCAGAACCCGCAGAACAAGCGCGAGATTCTCGCCGACGACAAGCTCAAGAAGATTTTCGGTGGCAAGGACAAGGTGTCGATGTTCGAAATGAACAAGCATTTGTCGAACCACCTCAGCAACCCCTGATCGGGGCCTGACCACCCGCTTCGGCGGGACGGAATGACGAGGCGAGTCGCGCGAGCGGCTCGCCTCAGTCGTTTGGGGATGCGTTCAATTGCATCCCCGCCAGCCCATCTCCCCGCGCGCCGCCTGGTCCAGATGCAGGTGATCGGCGTGGGCCGCATTGTAATCGGGCGAGAGCACGGTCGAGAATAAGGGACAGGCGCCGTTGCGCACTTCGCGCAGGAAATCGGCCTTCTCACCCTCCCCTTTCCAGTCCTTCAGCACGCTGATCCGGGTGCCGTCCTCCAGCCGGAAGCCGGCGACATCGACCGCATTGGCGGTGGCGTGCTCGCTCCAGCCGCCGCTGGCGCGGCCGTACATGCGGCGGCAATTGTAGCTGCCGAGATGCTCCACAGAGGTGACGCGGGTACCGAAATGCTCGACCGCCGCCGGCTGCAGCACATGCCATTCCCAGAGCGCAAGCGCCGCGGCGACCGGGCAGGCCGTGCCGAGACCCGCCGGTCGATAGGCGACGTGGAGCGCGCCGCCGGTGCGGAGACGGACTGCGTCGTCATAGCCACAATGCTCGCCGGCCGCGCGCGGCGCCAGCGGATCGAAGCGCACGCCGGCGCGCCCAAGCAAGGCGCGGCACTGCGCGGCCTCGCCGCGCAGGCCGGTGAGCTTGCGGCCGGTAAATGCGCCGACGGGCTGGGTCAGGTCGAGCTCGGTCCACGGCATGTCCTGGGGATGATCGCGCGCATAGCCGTAGATCAGGAGCCCCGCGAAACCGATCAGGCCGAGCAGCAGCAGGTTTCGGGCGATGCGGACGACCGGCATGGGCCTCAGGACGCGCCGGCCCCGGCTTGGTTTCCTGCGCGGGCGCCTAGGTGCGACGGGCCGTCTCCAGCCGCTCCGCCGTTACCGGATAACCGACCCCTTCGGGGATGCAGAGCCATTGCAGCCCGTCGCGCTCCTCGATCCAAGGCACGATCTTCTGCACCGGATGGCGCTCCGCATTAGCGCGGGCCTCTTCGAGGGAGGCGAAGCGGGCGAGCCGCTCGAGGTTGCGCCGCGTCGGGAAAATGATCCGGCCGCGGCCGGCATTGGTGTCGTCGAGCACCTGCTGCGCCGTCGTCCACAATGTGCGCACGGCCTCGGCCTGCTGGGCGACGCCGAGGACCGCGCCCACCGGCGCCTCGGCGACGAAGAACAACGTGTCGAAGCGGCGCGCCTCCTTGAAGTTGGGACACCAGCGCGCGAACGGCGCGAGCGCGCGAAGATCGAGGCCGAGGTCGAGCGTGTCGAGCAGCACCGAGAATGGCGTGCCATCCTCCAGCTCCTGCCGCATCTGGCTGATCTGCTCGGGAGTCGGCCCCGGCATCACGCCGGGCGCGATCCCCGCTTCCTCGATCGTCTCGCGGATGGCGGCGACGCGTGCCGCGCCATAGGCGAGGCCGTCGCCGATCCGTTCGGCGAGCGCGACATCGTCCGGATCGATCCGCCCGCCGGGGAAGACCAGAGCTCCCGGCGCGAAAGCCATCGCCTTGGTCCGCTCCATCATCAGCAGCTCCGGCGCGCCGGCAGGGCCGGGACGCATCAGGATCAGCGTGGCGGCCGGAATCGGATCGGGGAGGTCGGTCATCCCCTTCCTCCTAGCCCAGGGGTTTTACGTGGCAAGCCAGCAACTTCCCCCGGCTTCCCCCGGCGCGCCTTTCGATATATGCTTGCATCAGTTTGTTGGTGAGTTCCCGCGTGCCGGGTCGAACCACGTAAGGCTCTTCCCGGAACCGTCGGGCGCTGTCGCCGCGGTAAGGGGACCTTGATGGCCGTCGCAGTCGTGATCGCCCTGCTGGTGCTGGCTACGATCGCCTTCCACATGCTCAGCCCCTGGTGGATGACGCCGATCGCGTCGAACTGGGGCTCGATCGACACCGCTTTGATGATCACGCTCTGGATCTGCGCCGCGGCTTTTGTCGCGCTGAACCTGTTCCTGGCATATTCGCTCTACCGCTACCGCGCCCGGCCCGGCCACACCGCCCATTACGAGCCCGAGAACGCCCGGCTCGAAAAGCGTCTCACCTTGTGGACCGGCCTCGGCATCGCCGGCATGCTCGCGCCCGGCCTGATCGCGTGGAACCAATATGTGACGGTACCCGACGACGCGTCGGTGATCGAGGCGACCGGCCAGCAATGGCAATGGGGCTTCCGCTTCCCCGGCCAGGACGGCGTGCTCGGCACCGCCGCCGTCGCCCATATCAACGCCGACAATCCGTTCGGCCTCAATCCGCTCGATCCCTATGGCAAGGATGACGTCCTCGTCGAAACCAACGAGCTGCACATGCCGATCGGCAAGCCGGTCAAGATGGTGCTCCGCTCCAAGGACGTGCTGCACGATTTTTACGTGCCGCAATTCCGCGCCAAGATGGATCTTGTTCCCGGCATAGTCACCTATTTCTGGGTGACTCCCACCCGGACCGGCACGTTCGAAATCCTCTGCGCGGAATTGTGCGGGGTCGGCCACCACGCGATGCGCGGCACCGTCGTCGTCGAGAGCGAGGCGGATTTCAATCGGTGGATGGGTGAGCAGATGACCTTCGGCCAACTCCTGGCAGAAGCGGAGGGCGACAAAAAGGTGCAACTCGCGCAGGCGAGCGCGCCGCGGGCGGGGGGACGCTGATGGCTACCGCAACGATCGCCGACGATCTCAGGCCCCTCCACCACCCCAAGAGCTGGATCGGCAAATATGTCTGGAGCCAGGACCATAAGGTCATCGCCATCCAATATTCGCTGACCGCGATCGCGATCGGGCTCGTCGCACTCGTCCTCTCCGGGCTGATGCGTCTCCAGCTCGGCTTCCCCGACACGTTCGACTTCATCCAACCCGAAAACTACCTCCAGTACGTGACCATGCACGGCATGATCATGGTCGTGTACCTGCTGACGGCGTTGCTCCTCGGCGGTTTCGGCAATTATCTGATCCCGCTGATGGTGGGCGCGCGGGACATGGTGTTCCCGTTCGTCAACATGCTGAGCTACTGGTTCTATCTGCTCGCGGTGCTGGTGCTGGTAGCGAGCTTCTTCGTGCCCGGCGGCCCGACCGGCGCGGGCTGGACGCTCTATCCCCCGCAGACCATCCTCGAGGGCACGCCGGGCCACCAATATGGCATCATCCTGATGCTGGCCTCGCTCGCCATCTTCGTCGTCGCCTTCACGATGGGCGGCCTCAATTACGTGACGACAGTCCTGCAGGCACGCACCAAGGGCATGACGCTGATGCGCATGCCCTGTTCCGTGTGGGGCATCTTCGTCGCCTCGATCATGGGCCTGCTCGCATTCCCGGCCTTATTCGTCGCCTGCATCATGATGCTGCTCGACCGTCTCGTCGGCACCAGCTTCTTCATGCCCGCGATCGCCTCGATGGGGAAGGAGTTGGGCTATGAGGGCGGCTCGCCGATCCTCTTCCAGCACCTGTTCTGGTTCTTCGGCCACCCCGAAGTCTATATCGTCGCCTTGCCCGCCTTCGGCATCGTCTCGGACCTGATCGCGGTCCACGCCCGCAAGAACATCTTCGGCTACCGGATGATGGTCTGGGCGATCGTGATCATCGGCGCCTTGAGCTTCTTCGTCTGGGCGCACCACATGTACGTTTCCGGCATGAACCCCTATTTCGGATTCTTCTTCGCAACCTCGACCCTGATCATCGCCATCCCGACCGCGATCAAGGTCTACAATTGGCTGCTGACCCTGTGGCGCGGCGACATCCACCTCACCGTGCCGATGCTGTTCGCCATCGGCTTCCTGTTCACCTTCATCCACGGCGGCCTCTCCGGCCTGTTCCTCGGCAATGTCAGCGTCGACGTGCCGCTTTCCGACACCTTCTTCGTGATCGGCCATTTCCACATGGTGATGGGGGTCTCGCCGATCCTGGTCATCTTCGGCGCGATCTACCATTGGTATCCGAAGATCACCGGCCGGATGTGGAACGACGCGCTCGCCAAGATCCATTTCTGGGTCACCTTCCTCGGCGTCTACGCGATCTTCCTGCCGATGCATTATCTCGGCATGCTGGGCGTGCCGCGGCGCTATTTCGCGCTCGGCGAAACCGCCTTCATCCCGCCTTCGGCCCATCTTGCCAACGAATGGATCACGATCGCGGCGCTGATCGTGTTCGCGGCGCAGATGCTGTTCTTTTGGAACATGACCTGGAGCCTCTTCCGCGGCCCCAGGGCCGATCCCAATCCGTGGGGCGCGGCCTCGCTCGAATGGCAGACGCCCGACACGCCGCCCGGCCACGGCAATTGGGGTCCCACGCTGCCGACCGTCTACCGCTGGGCCTATGATTACAGCGTCCCCGGCGCGGACAGGGATTTCACGCCGCAGACCCAGCCGCCAGGCGGCGCCGGGCGGTACCACGCGACATGAATCTGTTCGGCCGCCTCACCGAAAAGAGTTGGGAGACGCCGGGCGCGGATCCGACGGCGGACCCCGCTCTCTCCCGTCCCTCGGCGGCGTCGGTCGGCCTCCGGGTCTTTTTCGGGATCGTGACCATGCTCTTCGGCCTCGTGACGATGGCCTATGTGATGCGGATGGGAACGGTCGCGATGGAGCATGGCCCGGTGAGCGACTGGCGGCCGATGCCGGACCCGCCCTTGCTCTGGATCAACAGCGCGATCCTGATCCTCTCGGGCCTCGCCTGGGAAGCGGCCCGCGCCGGCGCGCGGATCGGCCGCGGCCTCTTGCTGTTCGCCGGCGTGGTCGCGGCGGGGCTGCTCGCTCTTCTCTTCCTCGCCGGCCAGCTCGCGCTCTGGGCGCAATATGCCGCGCGCGGTTATTATGCCGCGGCCAACCCCTCTTATTCCTTTTTCTACCTGATCACCGGCCTGCACGGGCTTCACCTGCTCGGCGGCCTCTATGTCTGGGGACGGACGGTATCGCGCCTGCTCGCGGGCGCCGACGCCGGAGCGGTGCGCGTGACCGTCGATCTGTGCGCCGCATATTGGCATTTCCTGCTCGTCATCTGGCTGGTCATGCTGGGGCTGCTGATATCGACCTGAACCAACGGGAGTGACTGGATGTCGACCGTGATTCACCAGGAGGAAGGCGCCGGTCCGCCCGAGGCTCTGCGCGACTTCGCCCGCGACTGGGCCGCCGACCAGGAGGTGTTCCGGCAGGTCCACTGGGGCAAGGCCATGATGTGGATCTTCCTCCTGTCGGACACCTTCATCTTCTCCTGCTTCCTCACCTCGTACATGACCATGCGTTCGTCGGTGACCGTGCCCTGGCCCAATCCGAGCGAGGTGTTCGCGCTCACCATCGGCGGCCAGTCGATCCCCTTGATCCTGATCGCGATCATGACCTTCGTCCTCATCAGTTCGTCCGGCACGATGGCGATGGCGGTGAACTTCGGTTACCGGCGCAACCGCAAGGTCACCGCCGCCCTGATGTTCGCCACCGCCCTGCTCGGCGCGACCTTCGTCGGCATGCAGGCGTTCGAATGGACGAAGCTGATCCACGAGGGCGTGCGCCCATGGGGTAATCCGATGGGCGCAGCCCAGTTCGGCGCCTCCTTCTTCATGATCACCGGCTTCCACGGCCTCCACGTCTCGGCCGGCGTTATCATGCTGCTGATCGTCGCCACCAAGGTGCTGCGCGGCCATTACAACCGCAGCGGCGACTATAGCGCGGTCGAGATTGCCGGCCTCTACTGGCATTTCGTCGACCTCGTCTGGGTCTTCATCTTCGCCTTCTTCTACCTGTGGTGAGATCGATATGAACCACGAGACCGCTCACCCCGATGCCGCCGCCGCGGCCCATGCGCCGCCCGCGGCAACCGACCACCCGACCCACCCGATCGGCGTCTATCTCAAGGTCTGGGCCTATCTGTTCGTGCTGAGCGCGATGTCCTACGCGGTCGATTATTTCGCGCTGCAGGGCGTGCTGCGCTGGGTGCTGATCCTGACCTTCATGGCGCTGAAAGCGGGGCTGATCGTGGCCATCTTCATGCACATGGCCTGGGAGCGCATGGCCTTGGTCTACGCCATTCTGGTGCCCCCGCTCGCCTTGCTCACCCTGGTCTGGCTGATGTGGATCGAATCCGATTACACCTTCTGGACCCGCATCCTATTCTTCGACGGGAGCGGCTGATGAACCGGTGGCAATGGACCCAGACCGGCGCCGCTGTGAGCGCCGCCATGTTCGTCGCCGGCGGCAGCTACTGGTTCGCCGGCCAGGTGATGAAGCCGCCTTACCCGGAAGCGCGCGCCTATACGGTGGAAGGCGTGGCGCCGGTCGATCTCGCCGGTCTCCAGCGCAGCTGGCCGTCGGGGCTGCGGCGGCCCGGCGAGCCGAACGAATTGCGCGGTTACATGGGCTCGATCGAGAAAGCGGTGCTGCCGATCGGCGCCGGCGCCGGCCCGATCGCGGCCGCGGCGCCGGCCGATCTCGGCACCCTGCTCGCCGCCGCCGATCCCGCCCGCGGCAAGGGCACGGCGGCGGTCTGCGGCAGCTGCCACACGTTCGATCCCGACGGCGCCAACCGCGTCGGCCCCAATCTGTGGGCGGTGGTCGGGCGCCCGGTCGGCGGCCATCGCGGTTTCGCCTATTCGCCCGCGATCGTCCGCCATGGCGGAGCCTGGGACTATGCGACGCTCGACCGCTATCTGGCCGGCCCGGCCAAGGCGATCCCGGGCAACAAGATGGCGTTCAACGGCATCCGCAACCCGCGCGACCGCGCCAACCTCCTCGCCTATCTCGGCACGCTCAACACAACCCCGGCCCCCTATCCGCCGCCGCAACAAGCAGCCGGCGGCGCACCGGCGGTGACGCGGTGAGGCGTGCGGTCAGATCCCGCTGAAGACCGTCCGGGAGGTTTACTTTCCAGGCGCCCGCAGGGCGGCTGCAGCGATCTTTCCGTCCTGTTCGGATGTTCCGCCGCTCACGCCAAGCGCTCCGACGATGCGGCCCTGGATCACGATCGGGACACCGCCTTCGATCGCTATGGCTCCCGGAAGGCTCAAAACCGCGGTGCGCCCGCCGGCCACGGCATCCGAAAAGGCTTTGGTCGGCCGCTTGAACCGGGCGGCCGACTTGGCCTTCTCCTGGGCGACGAGTTCCGAGCCATATTGGGTGCCGTCCATCTTCTCGAACAGGACGAGCTGCCCGCCCGGCTCGACGATCGCGAACGCCATGCTGAACCGCCGCTCGGCCGCGGCCTGGCGCGCGCGGGTGACGATCTCCCGCGCCTGATTCAGCGAGACCGGCGCTCCATATTGGGCCGCCATCTGCTGGGCGGGCGCCGGGGATCCGACAAGGCCGAGGCAGCAAATCCAGAGGCCGAGCAAAGGTCGCACTGTCATTCTCCCGCGAGGAAGAGACCGCTTTACTGTCAGAAAGGTCGACGGGCTACTGCCCGGCTGAGCCCGTCTTCCATTTCAGGCTCGGTCAGGGGAGCCGCGCCGCATCAGAGCGCTTGATGCGCGGGCGCGTCGTCCTGCAATTCGGCGATGGCCGCCTCGGTCGTGATGAGCAGACCCGCCACCGACGCCGCGTCCTGCAGCGCCGAGCGGACGACCTTGGTGGGATCGATGACCCCTGAGCCGACCAGATCCTCATAGACCCCCGTCTGCGCATTGAAACCGAAGGTCCGGCTCTCCTGGTCCAACAATCGGCCGGCGACCACCGCCCCATCGAAGCCGGCATTTTCCGCGATCTGGCGCAGCGGCCACCGCAGCGCGCGGCGGACGATGTCGATGCCGCGAGTCTGTTCGTCATTGCCTCCTGTCAGCCCGTCGAGGGCCTTCGACGCATAGAGAAGCGCGGTGCCGCCGCCAGGAACGATCCCCTCCTCGACCGCCGCGCGGGTCGCGCTGAGCGCGTCGTCGACGCGGTCCGTGCGTTCCGTCACCTCGAGTTCGGACGAGCCGCCGACCTTGATGATCGCGACGCCGCCGGCGAGCTTGGCAAGACGCTCCTGGAGCTTCTCCATGTCATATTCGCTGTCCGAGCGCTCGATCTCGCCGCGGATGGAATCGACCCGGGCCTTGATCGCCTCCGGCGCGCCGGCGCCGCCGACGACGGTCGTCTTGTCCTTGTCGATCGTGACCCGGCTCGCGGTGCCCAGCATTTCAAGCGTCACCGTCTCGAGCTTGATGCCGAGGTCGTCCGTGACCACCTGGCCGCGCGTCAGGATGGCCATGTCCTCGAGCACCGCCTTGCGGCGATCGCCGAAGCCCGGCGCCTTCACGGCCGCGACCTTGAGCCCGCCGCGCAGCTTGTTGACGACGAGGGTGGCGAGAGCCTCGCCCTCGATGTCCTCGGCAACGATCAGCAGCGGGCGACCCGATTGCGCGACCGCTTCCAGGATGGGGAGCATCGCCTGCAGGTTCGACAGCTTCTTCTCGTGCAGCAGGATGTAGGGGTCGGAGAACTCGACCTGCATCTTTTCCGCGTTGGTGATGAAATAGGGGCTGAGGAAGCCGCGATCGAATTGGAGGCCGTCGACGATCTCCAGTTCGAATGCGATGCCCTTGGCCTCCTCGACGGTGATCACGCCTTCCTTGCCGACCTTGTCCATCGCCTCGGCGATCTTCTCGCCGACGATGGTGTCGCCGTTGGCAGAAATGACGCCGATCTGGGCGATCTCCGCGTTGGTCGAGACGGGCCTCGACTGCGCCTTCAGGTCTTCGACCACCTTGAGAACGGCAAGATCGATCCCGCGCTTGAGGTCCATCGGGTTCACGCCGGCCTCGACCGACTTCATCCCTTCGCGGGCGATCGCTTGGGCGAGCACGGTGGCAGTGGTGGTGCCGTCACCGGCATGATCGTGCGTCCGGGACGCCACGGTGCGCAGCATCTGCGCGCCCATATTCTCGAAATTGTCGGGGAGTTCGATCTCCTTGGCGACGGTGACGCCGTCCTTGGTGATGCGCGGCGCGCCGAAGCTGGTGCCGACGACGACGTTTCGTCCCTTGGGACCGAGCGTCACCTTCACCGCATTGGCCAGGATGTCGACGCCGCGAATGACGCTTTCGCGCGCATCGCGGGAGAATTTCACGTCTTTTGGCGCCATCATGTGCGATCCTTGGCAGGCAGGGTGCCCCGCGCAGGCACGCGATCATGGAGAGGGCGGAATGTCATGGCTATGGTCCTCGCGCTGGATCGCGACTCGATCGTCGCTTCACAAGCGGGAGCCAGCGCCACCAATTTGCGATCGGCACTCTCACGCAGAGAGCGGCAATCCGCTTTATGTGGGCCGTCGCGGCCGCACGATCAAGCGGCATATCCGGCGCGCGTGCGTTGGAGTTGGCCAAATGCGAACGTAGCAGGCTTTGACCTATGTAGGACGCGCGTCCGGCTCACCGATCACGCAATCGGGCAGAACGGGGCTCCCGACTACGGAAGCAAGGTCAAGCACGGGTCACTGCGCCGCTTCGGCCCGCGCCACTCCGTCGCGGCGCGGGTCGGCGCCGCCGTCGAGCGTGGCGCCGCGGCGGATGACGCCGTGGAGGCCGGAATCCTCACCGCTGCCGGCAACGACGGTGATCCCGCGCGCCTTCAGGCCCGAGGTCACGGCGGGGGGCATCTTGGCGGCCTCGCCGTTGAAAGCGTTGCCGCGCGCCACAAGGTTCGGCAGCGCGATCGCCTGCTGCATCGAGAGGTCCCAGTCGACCAGGCCGACCAGCGTCTTGCCGACATAGCCGAGGATCGCATTGCCGCCGGGCGAGCCGAGCGCTGCGGCGAAGCGGCCTTGCGCATCGAGCGCGATCAGCGGCGTCATCGACGAGCGCGGGCGCTTGCCCGGCGCGATCGCGTTCGGACCCTCGGGGCGCAGCGAGAAATCGGTCATCTGGTTGTTGAGGAAGAAACCGTCGACCATCCGGCCGGAGCCGAAGAAGGATTCGACGGTGGTCGTCATCGACACCGCGTTGCCGCGCGCATCGACGACCACGAAATGCGAGGTGCCGGCGGGCTCTTGGGTGGCGTCGGCGCCGGTCGGCGCGATGCCGGCGCGCGGCGCGGGGCCGGCCGCAGGCCCGATCAGCGCGGCGCGACCGGCGACATAGGAAGGATCGAGCATTGCCTTGACCGGCACGTTCACGAAGGCAGGGTCGCCGACGAGCGCATCGCGGTCGGCATACATCAGCCGGCTCGCCTCGGCGAACAGGAACCAGGCCTGGGGATCGTTCGGGCCGCGATCGGCGATGTCGGTACGCTCGAGGATGGCGAGCATCTGGAGCAGCCCGACACCGCTCGCGGGCGGCGGCGGCGTGCAGACGAGCAGCAATCGGTAGGTGCCGCACAGGGGTTCGCGCGCCACCGGCGTGTAGCCGGCAAGGTCAGCCAAGGTCATCGAGCCCGGCAGCGGCCCCGTCCTGGTCCGTGCCACGATCCGCTCGGCCGTCGGGCCGCGATAGAAGGCGTCGGAGCCCTCCTCGGCGAGACGGCGGACGAAGGCGGCGTAGGCCGGATTGCGGATCGTGTCGCCGGCGCGGGCGCCCCTGAAATAAGCGGTGACGTCGGGCGCTTTCGCCTGCGGGGAATCGCCGTGGATGAACCGCTCGAGCCGCTTGGTGACGGTGAAGCCCTGCTCCGCCCGCTGCGCCGTGGTTTCGAACAAAGCGGCCCAGGGGAGCGCGCCTTTCTCGTCATGCGCCTTCTTGAGCATCGCGACGACGCCGGGGACGCCCGTCGCCCGGCCCGAAAGCATGGCGGTCGCGCGCGACACCGGCTTGCCGTCGGCGCCGAGGAACATGTCCGGCGTCGCCGCCGCCGGCGCGGTCTCCCGCCCGTCGAGGACGCTGACCTTGCCCTCCGCCGCGTCGAAATGGACCAGGAATGCGCCGCCGCCGAGGCCCGAGCTTTGCGGCTCGACCAGGCTCAGCATCGCCTGCACCGCCACCGCGGCGTCGACCGCGCTGCCGCCCTTGCGGAGCACGTCCATCCCGGCCTCGGCAGCGAGCGGATGCGCGGCCGCGACGAAAATCTGGGATTGCGGCTGCGGTTGCGGCTGGCGCTCCGGAACGCTGGCACAGGCGGCCAGGGCGAGGGAGGCGAGGACAGCGGGGAGGAGCGCAAGGCGGCGAAGGATCATCATGTCCAGAAACCATTAGGCGTGTTGGTGCGCAAACGGCAAATCACGGCGCCGCGCGCACCTGGATTGAAGAGGCGCGCGCGGCACCGTGGAGAAGCCGACCAATTACACCACTCAGGACGGCCGCTCATGAACGGCGGCCCAGGCAAGGGAGTGCCCGGGCCGCCCGCTCATCAGAAGCGGTTGCGGATCGATGCGTAGATCACGCGGCCATTGTTGTTGTAGAGGCTGCCGAGATAACCGAGCGTGGCATCGGCCAGCGGCGGAAGGTTGTTGAAGATATTCCGCACGCCGATCCGCAGCCGCGTACCGTCCAGCGAACCCTTCGTGTCGACGACATATTGCAGATAGAGGTTATGCGTCGAATGGTCGCTCACCCGGAAGCGGGAGCCATCCGGCAGGACCGCGCTGGTGTCCACCACGCTGCCGACATAGCTGCCGAAATAGCCCGCGCCGAACTGACCGAGACGCCAGGTGATCGACGCCGACCCGCGCCACGCCGGCCGCGCATTCTGACGAACGAGGTCTTCGGCACCGGTGATGCGGATCTGCGAGCTGATCGTTCCCGCCGCCTGACCGTCAAGCAGCCGCTGGTGAAGCTCGCTCGGCTCCTGGTAGAATTTCAGGAGATGGGCGGCGTTCACGCGGAAGCTGAAAGTGCCGATCGGCGTCTCCCGCAGCCGGTAATAGGCGCCGACATCCACGCCTTGGACGGTCCGCGGATTGAGGTTCATGTAGTGGTCGGCGACATGCATGACGCGGCCGACCGGCGCGAGCCCCGTGCCGTCGAAGAGAGCGATCTCCTCCGGCGTCGGATCGGCGCGGACGACGTTCGGGTTGAAGCTGCCTTCGGCGCGCATCAAGTAATCGAGGGTCAGTGCGTTGTTGTCGCCGAAGATGCCGATCAGGTCCTTCTGCTTGATCTGCCAGAAATCGGCGGTCAGCGTCAGCCGCCCGAAAGCGTCGGGCAGCGGCGGCTGCGCCGTGATGCCGATCGTCAGATTCTCGGACCTCTCGGGTTTCAGGTCGCGGCTGCCCGAGCGCTGGCTGACCGACGTGAAGCTCCGGCCGCAATTGGCGATATTGCTGATCCGGCCGGCGCGGAGGTCGGCCTCGCAACGGACCCAGTCGGTGCGGCCGTTGGCGCGTTCGATGCCGTTCTCGAAAAGCTGCGGCAGGCCCGGCGCGCGGAACCCCTGCGACCATGCACCGCGGACCTGCAGCCACGGGATCGGATGATAGGACAAAGCGATCTTGGGCGTCGCGACCGTGCCGAAGCCGTCGTAGCTCTCGACGCGGCCGGCCAGTTGCATGTTTAGCGAGTGTACGCCGGGGACGTTCATCCGCGGCGAAACGAGCGGAACGGCGAGCTCGGCGAAACCCGAATAGACGTCGCGCGAACCGGACGAATCCGGAGTGGGGCTCGCGCCCATCACGTCGCTGCCGTTCGAGCTGCCATCCAGCGCGGTGAACACGATCGTGCCGTCGAAACGGTCATCCCGGTCATCCGAGAACGTCTCGTGCCGGAACTCGACGCCTGCCGCCATGCCGACCCGCCCGGCCGGCAGGTTGAACAGATCGTTCCTGGAGACCTTGAAGTCGGCCATGGTGAGCGACGTCGTGTTGATCCGCGAAGTATCGACGATGAAGCTGTCGATGATCGACTGATGGTTCGGCGTGGAATCAAGGGATCCGGGATTGAGCGGATCGCCGCCGTTGAACGGGTTATAGCCGGTCCAATCGGTCCGCGAGAGCGCCTCCTGGAACTTGGTCAGACTGATCGTCTCCATCGTGTCGTTGGTGCGGGCGCGCGAGTAAAGCGCAGCCGTTTCCCAGTCGAACCCGGCCGTCTCGCCGCGCAAACCGCCGAGGAAGCGCGTAGTTGCGTTCTTGACGTTGATCTTCAGGGGGCCGGCATCCACCGGGCGATAGTCGCGAAGCTCAAGCGGCACACCACTGGTCAAGACGCCCGTCAGACCCGGAATCCGGTTCGGGCTGCCGACCGGTCCCATCGGATTCCAGTAGGCCTGGACCGGAATGATCAGTCGCTGGCTCGAGAGGGCGGTCTCCTGTTCTCGCTGCGAATTGAAGTCGGAGCCATAATAGCCGACCTCACCGAAGAGCTCGACGCCGCTCTCAAATTCGTGATTGACGAACCCGAACAGGTTGAGACGCTCGTTGCCGCCGCTGATCATCCGCTCGGCATTACTGTTATACTTGACGTTGGCGTCGGACCCGAGCGTCGCCAGGGTGCTGTTGTCGTAGCATACGCCATTGCCGGCCGGAGCAACGCACCCGCCGTTGATCGCCGGCTGCACGTGGAAGAGCCCGCTGGTCGTGAGCTGCTCGCCGTTGACGTAGGCCGTCGTGGTCGAGGGGGCGTAGGTCAAAGTCAGGCGCTGGAACTCGCCCCAGGGCGTGTCCAACGACCGATTGTCGAACGCGCTCATGCCTTCGAACGGCGTGCCCTCCAGCAGCGGCCGGAGGTCGCGCGAACGCGAGTTCTTACGCTCGTGCGCCCAGAGCGGGTCGCGCTTGTTGTATGACCCGAACACCGAGATGTTCGTCTTACCGTCGTTGAAGGTGTTGCCGCCCTCGAACGAAACTCGGTAGGATTCCTGATCGGAATCCTCGGTGAGGCTTACCTGGGCACTGATCGCGAGGCTGTTCAGGTTCTTCTTGAGGACGGTATTGACCACGCCGGCAACCGCATCGGAGCCGTAGATGGCGGCAGCGCCGTCGAGCAGCACCTCGACCCGGCGCACGCCCATGACCGGGATCGCATTGGTGTTGACGCTCTGCACCGGCACCAGATTCTCGGTTTGCGTGCCCGGGTGGAGTACCATGCGGCGACCGTTGAGCAGCACAAGAGTGTTGCCGGTGCCGAGCGCGCGCAGGTTGATCGACGCGACGTCGCCGCGGGCATCGTTGCTGCCGCCAACGTCCTGGGTCTCGTTGAAGTTGACGTCGCCCGCCTGGGCGATCGCCCGGAACAGGTCGTCGCCATTCTCGGCCGCGACCGAATCGATGTCGTTCTCGTCGAGGATCGTGACCGGCAGCGCACCGGAGACGTCGACGCCCTTGATGTGGCTGCCGACGACGACGATTTCTTCATTGGGATTGGCCGAGCCCGGAGCGTCCGTCCGGCTAAGGTTGACGGCATCCTCCTGGGCGGCGTCGGCGTCCTGCGCCTCGGTCTGTGCGGCGGCCGCGGTTGCCATCAACGACACTCCGCCCAACAGCGTGGCGGCCCAAGTCAATTTCCTCATAATGTCCCCTCCTGTTGTGGCCGCACATGCGCCCGTCCCGGTTTGCAAGGCATGCCGGCCCCTGCTGGGGCACGGCCTCCGCGCAACCGGTCTTGTTTGAGGGTGATCCTATTCAAGCGCCTGCTCGGCGCCTCCACGAAGAGTTAGAGCAGGCATAGAAGGGGGCTATGGATAGTTCATGCCGAGCCCAGGGGGGGCACGGCACCGGCGATGCTTCTTATCCCGTAATGGGCGGTCCGAAGCCGCGAGCTACGCGACATCTCCTTGATCAACGTGCTTCTGAGCCGCCGCGGGATATTTCGACGATCCCCGGTGCCATCACGCTGCGCCCATAGTGCGGGGCTATACATCCCGTCCCGATTTTCTCTTGTTCGGACTCCCCGGAGGCCAACTATCCGGACTAACCGTCTCGTCCCTCCGGACGCTGAGGCGGCGCCATAGAAATAGAACAAAACAGACGGGGAGTGGGTGATGCGCGTATCTCGGGGAAATTGGACAATTGGTGCCACGGCGCTGGCTTTGGCGCTCGCAAGCGGCGGCATGCTTGCCGGCACTGCGCGGGCCGCCACAAAGGAGGCCGCTGCGAAGCCAGCGAAGTTCGAGGTGGGCAAATCCTATTTCGGCGAGAACCAGTATATCGAGTACCTCCCGGGTAACGCGCCGGTAATCCTCACCGCGCCGCATGGCGGGTCGCTGCGCCCCGATACTATCCCCGACCGAACCCGCGACGCCTGCGCCGCAAGGACGGTCGTGGCCAACGACAGCAACACCGCGGCGCTGGTGCTGGCGATGCGCGAATCCTTCCACGCCCGTTTCGGCACCTATCCGCACGTGGTCATCAACCGCCTCGCCCGACGCAAGCTCGACGCCAACCGGGGGGTGAAGGACGGCGCCTGCGGCAATCCCGATGCCGAGCGTGCGCTGACCGAATGGCACGCCTTCATCGACGCGGCCAAGGCGCAGGTCCTCGAGACGACCGGGCGCGGCTGGTACATGGACATTCATGGCCATGCCCATGCCATCCCCAGGCTCGAGCTCGGCTACCTTCTGACCGGCGACCAGATCGACAGAACCGACGATGAACTCAACGCCAGTGCAGCGCTGAAGGGCAAGGCCAGCGTCCGCACTCTGCTGAAAGGGCCGGCGCCGCTCTCCACCCTCCTGCGCGGCCCGACGAGCCTGGGCACGCTCTTCGCCGAGAACGGCTTCCCGGCAGTCCCGAGTGCCGGGGACCCCGGCCCTCAGGGCGAGCGCTATTTCGGCGGCGGCGACAACACCCGGCGCCACACCTGCGGCTCCGCGGCGTCGCCGGCCGGCGGAACGACGGACGGCATGATCTGCGGAGTCCAGATCGAGACCAACTTCAAGGGCGTGCGCGACACGCCGGAGAACCGGCAGCGCTTCGGCGACGCGACGGCGATCGCGCTCGAGAAGTTCCTCGGCGCCCACTGGGGGATCGAGCTCAAGGCGAAAGAGGCCGTCAAGGCCGCCGGCCAGAAATAAGCGCCGTCGCGCCGCGACGTCCGCCTGCAAAAGCCCCGAGGAGGGATACCAACATGAAGACCGCGCATTCCAGCATCCTGCTGACGTCCCTCCTCCTGCTCGGCGCCTGCGCCGGCGACCCACGGCCCCCGGCGGCCGCGGCCCCGCTAGCGGCCGCCCCATTGGCTGGCCTGGAGCGGATTACGGCCTCGGGCTGGGGCATTGCCGATGCCGAAACCGGCGAGATCGTCGCCGCCAAGGAAGCGACCACGCCGCTCAAGTCGGCGAGCATCACCAAGGTCATGACCGCACTGCTCGTGACCGAACTGGCGGCTCGCCAGCCCGAGGTGCTCGACGAGACCGTCACCTTCTCGGAGGCGGCGGTGGAGCGAGTCGGCAGCAAATCGGGCCTTAGGGCGCTTGAGTCGCTCAGCGTCAGGGACACGCTTTACGCGCTCATGCTGCCCTCCGGAAACGATGCCGGCTATGCGCTCGCCCAACATTTCGGCGAGCGCCTGACGCCCGGCAGCCCGGCCAACAGCGGCAAGGGTTTCATCGCGGCGATGAACCGCAAGGCCCAGTCCCTCGGCATGAAGGATACGATCTACCGATCCTCCTTCGGCGACGGCGGCACCGTCAACGATCGCACCACGACGGTCCACGACCTGATGATCCTGGCCCGTGCCGCAACCGCCCAACCGCTTCTCAAGCAGGTCTTCGGGACCCGAACCTTCGCCACCCAGGCACGGACAGCAGATGGCGAGAGCCGCCACGTCTCCTGGTCGAATACGCACCGCCTGCTCGGCGATCCCAATGTCTCGGGGATCAAGACCGGGACCACCAAGACGGCCGGCGCCTGCCTCCTGACCGAGATGACGATCGATGGCCGGCGCTACCACATCGTGGTTCTCGGCAGCCAAGGCTCTCAACAGCGCTATGTCGATACGCTGATGATCGCCGAACATGTCAAAGCGCTGAAACGCTCGTAAGCGAGCGGGGCGGGGGCGCCCTCCCCGCCCGCCCGCCGTTTGCTAGCGGCCGACCTCACTGCCCCGCACGCCGGAGGCTCGGCCGGACGAGAGGACGAGCGTACGGCCTTTATCGAGGAAGCGGACGGAATATTGGCCGGAGCGGTAATCGCCTTCGTCCGATAGCGCGTATCGCTGCGGCGATCCGTCGAACTGGTCGGCAGTCGCGCTGTTGCCGACCTGGATCTCGCCCTCGCCGGCCTCGACCCGATAGTATCGCGCCACCTCCGGAAGATAATAGGTCCGCTGCTCGCCGTTCGCGAGGACATGGGCGCCCGGGGCGGCGTCGCCGCGTGCGGCATCGATCGCCCGCGCCTTGGCGTCCAGGTCCAGCCCGCCCTGGTTGCAGAGAAGAATCGTGGCACGGCGCTCCTCGGGATAACGCACATAGAGCCCGGTGAAGCCGTCGGCGCTTCCGCCGTGCCGGACCATCAGCTGCCCGTCCGGCCGCCCCACCGTCACCCCGCCCGCATAGGTCAGGCCCTTCGCAGGGTCGGTGGCCGGAACGCCGCCCGTGAGCAGTCCCGGCTGGAGGCGCAGCTTGCGGGCGGCGGAACTGATGACCGCGCTGTCGCCGGCCATCGCCGCCTCGAACTTGGCGAGATCGGCAAGCGAGGTGATCAGGCCGCCCGAGCCGCTGATCGTGGGATAATTGTTGCGGAACTGATATTTTCCCGCCCGCCCCACATAACCGTGCGCCAGCAAGGCGCTCTCCGGGCGCTTGCCGTCCATGAAGAAGCTGTTCGTCATCCCCAGCGGACGCAGCAACGTGCGTTCGAGGTGGCGCGGGAACGGCTCGCCCGCCACGCGTTCGACGATCTCGGCCAGCACCAGATAGCCGCTGTTCGAATAGAGATAGCGTGTGCCCGGCTCATAATTGGGCGCGCTTTGGCGCAGGACGAGATCGAGCGCGGCCTTCTTGTCCAGGCTCGCCGCCGACGTGCCGGCGAAGCGGGCGAGATGCAGCCAGTCGCGCAGTCCCGCGCTGTGGTGCATCAGCATCCTTGCCGTGACGGCGGTGCCGTAATCGGGAAATTCGGGAATATAGCGGCGGATATCCGCGTCGAGGTCGAGGCGCCCTTGCTCGGCGAGCCGGATCGCGGCGAGCGCGGTGAATTGCTTCGAGAGCGACGCCGCATAGAATTGCGTGTCGGCGGAGAGCGGCTTGCCGTTCGCGACGTCGGCATGTCCGGCCGCAACTTGTGTGACGGCCTTGCCGTCCTGGAAGAGGCCGACGACGCAGCCGGGCGCCTTCGAGGCCGCCGGGCTGTCGATGATCCGGCGCACCTGCTCGTCGAGCGGGGGTGCGGTCGGCGCGGCGCCGACGGCCTGGGCACACAGAGCCAGGCCGGACACGGCGGCCGCGAGCAGCGCCGATCTGGCGCTTCCGGCCGGAACCCGGATCGGCATATTCGGAAAATCATTCATAGTCGGGCCTCTTTCATGATGGGGATTGGCGGCGGGCTGCACAGGGCTCACCGGAGCAATTTTCGCAGGCTGATCCGGACCGATCGGCCGAACGGATCGAGGACGTCGGGCAGGTATCGGATGGGCGTGGCGCCCTGCGCGTCGTGCACCAGCAGCCTTTCATCGAAGACGTTGCGCACGCCGATGGTGAGGCGCGTGTCGCGCAGCCAGCCGTAACGCGCCAGACCGGGCTGCCGGCCGAGATTGGCCGAGACGCTGAAATCCAGCGTCGCGAGATCCGAAAAGACAAGATCCCGCTGGGCCGCGCCGCCGCTCACCGTGGAGCCGGCCTGCCATCGCCCGCTCGCCTTCGCGGTAAGGCCGCCGCGGGACAGAGCGAGCTTGGCTTCGACCTCGTGCCGCGCCCGGCCGCCCGTATCCCCTGCCGCCGCGCCATTGAGAAAATCGAGCGTCGGGCCCCCGGCGGCGACCAGCATCTCGTCGTTCATTCGCCATTTGTGATGGACGGATGCCTGCAGGCGGCCCGCATTGGATGCGCGGCGCGGGCCCTTTCGGGCGGCGCCTTTGTTTCCCTCCGCGGCGGGTCCGCCCGCGCGCTGCGCGGTATCGGCGGGGTCCTGGGGCGAACGGCGCTCGGGGCCCATCGGGCGGGACAGGCGCACGCCCCAGCGCAGTGCGTCTGCGCTTCGGCTGGCGAAATTGAGCGGGCGCGCGTCGACCGCAACCAGCAGCCCGTCCGGGCTGCGCTGGAATCTTGTCGGGAACGCCGCTTCCAGCTCGGGCGTCACCGACGGGAAGCTCCTGATCGGATTGACGACGCGCTCGCGGACATATTCGGCGCTCAGCGTGAGTTCCTTCGCCGGCAGGGGCTGGGCGGTGACGCCGAGCTTCCACTTGCGGCGGGATTGCGGGCGAAGCTCGGGATTGCCGCCGGTCGTGCGCACGACATCGACGGTCTCGTTGTGCACGAAATCGTAGACACGCGAATCCGGCGTCACGAGCATCGGATCGCTGAGCTGCTGAATGGTCGGTGCGCGATCGTCGCGCGCGAAGCTGCCGACGATCCGGAGGCTCCGAACGGGCGACCAGGTGAAGCCATAGCCGAAGCCCGCGAGCGTGCCGACGTCGGAAAGCTGCTCGGCCTCCGCATTGAGGTTGAGCGCGAGCTGGCCGAGCGGGGAGCCCATTCGGCGGCTGGCGAGCGGGATATCCAGGCTCGCCTGGACGGCGGCGCGATCGCGGCCGAGGTCCCGCTGGCGTTCGACGCCGTTGGTGCGCGCCGACCCTGCGAGCGTGCGGCGGTCGCCGCCGAGCTTGACCGTCAGCGCCAGCTCGCCCGCCGGCAGATCGGCGATCGGGCCGTTGGTGACCAGTTCCGCCCGTGCATGCTCGTTTCGCCAGCGCGAATAATTTTGCAGGCGGCCGACCAGATCCCTCGACTGGAAAGGGGCGAACGGATTGAGCGACGGATCGCCGTCGTCGATCGCCTCCTGGAACGCTTGTACGTCGAGGCCGGCGTCGGTTCGGATATCGCTGGTGGCGCGATCATATTCGGCGGTGAGCGTCCAGCGCCACGGCCGCATCATGCCATTCAGCACCACGCCCAGATGGGCTTCGCTCGTGTCGGTGTCACGAAGGCGCGGCCCGTAGAGCAGATCGTAGCGGGAAAGCCTGACGTCGCGGCTGAACGGCGAATAGGGATTGCTCGCGGGAACGGCGAGCGTCGCGCCCGCAAGCCCCAGATGGGCGACACGCTCGCCGACTTCGAAGCGCCCGTTCACCGTGGCGTCGACGTCGCCCCAGAGCGTGCGGTTCAGCGAGCCGTTGATGGTGAAGTCGCGCCGGGCGGGCTCAAGGGTGCGGTACCGCCCCAGATCCGACGATGAAGGCGCGTCGGCAGTGGCGGCGAAGTCCTCGAGCGCCGGGCGACCGTCCCGCGCCGATTGCGGCACCCCGGCACGCACCACCGGCCGTCCGAGCAGCGCGCTCAGGTGAGGATCGATCTCTCCACCCGCACGCACAGCGCCGACATTGCCGATCGGATCGAACAGCGACTGGTTGCTGCGCGCCACGCGCCGTTCGGATTCGAAGATCGGGTTCTCGCTGCGAAACTCGATATCGATGCTCGACCGGCCGCGCGGGCCGACGTTGAGCACCGCCCCGTCGGCTTCATGGACTCCGGCGCCCCCCGCGGTCGCGAGGCGGGACTGGAGTTCGGTATTGATCGAGCGAACGTTCCGGAGAAGGACGAAGTTTACGACCTTCTGGTCGGGCTTGAACCCGTATTTCAGCGCCACCTCTTCGGGAAAGATATCGACCCGCTCCAGGGCCTCGGGCGGGAAGGCCCGGATTTCCCGGAAGCTTGAAACGCGCTTTCCGTTGAGCAGGATGACCGGTGCGGAATCCTCGCCATCGCCCACGCCCTGGACGAGCGGCGCTAGCTCCGCGATCAGCTCCGACAGGTCGGCCGCCGCATAGCCCGCGATCGCCGCCGCATCCAGCGAATGATCCGGCGGAATGTCCCCCAGCACCCCGCCCCGCGGCCGGGTGGCGTTGACGACGATTGCGTCGCCCTCGGCCGCCGACGCGGCGTCCGCCCCGCCCGGCTGCTGCGCAGCCAGCGGGGACGGCACCAAAGCGGCGATCGAGGCTAAGGCGGCGAACTGCGGGCTAGGCCCCAGCCCCCGCATCACTGCGCCTTGAGCTGCTCGCCGAAGAAAGCCAGGACGGCGGCCTGCGATTCCGTTCGGGCGCGCGCGTTTTCCGGCACCTTCTGGAACGTGCTGGTCGGGACGTCGAAGCTGTGCGACGCGCCCTCGTAGGTCGTCATCTCGATCTTGCCGTTGCGGCGGCTGCTGCGATCGACGAGCTGCTGGCAAGTGCTGACGGAAACCGCCTTGTCCGCGCTTCCGATGAACACCTTCACCGGCGCGTAAGGCTTGTAGCGCTGCTCCTGGTAGCGCTTGCGCAGGGTGCAGCTCGGATAGAAGGCCGCCGCGGCCTTGAAGCCGAGCTTGCTCATGTCGGCCGGCTTGTCGTCGGCCATCGCCGCGAGCGTGACGCTGCCGCCATTGGACCAGCCCATCACGCCGACGCGCTGGCCGTCGATATCGGGGCGAACCCGCAGATAACGCAGCGCGCCATAGGCATGGAGCGGGCGGGCGACCACGTCCTCCAGTTCGGGCGGACGGTTCTTGAGCTCCTTGATCGTGAAGCCGCCGGGAAAGCCGACGGATCCATATTCGTCGATCAGCATGGCGACATAACCCTGCCGCGCCAGCAGCCTGCCCCAAGCCTTGTGGCGTGCGCTGAGCGTGTCCGCTTCATAGGTGTCGGCGCGCGACGAATAAGCGCCCGAGCGGCCGTGGATCATCACGACGGCCGGCGCCTTCGCTGGCGCGGCTGCGCTCTTGAAGACATAGCCGGTCAAGGTCGTCTTGCCGTCCCCGCTCGGGAAGCTGACCTTGTCGATCGTCACCCGCGGTTGCTGCTGTGCAGCGGCCGGTGCCCCGGTAACGAAAGCCATGACGGCAGCGACGGCGAAAGCCAAACCACGCATCTCATTCTCCTCCAGTTTATATTTTCTTGTTGTGAGTTCGAGCTTTCTTCCGAGCCCGCTATTGATCGTTTGAAGACAGGTAGGTTTCGACGTCGATCTCGCCCTCCCAGCGGCCCACCGCCGTGGCGATCGCAAGGTCGGCCGTGACGTTCGGCACGGTGCGCGTCATGTCGAGGATCCGATCGAACGGCAGAATGAATCCGACCACGATCGCGGTCTGCTCCGGCGTGACGCCGATCGCGGCAAGCACCGCCGCGAGCACGAACAGGGAGCCAGAAGGGACGGGCGCAACGCCCATCGCGACGATCGTCGTCGTCGCCGCGACCACCAGATAATCGGCGAGCGTCAGATCGACGCCGAAAGCCTGCGCCGCGAACAGCGTCAGCATCGCGACATACATCGCCGCGCCGTCCATCCCGACCGTCGCGCCCAGCGGCAGCACCGTCGATGCGATGGGCGGCGACACGCCGAGATTGTTCTCGGCCACGCGGATAGCGACCGGGAGCGTCGCCGAGCTCGAGGATGTGGAGAAGCCGACCAAGATCGCGTCCGCGACGCCGCGGAAGAAGGGAACCGGCGGCAGCCAGGCGAGCAGCCGGATAACGATCCCGCCGTGGACGACCAGCGTCTGGATCAGCGATCCCACTACGACGCACAACGTGAGCCAGAAGATGCTGACGAAGGTTTCCGGCCCATTCGCTCCGACCACGACCGCGATCAGCGCGAATACGCCGAACGGCGCCATCTCCATCACGAAGCCGACGATCTTCAGCATGACGTCCGAGCCGGCCGCGAGAATGCGGCGCACGGGTTCGGCGCTTTCGCCAGCCGCAATGACGCCCGCGCCGACGAGCACTGCGAAGAAGATCACGGCGAGCGTGTCCCCTTCCGCCATTGCTCCGATCGGATTTGTCGGAATGATGCCGAGAAACAGCTCGGCCGTGTCCTTGGGCGCGGCCACGGCACGCGGCGCGACATTGGCGAAATCGGCGCCGGCGCCCGGTGCGAACAGGGTCGCAGTCGCCAACCCGACCGTCACCGCGATCGCGGTGGTGAAGACGTACATGCCGAGAGTCTTGATGCCGATGCTGCCGAGCCGCTTGGGGTCGGCCAGCGCGGCGACGCCCGATGCGATCGTCAGGAACACGAGCGGGGTCACCAGCATCCGGATCAGCCGCACGAACACGTCGCCGATCCACTGGATCTGCGCCGCCCCGTCGCCCCACAACATCCCGGCCACGACCCCCAAGAGCAGGGCGGCCAGGATCCGCTTCCACAGCGAGATCGCGACCCAGCGTGCCAGCAGGCCCGGCCGGGCCGGCGTCGGTTCGGGAAGAACGGCGGACTGGCTCATTCGGGACAACTCCATGACGGGTCGCGCGGCTTGGCGAGACGACGACCCGGCAGGGCGCCGGTTGGCTGCCCGTCGGCGACGACGAGGGCGCCGTTTACGAGGACGAAGTCGGCGCCAGTCGCAAGCTCGGTGGGCTTCTCGTAGCTGGCTCGCGCGGCAAAGCGCTTAGGGTCGATCACGGCGATGTCGGCATAGTTTCCTGCGCGGATGACGCCCCGTCCCTCGAGGCCGAAGGTCGACGCAGTGAGCGAGGTCGCGCGCTGAACGAACGCGGCCGGCGTCACCACCTTGGCGTCGCGCACGAAGCGCTGCCAGCGTTCGGCAAAGCTGCCATATCGGCGGGGGTGGCCGCTCGATGCGTCGGAGCTGGCCATCACCCATGGTTGCGCAGCGAACTTGTGGATGTCGGCCTCGGCCATGTTGAATGACGCGATCGGCGCATTTCCATCTTCGCGGATCACGCGGATCGCAGCAGCGACTGGATCGACGTTCCATTCGGCCGCGAGGGCGTCGAGGCGCTTGCCCTTGTGCTTGCCGCCGCTGATCAGCACCGCGCCGGCGCCGCCGCGGCGGCGCAGATTCTCTTCCATGCCGACAGCGAGCTTGGGGTCATCCAGCCGGGCGCGAAGCGCGTCGCGCCCGCCGTCCATCGCCCAGCCCGGGACGAGTGCGCTTGTCAGTCGCGTGCCCGATGCCGCCCACGGATATTGGTCCGCGGTGACGCGAAGCCCGCTCGCGCGGGCCGCCTCGATCTTGGCGATGATCGACGGAGCCTGCCCGTGCACGTCGGCGCCCAGCGCCTTGATGTGGGCGATGTGGACCGGAAGGCCGGCGCCGCGGCCGACCGCGATCGCTTCATCCACGGAAGCTGCCAGGCCGATGCCGCCCGACCCTTCCTCGCGCAGATGCGTGTCGTAGATGCCGCCGCGAAGCGCAGCCTCGCGTGCTAGCGCTACGACTTCCCCGGTCTTCGCAAAGCTCTGCGGCGCATAATAGAGGCCGGTCGAGAAGCCGATCGCGCCCTCGCACATCGCCGTCGCGACCAGGCCGCGCATCTGCGCGAGTTCGTCCGGGCTTGGGTCCCGATCCGCGTCGCCGATCACGGCGCGCCGCACCGGCCCGAAGCCGACGAAGCGGGCGACGTTGACGCCGGTGTCGCGGGCCGGCGCAGGGTCTATCGCGCCACCGCCGTCATTGCCGACCAGAATTGTCGTCACGCCCTGCATCACATGGTTAAGCGCCGCGCGCCGGCCGGGGTCCTTGGCGGCAAGATCGCCGCCGCTATGCGTGTGCGGGTCGATGAACCCGGGCGTGACCAGCTTGCCGCTGGCGTCGATCCGCCGATCGGCCTGGACATTGGCGACCGCAGCATTGCCGACGAAGACGATCCTGTCCCCCTTGACGCCGACGTCGGCCCGCACTGCGCCCGCACCGGTGCCATCGATCAGCTCGCCGCCGACAATCAGTAGGTCGAACGGCGCCGGCGGGGCCGCACCCCCGCAGAGCAGGCCGGCCACGGTCAGCGAGAGGAGTTTGCCGCTGCGCAGCTTCCGCTTGATCAGCATGACGCCATCGCCAGTGCGCCCGCGGCGCGTTCGGCCGATCCCATCGCATAGGTCCATCCAAGCGCTCCATGGCCGAGGTTGAGCACGACGTCGGGCCGCGGTCGCTCGAGCATCGGCAGGGAATTGGGAGTCATCGGGCGCAGGCCGGCCCAGGTGCTCTCGATCCGGTCGTAATGGACGGCCTCGGGGAACCCGCTCCGCGCCGGCCCGATCAGCGCATCCAGCCGCTTTTGGTCGACGTCGAGGTCGCGCCGCCCCAGATCGGCTAGGCCGGCAACACGCATTTTTCCGGAAAGCCTGCAGAACACCAGCTTGCGCGCGACATCGGTGATGCTGGTGCGCGGCGATTGCGGGCCTGGCGGGGCCGTGAACGAATAGCCCTTCATCGGCCAGATCCTGGCGCGGAGACCCGCGGTCCGCAGCAGCGGCGGCGCGTCGACCCCGGCGCAGACGGCAAGGCGATCCGCCTCGATCCGCTCGCCGCCCGCCGCAACCAGAGCAGGCCGAGCCGAGGACAGGTCGACCTTGGCCACGTCCAGCCCGAAGCGGGTGCGCACGCCATAATCGCGCTCCAGACATTCGGTCAGCGAGACGCAGAAACGCCAGGCGTCGCCCACCTCTTCCTGCGGCGAATGGATCGCCCCTGCATAATTGGAGATGACCCCGTCGAGAGCCGGCTCCACCGCCAGCGTCTCTTGCGGCGTGAGGACGTGCTGGACGGCCCCCAGAGTGCGCTTCAGATCAACGAGGCTGGACGCGGCGGCGAGGCTTGCCGCCGTCTTGTAAAGATGGATCTTTCCCGGCGCCGCATGCCCGAATTCGATCGGATGGCGCTCGAGCAACGCATGCATTGCCAGCCGCGATTCCAGCCCGAGCCGCAACCCATCGAGGGTGTTCGCATGAAAGCGCGAGAGCGTCCCGTTGCGCAGGAAGCTCAGCCCCCAACGCAGGAAATCGAGGTCGAAACTGGGACTGAGACGGAAGGCCTGATCGCGGGCCATCGCCAGCCACGGGATCCGCGCGATCAGCGCCGGCGCCGCCAACGCGTCGGTATAGACGTAGCTGAGCTGCGCCCCGTTGGCGAACGAGGTGCCGCGGCCCGGCCCCGCATTCCGATCGACGAGGGTTACGGCGACGCCGCGGCGGGCAAGCGCATAGGCAGTCGCCACGCCCACAACCCCGGCCCCCAGCACGACGGCGCTGCTGCCGTCTCTCATTCTTCCTTGATCCAGCAAGGAAGGATCCAAGTTTTGCGAAAGCAGCATGGTAATGCCGGCCGCCCTTCTTCTGCGCATTATTATTGCGCCATGGGCGCTCGATGATGCGCAATCCTACCGCCCGGGGCCGCGCATCCAAGGGGGTGCATCCAAACGATTCTTTGCCGCTCCCATAGCCCTAATCGATGGGCTGCTCGCGCCCCTCGGTCAGGGCTTCGCTCAAGGTGGCGATGAAGCGCTCCGCCAGCTTGGTGAGCGGCCGGTCTTCCAGCGACACGCACTGGAGCGTGAATCGCAGCGGCGGATCCGCGTACCGAAAAGCCAGGTCCGGCGAAGCCCAGGCGCGCGCGGTGAACTCGTCGACGATCGTTATGCCGGCGTCCGACTGGGCGAGCGCGGCGGCGACGTAGAAGGTCTGCGCCGAGACCGTCTCGCGAAACGAGATGCCCAGCCGGTCCACGGCCGAGCCGAACACCTCGCCGATCGGGCCCGCCGCGGCGACGCCGATGACATCGCGACCTTCCAGTTCCTGCAGGGGCAGCCGCTGTTCCGACCGTTCGAAGATATCCGGCCGGAACAGGACGACCAGTTCGCCCTCGCACAGGTCGCGCGTCACGAGGCGGGAATGGGGCGGCGGGTCGTAAGCGAGAGCAACGTCGCACTCGCGCTCCAGCAAGGAGCGCACGACTTCGTCATGATGCTGCGTGTGGACCGCGAAGCTCGCATTGGGATGCATGCTGCGGAAGCGCGCGATCGCATTCGGCACGACCTTGAGCGCGAGCGAAGGCACGGTCGCAAGACGGATATGGCCGCCGCCGTTCAGCCGGAGATTGCGCGCGGTCTGCTGGAGCGAGTTCAGGCGCTCGAAAACGTCGCCAGCCTCGCGATAGAGGGCGTGCGCTTCGTCGGTGGCCACCAGGCGCCCGCGCACCAGCTGGAACAGCTTGAAGCCGAGCTGGTCCTCGGCGTGGCGCAACAGCTTGCTGACCGAAGGCTGCGAAACGCTCAGCGAACGTGCCGCGGCGCTGATCGAGCCGTTCGCATAGACGGCGTGGAAAATCTCGATGTGACGGAAACGCATTCACAATCCTAACAGGCGAACGCCCGACGCGGGCGGCAAGCGATGCACGGCTTCACCCGAAGTGGGCGACAGCCTCGATCTCCACGTCGGCGTCGTCGGCGACGAGCCCCGAAATCACCACCGAGCGCGCCGGATAGGGCGTCGAGAACACCGCGCGATAGGCGGCGTTGAAGGCGTCCATATGGGCAGCGTCCGTCAGCCACGCCGTCGTCTTGACGACATGCTCGGGCCCGAGGCCCTCGGCGCGCAGGATGGCGACGAGATTGGCGAGCGCCCGATCCGCCTTGGCGCGGAAGTCTCCGCGCACGATCGCGCCGTCGGCGCCGCGCGGAAGCTGGCCCGAGACGAACAGCAGATCGCCCGCCCGTCGCGCGCGGCTGAGCGGCGGTCCGGCGCAGAGCGCCTCTCCAGTTGCGGCCATGTTCAAGGTTCCTTTCTGTCAGGGTTTCCGGCGGCGAAGATGGTCTTGCCCCCGACGATGGTTTCGACGACGCGCAGGCCGTCCAGTGCCCGCGGAGCGACCGCGAGCGGGTCTTCGGACAGGATTACGAGGTCGGCGAGCTTGCCGCGCTCGAGCGAGCCGAGCTCGCGCTCGAGGCCGTATTGGTAAGCGGCGTTATAGGTCATCGCGCGCAGCGCCTCGAGGGCCGAGACCCGTTCCTCGGGACCGAGCACCGCCCCGCCGGTGGTGACGCGATTGACGGTCGCCCATAGCAGCCGGATCTGGTCCATCGGCACCACCGGCGAATCCGTATGGACCGTGTAGCGGAGGGCGCGCGCGAGCGAAGAGCCGACCGGGCTGATCCGCGCCGCGCGCTCCGGCCCGATGAATTGGTCGCGATGGCGATCGCCCCAATAATAAGTGTGCAGCGAGAAGAAGGACGGGGTCGCGCCGATCGCCTTCATCCGGTCCAGCTGGTCCGGGCGGCTCATCTGGGCGTGGATCACCACCGGGCGGTAATGGGCGGCTGTCGCAAGCGGCCGCGCTTTCTCCATGGCGCCCAGCGCGCAGTCGATCGCGGCATCGCCATTGCCGTGGATCGCCACCTGCCAGCCGCGCGCGACAAGCGCGGCGACCCGCGTTTCGACGCGATTGCAGCTCTGCGCCGGATAACCGCGATAGCCTGCCTCCGCCTGCGGGGGCGCGACATGGTAGGGATCGGAAAGATAGCCGGTATAGCCCTGGATCGAGCCGTCGGCGAAGAGCTTGACCGGCCCAAGGACCAAGCCGTCCGCGATCGCCGTGGCCGGATCGACGGGAGGCGACGACGCGTTGGCGAGCGTGCCGTTGGGAAGCAGGACCAGCCGCAGCTTTACGCTTCCACTCGCCTGCGCGGCCTTGAGCAGCTCGAACGTGCGCTTGCCCGCGGAGCTGTGCTGCGCGGTCGTGACGCCTTGCGCGGCATAGATCGCCGCGGCCTGCTTGGCCGCCTCGAGCTGCTGCGCGCGTCCGTAGACGGCGTCCGGGCCCCGCTTGACCAGCGACGCGGCGGTTTCCTCGAACACGCCCAGGGGCGTGCCGTCCGCCTCGCGCCGGATCACGCCGTTGGTGGGGTCGCGGGTTTCCGGACCGATGCCACTCTCCTCGATCGCGCGGCTGTTCGCGGCCGAGAAGTGGCCCGATATATGGCGGATGATGATCCTGTGCCTGGTCGAGGCGCGGTCGAGGTCGTGCCGGGTCGGGTGGCGGCGCTCGGCGAGCAAAGTGTCGTCATAGCCGCGCCCGACGATGGTGCCGCCCTCGGGCACCGACTTCGCCCGCTCGGCGAGGATGCGGACGATGTCGTCGATCGACCGCACGGCGCCGATCGGCGGGCTGTTGAGGTCCGCGCCGTACAAGGCGGTTCCGACGCCGAGGAAATGGCTGTGCGCATCGATGAAGCCCGGGACGAGCGCCCGGCCGCCAAGATCGGTGACGACCGTATCGCGCCCGACGAGCTTACGAACCGAAGCCTCGTCGCCGACCTCGAGGATGCGCCCGTCCTTGACGGCCAGTGCCCGCGCGGTGTGGCCATGTGTGTCGATCGTGATCACCGGCCCGTTGACGAAGACCCGATCCGCAACGACCTGGCTGGGAACCACCGTCGCACCCGCTGCGCGCGCACTGCTCCAAGTGGCCAAGGCCACGGTCGCCGCGGCGGCCGCCAGAGTGACGATCCGGCGCGCTGTCATGGCCCGCCCTCGCCCTGTCGGCCCACGCGCGCCGGCGCTCAGCCTCGATATTCGCATCGATAAGTCTCCCCCGCGCGTCGGCACATGGACGTCCTGTCCTGAGCTGCCGCGCCAAGGCGAGGATACGGGCCCGACCGGTTTTTCCAACCGGCACAGCCCAATCTTTTGGGGAGCAGCCCATGGCCTTGGGCTATGAATAGCGGTGGCAATAGCCCGGTCCCGGCGGAACCCATTGGCTGCGGCCTTAGGCTAATCGGTTTCGGGCACTGCGTGGCTACGGTTTGCGCGGCCTAGACGACAAAAAGCCCCCGGAGCCGGTGGGCTCCGAGGGAGTTCTGTATTGGTGGTTGCGGGAGCAGGATTTGAACCTGCGACCTTCAGGTTATGAGCCTGACGAGCTACCGGGCTGCTCCATCCCGCGCCAATTTCGCTTTGCGTGGCGGCCGGAGCCGGAGACTCCGCAAGGCCGACCGGCCGTTGCACCTTATGGTGCGGAAGCCAAAGCCGCGGATGCGGCTGCCGGCACCTGAGGCCAAGCAAAAACATGTGAATGGGTTTCTTCGTTTGCTGCGCCGGCTTCAAAGCCTGGCGGCGACCTACTCTTCCACTGCTTAAGCAATAGTACCATCGGCGCAGTCTGGTTTCACGGCCGAGTTCGAGATGGGATCGGGTGGGTCACAGACGCTATGGCCACCAAGCTATGGAGCCGGCGCAACAACGAAGTTCTAGAAATCGTGCACTTATCTAGTCTCGACAGATGGAAGGTCTGGGTCTCTCCAAGCCCCGCATGAAGCGTGGCTCGGCGGAGCCTCAGCTCGTCCAATCCTGTCGTTGATGGTGGGATTCATCAAGCGCGAATAGAGCAATTAGGACCGGTTAGCTCCACGCATTACTGCGCTTCCACATCCGGCCTATCAACGTCGTGGTCTTCGACGGCTCTGTGATATCTTATCTTGAGGGAGGCTTCCCGCTTAGATGCTTTCAGCGGTTATCCCGTCCATACATAGCTACCCTGCTGCACTGCTGGCGCAATGACAGGTCCACCAGAGGTATGTTCAACCCGGTCCTCTCGTACTAGGGTCAACTCCTCTCAAATATCGACGCCCACGGCAGATAGGGACCAAACTGTCTCGCGACGTTCTGAACCCAGCTCACGTACCACTTTAATTGGCGAACAGCCAAACCCTTGGGACCTGCTCCAGCCCCAGGATGTGATGAGCCGACATCGAGGTGCCAAACAACCCCGTCGATATGAGCTCTTGGGGGTTATCAGCCTGTTATCCCCGGCGTACCTTTTATCCGTTGAGCGATGGCCCTTCCACGAGGGACCACCGGATCACTATGACCGACTTTCGTCTCTGCTCGACTTGTCAGTCTCGCAGTCAGGCGGGCTTATGCCATTGCACTCTAACAGCCGGTTTCCAACCGGCCTGAGCCCACCATCGCGCGCCTCCGTTACTCTTTAGGAGGCGACCGCCCCAGTCAAACTACCCGCCACAGAGGGTCCCTACACCGGCTAACGGTGCGAGGTTAGACATCAGAAAACAACAGGGTGGTATTTCACCTATGGCTCCACGACAGCTGGCGCCGTCGCTTCAAAGCCTCCCACCTATGCTACACAGTTCTTTCCTAATGCCACTCTGAAGCTGCAGTAAAGGTGCACGGGGTCTTTCCGTCTAACCGCGGGTACTCCGCATCTTCACGGAGAATTCAATTTCGCTGAGCATGTACTGGAGACAGTGGGGAAGTCGTTACGCCATTCGTGCAGGTCGGAACTTACCCGACAAGGAATTTCGCTACCTTAGGACCGTTATAGTTACGGCCGCCGTTTACCTGGGCTTCATTTCGGAGCTTGCACCCCTCCACTTAACCTTCAGGCACCGGGCAGGCGTCAGACCCTATACGTCGTCTTGAAGCCGACTTAGCAGAGTCCTGTGTTTTTGCTAAACAGTCGCTACCCCCTGGCCTGTGCCCCCTTGAACTGCTTGCGCAGAACAAGGGCCTCCTTCTTCCGAAGGTACGGAGGCAATTTGCCGAGTTCCTTCAGTACACTTCTCTCAAGCGCCTTGGTATACTCTACCAGACCACCTGTGTCGGTTTCGGGTACGGTCTATACGGTGGGGCTATTTCCTGGAACCTCGTCGAAGCCGGTCCAATCCGATAAGGACCGACAACATAAGAGATCCGTCACACACCACCAGGCCCACGAATATTAACGTGGTTCCCATCGACTACCCCCTTCGGGCTCGTCTTAGGGGCCGGCTCACCCTGCTCAGATTAGCTTTAAGCAGGAACCCTTGGTCTTTCGGCGAGAGGGCATCTCACCCTCTTTAT